>CAZBCL010000003.1:0-144280 GCA_964490645.1 uncultured Spirochaetia bacterium
ACATCATCAATGCGAAAACCATTTTCTGATACAAATCATCTGAAAATCGTTTGCTCATCAATTATACTTGGTGATATTGTCGAAAACCTCTCACAAGGTGTTGCAGAAGTGCGTATTATTAATGGAACCCCGGGCAGTCCTGATGAAGTCAGCTACGGACAAAGTGATTTAGAATTACTTCGTCATTGTGATCTTTTCATTCGATTTGATCGTGATACCGAACCATGGACTGATTCATTCATTTCACTTGCCAATCGGGCTGACCTGCCGGTATATACCATTAATAACGGCAGCCGACGTATTGCCCCCGATATCACTGTATTGGCTGAATTTGTTCCCGATAATCCGCCGCGCTCAACAGCCGTACATGGATTTGCACAAACGCTTGATCCGTTTATTGTTCTTGGCTGGATCGGCACATTGACCGAACGGCTTATTCATTGTTCGCCGAATCGGGCTGAATTAATATTAAAGAACGCACAAAGTTATTCACAGCGAATATCACAACTCCATAAAAAATACACTGAAAACATCAGCCGCCTCTCACTATCAAATTATTTCGCGATTGGTGACACAATGCGCTATCTCAGTGATCGATATAATTTTCATTGTCTTCGGGCAGTTTATCCCCCTGACACGACTGATGATATACAAACTTTTATTACAGCACTTGCCGAGCAGATGAATCAGAAACACTGTTCAGTGCTGATTGTACCACCATATTGCTCTGCTCGTTTTATGCGGCTGTTAAAAAAACAAAAATCATTTTCGGTTATTTGCATTGACTGCTTCGGTGATTATCACTCTATACAGCGTGATTCATATTTAAACATTATGGAGCATAATTTACGCTCGCTGGTACAGGTCTTTCAATAACATGACGACATTCTTTTCACAACCAATTACCGAACTTATTCGTCGAAGAACCTCATGGCGAACCTTTTCTCAGGAACACCCTCTCTCATCAGGCGAACAGAAATCAATTGCACATATCCTGCACCGCTTTTCCCATGGTCCGCTGGGGACATCTCTTCGCTGTTCCCTTATTCAAGCGCCTTTTGATAATCCGAAAGCATTACAGCGGTTCGGAACCTATGGGCTGATTAAAAATGCACATTCATATATTGTATGTGCCATTACGAAAGAGGATCCCGCCCTACTTGATTGCGGATGGTGTTTTGAAAATATTATTCTGGAATTAACTGCACTGAATCTTGCAACATGTTGGTTAGGAGGAATTTTTAATCGCTCAACACTATCCACTGAGATGGCTTTGAAAGAAAATGAAGAAATCCCGGTCATATCGCCGGTTGGTCATCCTGCAGATAAACGTGCGCTTGTTGATTCAGCAACATGTATTATTGCCGGTGCGAAAAAACGAAAGCCATGGTCTGATTTATTCTTCAACGGATCATTTAATATACCGCTGACAAAAGATGCTGCCGGCACTGCTGCGGAGGCATTTGAAATGGTACGACTCGGACCCTCAGCATCAAACCGACAGCCATGGCGTATTGTACAGGATTCAAAAAACAACATGCACCATTTTTATTGTTACCGTGCCCCGAGTTATTCCGTTGTATTAAAAACATTCAAAACATCCGATTTGCAAAAAATTGATATTGGTATTGCCATGACGCATTTTGAACATACGCTGCAGCATCTTACCTTCCCGCGCGGTACATGGAAAAATGTACAGCCGCGTATTACCGCACCGCCGCACACTGAATATATTATCAGCAGGGTTCAGTAATAATCTTTCCCTGTAATACACGCCCCCCTCGTTACGTATTGATAGTCCATATGCCCTTTTAAAACAGTATATCTGCAAACACGAAGCACCGCATTCGCGACTCCAACTTTCTGATTGATCGTATTAAACTGATTATCAATAGTTTTATTTTACAAACAATGAACATTAATTCCCGTATTCCATGTTACCACAGCATTCTCTGATACTATAACATTATACATTCGTAATGATAGTATCTTGTTGATCATAACATATTTCCTCATTTACAATCTTCAGTAATTATTCTTGTTTCGCTCCCCCATGCTGCTTTGTGAGAACAATATATACCCGTCTTATCAGAAAAGAATAATACAATATTCTGAGCATTGACGCACAATACTGATTTTGATATACCTATCGTTCCGATGTATATACGTACACAGAGTATGGAGCATAATAATGACAGACATTCTGTATAATTTTAAAAGCATTGAGACCAAATGGTTTGAGCATTGGGAACAACACAGTTATTTTCACTGCAATTTAAATGACAATAAACCAAAATACTATACCCTCATGATGTTCCCCTATCCATCAGGGAAAATGCATGTCGGACATGGTCGAAATTATATTCTCGGTGATGCAGTTTTTCGATATAAAAAAATGAAGGGGTATAATGTTCTTGCGCCGATGGGATGGGATGCGTTTGGATTGCCGGCTGAAAATGCCGCTATTAAACGAAATATCCACCCGAAAAAATGGACGTATGAAAACATTGCCGATTTTAAATCACAATTCCGGCAATGGGGTATTAGTTATGATTGGGATCGTGAAATTGCAGCATGCCATCCGGGATACTATAAATGGACACAATGGTTATTCCTGCAGCTTTATAAAAACGGTTTAGCCTATAAAAAGAAGTCGAACGTTAATTGGTGCCCGAAATGTCAAACCGTATTAGCAAATGAGCAGGTTATTGACGGTAAATGTGAACGTGATGATTCACCGGTTGAGCAACGTGAACTTGAACAATGGTTCTTTAAAATTACCGACTATGCACAACGGTTACTTGATGACTTGTCATTATTAGATGAATGGCCGGAACGTGTAAAAACGATGCAGAAAAATTGGATCGGCAGGAGCGAAGGGCTTGAGGTTATTTTTAAATTGGACACCGGCGAAGACTTTCCGATTTTTACCACGCGACCGGATACTATTTATGGTGTTACCTATATGGCAATTGCTCCCGAATCACCTATTCTTAAAAAACTCATTGCTGATCAGCCGAATACCCGGGAGCTTACCGCATTTATTAAAAAACTAACTGCTGAAGATAAATATCAGCGATCCGCTGAAGGAACAGAAAAAGAAGGAATGTTTACCGGACACTATGCCATTAATCCGTTTAATGGTGACAGTATTCCTTTGTATATTGCTAATTTTGTTTTATATGAATACGGTACCGGTGCTATTATGGCAGTACCGGCACATGATCAGCGTGATTTCGAATTCGCAAAAAAATACAATATTGACATTAAAGTAGTTATTCAGGCAGAAGAAAACCCACGTGATGCATCAGCAATGACTGAAGCATATATTGAAGATGGCATTCAAATAAACAGCGGTCCGTTCAACGGTCAACCAAATCGGACAGCGATTAAAAATATCAGCGATTATGCTGAAAAAAATAATTTTGGCAAACGAAGCATTCACTATCGTATTCGTGATTGGCTCATCAGCCGCCAACGGTATTGGGGAGCTCCCATCCCGATTATTTATTGCAATGACTGTGGTATTGTACCGGTACCGGAGAGTGATCTTCCCGTTCATCTGCCGGATACGGTTGATTTTCATCCTAAAGGGATATCGCCACTTGCAGATGCCGAGGATTTTATTCATACAACCTGTCCAACATGCGGGAAACCGGCACGCAGAGAAATTGACACGATGGATACCTTCGTTGACTCATCGTGGTATTATCTGCGATATTTATATCCGCGTGATCAGCAGCGTCCATGGGGAGAAAAGGTTAATACCTGGATGCCGGTTGATCAATATATCGGCGGCATTGAACATGCCGTGCTGCATTTATTATACAGCCGTTTTATTACAAAAGCCCTCTATGATCAAAAGCATATCAATTTTAAGGAACCCTTTAAAAATCTATTTACTCAGGGAATGATATGTAAACAAGCATTATATGCCTCAACATCACGTGAATGGGTAAGCGCTGATGAGGTACAAGACGGAACGTATATAAAAACCGGTGAGCCCATTACTGCAACGCTTATGAAAATGAGTAAGTCAAAATCTAATGTTGTTGCACCGCTTCCATTAATTGACAGATACGGTGCTGATACAGTACGTATTTACACATTATTTCTCGGACCGCCTGAAAAAGATGCGGAATGGAATGATGATTCCGTTGAAGGCGCATGGCGCTTCCTGAATCGCTTCTGGCGGTTTTCAACAATGCATATACACCATGTATCATCACTCGGCAATACTGCTCCTAATATCAGCAATCATGATGACCGAAACATCTATCGTATTTTACAGAAAACCATACAAAAAGTTACGGTCGATATTGAAGGGGCATTTCATTTTAACACTGCTATCAGTGCGATTATGGAATTTACCAATGCAGGGCTGAAGTATATCGGCACTAAAAAAGCAGACGAACTGAACCTGCCGCTCCTGCGTACGCTTATTGATACTGCAATCAGACTGCTCTTTCCATTTGCGCCGCATATTTGTGAAGAGATAAACTCACTGCTTGGAAATACAGTATCATTATTTGAAGCGGCATGGCCTGAATTTGATGCACACGCAGCGCAGGATGAAGAAATTACTATTGCAATTCAAGTAAACGGGAAACTGCGTGGTGATATGCGTATTACGCCGGATACTCCAGTGGATGATATAAAATCACAGGCACAATCACATCACAAAGTCAAAACGCATATTTCCGGTAAATCTATTATTAAAATAATTTACGTACCGGGGCGATTAGTAAACATGGTCGTACAGTAATTATTCCATTTCGTGAATATGAGCAGCGCTCCATTCACCTTCGACAATTTTTATCGGGAATTTGATATCACCAATTTTTGTATGAATATATGCTGTTCCGATAACGGTATATCGTACTGACCCTTCTTTAATTACTTTCGCCGTTGCTAAACCGATATCCATTACATTCAAGTCGATAGGAACCAGAAAGTCAGTACTCCCGCTTTTCGGAATAACAACTTTTTTATCCAAAGAACTTTTAATAAGTGAATCATCATTAACGAATAATTCATAATCCATTTTACCCAATGTTGCATCATATTCTTCGTTCGGATTTTTCGCTCCGATACGAACATCAAAAGTAATACGATCAGGAATGAGTATATTATAATGAACATTTTCAACGCTTTTAATTGTAAATTGACATTCTTTTAATGTCCGTTTTTCCTGAATCAAGCGTTCAAGTTCTTCACATGCTGTCAGCATCAGCAGCATCAAAACTGCGATTAGTAATAGATTTTTTTTCATGGTATCTGCTCCTTGTATTTACGGAATATTTCTTTTATGCAAAGCACCCAATGCAGTAAAACACGGCTGCACTTCATTTTCAAGTGAATCCCACCCTAATGCCCACACTGCCATACCCCCTAACCCATGTTCCTGAACATAGTTCGCTTTAATCATCAATGATTCTTCATCTTCATACGTTAAACATTTCTTGCCGCTTGGCGAAACGAGATAGGGAGTTGATGCCGATGCATCCCATAATCGACGCCACCCTTGTTGTATTTTATTAATTAATTCATAATTCTTTTTAAATACTGCGGTATCCCATGTTGTCCCCGGCGTAAACTCAAATCCGAATAATCCGCATCCGAGGAGCAATTTATCACGCGGCATATTATTGGTATAAAAATCAACCGCCTGCAGCACATTAACCTGACCATATACTACATGCCAGGACGGACTTTCCTCTGAGAATGATAACGGTAAATACGCCATTACATTGATATAATCAACGAGTGGCGCTAATTGTGTAATACTGAAAAATTCGCGATGGAGACGAATCGGAGTGTCAATGGTCAAGAGCATCGCTTCACTTTGTGCATTCATCATCGATCGCAATTCTTGCATAAACACAATCAGGTTATGCGCATCTTCCACTGACGCCGGAGATTCATAATCTATATCAACTCCCGCATACCCATACCGATGACACATGGTGATTACGTTTGTTATACATTTCTTTCGTTGTGCCGCATGTTTCATAATTTCACGAAATGCAGTATCCCGCCCAGTGTGCCCGCCGCCGATACTCAATAACGGTATACACTTATTCGACTTCATAATACTGATAAAACGTTCATGATTAAGCGTATCAGATACCGCACCGGTACGGGCATCAAACTGTTCAAAACAATGAGCAACATGTGTACACGAATCAAACCGCACTTTTTCTATTGGTATCGGACATGATGACGGTTCATAATACCCGAGGATTATCATATCTTCTGCTTTTTCCAAGGACTCAGTATCAATGACATGCGATGAACATAATACCAATGATAGCGCTATTGCCATGAGCATAGTATAATAAACGTACCGCCGGAGCATCATCATTATAATTCAGCCGTATCCGGCATAGTTTCTTTTAATGCTTGTATAATTGCCCGCATAATCGGATTCGTTAATGTCCCTGAAAAAGTCATCTCTCCCGGTTGAACTCTATTTGCTAAAACCGAAAAAACATATACCTCATTGATTGCATCAAGAAAAATATATCCGACAACCGTATTGACCCCCGTTACGGAAAGCGTGCCTGTTTTCACCAGCATACGTATTGAGTCCGGCGGAACCGGTGTTTTTGCATGCGGATCATGTCCCTGTACGACTAATGATTCAATAAACGTATCACGGATATTTTTCCGATGGTAAAAATATACCAATGCCGATGAAAACTGATTCGGCGTAAAATGAGTCTCTTTAGATAAACCCGATGAATCCGCAATCATAAAACGTTCAGGTTTAAATCGTATACGCTCCTGCAGATATTTCTTCATCACCCCGAGACCCTTTTCCCGTGTTCCCGGTACTGAATTGAATTCAGCACCAATTTTTTTATTTATCATCTCAGCAATAACATTATTACTTTGCCGATTCATGGATAACACATGCTCAGAAAGCGGTATTGATTGTATACTTGTTAATAGTTGAACATCCTGCGGCACGATACCTTTTTTTAATCCTCCGGTATGAGTTATTCCGTTTTTATGCAGTATTTCATCAAAGACCGTTACTGTATATAATCCGGGACGAGAAACACCAAGCCGAAGATAGTTAATCGCTTTTGTCCAATAGGTTACAATACCCTGTATACGATAGGTATCACCATCAGGGCGCATGGTATAGGTCATTGCGGGACGTGATGGACGTTCACTCTTTTCCATGGTCAGATCCCAACTCATCTTGACATATCGAGTTTTCGGAATCGGCACTAACTGTATTTCAGGATGCTCAATCAGCATAAGATCAATGCTATTAAAATTAAGCGTTAATGCACAGGGCGGTGCATATAAATTACGCGCCTGTTTGCCGAAACGGGTTGCTTCTTCATCAAAATATGATATATCGTATACAATATCACCAATAAGCGCAGTGATGCCCTGCTTTTTTATTTCAGCAGCGGACTTCTCTAAATCAGCGGTTGTCAGCATGGAATCACCGGTACCGACGATATATATATCCCCGTATAAAACTCCGTTTGAAATTGTACCGCTATAATATATCGGCGTTGTATACTGATAATCAGATCCGAGCAGGTCAAGTGCGATTGCTGAAGGAAATATTTTCGCCGCAGATGCCGGAATGAAATTACTCTCGGGATGACAATGATATAATGACTGTTTCCCGCTAATCGTTCTGATATCAATTCCAACCCGTACTCCGTAATAAAGTCTGCGGTCAGCAAGAACACGCATGATTTGATTTGACAATGCTTGATGCAATACTGTATATCGCTCTTCACTGATTGGCGGAGAGCTCTCCGTTTTACTGCATCGCTGTATACCAAGAATACATCCCAGTACACATATTGTTATGATAATAAATACCATGCTGCTATATACTGTTGTATTATTTTTAATCATGATGATGTTTATATCGCAATGAATGCGGAACTTCAAGGTTGCAATCACACATTAGTTTTTTATTTTTCAATAATGTTCGCGGCTTACCTACCTTTACTATTCGTCCATGATGAATGACGGCAACTCGTGTGCATATTTCCAGCACCAACTCAAGATCATGCGTTGCAATAATACGCGTCATTTTTTGATGTTTTAAAATATCAGCAATAAGCCGCCTGCCTGCCGGATCAAGATTTGAGGTCGGTTCATCTAATACCAGAATCGACGGATTCATTGATAACACCGTTGCAATCGATATACGTTTTTTCTGACCGAAGCTCAAATGAAACGGGGAGGTTTCAGCATATCCGTTCATACCGACTGCCTGCAAAGCCGTCTGTACACGATCTTTTACTTCCTTTTCAGAAAGTCCGAGATTTAACGGACCGAAAGCTATATCATCAAATACTGTTGCTGAAAAAAGCTGATCATCAGGATTTTGAAAAACCACACCAATAATTTTGCGAATGGAACGGGCACTGCGTTTATTCAAAAGTTTCTGTGCAATGGTTATTTTGTTATTAGAAAGGAGTATGCCATTAAGATGATTTAATAACGTTGATTTCCCTGCACCATTTGCACCGACGACACCAATACATTCATTCTCAGCAATACGTAACTGAATGTTTTTTAAGACACTCTTGCCATCAGGATAACGATAACTGAGATTTTTTATTTTAACGGAATAGTTCACGATAATATACTCCTGCAATACGTATTACGAGAATTAAAAAACCAATAACTGATAATAATACCCAATCAGCTGAACACAATCGCAGCGGATTATATAAAACCGGTTTCCCGGTATACCCGCGTACAATCATTGCTTGATATACACGCTCCCCTCGTTCATAGGCACGTAAAAATAACGTTCCTATCATACGTGCGTATACACCAATCTGATAAAAAAATCTTCCGCCGAAGTATCGTGTATCACGAGCCCGCTCCAATCGAAGTGCTTCATTGCGCAGCACAAAGATATACCGATAAAAAAACGATAACAATAATAAAAACAAACTATGAACTTTTAATTTTTCTAAACCCTTTATTAAATCAGGGAAGCGTGTTGTTACAAGAAGAATAATCAATGCCAATCCGGCAAGATGCGCTTTCAGCATAGCATTAAGAAAAAGTATACAGCCCTGCCGGCTTAACAATAACGTATAGGAGAGAATCCGTAGTGTTATTTTTTCTTTCCCGTCATTAAAAAACGGTATAAACACCGCTATTAAAAAAGTAAAACCAAATATAGGAAGTAACCGATACATATAGAATCGAACCGGAATTTTTGACATACCGGTTAATACGAGCAGTATGAAGGCAAACCCGATAAACGGCAGAAAATCATATATGGAAAAACCTTTAAATGGTGTTGTTACTACTGAAATAACCGTAAGGACTATCAGAATAATTTTTATGCGCGGATCACGGCTATGTAAGACGGATAACCGTTTTTGATAGTGTTCTATCGGGTAGTGCATTTTATAGACCAAATATAGTACGTAATTGTTTTATAGCTGTCTGCTTCGGTATATTCATCTCATTATTATACATATAAATGCACGTATTGTATACTATCTTTATGACTGTTTTCTTTTATTATATAAAAGCCGTCCAATAATCATCCCTAATCCGGTGATGAAAAGCACTCCGGCGAGTCCGGCAAGCACGGTTGAAAAATATTCAGACTGCACGCCCGGAATTGAATAGTCAGGTAATACGGTTTTTTTAATCACTTCCTGCCCCTCTGCATGATGCTCAAATCCTTTATCCATTGCAATTCGTTCTAATCCGTCAGGGCTTTGTGAGGCAAACGGCGCAATGAAAATAACTAATGCCGCTGCCATCAGCAGTGCACCAATGATAAATCGTATCATGTTAGAATTCCTTTCAAGTTATCTTCTATTAAATCCGGACGTACCGACCGTACTAATGAAATAATACCAATAGTGATTATTGCTTCACCAATGCCAATCAGTGCATGAACTGAAGTCATTGCCACTAATACCTTATCAAGCGGATATGTTCCCGAAAATGCCAGTTGTAATGATGCCATAACCGCAGCACTGAGAACACTAAGAAATGCAACAATAAACGTACTTACATAAAATCCGGTATTTCCTTTCAGTACTTTTCCAAATAGTCGCAATAACACATAGCTCAGCATGCCGCCCGCGACACCGGCATTAAAAATATTTGCCCCCAATGCCGTTAATCCGCCATCCTGAAATAAAAAACACTGCACGATAAATACTAATGACATCACAATCAATCCCGCATACGGTCCAAGTAAAAGTGCCGCCAGACAACCGCCGAGAAAATGTCCGCTCGTACCGCCGGCAATCGGAAAATTCAGCATTTGTGCAGCGAAAATAAATGCTGCGCTTATGCCCATCAATGGAACTTGTTTTTCACCGATACTTTCATTTGTCTTTTTCAAACTCCAGCCGATAATCGCTGTGGTAATAACACTCATACTAATCCATGTTTTAGCATCAAGAAATCCATCCGGAATATGCATACCAGCTCCTTTCATAATCGTGTTACGTTTATTATTATTGTAATATTATAACGCATTTCCGGTTTTTGTCAAATATAATTTTGCTATTATTATTGTTTTCGTGTTACTATTATTACTGAGTAGTATATGTTCAGCATAATGCGATATTAATAGAAGCACTGAATAGATCCGTACATCACGATATACCGTGATAAAAGCACCGGTTATAATATTCGTTATACTCGCGGAGTTTCCTTCGGAGGCGGAAGACGTTTAATGTTTCGTGATTTTAAAAGCGCCATGCGCGCAGCATCAAAATGCAGCGGAATTCTACCGGTTGCTTTTGCTTTACCGGTAATGATTTTAAATAATGCATGTAATTGTTCTTCATTATGACCATACGTAATAAGATGAGTCGGAGCAAACGGGTATGCAAAAATATCAGTTGGTGAACGAAGTGCAACCGTAATGACCTTGCCGTGTTTAAAGGTAATTACTCGTTTAAGCATTTCAACCTGTTCTTTATTGAAAGAAGCATTAATAGTCATAAAGATGACATAATCAGACCATACCGTTAAATCCAAGGTTGAGTCAATCTCCGAAAAGGTCGGCTTCTGTCCTATTGTTGATACGACAAAATTATCAAAATGCTTTGCTGCAACTGCCTGCATATCGGGTTTATAAAAATTGGTCTGATCAGACGGAACAAGCCGATGAAATCCCGGATGAATAATAAGAACCTTTTCTCGTTTTTTAGGTTTCAGAGGCAATAGTTTATCAGCATCTCGTACCAGTGTAATGGCTTCAGCTGCCATTTTTGTTACTTTCGCAACATCCGCCGGACGATGAATAAGTGATTCTATTCGTGTATAGTCAAAATCAGGAGCACACCAGGTTTGTTTGAATTCAAGAACACACCGGCATGCTTCATCAAGACGTTCTTTTTTCACCCTGCCCGTTTGTACTGCTTTTTCAAGCATTGCCGCCGCATTACGTGTTTCTCCGGTGATGATAATTAAGTCGGCACCGGCATTAATTGATTTTACAATAGCCTGTTCTTTTGAATACATTTTCATAATCGCCTGCATGATAAGATCATCAGTAATCATTAAACCGGTATATCCCCACTGTTCACGAAGCAGTTTTGTCATAAGATTTTTAGAAAGACTCGCCGGTGTTTTTTTATTGTCATATTGTGCATACGCACAATGCCCTGCCATTATAGAAGCAATACCGGCTGCACATACCGATTTGAATGGTTTAAACTCAACCGCATTTAAACGCTTTGTACCAAATGGGATAACATCCAATTCATAATGTGTATCTTTTCCGGCAGGTACAATACGCTGACCGGGGAAATGCTTTGCACAGGTCGCAACCCCTTGCGCTTCATGTGCGGTATAATATGCAACAGCAAGTTTTGAACAGACATCAGGATTTGAACTATAAGATCGATTATCAGTAATCGCTTCTTTGGTATCATAAACAACGTCAACAACCGGAGCAAAGTTTACGGTAATACCGGCAGCTTTTAACTCACGCCCGGTAATCCGTCCGGCAATTTTCGCATTTTCAGCCGCATTTTTGGTTGCTGCAATTGCCATGTTTCCCGGATGATTGGTTCCGCCGAGCAGACTGTTCAGCTGCCCCCCTTCATGATCAATGCTGATAATTAATGGCAATGCATGCGGACTCTTTTTTGCTGCACGTTGCAGTTTCCACGTTAACTCGGCAAGCTGCGCTGCATTACGCACATTACAGCCGGTAAAATATATTGTTCCGCCGATATCACCACGGTGAATAACTTTTATAATTTCATCAGTCGGTTTCCAATATGATTGAAATTCCTGTAAAAACAACTGACCTGCTTTTTCACGAATACTCATAGAATGTAATAGTTTATCAATGTTCAATTTCATGGAACTATCCCGTCTATTTCTTTTTTATTTTTACCATTTTTAATTTTAAATGCGCATATGAGGGTATCTCGCCGACAAGCGGTTTAATATAACGTATGAAAGAGGGAGTAACATCATTACCGCTTGCACTGATATACGTATCCGGCATTTTTTTATTATAGATTGCAACACTATGCAGCGGAATCGTACCATATCCTGAACTATAATGATTTTTATCCCCTTGTCGGGTAATCGTTACCATAACACCGCTGACACCTTTTTCTGCAAGCGTAACCGCACGACGTCCGACTTGAAATGCTTCACGCACATCAATCGCACTGCGGCGATCTGCAGCAGAAAGCGGCATTGATTCCGGTTGCTGAAACTCACCGCGGATTTTCAATGCTGCGGTCGCTACTTTAAATAATTCACGCGCTGCACCAACCCCCCCCGTTGAACCAAACTCAATATTACCGAATTTATCACGAACAAGATTTTTCGGATTTTCACCATAACTGACGGGGACCCCTTTACGATCAGCAACCCCTTCACCAACAACAATGGAAACCCAGCCATTTTCTTTATATACTCTTTTTACATCTGTTCTGAATTTTTTCCACGAAAACTTTCTTTCGGGAAGATAAATAAGATGCGGCGCATCTCCTTTTTTCTGCCGTGCCAGTGCTGAGGAAGCGGCAAGCCAACCGGCATCACGCCCGATAGTCTGCATTACCAGAATTGGATCAACACGCGCCATATCACGAGCAATAATTGCACCATGTCGTGCATCAAGCGCAACTGATCGAGCACATGACGGGAATCCCGGTGTATGATCAGTACCAAATAAATCATTATCAACCGTTTTCGGAATACCAACCCCGCGCATTTCATAACCGTGCGTATGGGCATAATTAACTAAACGATTAATAGTATCCATCGTATCGTTACCGCCGATCATATGGAAAAATCGAATGTTGTATTTTTTAAATAACTTTAAAATCGGCTTAAAGTCTTTTTCCTGCAGTTTATGGCGCGATGACCCTAAAGCAGAACCGGGGGATTTTTGCAATGCTGCAATTTCCGCAGGTGTTGTTTTAGTTAAATCTACCAGTTTTTCTTCCATAAATCCTTCAATCGCATATCGCATACCGTATATTTTATTAATAACATATGCATGCTTTTGCGCTTCGGATATAACACCGGCTAATGAACAATTAATAACTGACGTTGATCCGCCGGATTGACCGACAAGTAAGTTTCCTTTTAACATTGCCTTTTCCACCTCTTTTTAAGAAAACCGGCTGCTCATGGCATTCGGTTTTACTGCTCTGTACTAAAATATAATACCATCGGAGTGGGGAGATTTGAACTCCCGACCTCTTGCACCCCAAGCAAGCGCGCTAACCGGGCTGCGCTACACCCCGAATACATTGCTGTATAATGAAAACGCCATACAGTATATATACCACTAACCCTATGTCAACCGTCTATTAATGCACCGAAACCTCAAAGTAAATATCTGCCGCTTGACCATTTGAGAGTCATACGATAGTCTAGGCAACATCGTGCCCGTAGCTCAGCAGGATAGAGCGACAGATTCCTAATCTGTAGGCCACAGGTTCAAATCCTGTCGGGCACACATGAAAAAACCAATTATGGCAATAATCATTTAATGCATTATTTATTATAATTAACCTGAACTTAAAACACCCTACTGATACTCAGCAATCATGACTCTGCAATACAGTATTTTCGTTACAAATGTATTCTGTTTGTTCTTATAATCCCGATAAATCGTTTTCGACCCGTTTTCTCATTTCATTGGTATAGGTCTCAATAGAGCTTGGTAATGTTATTATTTCCGTCTCCTGCGTCATAAACTCCCAATTGCTTGCTATTATCTGCTGCGCACGTTCTTCTTCATGAATCATGTAAAGATAAAATGCCGCACTGCTGACATTATCCCATACAGCTGCATTGTCATCGGTACGTTCTACGATATCTACATGATACTCAATTTCTTCTTCATAGGCATCATGGTATTTACTCGGAATGTCAACAAAACGACCATTGGTAAAATAATGACAGCGATGCACAAGCGGCGTATAATCTTCATGATCAAGAAAAAAATTATTCAGGTATCCGTAACTGACCATATCCATTCGATCATCTCTATCGGGATCTGAAATAAGACGATACCTGCCTTCCCGATACGTACGACACGCATCCAAACTGCCATTGGTAAACGTAATAACATCGGTTAATTCTTTTCCGGAATCATCTGCACCAACAATTTGAAGAACTATCAGATGATAGGCGTCAATACTATATTCTTCAACAATACTGATAAGTCCACGATTATTTGATGCTTGATATAAAAGAATGTTGCTTTCCAATACAAAATAATGATACCCATTATTATCTTTATTCTGTGAAACTTTTATTTCAATATCGGTATTCTGCACAGAATACCGATATGTAACTAAATTAGGGTACTTCAAAAACATGAAACTATTTTTTCTTGCGCCGGTATCCTTACCAGCGCATGCAAATAGACATAATACGACAAGACAGAGCGTCAGAATCATTATTATCAATAGTACTTTTTTCATACCATCCTCCATTGTTATGCTTCTTTTTTATTTGCGGATTTTCTAAAACAGTAATATATAATATATATAATAATGGTAAAATCAAGTATACTGTTATATGTATTGTTGTATCTTCAGCAGCAGTAAACGCTTCAGAAAGTGTATATAATAATACACGTATCGGATACGCAATAATTACAATATTCTTTCTGCTTAATTCCGTATGAAAAAACCTTTGACGCTGTGAAAACATTATGTTACTATATATTTAGGGGCAAGAAAAAATATGCGGGAGGCACTCTATGAAAAAAGTGCTGATAATTACATTAATGGTATTCTGTGCAACTATTGCATTTGCACAAGGCGGCAGCACGAATGCAGTCTCATCGAATACTTCATCTGAAGCAACGGATACATCACATAATGCAGGTATATCAAATACCACCGATACAGCATCAACTGCGGATGGATTAATGAGTACCATGGGTGAAACCGCGTCAAATGTTTCTGAAGCACCAATACCAATTGTTGACACAGCGACTGTTCAGCCGTTTCGATATGAAATCGGTCCATTTAGTTATAAGTCATATAAACTCAATACTGCCTGTATGGCTGATCTGAAAAAGTATGAAACGAAAATTCTGAATACTCTTGCAAACCTTGAATATCCGAAAAAAATAAAAGTCATCGGACATGCTGATACAACTGGACCGGTTGACCCCGTTCCCGGTCAGGAAAGCCTGCATCCCGGAAATAATTATTGGGCAAAAAAACGTGCGGAACAAGTTGTTGATTATTTCGTAAAAAAGCACAACATCAGTAAAACAAAATTTGAAATTATATCAAAAGGCGAATCTGCTCCAAAACCCGGTCTGAAAGGCGGTTCAAGTTCAAACCGCCGTGTTGAGATTGTGTACGAATAATAATTGGATACCAATACCATTCAGCGAAAACGGCATATGCAGTATGTTACGAATCATGCAACGGTTATCAGGAATAGTATACGAATACTAATACTGTTCTTTATTGTTAGTATTGCACTGCCGGTATATGCGGTAGAACTAAAGAATGGTTATTTACGTGTTGATGTAAATGACAATAATGCCCGAATACGCATTTACACAACAAGCGGTAATCCTGAATACGGCAGTGATGATAATCAACCATTAACCGGAGATTTCGATCCCCCCCGAACAGCAGCTATTATTAACATTAATAATCAGAAATTTGTTAAATTCGGTTCTCGTGACGGAACCTTTACACAACCGCCAACCCATCAGGGAAATAAAATTATTGCCAAATGGAAGATTGACAGCATTGAAATAACACAAATTATTGCTTTTATGAAAAGCGCATTTTCCGGAACTGAAGATACTGTTAAAATAAAATATCTTTTACATAATACCGGTGCCAGTACCGCCTTAATCGGAGTACGACTGATTTTTGACACACAATTAGGAGACCGCGATCAATATCCCTTTATCGTACCACATATTGAAACACATCGTATTAATACTGAAAATCAATTAACGGGAGCGATGGTTGGCGATTACTGGTGTTTCTGGAATGATCCGAGTGAACCGTCATCATTTATTGTCAGCGGATTTATCGGAGATCATCTCGTTCACCCTGATATAATAACATTTGCCGGTTATGCACGTATTAGTAAAGCACAAGGCATGCTGACTGAAATAAAAAACAAAAAAGGCTTTGCCGGTAATGGTGAGCCGGCAAACTCAGCAGTTGAATATATATGGCAGCCGAAAGAAATTAAACCCGGCACTAAAGACGGTATTGCTGTTTGTTTCGGCACCGGGAAAGTCAGTAAGAAAACAACCGATGATATCGACATTGCGGTTTTTTCTCCGATTGAACAGATACACGGCAGAAAAATATTTATTGCGGCACAGATTAAAAATCATAGTACCGTAAATAGTATCAGGAAACTTACGATACGCTGTACAGTCTCCGGCAGTATCGCCCTTCGTTCGCAAAATACATTTTCCGAAAAAAAACTAGACCCCGGCGAATCAACATGGTATTTTTGGGAAACAGAAGCTCCCACAGCCGGATCGGGAACATTGCAGATATCAGTATCCGGATCAGCACGAGCGCGTCATATTCAGGAAAACATAACACGCACGGTATCAATTAAATAAACGGAACTACCACTCTATGGAAATTATTGATATTAGCAGAGACATTTACGAGGACATGCAAGTATATCCGGGTGATCCAAAGCCGGTTATTAACGTATTAAAATCACAACAAAATGGCGATATCTGTACAATCCACAGTATCACTCTGGGCACACATACAGGAACCCATATTGATGCGCCACTCCATTTTTTTCAAAACGGAAACAGCGTTGAGTATATATTGCTTGATATTCTTTGCGGTCCCGCAACCGTCATTGATATGACTCATGCAGCACATATCGGAAAACAGCAATTAGCCTCCCTTCCAATTCACTGGAATACTATCAAACGTGTATTATTTAAAACAATGACCGTCAGGAGTGATGAATTTCCAACCATGCCGAAAAATCACTGTTATCTTGACCCGGGGGGGGCTGATTTTCTTATACGACATGGTATTGAACTGATTGGCATTGATAATTTGAGCATTGAACAATTCGGCACGAAAAAAGCACGAACTCATCTTAAACTCCTTAAGAAAAATATTGTTATACTTGAAGGAGCAGAGTTATCACAAGTTACGCAGGGTGAATATATATTGTATTGCCTCCCGATAAAACTGTGTAATCTCGATGGTGCTCCCGTGCGCGCAATTCTTATACCAACCGCAGTACATACATAATGGCACATAACAAAAAAACAACTCCAAAAAAGAAAACGTTATTGCATTCTCAAATGAAACGTAGAATCGCACCTGAAATCGATGCGCTGCGCCTCGGCAGCGGCTGGAAACGTTCCGATTTGAAACATCCATGGGTTCTCATTGAATCAACATACGGAGAATCCATGCCCGGTTCAATACATTTAAAAGGATTAAGCGATCGGGTATATCACCGTGTCCATGCACACGGAGGCGCACCGGCACGGTATTTTTGTACTGATATATGTGATGGAGTCATTCAAGGGACAGAAGAAATGCAGCTTTCACTGCTTTCACGAGATTTGATTGCTCAGATGGCAGTACTGCATTTTAAAACCGGACACTATGATGCTGCCGTTTTTATCGCTTCATGCGATAAATCGCTTCCGGCGCTGCTGCTTGCAATGGCATCGTTAAATATACCGTCGCTGCTCTTGCCCGGCGGAGTTATGAATGCCGGAGAAAACGACATTACGCTTGAGCAAGTCGGAACTGCATATGCACACGCCGCAAACGGCAAAATCTCAAAACGTGCCTTTATCAACATTCAAAATAAATCCTGCCCAACCTGCGGAGCATGTGCATTTCTTGGTACAGCAGTAACCATGCAGATTATGGCTGAAGCACTCGGACTTGCCCTGCCCGGATCATCCGCCCTGCCCGCTGCATCACCCCATATTATGCATGCCGCTGATAATGCCGGAAAAACTATTATGACTATGATTAACAATAATGGCCCGACTCCTCGCCGTATTCTTACCAAACGGGCTTTTCATAATGCACTGACTATTCATGCAGCAATCGGCGGTTCAACCAATGCACTCATACATCTGAGTGCTATCGCTGAAACAGTCGGCATTCATTTATCAGCATCCTTTATTAATGCTATTAATAAAACAACGCCATATTGTGTTGACATTCGACCATCCGGGAAATGGCCGGCAGACAGGTTCTCCGCTGCCGGCGGAGTACCACAGCTATTCAGTATGCTGCAAAAACACCTTGATCTCTCAGTACTCACCGTTACCGGAAAAACATGGGGAGACTATATTCAGAAAAATAAACGTATACACACCGTTGCAATAAAAACCAATCAAACACCGAAAATATTCCATCCTCCTGCCTCACCGCTCAGACCAACCGGTGCAATACGAATACTGCACGGAAACCTTGCCCCGGATGGCGCAGTCATTAAAGTTTCCGCACTTGCGATATCATCAGAAAATTGTCTTATCGGGAAAGCGCGTGTTTTTAATACCTATACAGCATTGCATAAAGTATTGTTTCACGGAAAAATAAAACCCGCCACCGCTCTTGTATTGCGCTACCAAGGTCCATGCGCCAACGGTATGCCTGAATTATTCTATTTGACTGAAGCCCTTGCCGCTAACCCGAAACTGAATACTTCAGTAATGCTGCTCACTGATGGTCGATTCAGCGGCGCCAGTCGAGGTCCCTGTATCGGACATATCAGTCCGGAAGCAGCTCAAGGCGGTCCAATTGCAGTTATCGAAAACGGTGATTATATTGAACTTGATATTCACAATCTTACTTTGAATCTTATCGGAACAAAAAATGAAAAACGGTTATCGATTCGGCAAGCACAACAGCATATTAAACGTCGTCTGCAGTTATGGCAACGCCCTGCATCACTCCCTGCTGATACCGGTATACTTCGCCCCATGAAAAAAGCGCTCCCGCTTTCACGTGGAGCGCTCTCTGTCTTTCGTGATATCTAACTAGTTTTACTGCATTTCCCCTTATTGCTTATACTGCAAAATCACATTCGATATTTTCTTTTTTGACGGTATCCCGCATACGAAATAATGCATCCTGTTCAATCTGACGTACTCGTTCTTTTGAGAGATTAAACATTTTTCCGATTTTATTCAGACTGACTTTTTTAGGTTTGTTTAAGCCAAACCGTAATTGTATCACTTCACGTTCACGAACCGGCAGACGGTCAAGTAATTCATTTAATGCTTTAACGGCTTCTTTCTTCTGATAACAATAATTCGGTTCTGTTGCAACTGCTCCGGGTAAAATATCCTTCAGATCATCAACATCCTGCCCTCCCGCCGGTTTATCAATACTGACAATATCACGCGATATATTCATTAAGTGTTTTACCCGTTTAACAGGTATATTCAATTCATCTGATATTTCTTCGGGAACCGGCTCACGTTCCAATTCTTTTATCAGTGTCCCTGAAATTTTCTGTATTTTATGGATATCATTAATACGTTCTGAAGGAAAACGTATAAGCGAATGAGAACTCATTGCTGCTTTCATAATTGCTTGTCGAATCCACCAAACAGCATAGCTGATAAAATGACAACCGCGATCGGGATCAAACTTTTCAGTTGCATGAATCAGCCCGAGGTTTCCTTCATTGATAAGATCAAGAAGTGAAATATGATCGGTCATATATTTCCGTGCAATAGAGACAACAAATCGAAGATTCGTTCGAATGAGGGTATTACGTGCTTCTTCATCACCGTTAACCATGCGGCGTGTAATTTCTTTTTCTTCTTCACGCGATAAAAGCGGTATTTCCTTTATCTCTTTAAAATACTTTTGAAGAATGTTTTCCTGTACATTGGATTCTCGTTTCTTTTTACGTTTGATACTCTTTGTCGTCCTTACCATTAATGACTCCTTACTACCCGGATTTGATTACATAAACTATGTATTACTTCCATATAGTGCACGTGTTGTACCAATTCGATTTTAAATAGTATTACTTTGTAATTACTGATTTCATAAACAATTAGACATAGAGCGAAGTGATAGAATATGTTATAAACATCTAATAAATTATCATTATGATAGAAACATCAGGCAATCAGAATTTTAATCACGAGTGTAATTAGTTCTTATATCATACATAAACAGGATTATCATTCTGATAATACAGGTGAGAAATATTTTTCCATAACTATTTTAATACTGTTTAAATTATTCATTGTTTATTATTTAATACTGTAATATAGAAATATATAAAAGAAAAATGCAATTCTTATATCTTTACTTTACAAATACGTTCTCGTAACCAACGTACATGTGCCGCTATGTCGTGTGCTTGAGTGATTTCGGTAACCATAGCCATTCTTTGCGCACCACACTTCAGCAATTCATCAATATTTCTTTTTTTTATCCCCCCCATAACCGTAAACGGTATTCTCAAATCCGGTTTGATATCTTGTATTACTGCAGTTCCAAGCGCCGAAATAACGGTTGATTTCGTTGCTGTCGGAAAAATCGGACCAATATTTATATAATCCGCTCCCGCCTGCTGTGCGATGAGTGCTTCTTCACGCGAATGTGTAGAAATTCCTATTAGTAAATCATGGGCAATTGATCTGGCGGCATGAAGCGGCATATCATCCTGTCCAAGATGCACTCCATCCGCAGCAACCGCGAGCGCAATATCAATATAATCATTTATTATCAACAGCATTCCCGCAGCAGCAGTTTTTTTACGAAAAGTGAGGGCTTTATGATAAAGTGCTCGTTTTGATGCATGCTTATCCCGTAATTGCACAATTTTAGCCCCGCCGGCTATCAATGCATCAAGTACTTCAATATCACTTCTGCCATTTGATAATGCTTCACAGGTAACCGGATATATATCAATGGCATCAAACAGTCTTGCTGCATTATTCGGCATCAACCACCCCCGACAAAACGAATCAGTTCAAGTATATCACCATCAGTACAGAACGTCGTTTTAAATTTTCCACGCGGAATAATTTCATGATTCAATTCAGCAACGACAATTTGTTTATCGGCAGCATATTTTTGAATAATGTCATCAACCGTCGGTGTACTGCTGAATTTAAATTCTTCACCATTTACAATAATATTCATTATCTCACCTGTATTGGTCCCGATAAAATCGTATCCCAATCTTTCCATACCGGTTCATACCCGAGCCGGCGTATTTGCTCAGCAACTGCATGAGGAGAACGGGCATCATGTATTGTAAATTGCCCATCCTTTTGCGGATTCACCGTATATCCGCCCGGTTGTGTTGAAGACCCGGCACTCATTTGTGTTGTACCGAGTGGTATCACATGATTACGCATATCCGATGATTCACGTGTTGATATATTAATACCGATATCAGGTAAAAACAAGCGAAATGCACACATTAATTGAATTAATGATGTATTATCAACCGGACTCTCCGGTATATAACCCGCATCAGCTTCAACAAGACGCGGTAAACTGATACTGAAATGCGTTCGCCAATAGCTCTTCCATAAGTAATATGCATGCATCGCCGTGAAGGCTGCTTCAGTTCGCCATGCATGCAATCCCAGCAATGCGCCGATTGAAATCTTTCGCATACCGGCTTGTGCTGCACGTTCGGGAGCTCCGAGTCGCCATTGATAATCACGTTTTTTTCCGATTGGATGAACAGCATGATATATTTCTTTATTATATGTTTCCTGATATACCGTCAATCCTTCAATCCCATGTTCTACCAGCAAGCGATACTCATCATACGACATAGGATATACTTCAACAGACAACGAAGAAACCATAGTATGCAGCGTGTCAGCAAGTAATGCAAAATAATCAGGTGAACATACTGACGGCGCTTCACCCGATAATAATAATATTGCATGAAATCCCTGTTGCGTCAGATAATGCGCTTCCCGAACAATTTCATCCGCTGTCAGAGTAATCCGCTGAATGCTCCGTGAACGACCAAACCCGCAATACACACAATCACTATTACATTCATTTGAAATATACAACGGCACATACATATGTATTATTTTACCAAAACGCTGAAGTGTTAGTGTATGAGCAGCATGCGCAATTTTTTCCAAATGTTCACGGGCGACCGGTGAAAGCAAAACAAGAAAATCCTGAAACGAACGGTTATTGTTCTGTAATACAGCCATAACATCATCGGAAGAAGCTTTCTCCCATATTGATTGCCAGTGACGATATTTTCCACTGTCATATAAATCTGAAATAATGTCGGTTACCGGTGTATTCATGCTATACAAGACCGTTCATGTCAGTAATTGATAATAACCATGTGTGCTGTTATGTATGGAAAAGGCGCGGTGTATAACCGCGCCGCTAAGTATTACTGCACCAGCTTTATGCTTCCTCTTCCTTTTCTTTTGCCGCTGCTTCAACAATTTTCTTTGCAACGTCCGGCGGAACCTGTTCGTAATGGGAAAACTCCATTTCAAAATGCCCTGTTCCTTGTGTAATGGAACGAAGATCATTTGCATATTTATATAGTTCCGCAAGCGGGCATAATGCATTAATAATTGTCAAATCATCGTCTTTTTCCTGTCCCTGAATACGTCCCCGGCGCCCCGAGAGATTACCCATAACATCACCCATGTATTCGGATAAAATACTGATTTTCATATTCATTATCGGTTCAAGTAAATTAACGCCGGCATTCGGCATAGCCGCTTTAAACGAAAGTATTGCTGCCATTTGAAAGGCTAAATCAGATGAATCAACAGCATGATAACTGCCATCATAGACCGTTGCTTTAACATTAATCATCGGGCAACCGGATAGAAAACCGCGATTGAGGGCTTCATGTACACCTTTATCAACAGCGGGAATATAATTTTTCGGAATAGCTCCGCCTTTGATTTCATTCACAAAAAGATATACCTGATCCGGGTCTTCTTTCTCACTGTCTTTCAGTGGCTCCCAACGAATAAAACAATCACCAAACTGACCACGCCCGCCTGATTGTTTCTTATGTCGCCCCTGTGCTTCAACTTTTCTCGAAATTGTCTCACGATACGGCACTTTCGGTTCTTCCAAAGTAACTGAAACATCAAATTTTGTTTTTAAAGTATGTACGAGATTATCCATCTGCTGCTCACCCATACATGACACAATACTTTGCTTTAATTCACTGTCGAAATGCATGGAAAGTGTTGCATCTTCCCCCATCAGCTTATGTAATGCTCCTGACATACGTTCCTGATCCTGTTTCGACGGAGGCACAATTGCCATACTCAAAATCGGTTTTGGATATGCAGGTTTTTTTATAATAACAGAACTTTTTGCTTCCGCTAATGTATCACAAACAGTCGTATTTTTTAATTTTACCAGAATGCCGATATCACCGGCAACCAATGTCGTTATATCTTTTTTCTCTTTCCCGATAAAACAGCTCAGTGTACCGATACGTTCACTTGCATTTTTATTGGTATTACTAACATGATCACCACTCTTGAGTGAACCTGAATAGACTCTAACAAAGTTCAATTCACCAACATTCCGCTCGGTCAACGTTTTAAAAACAAACCCTAAAAACGGTTTATCGACCCCGATCTTAATCAGCGCATCGTTCGTATCACGAACCGTGCGGAGAATCGGAGAAGGCATTGCATCAACAATAATATCAAGCAGCGATTGAAGTCCAATATTTTTCTCCGCCGAACCGCATAATACCGCTATGATCTTCCCGCTGCTTAATCCATTGGTTAAACCGGTATGTATTTCTTCATCCGAAAGCATTTCACTTTCAAGATATTTCTCCATTAATGCATCATCACTCTCGGCAATCGCTTCAATCATTGCTTTACGATATTTATCCGCTGTTGGCTGAATATCATCAGGAATATCCATTTCTTGAATGGTTCCGTCTTTCGTGGTCAGTGCTTTCATTGATAAAATATTCACAACACCGGAAAAGTTTGTTCCTGAACCGACCGGTATGGTCAACGGCATAGCACCGCTTTTCACCATTTTCTTAACTTGCGCAAATGTTGCATCGAAATCAGCATCATCACGATCCATTTTATTAATGAACGCTATTCGAGATAATCCTATTTTATTAATCATTTTTGAAAAGTTGCGGTGAGTAAACTGCACGCCTTCAACAGCTGATATTACGGATACGGTTATATCGGCTGCATGAAAAGAAGAAATCGGATCGCCGATAAAATCAGGATATCCGGGAGTATCAATAATGTTAATTTTATACCCACGATAGTCAACGTATCCGACTGCATTAAATATGGAATGCTTTTTCTCATGCTCTTCATCAGTAAAATCACTGTTTGAACTATTATCCTCAACACGCCCACAACGGCTGACCATTTTTGTATTATACAGCAAGGTGTCAAACAATAATGTTTTTCCCGTTCCACTTTGTCCAATAAGGGTAATATTACGAATTTTGTCTGTTGTTGCCATATGATACTCCCGTTCTTTCTATTAGTATTTTTTATTGATTAATAACTCCAGAATCTGCACTGCATTCAATGCAGCTCCTTTTTTTAGATTATCAGATACTATCCAGCAATTCAACCCATTATTAATGGTATTATCCTCACGAATACGCCCGACAAAGGTATCATCCAAACCGGCACATTCAATCTGCAGCGGATATAAGTTCTTATCAGGATTATCAATGACTTTCACACCGGCGGCAGACTGTAACACATTCCGAACTTTTTTTACTGAAATAGCATCTTTTGTCTGTATATTAACAGATTCTGCATGTCCAACGAAAACCGGTACGCGAACACAGGTTGCAGAAATACCAATAGTGTCATCTCCCATAATTTTTTTTGTTTCATTCACCATTTTTTCTTCTTCTTTGGTATACCCGTTTTCAAGAAATACATCAATATGCGGAATACAATTAAAGGCTATTTGATAGGGGAATTTTTCTGTTTCAACTTCTTTTTCAGCGAGGAAAGCTTCAGTCTGGGAACGTAATTCAGCCATTGCACGCATCCCGGCTCCTGAAACAGATTGATACGTTGAAACGACGACTCGTTGAATCGGTGAAATATCATAAATCGGTTTCAATACGACAACCATTTGAATTGTCGAACAGTTCGGATTTGCGATAATGCCCTTATGAGTACGTAAATCATGCGGGTTTACTTCCGGCACGACTAAAGGAACATCATCTTTCATACGCCATGCACTTGAATTATCTATAACCGCACAATTATTATTAGCTGCAATGGGGGCAAACTTTGAACTGATACTGCCACCGGCAGAAAAAAGGGCGAAATCAATATCCTGACGTTCAAAACTCGTTTCTGAAAGTTCTTCAACTTCAATATCCTTGCCCTGATAAGGTAGTTTCATACCAACACTTCTATGTGAAGCAAACAGCCGAAGACGATTAACCGGAATCTTCCGTGCTTCAACTGTTTTTAACATTTCACGTCCGACTGCACCGGTTGCGCCGACTATTGCCAGATTAATTTTTGACATTACGATTATCCCTTTCGTATATTATCCAAGATTCTCAGCAACACTGTCACCAACTTGCGTTGTGGTCAACCCCATCCGTCCTGCTGCCATTGAATCCATTTTTAGTATTGTTTTCTTTATCCCTTCCTCAATATGCGCTGCCGCATCCGATTCACCAAGAATATCTAATGCCATTTGTGCGGCACCAATAGCTGCCAGCGGATTTATTTTATTTTGTCCGGTATATTTCGGAGCACTTCCGCCAATCGGTTCAAACATTGATACCCCTTCAGGGTTAATATTCCCTCCGGCGGCAATACCAAGACCGCCTTGTGTAATTGCAGCTAAATCGGTTATAATATCACCAAACATATTACCGGTAACCAGAACATCAAACCACTCGGGATGCGTCAGCATCCATTGGCATGTTGCATCAACGTGATAATAATCCCGTCGAATTTCAGAGTAATCCCGCTCGCCCATTTCATGATACGCCCGTTCCCAAAGGTCAAAGACGTACGTTAATACATTAGTTTTACCGACCAACCCGATCGTCTTTTTTTTGTTTCGGCGTTTCGTGTACTCAAATGCCCAGCGCAATACTCGGTCAACCTGAAACCGATTATATACCATTGATTGAACCGCAACTTCCTGAGGCGTATTTTTCATTGAAACACCACCGGTTCCGGTATAAATCCCGCCGGTATTCTCACGGACAACAATATAATCAATATCAGCAGGACCCTTATTTTTAACCGGCTGTTCAACATTATCATATAATTTAACCGGACGCAGATTAATATACTGATCCAACTCAAACCGTAAACGAAGCAAAATTCCTTTTTCGAGAATACCCGGTTTTACATCGGGATGACCAATCGCACCGAGATAAATCGCATCACATTGTTTTAATTCATCCGCAGCAGAATCAGGAAGGGTTTCACCGGTCTTTAAATACCGTTCCCCGCCAAAATCATACTTTACATAATCAAGTTTAAATCCGTTCTTGGCAGAGACAGCATCCAATACTTTAATTCCTTCAGCAACAACTTCAGGACCGGTTCCATCACCGCCAATAACAGCAATTTTATATGTTTTCATCGTTCTATCCTTACCTTGTAGTATCATTTTTAATCCGCATATATAAACACGAACGAGTATATCACCAGTAGTACTATGCGATATTTCGTAAATATGCAATAAAAAAAATCATCATTTAGTGTTGTGCGCGCGCATATGCCATCAATCCGCCTTCTTCAATTATCCGCTGCATAAATGCCGGAAACGGCTCTGCTGCATAGCGCTGATTCTGTGTTATGTTTTCTACAGTTCCTTCAATAAGGTTAATCCGTACCCGATCACCTGATTTTATTTTTTCTGCAGCTTCAGGACATTCCAGAATCGGCATTCCGATATTGATGCAGTTGCGGAAAAATATTCGTGCAAACGAAACCGCAATAACACAAGATACGCCAACCGCTTTAATACTGATTGGTGCATGTTCGCGTGAACTGCCGCATCCGAAATTCGCCCCGCCAACAATGACATCACCGGCATTCATCTTTGTAACAAAATCCTTATCCGCATCTTCCATACAATGAGCTGCAAGTTCATCAGCATTTGATGTTGTTAAATAGCGCGCCGGTATAATCTCATCGGTGTTGATATTATCACCAAAACAAAAACAAGTTCCTTCTAATTGCATATTTCTATCAGACATACATATCTCCTTTAATGCACTTCATCGGGATGAGCAATACGTCCCAGTACGGCACTTGCCGCGGCAACTGCCGGGTTTGATAAATAAACACTGCTTTTCGGATGCCCCATACGACCGGTGAAATTCCTATTCGTCGTTGCAATAGCAGTTTCTCCTTCAGCTAAAACACCCATATGTGCACCTAAGCACGGTCCGCAGGTTGTCGTTGAAAAAACACAACCCGCATCCAGAAAAATATCAACAAGCCCGTGTTTTTGCGCTTCCCGTGCAATATCCTGTGTTCCGGGGAAAATCAATACCCGTAAATTCGGGTTAACTTTCCGTCCTTTTAATATATGCGCCGCTTCCCGTAAATCTTCCATCCGCCCGTTTGTACATGATCCGATAACAACCTGATCAACAACAACATTGGTCAGTTCGGTAACTCGTTTAACATTGTCAGGCAAATTCGGACATGCAACAACCGGTTCCATTGTACTGCCGTCAATCTCAACTTCATCACAATAGTGCGCATCCGGATCTGATGCATAGTTATGCCATGTGCGTTGTGCGCGTTTTTTGATATATTTAGTGGTAATAGCATCCGGTGCAAATATACCGTTTTTCCCGCCGGCTTCAATGACCATATTCGCAATCGTCATTCGCGCATCCATCGAAAGATGCGGTACGAGTTCACCGGTAAACTCCATTGTCTTATATAAGGCTCCGCTTACAGAAATTTTTCCAATAAGCTCAAGTATTAAATCCTTGCCGCCTACCCATTTCGGAAGCTTTTTCCCTTTAAAGATAATCTTCATTGATTCGGGAACTTTGAACCATGTTTTTCCTGTTGCAAATGCATACGCAAGATCAGTTGAGCCAACACCGGTTGCAAAAGCGCCCAATGCCCCATAGGTACAAGTATGACTGTCAGCCCCGATGAGCACATCACCGGGTAATGAGAGACCTTTTTCAGGCAACAACGCATGTTCAATGCCAACTTCTCCAAGTTCGAAGAAATGCTTTATCTCATATTTTCGAGAAAACTGTCGCATCATATTTATCTGTTCTGCACTCTGTATATCAGGGGGTGGCGCAAAATGATCCGGTATTATCCCGATACGTTCTTTATCAAATACAGCGCTTTTTCCCAGCGATTCAAACTCCCGAATTGCAATGGGAGCCGTAACATCATTGCCATGACAAAAATCAACCCGTGCTTCAATGAATTCACCGGGATGTACTTCCTGTTTATCACAATGTGCTGCTAATATTTTTTCTGTTATCGTTTGTCCCATATATTACCGTCGCTTTCTTGATACTGATTTTTTTGTTGTTTTCTTTTTGCCGGAGGCTTTACGGCGAAAATAGGCAACTTTATTCACCGCTGTCATATACGCCCGTGCCGCAGCTTCAAGAATATCAGTTTCTGATGACGTGCCATTATACAATCGTTTTCCATCGGAAACAACAACATGTACATCACCCATAGCACTTTTTCCACCGGTATGTGCCTGAATAGAAAACTCATTCAGGGTAACCGGGGTATCAGTACATTTATCAATAGCCCGATAAATTGCATCAATCGGGCCGTCACCGCTTGCCGCATGCTGAACAACCGTATTACCGATTTTTATCCGAACCGTTGCCGTCGGTATAATACCCGTCGTCCCGCCGGATTGATCAAATGCACCACTCACGATATGGAAATAATCCAATACAAACAGTTTTGGCGTAACATTCAATTCTTCTTCAATTAACGCCATAATATCATCATCATACACTTCACGTTTTTTATCGGCAATAATTAAAAATCGCTCGTATAAATGCTGAAGCTGCTGTGCTTTCAAAGTATATCCCAGCCCTTCAACCTTTTTCTGTAATGCATGACGACCGCTGTGGCGTCCCATGACAATACGATTTGACGGCCAGCCGACATCCTCTGCTTTCATAATTTCATAGGTCTGCCGATGCTTCAATACACCATCCTGATGAATCCCCGCTTCATGCGAAAAAGCATTATCTCCAATAATGGCTTTATTAACCTGCACTTTATGCCCGGTTAACGCGGTTACCATACGACTGGCTTTATATATTTCACGTGTATTAACATTTGTATAACATTTGAAATAATCAGAACGGGTAATAATACCCATAACCACTTCTTCCAATGAAGCATTTCCGGCACGCTCGCCAATACCATTAATAGTACATTCAATCTGCCCTGCACCCGCTTCAGCTGCAGCTAATGAATTGGCAACCGCTAACCCTAAGTCATTATGACAATGCACCGACAGTCTCACCTTTTTCAAAGCCGGTACCTGCTTATATAAGTATGCGATCATCGCACTGTATTCTCCGGGAATGGTATATCCAACAGTATCGGGAATATTAATAACATCAGCCCCGGCATCAATCGTTGCAGCAACAACCTTTGCTAAAAACGGCAATTGTGTTCGTGTTGCATCTTCACATGAAAACTCAACATGCGGTGATACATCTTTTGCCATTTTTACGGATTTCACGGCATATTTTAAAACTTCTTCTTTTGATTTCTTGAGTTTATATTTCATGTGGATATCAGAGGTTGCAATAAATACATGTATCCCGCGTTTTTTCGCGGGACGAGTTGCATCTGCCGCTGCTTTGATATCAATCGGAACTGACCGTGCTAAACTTATTATCCGCGGTCCCTTAACATTCGTTGCTATTGTTTTTACCGCTTCAAATTGCACCGGTGATGAAACGGCAAATCCTGCTTCAATAGCATCAACCTTCATACGCGCTAACTGCCGCGCTAAATCCAGCTTGCCTTGAGTACTGATTGATGCTCCCGGTGCTTGTTCACCATCACGCAGTGTGGTATCTAAAATGTATATACGTTTCCCTTGTTTTAAAGATGCTTTTTTTCTCGGCATCACATGTCTCCTTTAATAGTGTAATATGTTAGGGTTATGCAGGTTTCTGTGTTTAGTGTTTAATCCAGCTCATCATGTTGCGAAGTTTTTCACCAACCTGCTCAATCTGATGCGTATTCATTTCTTCCCGCATTTTTTTGAAATTAGGGATTCCGTTTTCGCATTCGTTAACCCATTGGGCTGCAAATTTAGAAGGTGTGCCGGACTTTTTTGTCTGGATTTCTTTTAATATTTTACCCATTTCTTTCTTCGTCCGTTTGTCAATCACACGCCTTCCTGAAACGTATTCCCCGTATTCAGCGGTGTCTGAAATTGAATTATTCATCGTGGCAATACCGCCTTCATACATCAGGTCAATAATTAGTTTCAATTCATGGAATGTCTCAAAGTAGGCAATTTCGGGCTGATAACCCGCTTCAACTAATGTTTCAAAGCCTTTCTTTGCGAGTTCCACAAGACCTCCGCACAGGACAACCTGTTCACCAAAAAGATCAGTCTCTGTTTCTTCTTTAAAAGTAGTTTGAATAATACCTGCTCGGCCGGCACCGATACCACTGGCATGAGCTTTCGCAAGATCCAATGCTTTACCGGTTGCATCCTGATACACTGCAACTAATGCCGGGACCCCTGAGTTCTGAGTATACGTTCTGCGGACTAAATGCCCGGGACCCTTCGGAGCAACCATATACACATCAACATCAGCAGGTGGTGTAATATATCCGTAATGAATATTAAAGCCATGACTAAATACTAAGGCTTTACCGCTTGTCATGTTTTCAGCAATTTCTTCTTTATATATTCGCGCCTGATGCTGATCAGGCAACAAAATTTGAATAACATCAGCTTCTTTTGATGCTTCTTTTGCACTCTTCGGCTGAAAACCGTCCTGTTGTGCTTTTTTAAAATTATCAGTACCTTCTAATTCAGCCACGATAACAGTATATCCGCTGTCACGGAGATTCTGTGCTTGCGCATGCCCCTGAGAACCGTAACCAACTATACAAATTGTTTTTCCCTGCAGGGCTTCTTTATTAATATCTTTGTCATAAAACATTGTTGCCATCGTTATAACTCCTATTACTTTTTACTTTTTTCCGCGTTCAATCGCCACTTTACCCGTACGAGCAAGTTCTTTAATACCATACGGACGCATAATTGCAACAAACGCATTTACTTTATCAATATTTCCGGTTATTTCAATAGAAATATCTTTTTGCGATATATCAACAACCTTTGCTCGAAAAGCATTTACAACGGTAAAAATTTCCGCTCGCTTTCCTTCAGTTGTTTCAACTTTTAAAATCATGAGCTCTCGCTCAATTGATGCACGACTGGTCATATCAATAATTTTAATAACATCAACCAGTTTATTCAGTTGTTTTTTAACCTGTTCAAGAATACGCCCACTTGCTTCAACAACGATTGTCATTCGTGATATCGTCGGATCTTTTGTTTCCCCGACTGATAAACTTTTAATATTAAAGCCGCGTGCACTAAATAACCCGCTCACTTTCGACAATACGCCAAAATGATTTTCAACAAGTACTGATATTGTATAAAGTTCTGTTTTTTCCATTATCGTTATCCTATTTTACGCTAACAACATTTCATGCAATGCCGCACCGGCAGGAACCATCGGCATAACATTTTCTTCAGGAGCAATACGCATCTCAACAATCATTGGCTCATCCGGATCCTTAATCATTTCCTTTAATGCCGGAATAACCTCACTTTGTTTTGTACAGCGTATTCCTCGTACATTATACGCTTCCGCCAGTTTCATGAAATCAGGCAGATAATCCTTCAATGCATCAGTATCACGATGCGCCGGTACACTTTTTAACTCTTGATTATGATGATGAGTCAGCATAACCGCACTATAACGCCGATCAAAAAAGAGTTCCTGCCATTGTCGCACCATGCCCAAATAACCATTATTCAAAATAAGATTTTTAACGCCAATATGATAATTAGCTATTGTACCCATTTCCTGAATATTCATCTGTATTGAGCCATCACCGGCAATATTAATTACCAGCTGTTTCGGGTTTGCAATCTTCGCCCCGACTGCAGCAGGAAATCCATATCCCATAGTGCCTAATCCGCCTGACGTACATAACCTTCGCGGTTTTTGGAAATCATAATACTGAGCAACCCACATCTGATGTTGACCAACCTCAGTTGTAATAATCGCATCATCGTCAGTTAATTTTGATAATTCAGCAATAACCATTTGCGGTTTAATAATTTCACTGCCGGTATCATACACTAACGGATGCTTTTCTTTATATTCCTGAATACGTGCCCACCAATCATCTAAATCCGTTCGCTTTTTAACATGCTTTATCATCATCTTTAAAACATTCTTTGCATCACCGACAATGGGAATATCAACTTCAACCGATTTTGATATATTCGCCGGATCAATATCAACGTGAATAATTGTTGCATGCGGTGCAAAATCTTTCATGCGCCCGGTAATACGATCATCAAAACGCGCGCCGACCGCTATTAACAAATCACATTCCTGAACCGCATAATTCGCATACGCCGTTCCATGCATGCCCAACATACCAATGAACTGCGGAATCCGTGCCGGAACGCCGCCTAAGCCCAATAGGGTCTGTGTAATCGGAATATTCGTTTTCGTAATGATTTCCGTCAGCTCTTTTTCCGCATCAGCAATAATAATACCGCCGCCGGTATAAAACAACGGACGTGTTGCCTCATTTATAAGTTCAGCTGCTTTTGCAATCTGCTTTTCATTCCCTTCAGTAACCGGTTTATAACTACGCATTGATGCTTCACCCGGCTCAATATATTCAACCGTTGCCGTTTGCATATCTTTCGGCACATCAATAACAACGGGACCCGGACGTCCGGTCATTGCAATATAAAAAGCATTATTTAATGTCTCTGCAATTTTCCCCGGATCTTTAATTAAATAATTATGTTTTGTAATTGGCGCTGTAATACCGCTTACATCCGCTTCCTGAAATGCATCATTACCAATCATTGAAGTCGGCACCTGACCGGAAATACATATCATGGGAATCGAATCCAGCGCTGCTGTTGCTAAACCGGTAACGGTATTGGTTGCGCCCGGTCCTGAAGTTACAATAACAACACCGGGTTTTCCGGTTGTACGATAGTACGCATCAGCTGCATGAGTTGCTGCCTGCTCATGGCGTACAATAATGACATTATATTTCTCTTTATATAACTCATCAAAAACCGGCATAATACTGCCGCCGGGATATCCGAAAATAACGTCAACATTCATTTTTTTCAACATGCGCACTATTATTTGAGCGCCGGTCAATTGTTCAGCCACAATCGTCTCCTTAATGTCGGTTTTACGGGTGTTTTAATAAACCCGTCTTTCACAGTACAACGTATGGGATTTCCTTTAATATGCAGCCATATCGGCAATGACGTTTATACGTCGCAGTAAAACAAATTAACGGCTATGCCCTTCTCTTCGCTACCGACTGACAAATGCTTTCAGAAAAGCAATTATTGTATAAATTATATTTAATGTCAATATTTTTCTGCTCACTATCAATCACATCGATACAACAATATACCGTTTAACCATACAAACATTGTTTATTTTAGTATCATAAGCAAAATTGATGGCGCATGCATATTAAAAGCCGATTGCAATAATGAAGCATTATATCGCAAAAACCCTAAAAGAGAAATTAAACAACTATTTTTACTAAGAACTCTTTTAGTATAAAACCCGCCGGATCAATAGAACCTGACGGGTTTATATTTTTTATAATCGCCTGATATATTGAGTATATTGTTTACTTCAACAATGAAAGTTTCGCACTCAGACCAAAACCAAATGTTCGATCCGCATCAAGTAAATCAGTTATTCTGATATACAAATGCAGCCATTCTTTCGGATAGGTCGGAATAAAGCGCGCTTCCAAACTCAATGCACCGCGCATTCCTTCATTGATAAAATCAGTTATAAGATACATCGGTTTAAAAACACGCCAGTCCCAGCCCATTCCAAACAGAACTGATTCAATGCCATATTCTGAATCAAAACCAAATATCGTATGCGCACCGGATTGTGTTAATTTGCTTGCTCCGCCAAACGGCATAGTCATAAGAAAAGCAATTTGACCTTCAAGCTGATTATCACGGTCAGCAGTATAATATTTAACACGGCTGAGTAATCCGGGCTGAATAATACGTCCGCTTGATCCGGGGATATTCCATTTGATATTAAACAAAAATGGATTCCAGTCGGTCGCGTCGCCAAAACCTTTTGAAAACCCCATTTCCCACATTTTAAATACACCGGCTGTCATCGCTAAATAATGAATACCATCATATCCGGGAGGTGCAATACCAAGACCGACAAGTCCTGAATTCAGATAATTATACGCTACCTCAATCTGCCCCGGTTCCAATGAGGTCCTGCTGTTGCACGTCGGAATAAATATTAAACCGGTTGGTCCGGTAACGGTTGAACCGGCAAATGCCGCTATACTCAAACTACCGATGAGCATCAGTATAATAATGTTTTTATACATCTTTTCTCCTTCCTCTTACTTATTTAATATGTTATTACATATTATAGTTATTCTTCTTTTAAAACAAACGGGTTTGCTTGAATGTAATCAGCAATAGAAATCACCGATACTGCAAGGATAATATACGGAGCCAATACATACAACCAATGAACAGCTACTGTATACAGAACAGCTCCGTTACCGTCAAGAATAAAAAGTCCTCTGACGTGAAAGGCGTCCATTAAACGCTCAAAAAACAGCAACCCGACACAAACCGACTGCACAACCGTTTTTATTTTACCGCTCGCTCGTGCTTGCAATGCAATACCACTATATGCCGCTCGAACACGAATAAACCCCTGTAATAAATCACGATATATAAGTAGCGTAAATATCCACACCGGTATAATACCACGGTCAAATAAAATAATAAAATAGGTGCTATGTGCAAGTGCATCGGCAAACGGATCAAGCACTTTACCCAAAGCACTTACCATCATTTTTTTTCGAGCAATAATCCCATCAAAAATATCACTAAGTTCAATGATAAGAAATAATATACACAGAGCACTTGCAGTATATATCGTAGGAACGAGTATATCCGAATGATGTGCCAGGACATACACGAACAACAATATCGGTGCAAGTATCAAACGAATGGAAGTTATTTTATTTGCAGTATTCATGGAGTTATAATCTATATATTATTACATTATGTCAAGATGATTTCATATACAAAATAAGTAAAAATAAACAATATTTTCAATCATGGAGCATATGTATGGCAAGATTCGACAAATAAAAGTCAGACAATTCCCGAAATGTTCGATATATTAAATATAGACGTTGCATCATATGATTACTTTTTTGGAAGGTATAATATGCAGGCTGTTGCATTACGAACAATATTTGTTCTTATAGCATTACTTTTGATTTGTACTATATTTACTGCATTTATAACCGCTGCAGAAAGCACTCGTGATAAATATATGCAAAAAGCCGATAATTACTTTGCGCGAGGAAAATTCGAGCTTGCTGAAGTATATTACCGAAAGGTTATTGAAATTGATGCTGAAGTCTTCACTGCATATTATAATGTCGGGAGAATAGAATATAAAAACAATGACTTTAAGGGAGCCGTCGCTCATTTAGGAAAAGCCGCTGATTTAGAACCCGAAAATACTAATGTTGTTTTTGTACTTGCCAATGCACTCGCGGACAGCGGAGAACCTGAATTAGCACTGAAAGCGTATTCCCGTCTTCGTGAAATTAATAGCAATCATGCTTTTTCATACTTAAACGAAGGCATTATTTATTATCGACTTCTTTGTAATCGAAGTAATACCATTCGTGCATGGGAACATTTCCTTAAACTATATCCTGATTATGTTCAGGCGCCCGAAATAACTATCGCCCTCGGGCATTTGCGCGATCCGAATTTTAAGATTCCCTGCGGCAGTAACGGGCAAATTGCAGTACCAATATTCCTAAATAATGGGCAATCTGCTGACATTCAATCAGACGGCATCCAAACTCCCAGCTGGGATATTCCCGCTGTTATAGGCGAAGACAGCGCTGCGCCGACTGATGACATGAAAATTGAAGAAGGGCTCAAGCTTGATATTGAATAATATCCATATATTCCGCACATTTTAATATTAAAAATAAATGGCATTTTCCTAACATTTTATTGACGATAGGCATGTATAGTGCTATAATTATAAGTGAAAGTGTAAATGAATATAGATTGTATGTTTTTATTACCATTGTAAGAAATATATATCCGTGGGGATATAAAATCTAGGAGGAAAGTATTATGAAAAAACTAATAATACTAAGTATTATGAGTCTGTTATTGGTAACCGCCGTTTTCGCACTTGATGCAAATCAATACATCGTTACCTTCGTCGGCGGTCGTGTTATTTACCGATCCGGTAATAACGGTGATTGGCATCTTGCTCATATTAAGCAGGTTCTGCCCGCAGGGACAATGATTAAAACCGCAGAAAACGCAGCAATTCAACTGAAAAGCTATCGCGGTGATATTATTAAAATTGCTCCGAGTTCCATTTTTACCATTAAGAAAACAGATACCACCGGTGAGCTTCTCTTTGACCTCGCTGTTGGACGTATTTTCGGGAAAATATCAAAACTTAAAAAAGACGAAAAAATGAGTATTAACACTCCTATTGCCGTTGCCGGCGTACGTGGTACACGTTTTATCCTGCAGGTTCAGGAAAATGCTGATGCGGTTAATATTTACGTTAGTGAAGGATGTATGACTTTCGGTGATAATAATAAAAAATTACCGAAACGGAAACTTGCTTCTATAAACAACGATGGCAGCTGGAAAATAGTCCGCCCGACAAAACAAATGGTTCTTTCACTCTATGCGGGTATACCGATTGCACCACGCCTGCAGGCAGATACTGCACGCATGCAAAATAAAGCAATTATTCAGGCAGCTCATCTCAGCAGTAAAACAGATATGCAAAGTATCAGTTCAATTCTCTCGCAGCGTCGTTCGACCGATATTGTTGCCGGTCGTACACTTATCGATGTTGATGGCGATGTAACCAGAGTTGAAGAACGCTATATGCGTCCCGCAAAAGATGTCGTTCAGGTTGTTATACTCAATGAACGTGATTCCGGTTTAACTTTAAAACTATGGACAATTGATTTCACAAAAGATTTACCGATAGATTTCTCGCAAACAGTATATTATCTCCCAACTCTCTTTGAAAGCGATGACAATAGTTTTTACATTGAAGACTTCAAAGGGCTCACCACAACAACTGAAGGTAAACGCCCCTATCTTTATCGTCATGTAACATTAAATGGCTCTGATTGGGAAAAGAACATTGTATCAAAAGAAATATGGACACGCTTGGTCAATAACAACAGTGCTAATTGGCGTGATTTTAATAATGACGGTATCGGTGAGATTGTTAAAATTGACATTCCTAAAAATAATACGATCTTTAAATCACGCGGTGATGCCCGTAATGGTAATATACCGGTTACGACAGCATATGTATATTATAATTATGTTGATCCGACATTTGTCGATGAGAATGGTGCAGATCCCGGTGAAAACACCATGATTGTTCAAGTATTTGCTATCAATAACGAAGGTGAAGATCTCTTAAAAGCCGGTATTGAGGTTTCAACAGATGATCTTGACGGCTCAATAAACGATTTATTCTTCATTCTTGGTCAAACTGCAGTTAATCTGATTTATAACTTTGATCCGACCGACTTGAATAATTATGAAGATGATATTGATTTAGTCATTACGCCGGATCTTCCAGTTGCATTGATTCAGGAATTGATGTAAGATTCATATCATTACATCATTTGTATAAATGTTTGTTATCTTTACAGAAAATAACCATAATACTCTTATAAAGGCAGTTCTACATGAATAAACACATCATTCTTTTTGTGGTGATGCTCGTAATAAGCATCACTGTAACGGTATGTGCTGCGGAAATGGATTTTATTCCCGCATCCATTATCAATCCGGCAATGCACTTCGTTGAACATCAAAACGACAATATCCTTGCATACGATTATACTGTTAGTGATATCAGCACCAGCCCGTTTAATCATCGGTATCAGTTTTATGCAACATTTCTCAGCACGATTCTTGTAAACCCGGCTGTTTCCTTCAAAGCACGTATCCTCGAACCAAAGGTCAACCGTCCCGGTTTTATTCTGAATATGACCTATTGGAATTGGATTGGCGGTAAATATGTTTTTGATGAAATTGCAAAAACCCTTACTCAAGATGAAACGAATGCATTAGGCAAAATAAAAGAAAGCAAGCAAGACCTCTCTTCAAAGATTGATGGTATATCGCCGTCATTGACAACTTTTTGGAATCTTGAAGATGATATGCGCTTCTTCGTTGCAATGAAATATTCCCATTGTAACGCTAAAATGATAAGCCCTGAGCTTTCAACATCTGCCAGTAAAAACATTAATCAACTCGATGAGTTCTCATTAACGATCGGATTGAACATGCATCGCTTTGTTAAAAATGAAGTTACCGCAATGATGGGATATCAATTTATCAATCAGGGATATGTATTCAAATTACAATCCGCCGGCAGATTCTTTAAAAGCGGTATTGCAATATACCCGAATGCAACACTGGTTATTCAACCATACGTCCAATGGCTTATCAACTTCTCAAAGGAATAAATCATGACTGTGAAAAAATACATATTACTTTTATTTATTAGTATATTCAGCTCTGCAATGCTTGTTTTTGCTCAAGACTCCGCTCCTCAACCCAATGAAGCAGTTTCAGCCACCAACACCTCTCAGCAGGAAACAACAACTGTTGCTCTTCTTTTTAACACTGAGGGTTCTGTTTCTGATACATTGACAGCAGCGATACGAAAACAAATTGCTAATGCATGTTATGATGATGAGGCTATTGAAGTCGTTGCTGAAAATGATATATCATATACCGATGATGATAATAAATGTTTTTCTGCACAATGTATCACTGAAAAAAACAACAGCTCCGGTGACAATAAAGCTGCATTTTGTATCGCAAGTATCATCTATCCGACAAATAATGCATATGCCCTTGCATTGCAATTAGTTAATCTGGACACCGGATCTCAGGTACTTGTTGAACGTGGCGAAGCGGCAGATGTTAATAATGCAAAAATTCTCGTAAAATATATGTTCGGCAATGTTATTACCGCATTAGCCGCTGAACTGCAAACAAAAAACCTTGAAGAAGGTGATTTTGCCATGGATGAATATCCGAATGTAACACCGGAATCTGAAATTGCGACTTTTCCTGTTTTTATCAGCGTGAAACTCGATAATCGCGTTATGATTGCACCTTCACAAGTTGATGATGCTGATAAACCTTCATCCGCATTAGGAAAAATTGATCGTTTTTTCCGCGAAACAACGATGGTTCCTGATATGTATGCAAGTCTTGGTTTTATGAAATCATTTAATAAAATCAATAGTTTACTTATAAACGCACAATTTGAAGCACGAAACGCAATCATTGACAGCCCTGTCAGTTCATTTAATTACGGAACACGCGAGCAAAATCAATACTTTCGTGCTGAATATAAACGTATTCTCAATACCACCTCATCTATTAGTCTTAAAGGAGATTTTTATAATCAGTTCTATAATTACAGCCGCAATGAAAAAATCGGCTCCGGTCTTTTTGACAATATGACCTATGGCGGTGCACTCTCATATGCACTACAGCCGATGGACACCATTCATCTTGATGCCGCTTTTGCATATCATTATCAGCGATATCCGAATTACCTTGATATTATTTATCTTTATCAGGACTATATTAATAATCCGGCAACTGCAGGAACAAAAGACTCGTTAATAAACGATAAAAAACGTTTCCCGTTAAATAATCATCGGTTCAGTCCTCAACTATCCTCTACGTATGAATTCAAAAAAAACAACTTCATTTTGTTTGACTATAATTACAATTACACTTATTTAAATCAGCAAGTCCCATACGATCAGGAAAAAATACCAAATGCTGATACAAAGATTAAAGAAAATTTACATGATATTGATACCGGTTATCGATACCAATCACGTACTTTATCATCTGTATCAACAATATCGTATACCTCGTTTAAAGCGAATCAATATTATCCAAAAAGCATAAACAGTGTCCTTACGTTAAGTCGTAATTACTCATTTTATAAAGTCGGGCTCTCTTCTCTATTATCACTGAAAGTCAATACCCGATCATTTTTTAATACCACGGTATCGTACTGGTATCAGTATAACCCCCATCTGCCGATATGGGATGACGGACGCGGGGGATGGGTAAACTCACGAAAACAATTACAGCATGTATTTATGCTGACACTTTCAAAACCAACGAATTTACGTGAATATGTCTATTTGACGCCGGGATTTTCCTATAAACATAGTCAGTCAAATTCGGATATTAGTTTTTATAATTATAATGTTTTTGAAATAAAACTGACACTTGAGTATCGGTATTAAGAGTATCAATATTATATAATACTATTTTTCAAAGATTTCATGCGCAATACTTTTATCAATATGCCTGTTTATCGGGTCTGTTCCGTGTATTGCAAACTGGGAAAACGCCGGTACCGTGAATGTCGATATTCAATACTCTTCTCATCAGATACGGTTTTAATAAAAAAGCGGCACATATCGTATAATGTTGTTTTTAGGATATTCTCTCTTCGTGCATACTATATTAGATAACCCGCAGCAAAAGCAAAGCATTATTATCGTGTAATGTTATTTTCGAGTGATCAATACCCTGATGCTACATACCTGAATATGCAGGATCAAGTTTATGCCAAAACGGGCGGAATGTTTCAAGCGGTACGATCCAATGAATGGTTCCTTCTTGTGTCGGTGTTGTTACGGTGAAGCGCATTCCCAATGTTGCTTCTTCAAACGGCAGTAATGATTCAATAGTATGCATATCAGCGTTCTCACTCATCAACGGTTTTGTTGTAAATAAATCCTGTAATGCTCTACTGATAAACTCCCCGCTTTTCCGTATTGGATATGCTAATGCTGTATGCTCAATATCAGTAGGTCGGCGATCACACTGTTCCTGAAAAACTTCCCCCGGTCCGCCGAGCATTCTATCAATGAACACATACGCTAATGTACGATCAATACTTAACGTTGTAATTGATGGTAATGGCATTAACTGCAATGTCGTAAAAATATCCGTATGATTACATTCTTTCAATGCACGCCCCCACTTCACCGGACGAATATGATCCCATTCAATTCGTATAGGGAGCTGCAGAAACGTTTCTAATGAGTGCGCCCATAAACGAGATACTGATCCAATGATATACCCAAGCTGCTCAAGATGATCCTGTGTAACGAGAATTAAATTTTCTTGTGTGATTTCATTCCGCACTGTTTAACGCTCCATTTCAGCCGGATCACGAATATCTGCAACCCGTTCGATAATTTTAGTATTAATTTTTTCAACTAAACTACGACGCACCACTGTTTCCGATGCAAGACGTTTAAGTATCATATCAACTTTTTCATCATCAAAGTATTCAAACAGCGCATGTATTATATCCGGTGATAAATACTTACATATCAGAGCGATACATTGCGGACTCTCACGACGAATACTATATGCAGCTTCACGGGGAGTTACATGAGCAAGCACCGAAAAATATTTTGCGTCTTCCATACTATCTGCTCCTGAAATTATTCACCCCCAATACACGAGCTCCGGTAATAGCGCTGTATATCAGGGATAGTACAAAACAGGCAACCGTACATGGTTGCCCGTCATTATTGCATATTCTTTATTTTCGTACGGTCATTATATTGTTACATTCCAAGATTATCAACAATACGTTCGGCAATCTCATTAATAACCGCTTTACTGATCAGGGTTCCGTTTTTAATCTTTTCTTTTGCCGCATTGACTTTATCAATACGAATGTCCGGAGCAGCCTTAACCGCTTCCCGCACTTTCTCAAGTTCCGCCATATGCCGCGCTTTATCGGATACTTCAACCGAATCTGTTTTCTGCGGAATAATGCGTTTTGACTCAGAAACCTGTTTTTGCTTCTTAATCTGATTTATTTTGTTTATGCCGTTTATGCCATGAATGTCCATCGCATATACCTGCCTTTCTCTATCTAATGTATCGGCGGTTTTATAAAATCCTTAACTAAAATTCCGATATTTTTTTACTTTTTTTCAGTATTATTTCCGGCATTACTGATACTCTATTGTCGAATATTCAATGCTGAAAATTAAGTAAAAAATCAATTCTATTTTCACTTTATTGTATAAAGCGACTATACCTCAAAGATAACCGTTTAGCAAGCATAAACACCTTATTTTGTACCGTCGCATTGCTTCTATACGCGCGTTATTTCTTCTCAACGACAAACCGATCAAATACAACATATGAATCAGCTTTCGACCATAATCCTACACGTCCGGATATTTTCTTCGGATGGGTATACTGTATATATTTCTTACCGTTTAATAAGCCTGTTACCGTATTGCCATGAATGGCAACACTAAGCGTATGCCATGTTTTACTTGGAACCGGTACATTACGAATCCATTGAACCGATGAACGAACTCCCTTTTCCATCTTGAACAATACAATATTATTTTCCAGCGGATTAGCACGAATAACGAGATAATCACCGTTTTCTTGTATATTAAATGCAATACCCGCTGCCTGATCAATCCGACCGCTGATTGTTTTAAACCGAACGGTTATTATACCACCGGTGAAATTAGAAACTTCTCCATATATTGACAATGGAAAATACTTATATGCTTCCAGATTGTCTAAAAACTCTGCATATCGTGACCCATACATACGTTTTGCATTTTCAACGACACCATCCGCAAATAAACCCTTCTCCCAGTTTCTGCCGTCAACAGCGTATACCGTATTCGTTTCTGATTTTTCTAAATGCCATACACCAACAACCGGGTTAAATTGTGTTTTCATAGGAGGTCCGGAGAGAGGATGAGCAGGAGTCGCTGAGTTATTTGCACATAATAATAATCCAGGAATGATGAACAAAGTAATAATAAATGCTATTTTATGTTTCATACGAATACCTCCATAGCGCATATTACAACAAAACTCGACTTTTTTCAATCTCTTTGTTGTATTTGTTTTTCCCTCCAAACAGCATTAATATATATATCCCCCCAAGTATAAGTGGCAATAATAAATAGTAGAATAATACGATAACCGTTGATTGCTGCTTTGTTGCCGTTAACGGCCAGCCTTGAAATGCCTGCATCTGCTCTTGCGGTGTATCGGAAACATGCGCAAGTTCAAAAAGTATACGTATTACCTCTTCGATACTGCTTGAATAGGTTGACTGCACTGTACCGTCGGCACTATACTCAAACAATCCGTACTTCTCCGGATTATCTTCAATTATGGTAATGACACAATTCCGGTTAATCAGTTTCAACGGATCTAAAAACTCATGCTTATAGTATTTATAGCGCGAATCGTTTCCTGCCATGTATATCGTGATGCGCAATGAGTCGAGTTTTCGCAATACCTTTTCAACATGTGGAGAAAAAGAATTACGCCGGCTTTCCGAAATATCACGGGTATATACCACTGATTGTGAAACGGCAAACAACACTGCAAGCAATACGATACTGATAATAATTGTTTTTTTGAATTTTTTCCTATCTGTTCGTATTACATAGTACGCTCCGCCGAAGAGAGCTGCGGATATAAGGATAAAATATGATACTGCAGCAGTTGATACAATCGAATTTTCAAATGTTTTTAACATTGCAGTAAGTGTCCAATGTGAAAGAAACACCACGACTGGTGAAATATTCACTTCACTGCCAAAATCTATAAGCCATGATACGATAATAAGGAGTAGTGCAATAATTGAAGCGCGGGCTCCGTCATTAAATATATTACCGGATAAAAAGCAAATAGCAATAATACTCACCCCATATAATACATATCCGCAGAATAATAATAATAATTCCCCCATCGCCGTATGACCGCCGATTATCTGCCAATGGAGAAGTGCCGGAATCATAAAAAGCAACAATGAAAGATAATACAACACCGCGGCAATTATCTTGGCAGTGATAATCTGAAAATATGAATACGGCACCTGCAATAATAATGGGAAAGTATTATTTCGTTTTTCCTGCGTGATATAATGAATAAACAAAAACGGTACAAACAATGATACGGCAATAAACACCCCCCCGAACGATGGAACAAAAATACCTTTTATTGGTTCAAACCCTGCCGCATATAACGGGTCTTGTAGTGCACTGATGCTGGCATTGCTGTACAACTGAACTGCCGCTTTATAACTATACCCGACAATTATACTGATAATAAGATAAATAAAACCTGCAGCAGGTAGAGTAAATAAATCATGTATTTCTTTTTTCAACAGCGTACGAAATAATTTCATTACAGCGCCTTAATAAATATTTCTTCAAGATTATCAGCGGTGTATTTTTCTTTTAGCTCCTGCTTCGTTCCTGCAGCAAACAACGTCCCGTTATGCAATAAAATAATGTAATCACATATTCTCTCTGCAAGATATAAATGATGAATGGTAAGAATAATCGTCCGCCCTTCCGATTGGACAGCATGGAGTATTGCTTGCAGCTCACGCAACTGTATCGGATCAAACCCATCAAATGGCTCATCTAATAATATGTATGGTTTATCATTATTTAATGCAAGATACAGTTTAACCCGCTGGTAAAACCCTTTTGATAAATTAATAATCTTTGTGGTATAGACGCTGTGTAATCTTAATTGTTTAAAAAGATGTTCATCCCGTCGGCGGGTTGTTGATTCAAAAAACGTTACTATCTCTGCAACCGTATACTGCGGATACAGCCCTAATCGTTCCGGCATATACGCAAGAAGTGATAATCTATTTCCGCCGGAATCTGATTGATAATCATCAATGGCAATATTCCCTGAATCCGCATCTTCAATACCGGCGATAATTTTTAAAAGCGTCGATTTACCGGCACCATTCGGACCGATAATGCCCGCAATACTATTTCGAGGAACTGTACAATAAATATCGGACAATACCGGCATTGTACCGTAATGCTTTGATATATTAGTGATATTTAATGACATGAATACTGCCGCTCCGATTGTATAGTCTCTTTTATAGATGTAAACAGTACAATAGTAATGATACTTGTCAATAGGCAGAAAGAATAATTTGAATAGACCGGTAGTGTGATAATAATTACCGTAAGAAATAAAACATGTTAAACAATTGAAAAATCTGTAATTTGCTGTTATATTTATAATAATGGTGAGATAGGAATAATACTTGGATGTGCAATACTCGGAAGAGGTTGTGGAATGCTGTCTGTAATATACCCATTCCGTATGGTATTCTGTATCATCATAGTACTTATAGTATTGAGTACTGCTGTTTATGCACAGTTTGCTGTACAATCAATTGATATGATGGAAAATTGGCAAGTAACCTACTGGACGCAGGTATATCCTGCCGGCGGGCAAAGTCAATCAACAGCATTAACCACAGAACGTTATCATGATGGGGTTCATTCCATTAAAACACGCATCCGATTACAATCACTGTATTCACAATTTGATTGGTTTAATAATATGTCCGCACATGTTGATTGGCGTGAAACAACACATATATCCGTATGGCTTAAAGCAGCTAATCCGCTGCCGGCGAATGCACAATGTCGGATTATCATCAAAGATGATGCTGCGAATCCGGGAAACTACAATGACTATGAATGGTGGTATGTAACGATCAATAATCCCTTGCCGACAACGAACTGGACAAAAATTGAAGTCCCGATTTCATCTTTTTCTGTCTTATTTAATAATCAAAACAACATACTTGATCTGGATGCAATTATATCATATGGCGTACGTTTTCAGCAAAATGGTTCCGCGTTCGGTCCGGTTGATATTTATATCGACCAATATGAACGTACAACATCAATAACCGATACAACAGCACCGGAGGTTATCTATACGATACCCATGAACGCTGTTACTATCGGTCGTGATAATCCGACTATTGCTGCTTATATAAAAGACACACATTCGGGAATTGATACCGCTTCTATCGTATTGACCGTCAACAATGTCGATTATACCTTCGCAAACGCTCCTGATGCATTCTCATTTGATACCGGTATGCTCGTTTTCCATTCAACAAATGTCCAACCCGGTCAGGGCAATCCCCCACAAAGCGGTGCCGTATATTTAACCGCTGGTCAAAATGTTGCAATCAATCTTGATATTAGCGACCGCGCCGGCAATGCACAACAAAACAAAACATGGTCATTCTCCGTCGGCAATGACTATTCCCCCGCACAAAAAGGTATTAGCGGTTCATTCATTCAGCCAACCGGCACAATACCGACATGGACTCAAGCACAATGGGAAGCGGAACTAACAAGAATGAAAGCTGTCGGCATGAATCATATTATTGTCCAGTGGTTGGCAAATGAAGACGGAACAAACAATTTTGCTCATTATCCAACAAGTACATGGCCTGAAAATGGAGCACAAATGACTTCAAATTTATTAAATGCTGCTGAACAAATTGGTTTTGATGTTTACCTTGGACTACACTGGGATTATCTTGAATATGAATGGCCGCCGAATGAAACTGAACAGGCAAATTATTGCCAAACTGAGAAAAATAAAAACATTACCATTGTTGATGAAATTAATGCATTGTATGGGTCAAAACCGGCATTAAAAGGATTTTATTATCCGTTTGAACTTGAAGATTTGCATTGGAATTCGACGGCGAGTAAAACTGCCGTACATAATTACTTGTATGACATTACAACGCATATTCATGCAATACAGGCAAACTGGAAAACAATCATCGCTCCATTTGCCGGAGGGTTCATCACTCATGATGCATTACATAATTGGTATCACGATGTATTAAACGGAACCGGACTTGATATTGTTGCCTTTCAAGATGGTGCCGGTGCACGTTCAGATGGCAATAAAGAAGGGTATCATCATATATACGGAAATATGATTGGTCATATGCACGCTGTTAAGACTGCATGCGATAGCTATGGCATTGATTTTTGGAGTGATATGGAAACATTCCGTGTTGTCAGTGTTTATCCCGCCCCTTTTGCGGCACAACCGGCAAATCCGAATCGTATCATTGAACAACTTCTCTTTGAACAGGAACTTGCTGCTGCTATTACGTGTTTTCAATTCGATGTGTATATGGGACCGGATGACCCGCCACTCAATGGGCGCGATCCGTATGATACGTATGTTGGATATTCAAATTGGTATCAGGCAAATACCGGAAGCACTAATACCGATACCAGCGTTCCAACCATAGTACCGGAATTTGTTCCGGAATATGTTACCGGTACAAATAACATCCTGAGAGTTACTGCGCATGATAATATTGCCGTACAAAGTGTTATGTATCGTATTGACAGCGGCACATGGATTTCCATGAACGGCAGTGAACCGACTTTTACTGCACTCTGGAACTCACACACCATTACGGACGGATGGCATACCGTTACATTCAGAGCAACTGACACATCAAATAATACTGCGACATGCTCTGTTGCTTTTGTTATCGACAACAGTCCGACCGCTTCTTTTTCATGGAACAGACGATTGCTGTACCGATGGTCACCCCATGCAAAAAACTATCGTTAATAGAGAATTATATCGACACCGTATTGTACGTCATCACAATAACAGAAAAAAACCGTTATCATAGTAAATCATTTATAATAATCGTCGATAATGATAGTGAATACGACTGTAAGGACAAGTGGTTGAAAACACTGCAAAGTAAAAATGTTATTCGTGTACAAACACGAAAGAAAAAATACGAACGTATTATGCGTTCACTTGTTTGGGTATTGGCTGCTGCAATTATCATTGCTGCAAATGCGCTTCCTTCATGGATTAAAGCACAACAAAAAAACAAAAAAATACGAAAACCATTGTCATTTAAAAAAAGTGATACGTTATATTATACCATACCGGTATCACGCAGCCTTCAGCGTAATGCGGTTCTGCAATTTGTATTCACTAATAATATCCCGATGCATAGTCTTCAGGAGCCTGATTACAACAGCTCACTGTGGGGAATTGTCATAACGAATACGGTCAATATGAGAACGGGACGTACATTGACCAATATCAATGTACTGACGGTGAAAGTTGAACCGATGCCGGGACTGCTGCAGTCATCAACATGGGATGTCTGGAATACCGGCACTGATACTATGCTCCCACGGCATGATATCGCAACAAACCGACCGCTCGTTATTCCGATGCCTGAAGTAATCAGTTATCTTAAAAAACAGGAAACGCCAATTTATGAAACTAAAACCCGTGAGCCGCGTAGCAATTTAAATTTCACTATTGATCTTTCTCAGTTCAAACCGGTTTTAAATAACGATCAAATGCTGCATCTGCTTGGTGCATATGAAACTGAACCTATCGGAGAAACGTTCCCTTCATTTCCCTATCATCATGCATATCATTTCCCACAGGTTGAACGCTCATATCGTTGGGATTCAGAATCAAAACTTTTTATCCGCGAATTATCACAATCAAATATACTGCGCCATTCCGCACAAACCAATTTCCCTGCTGTTATTACTCATGATTATCTCATGGCATTATCACAGAACTATCTCTTGTATTTTGAAGGCCACCCTCATCAGAATGATGACCCGCCGATTTTCCGCCAAGCATTATTTCCTGAGGTTACGATACGCTATCGCTGGAATGAGAAAACCAGCGAATGGAACATTGTTGCAAATACACCGCACTGACGAATAAGGGGTTATCCGTGGAAACCAAGGAACGAATACAACAAATCAGAGAAGGAAACCGTCTCTTCAATGAAGGAATCAGTGAATCCTCTGATGAAAAAATATATAAAGCAAAAGAGATCTATGTCCATACACATTATATTGACGGTTTACTGCGTACTGCTGATTATTACTACTATGATAAACGACTTCCGCTCATGGCAATTTCTCTCTATAAGCAAGCACGGGCAAAAGAAAAAATTTCTGAGATCCATCAGCGTATGATATTTGCACTTCGACAATGGATACATGAAGATGATGCTCCCGATAACCGATCTCCAGCATCGTTAACAACACGAGACGCACATACGCCCCTCCCTGAACCTTCACCTACAACATTACCTGTCAGCACAAACAAAAACAATATCCTGCAAGAACCAAACAGCACCGCCAAAATTACTGAAAAATAGCTATTTAACTGAACTTAACCCTGCCGGCATTCATCTGAATAATTACAATACGGTTATTTTTACTTGCAATACCGAATAATATTCTGTACCGTGTAAGGCATTATGAAAAAAAAGAAACGCAAACAACGAAATATCCATTCAGAAAACGCATCGGTGATTACCGGTTCTGATCAGGAATCATCCCGTCACGCTGATGAAGAACTGCATATAGAAATACAACGAAGGGACTTTATCCCCGATCCAATTTCTGCACATGACGCTGCCTCTGATTTTGAACATACCATAGATACGAAAAAAGGACTTGCAAAACTGCTCGGTACACTCCTCGGTTCAAAATACCGAAAAGACATGGAACGATTGCTTCCGGTCGTTGAACAGGTTAATGCACTTGAAGAAAAGTATTATTCTTTGGAAGATCACGAACTGACTGAATCTGCAATAACACTAAAAATGGAAATCCGAACCCGTATTGAAAAGATCCCTGCTGAAGAACGTACAAAAAATCGTATTAATGATATTCTTAATCCCTTTTTACCCGATGCATTTGCATTAGTGCGGGAAGCGGCACACCGTGTTATTGCCGAACGCCCGTATAATGTTCAAGTGCTGGGCGCTGTTGCACTGCATGAAGGTTCTATTGTTGAGATGAAAACCGGCGAAGGGAAAACACTTACCGCAACGATGCCTATTTTCCTGAATGCGCTGGCTGGACTCGGGGTTCATGTTATTACGGTCAATGATTATCTTGCCCGCCGCGACCGTAATTGGATGGGACCAATTTATGAGTTTCTCGGATTATCAATCGGCGTTATCCAGCATGGTATGTCACAAGAAGGACGGCATCTTGCTTATGATTGTGATATTACGTACGGCACGAATAATGAATTTGCATGGGATTATCTCCGCGATAATATGGCAAATTCCCTTGAAGAACAGGTACAAAAAAAACGTCGTGCATACTGTATCATTGATGAAGTTGACAGTGTTTTAATTGACGAAGCCCGTACACCACTTATTATCAGCGGTATCCCGCGTCAAACAACTGATATTTACAAAACGATTGACCGCCTTGCACGACAATTAAAAAAAGACGAGCACTTTGAACTCAATGAAGAACACCGTAGTATTGCTATTCTTGAAGAAGGGTCAAAGGAAGCTGAACGTATTCTTGGCATACATAATATTTACGACCCGAATAATATCGAACTTCTTCATTTTATTAAACAAGCCCTCTATGCCCATTATTTAAAAAAGAGAGATGTTGATTATTTGGTGAAAAACAACTGTGTTACGATCATTGATGAATTTACCGGACGTTTAATGGAAGGACGCCGATGGAGCGACGGACTGCATCAGGCAATTGAAGCAAAAGAAGGCGTGCCGATTCAGCAGGAAAGCCAAACGATGGCAACCATTTCCTTTCAGAATTATTTTAAACTGTATACAAAACTCTCCGGTATGACCGGTACTGCAGCAACCGAATCAGCTGAGTTTAAAGAAATATATGAGCTTGATGTTGTTGTTATCCCGACGCATCTGCCGATGATCCGCCGTGATCATCCTGATAGAATCTATAAAACCATTACCTTGAAATTTAACGCTCTTATTGAAGAAATAAAAGAAATTCATGCAACACAACGCCCCATCCTTGTCGGGACTATTTCAGTTGAAAAATCAGAAGAAATCAGCCGCCGGCTGCTGAAAGAGGGCATTTCACACAATGTCCTAAATGCAAAATATCACGATAAAGAAGCAACGATTATTCGTGAAGCCGGAAAATTAGGGATGGTAACCATTGCGACAAATATGGCAGGACGCGGAACTGATATTAAACTCGGTGGTGACGAACGTTTTGATGCTGATCCTGAGACTATTCTTGAAAATCGTCGAAAAGTTATTGAACTGGGCGGGTTGCATATTATCGGTACTGAAAAGCATGAAAGCCGCCGCATTGATAATCAGTTGCGCGGGCGAGCCGGACGACAGGGCGATCCGGGTTCAACCCGTTTCTTCTTGTCATTTGAAGATGATCTTATACGAGTATTCGGTGGTGACCGTATGAAAGGCATTCTTGAAATGTTTAACATACCCGACGATGTATATATTGAAATGCCGCAAGTTACCCATATGATTGAAAAATCACAGATACGCTCGGAAGGGCTTAATTTTGAAATTCGTAAAAACCTTCTTGAGTATGACGATGTCATGAATGCGCAAAGAACATTTATTTATGATTTGCGGCAAAATATTCTCGAAGGAAAAATAGAAAAATCATATATTGAATCAATGATTGAAGAAAGCATCCGCGGACATTTTGCACAGGAAGCAGAGTTTATTGAAAATGAGAAAAATTTCCAAAAAATGGATATGTCCCATCTTAACAGAGAAATTTTATCTGACAATAATACCGATGAAATCCCCTCAATTGACGAGATCCCCGAACCATCATCACCACCGCCCACCTTATCAGTGAATCAGAATGTATTGAATTGGACACGCACCTTTTTTAATATTGAAGTTTCTGACACTGAAATTTTCACTGCTGCTGAAGAACAGGGGCATGGTAAAAATGCAACAATAGACTCAATCCCTGAATCATTTCTCGGTCAATTCCTGATTGATAAAACTATGCAGCGATATCATGCGCTTGAAGAACGTATCGGTCCTGAAAGTATGCGCTATCTTGAGCTTAACTACATGATGCAATGGATTGGCATAGAATGGCGACATCATCTGGTCAATATGGATCACTTACGCGACAGTATCGGCACGCGTGCTCACGCGCAAAAAGACCCGAAACTTGAATACAAATTTGAAGGCTTCAGACTCTTCGAAGGAATGCTGCAGAAATATCGGGAAGAGGTTATCGGCGGATTACTTAATGCACGGTTTTTTGTTGAAGGGGTTGGCGAATTATCCCAAGAACAGGTCTCAATCCTCATGCAGGGGGGAGATAACAATTTATCAACCAATCACCAATCATTTAATCCTTTTCAACTTGCCGGGCGCGGAGTTTTTACCGCTAAAACCCCCACACAACAAGTCCGGCGGGAAAGAAAAAAATTAAAACCGAATGACCCATGCCACTGCGGTTCCGGGAAAAAATACAAGTATTGTCATTTGAAAAGCGACTTACAGCACTAATTATTTTTTTACCGTTGCATATGGAAACTGAATATGGGGAAATTGAACGCCATTACAATCATCTGTTGTATCAGTCTCAGCATTATCACTACCGGAGCCGTATCTGCACAATTCCTGACGGCGGATATCCCGCCGAATGTCATTCACTCAAATTACAGCATGGCGGTTCTTGAACAAGAACAGGGAAACTACGAATCAGCGATTCGGCATATGCAAGGCGCAATTGCTGAAGACCCTTTTCAAGCACGTTTATATAAAGAGCTGGGTGATTTATATCTTTTCGCTCATCGTGTTGATGACGCAATTAGTGCATATCAATTCAGCATTAATCTTGATGATACCCAAAGTGAATCATATTATCTGCTGGGTACTATTTATATCCGTTATAATGATTTTGAAAACGCCGTATCCGCATATTTATTCGCACTGCAAAATGATCCGCAAAACCCTGACATTATGATTGCACTTGCTAATTGTTATTCATTAATGCAGCGTCATCATCAAGCACTTTTCTTCGTCAGTAATGCATTACTGCTTGATCCTGATAATATCCAGGGCATTTATCAGATAACCCATGATTTATTTGCGCTGCACTACTATGACCGCGCATATCCCTATATTCAGGTATTGGTATCCCGATTTCCTGAGAATGAACATCTTCGTATTATGTATACTGAAATTCTTTTCACACTCGGGCAGTATCGCCAATGCGCTGAGCAGGCAGAACACTTCATTACCCTCTTCCCGCACAGCAGCAGCACACCTGACATGTATGCACTGCAACTGCAGGGATACTATGCAGCGAATTTAACAAACTTATTTTTACCGGCAATAACTGCCGCACATACCGCTCTGCCGGCATTACCAAAGATTTTTACTGCTCTTTCGGAATCATATACCAAAAACACCCCTTTTCCGCTAACTTCACTCTCTGCATATTCCAATGATTTGAAATATGCCTACATTTCAAAATATGCTCTTTACAAGCATTATCGCGCTCTCAATCAAACCAATAAGAAAAATCAGCTTGCATATGATCTGGCTGTTTATTGTATGAAACAAAACAATTATTCTGAAGCATTGACGTATTTACAGGAATACACCAACCAAGGTCTGAAAGATCCAACGATATTACTGCTTCTCAGTCGTATTCATGAATCATTACATAACCTTGCATATGCAGAAACATATTTAATCCGATTATCCGAAATAGAACCAACACCCGAAAACTTCACAACGCTCGGTCTTTTTTATAAATCACATAATCACAATAATAAAGCAATACGTGCATATGAAAATGCCACAACAATTGATGCTGCATATATGCCGGCAGCATTACCATTGCTTACATTATACTATCACAATAAGGAATACAACAAAGCGATCACGATGCTGCGGCAAATACCGAGCAGCAATACGTCATCACCTGAACACCATTACCTGCTGGCATTATGTTACGAAGCAAACGGGGATTTACAGAAAGCACAAAAAGAGATTAAAACGATCGTCGATCATGATGATTCAAACAGTGCGGCATTATATATTCTCGCAACCCTATATTACAAAGAATCAAAAACAAATGCAACAATACCCCTGCTGCAGAAAGCAATTCAAATTGATCCTGATTTTTCTCCTGCACTGAACATGCTGGGATATCTCTATGCTGAACGTGGCGATAATCTTGATACCGCCCTCCACTATATTACGCATGCCTTGATTCAAGAACCGAATAATTATACCTATCTTGATAGTCTCGGCTGGGTATATTTAAAACTCGGCAAGATGATAAAAGCACAATACTTTCTTGAACGTGCAGTAACGGTTATGCAAGAAGCAGGAGCTTCTGAATGGGAATTATATAATCACCTTGGCGATGTATATGAACGCACCGAACAATATGAATCTGCTATAGAGGTATGGCAACACGCCATCGACAACAACGCACCGGCATCTGTTGTCAAAACAAAAATGAATCGTCTCTTACAACAGCATACGCTGCCGGATCAGTGAAACACATCAGAATAGTTGACAGTCGCATTATTATCAGTATACTTTTTATAACAGCGATAACCGGGATAAGTAATCGGTGCAACCATTCACAGGGAGGCATTCCTGTAATTGAGAGGATTGCCGGACAAGGACACCGACGAAGTTTCACCCGCGAGCTGCTTTAGTGAAGGCGCAAGGCGCTGTGTAGTTAAAGCCGTTTCGTCACGTTACGACATACAAAGTGCATACGATATAAAACGTATGAAACAGGGTGGTACCGCGGAGATCCTTCTTCGTCCCTGCAGGGGACAGGAAGGTTTTTTTATTTTTAAAATGAAGGAATAAAGGTATGAGCGATATTACGACACTATTACATGAACTGCACCCGCTTGAAGTAACACTGTTACGCGAACTGACCGATAAAGACTCTTTCGATTTTAATACCCATGCCGCATTATCTGAACTCAACGAAGGGCAGCTCCGCCAAGCACTCGGATGGCTGCTTGCAAAAGGAAGTATACAATTAGATAAAGATGAGCATGAAGATGTTATAACCGTTACTGAACGCGGAGAATTATTCGCACAACAAGGGTCCCCGGAAACAGGTATTCTTTCACTCCTTACTGATGGAAATACATACCGTATCCCGGACATTCAAAAAAAACTATCTGCGTTTGAGAAAAAGGATATCGGTTCAGCAATCGGCGCACTGAAAGAAAGCAATACTATTACTATGGGCGAAGGCGGCAGTATTATACTGCAGTCTTCTAATATTGCGGAAACCGATTTCGCTCATTTTGATTCGCTGTTAAAAAAACTTTCTGATACAAAAATGCTGCTGAAGTCTAAACTCAATACTCAAGAAATTGACCTTCTGGAAAAACTTCCAAAACAAAAAGGATCTTTACGGGGAACTATTAAAATAAAAACAACCCATAACCCGTATTATTCATTCACGCAATTGGGTAAAGAACTCCGCTCTGCCGCACAGACAGCAGACCTTGCCGCTCAAGAAATCGGACAACTCACTGTTGATCATTTAAAATCCACTGCATGGAAAAACGCTTCATTCAGACGCTATAATCTCGGACTGCCGCCGCCACGAATAATAGCCGGGAAAAAGAATGCCTACCGCGAATATCTTGATGAATTGAAGCGTGCTTTTTGCGGATTAGGGTTTGAAGAAATGCGCGGCAGTATTGTTGAAAGCGAATTTTGGGATATGGATGCACTGTTTATGCCGCAGTTTCACAGTGCCAGAAACATTCATGATGCCTATTATATAAAAGAACCGACACACACCGCTTCGCTGCAGCAGCCCTATTGTGATGCTGTCATCGCCGCTCATGAAAACGGCGGCACGACCGGTTCAACCGGATGGCAGTATACATTTAATAAAGAAAAATCAAAGAAACTTGTTTTACGGACACAAGGCACTGTTCTGTCAGTTCGCATGCTCTCATCACAACCGAAAATCCCGGGTAAATATTTTGCCATTGCACGTTGTTTTCGTCCTGATGTAGTCGATGCAACACACCTTGCTGACTTCAATCAGGTTGAAGGAATTGTACTTGGCGATGATATTACCTTTCGCCATCTGCTTGGTCTATTGGAATTATTCGCTGTTGAAATAGCACGTGCGAAAGATATAAAATTTGTTCCCGCATATTTCCCCTTTACCGAACCATCAGTTGAAATTCATATCAAGCACCCGGTTATCGGCTGGATGGAAATGGGCGGTGCCGGCTTATTCCGCCCTGAAGTAACACATCCGCAAGGTATTAATACACCGGTAATTGCATGGGGACTTGGGGTTGATCGTATGGCAATGATGGCATTGGGAATTAATGATATTCGTGATCTTTTTAGTAATGATCTCACGACAATTCGCGAAACGCGTGTGGAGGATTAAATGCCGAAAATTGATGTTATAAAATCAGACCTTGAACATCTGCTCGGTGGTTCAATAACCATTGATCAATTGGAACAAGAGCTTGAATCCGCGAAAGCTGAGATTGATCGATACGAAAGCGATACCGGACTGCTTCGCATTGAACTCAATGACACGAACCGTCCAGATTTATGGAGCACTGCCGGATTAGCACGGCATCTGAACCATATGCGCGGAAAAGCACCGATGCCATATGACTTTTATTCAACTCAACCGACTGAAAAAATAATTGTTGATCCATCAATGAAAAACATTCGACCGTATATACTTGCATTCATCGTGAAAAATAAAAATGTTGATGATACTCTGTTAAAAGAAATTATCCAAACACAGGAAAAGCTCTGCGAAAATTACGGTTCGCATCGATCTTCAGTCGCTATCGGCATTTACCGGCTGAAAAAAATACACTTTCCGGTACACTATAAAGGATATGCTCCTGATAAAAAGTCATTCATTCCGCTTGATGATACTACGGAACGAACCCTTCACGAAATTCTTGAAACTCATCCGAAAGGGAAAGAATACGGTTCCATTATCAGCCCGCATCCGCTGTATCCGATTGTTGAAGACGCTGCCGGTAATGTTCTTTCCATGCCGCCGATAATTAATAGTCAGGAAATTGGTTCCGTGCAAGTCGGTGACAGCGATCTCTTTGTTGAAATGACCGGTATATGGCTTGAACAACTTATGCTTGCCTGTAACATTATGGCATGTGATCTGTATGATCGTGGTTTTAGCGTTCAGCCTGTTTCAATTGAATATCCATATGCAACTACTTTGGGAAAAACAATTACTGCTCCTCGTGATGCACTCACAACCGTATCAATTGCTCTCTCTGATTTCTCAAAAGCTCTGGGGGTACAACCGTCATGGGATGACATTAATACTGCATTACATAAAATCGGTGTTCACGTGAATACCGAACATTCAGACCAACAGGCATTGTTAACATTGCCCCCGTATCGTACTGATTATCTGCATCCGGTTGATGCAGTTGAAGACTACGCTATTGCAGTCGGGTATAATAGATTTAATCCCATATTACCACAGTCTGCAACTATCGGGCGATTAACTCCGCTTGAAGAGTTTTCAGAAAAAGTCCGTATACATATGATCGGTATGGGATTTGAGGAAATTACTTTTAATATACTTCGTTCACGTGAATATATAATAGAACGTCAGAACATTGGCGATGAACCTATTGTTGAAATCGCCAACCCTATGTCTGCAAACTATGCGGCACTCCGCAACCGAATATTACCCAGTCTTCTGGAAGTTGAATCAAAAAGCGCCCGTGCACCGTATCCGCATAAGCTTTTTGAATCAGGAGAAATTATTCGGCGCGATGATAATGCAGATTACGGCAGTATCACGTTCGTGGAATGCGGAAGTTTAATTGCCCATCAAAAAGCAAATTTTTCCGACATCCACAGTTATCTTGAAACACTGTTATACTATCTTGCAAAACCCTATACCTTAACCGAACAGGATCGACCGTATTATATTCCCGGCCGCAGTGCTCTGATTACATTAAAATCGTCAGATAAAATAATTGGTGAGATTGGAGAAATACATCCCTCAACCTTAACCAACTGGGGCATTCAAATGCCCTGTGTATATTTCAGTATTACGCTTGATTTATTATATGCCGTATGAGACAGAAGAATACTCATGCAATAAAAACAGTATAGATAAACCTGTATAATTTATAAATACCGGATCACTTCGCACTTGTCATATGGATGATATGTGAATAATTTTGTATAATGAAACTTCAGCAGAATACAGCAGTCGCAGGAAATATTTATCGATTATTTATCTATGCAGCGTGCCAACTTCTTTGAGGAGCTGTTGTAATTGTTTCTTATCGACTAAATCTATCGGACGGGTTAATGCATATTCCTGAGCCCCTGATGAAAACAACGATGAGGTTATAATAATACTGCGGTTTGCATTATATTCTTTCATTTCATCGTTTTGCTTTCGCACCATGCTTTCGGTAATCGGATCATTAGTACGGCGGATAGAAACCCAGCGATTCACTTTTCGAGTGTTCCGCCATTTTGATTCCGACTCAGTTGCGAGGATATTAATATGTGAATCACTGATCGGATAACTTTCAACAACGTCAAGTTTCAATCCCTTTGTGATAAGCTCATGGGCAATTTCAATAAAATGATCTTTTGAGGCAATAAGAAAATCCTTCATACGGTCATCAGTACGTAATTCATTATACGACTGTAATTTTTCCATTACATCCTTATAATTACTGTTTATGGCAACAATTTTTTCCCATTGTTCAATCGCCCCCGGTAAATCACGTGCCTGCTCAAGACAATACCCAAACCAATAACGTGCTTCTAAAGTTATATCATCTTCTGTTTTTGAAAACTTCACCGCTCGTTCAAACTCTATTGTTGCGGTTTGAACATTCCCCCGCTCCAAATAAACCTTCCCGTTTTCAAGTACTGCCCGCTGCCGAATTGTTGCATCACGCTGCGCTTGTTCAAACTCCCGCCCTGCCATTTCTAATTGACCGGTCATTTTATATATCATACCCAAATATAAATGTGCCTTAAACATACGTTTATCCAAAGAAATCGCCCGCTGAAGATAGCCTTGTGATTCCTGAACCTTATTGCCGATATAATAAATATAACCGAGTGCATAGTAACTTTCCGCATGATTCGGATTAACGTGTAAGGTTCGTTTCAGATAATTTATTGCCTGCTCATACTTTTTACGTTTTAAAAATATTTGTGCAATTTTATTAAGCACTTCAAAACTATCCGGCTCCTGTTGTACAATGAGCAGCAGCTCTGCTAATGCTTCCTTATCCTGATTGTAATACTCATATATTACCGCAAGTCGACGGCGAACTGAACTTTCAGAAAGAGTTTTTGAATAATTCGCAAGACGCATAACATATTTATATTCAACAATTGCAAGTTCATATCGTTTTTCAGAAAAGTATGCTTCCCCGAGAAGAAAATGAGCTTCAGCATTACGCTCATTTTTACTTAAAACTTGTTTTAATGCACGAATCGCAAGTTTTATATCGCCATTCTCAATAAGACGACGAATACTTTCCATACGCTTCGGTACCATCATATTGCGAAACAGCACCATCGCAATAAGTATCATTAAACCGATCGCTGCAATAATAAAGATAAAAAGAGTTATTCCCGAGTCGGATTGTAACAGTACCATAGATATACGTTTACTCCGTATAACAGATTATTTAATATTCTCTATTTCCAGTATATATGCTTAATTAATTTTGTCATCTACCGGTTCCGATTTTAATGAAACCGCTTCAGATGACTGTACCGCGCTGTGTAAAACCGCTTTTTTCAATATCGTTCCGGGTTTGAAATAGGGAATACGTTTTTCACCGATATGTATTTTATCACCGGTCTTCGGATTCCACGCAATTCGCGGCTTACGAACCTTCACCATAAAACTGCCGAAACCGCGCAATTCGATATACTGACCCTCCAGTAAAGACACTTTAATCTCCTCAAGAAACCCGTCAACAACGAGTGCAACATCTTTTTTTGTTATTCCCGTTTTACCGGCAATTCGTTCAACCAGATCAAATTTCGTCAACGTAATTACCCCTTATATCAAAGTTTATTATTGCATTATATACAGCCAACGGTTCAATCGGATGTATCTACGCGTGAGCCGCTTTATTTTTTAACAATGCAACTTTCTTTGTTAAGCGTGATTTTTTTCGTGCTGCCGTTTTTTTATGAACGATGCCTTTTCTTCCGGCAGTATCAATAAGTGAAAAATATTTCTTTAAATGCTCTTCACTTTGCGCAAGATCATTACTTTCAACAGCACTGAGTATTTTCTTATATTGTGTACTGATTCGTTTTTTTACCATTCGATTCGCTAAACGCAATTCTTTGCTTTTTCGCTGATGTCGAATATCTGATTTGTGTCTGTCAACCACGTATGTTTCCTCCAAATGTTAGTAGTTTATTGATGTATTAATGCTTCAAATTTTGGTCCGGCTTGTGCATCCGCCCGCAGTTTCAAAAAATAATCTTCTTCCTGTGCATACGTCTTTACATCAGGTTCCTGACGAATTGCTTTTTGAAGCCATTCCAATGCACGGGTATATTGAGGCTGTCCGTTATCATTCGGAATAACCGCGTAATAACATGCCAGATTATACATTGCTTCATAATATGTCGGACGTAACGCTATCGCTTTTTCATACGCAACAATCATCTCATCCCATTTTTTTAATATTGAAAGAGCTCTGCCAAGATTGTAATACGCATCAGGGTAATCAGGTTTAATCTCGGTTACTTTACGATATACTGAAGCAGCATCATAATACTGTTCACGATAACTGTATGTCAACCCTAAATTGAAATATGCTTTCCAATAGTCAGGTTTCAGTTTAACGGCATTCTGATATGCATTTATCCCCGCTTCCGCATCACGCTGCATACTATAGGTATTCCCGATACTATTATAAATATATGCCTGGTCATCAGGGATGGTTGTATACGTTAACGCCGTTGTATAATTATCCAATGCTTCAGTCCAGTTTTTAACTTTAAAATATGCATTCCCGAGATTATAATACATTTTCCCGAATGTTGGATATTTTTTTACCCCCGCTTCCAACGTTATAATTGCATGTTCAATATCACCGACATTATTATAACAAACACCTAAATTATTATATACTTCACGTAATTTCGGACTGGTTGGTTTTAATGCAATAGCATTCGTATAATGAGGGATTGCTTTATCGTAGTGGCGCATTTCCTGATAGGTTTGCGCCAGCCCCAATACCGCATCAAAATTGTTCGGCTCTTCATATAAAACATTTTCAAATAATTGACGGGCTGCATTATAATCTTTTTTATCAAGCATGCCCCGCGCTTTAATTAATTTCGATTGTATCGTAGAAGCATGAACAACAGCAACAATACCCAAGCAAAAGAAAATAATCGCTGCTTTTCTCATTGTGCATCCTCAGCGGCTCCGGTATCACCTGACGGGAGCCCCTTAGTTTTTGTTTCTGTGGTAATATCAATATCAGGAGCAGATTCTGAAGTATATTCAGTTTTTTTATTTTTTTTCCGTAAAATCGAAAACATTCGCTTTTGCTTTTTTACCTGTATTTTATTAATCATATTATCCGCAAGTTTCGTTGCACCGCGATTTTCGGGATATTCACTGATAACACGTGAAAAATATTTTTCAGCATTCTGATATTTACGTTTTTTATAATACGTAAAACCCATATCATACAGTGCCCAGGCACATTCATTCCGAAATGACGGATATTTTTCTATAACTTCTTCATACACCATAATAGCAGCTTTATATTTACGGCGACTGTATAATTCACGTCCTTCTTCAATCTTGAGTTTAACTTCATGCTGTAGTTCTTCCTGAGACTTTTCCGCTGATGCATTTGATACAATCTCCTGAGCATATATACTGCCGATAGTCATCAGACTAAAAACACCAATTGCCGCTATTACTACTCGAATATTAATCACCTATGTTTCCTTGTATATTATTCTGTTCTCTTCATACTAAAGAACCCTGCATCCAACAAACGTCATTATTGGGATACTACAATATCAGAACTTTTTGTCAATGATATATAACAGCCGGTTATATATCATTTGACGACACCGATTACTGAAACGTTCATTGATTATAAGAAATTATTATTTCGGGAATATTGCCGATATAGGTAAAGAGCGTATACAGTAACTTTATAATTTACTATTCACGTTCCTATAGTATAATGCGGTAACGGATTATGAGTAATGAACACAACAAATAACAGCATTGGTATAGTAACCGTAAAAACAGCACAAATATGTACAGCGGAGGATCCACTATTATTGGACTCCGGAGAGCAGCTTGGACCGATTGATATTGCTTATGAAACATACGGCACACTCAATGCAGATAAATCAAATGTTATTCTTATTAACCATGCACTCACCGGTGATGCACATGCAGCAGGATATTATTCCGACACCGATGAAAAGCCCGGCTGGTGGGATACGATGATAGGACCGGGAAAAGCATTCGACACGAACAAATACTACTTAATCTGCTCAAATGTGATTGGCGGATGTAAAGGGTCAACCGGACCAATGAGCATTAATCCGAAAACGAGCAAACCATGGGGACTGACATTCCCGATAGTAACCATTCGTGATATGGTACATGCACAAAAAAAGCTCCTTGATCATCTCGGTATTACCCGACTCCTTGCTGTTGCCGGAGGATCAATGGGGGGGATGCAGGTTCTCCAATGGGCAGTCAGTTATCCTGAAACCGTTCGTCTGATTATTGCTATTGCAACAACTAGTACACTTTCAACACAGAATATTGCATTTAATCTTGTTGGTCGTCAGGCAATTTTTACTGATCCGAATTTTAAAAATGGAGAATATTATAACAACGCTATTCCTGAACACGGACTCGCGGTTGCCCGCATGATCGGTCATATCACCTATCTTTCCGAGAAAGGGATGCGCGATAAATTCGGACGTCGCCTTCAAACCGCGCAGGATTACACTTTCAATTTTGGTCAGGAATTTGAAATCGAAAGCTATTTACAATACCAGGGAAAACGTTTTTCAGAACGCTTTGATGCAAATTCATATTTTTACGTAACAAAAGCAATGGATTATTTTGATCTTGCACATGAAACCGGTTCGCTGGAAACAACGTTCGCACAAGTAAAAAGCAATGCGCTGATAATATCATTTACGTCTGACTGGCTCTTTTCGCCCGAGCAATCGAAAGATATTGTTCGTGCTCTTATTTATAATAAAATACCGGTTTCGTACTGTAATATCTATTCCCCCTATGGGCATGATGCTTTTCTGCTGGAAGCTGAACAAATATCACGGCTTATTTCCGGTGCACTGTATAACACATTCCGTGACATACCTAATCAGGAGGCAGACTAATGCCGCGACAAGCTCCTATAAATATCTGGCATGGCGTTGATTATCAAACTGTCTGTAAACTAGTCAGTCCCGGAGCACATGTCCTTGATCTCGGATGCGGATCGGGAGAACTTTTAAAAATGCTCCATGAAAAATGCAATACATCAGGACAAGGTATTGAAATCAATGAAGAACTGGTTGTGCAATGTGTTAATAACGGCATCCCGGTTATTCATCATGATCTTGATACCGGATTAACCGACTTTACTGACAACTCGTATGATTATGTTATTCTTAATCAAACCCTGCAGGTTGTAAAAAACCCAAAACTGGTCATTACTGAAATGCTGCGTATCGGTAAACGGGCTATTGTCAGTTTTCCGAACTTCGGCAATTACCGTCATCGTCTGCAGCTCTTCTTTGGCGGAAACATGCCACGTACAAAAGCATTGCCGTACCAATGGTATGACACACCAAATATTCATTTATTTACTATTAAAGACTTTCATCACTTCTGCCGTACCTTTAACATTACAATCCTTAAAAAATTGCCCGTCAGTATTCGCAGCGGCGGACGCGGCGGAAAAAAGGTACTGGTACATCCGAATCTCTTTGCACAGTTTGCCGTTTTTCTCCTGACGAAAGAAAAATAATTTCTGCTTGCCTTTGACAAAATCAACGATAATAATTGACACTCTGTAAATGAGACCGTTATAATACACCAATACGCTGCCGGTATGTAAACCGGCATACCGGAGCATACAGAATGAATAAAAAAATAAAAAAAGTTGTGTTAGCATATTCCGGCGGACTTGACACGTCAGTTATTCTTACATGGCTGAAAGAACACTATGACTGTGAAGTAATTGCTTATTGTGCTGATGTCGGGCAAGGAAAAGAGCTCAATGGTCTTGAGGAAAAAGCACTCGCAACCGGAGCATCTGCCTGTTACATTGAAGACCTTCGTGAAAGTTTTGTTATAGATTATGTCTGGCCGGCAATAAAAGCAAATGCAGTCTATGAAAAACGCTACTTATTAGGCACATCGCTCGCACGTCCATGTATTGCACAACGGCATATAGAAATCGCACGAAAAACCGGAGCTGATGCAGTTGCACATGGTGCAACCGGTAAAGGAAACGATCAAGTTCGATTTGAACTCGCCTTTAAAGCACTTGCGCCGGATATATCAATTATTGCTCCCTGGCGAGAATGGAATCTGAATTCAAGAACCGCATTGATTGATTATGCAAAAAAACACGGTATTGATATTCCCGTCTCAAAGGAAAAGCCCTATTCAATGGATGCAAATTTGCTGCATATAAGTTATGAAGGCGGTACGCTTGAAGACCCGTGGGCTGACGCCCCTGATGCAATGTGGCAGTTAACCACTGCTCCTCTTGATGCCCCTGATGCACCACAAGATATTATTATCGGTTTTGAACAGGGAATTCCTGTTTCTATCGACGGCACTCGATTTACCTCCGCAACAGCATTATTGGAAAAAGCGAATGAAATTGCCGGCATACACGGTGTTGGTCGTATTGATATTGTTGAAAACCGTCTGGTTGGTATGAAATCAAGAGGTTGTTATGAAACACCGGGCGGCACATTGTTACTGCATGCTCACCATGATATTGAAACACTGACACTTGATCGTGATACCATGCATTATAAACACATGCTTGAACTGGAATGGGCACAACGCGCCTACAACGGCACTTGGTTTGACCCGCTTATGCAGGCATTGAACGGATTTATTGATGCAACACAAAAACATGTAACCGGAGAAGTACGATTGCGATTATATAAAGGATCAATAACAACAAAGGGACGGCGCTCAGCACATTCACTCTTTGATGAAAATCTTGCAACCTTTGAAGCATCGACCTATGACCATACGGACGCCACCGGATTTATCAATCTCTTCGGTCTGCCAACAAAAGTCTATGCGGAAAGGCATTCACATGACCAGTAAAAACCCATGGGGCGGACGGTTTTCAGGAGAAATGACTGATACGGTACAACACTATACCGAAAGTATTTCAATAGACCACCGTTTAGCATATTACGACATTCAAGGCAGCATTGCTCATGCAAAAATGCTCGGTGAAACAAAAATTATTCCTGTTAAAGATGTTAATACCATTGTTCGGGCATTGAAACAATTATCCATTGATATCGATCGGGGAGAGTTCAGATTTAAAGCGGAACTTGAAGACGTACATATGAACATTGAACGGGCGCTTTTTCAGCGAATCGGTTCAGTTGCCGGAAAATTACATACTGCACGCAGCCGTAATGATCAAGTTAATCTTGATATGCGATTGTATATACGCGATGCCATTCGTACCATGATACGTGATATTATCGTTCTCATGAAAAGCTTATTCGCTGCCGCTGAAAGCACCTTTGATATTATCATTCCTTCATATACCCATCTTCAGCAGGCGCAGCCGGTACGAATGAGTCATTATTGGCTTGCGTATTTCTGGAAATTCCGCCGTGATATCAAACGACTATTGAATACATACGAAGAAGTTAATATATCTCCGCTTGGTGTCGGAGCGGTTGCCGGCGTCAATTATCCTATTAACCGGCGTTCAATTGCCGATCGGCTTAGTTTTAAAGGTATCACTGAAAATAGCATTGACACCTCCTCAGATCGTGATTTTATTGCCGATTTCCTCCATGCAATGACCCTATGCTCAATTCATTTTTCTAACTTAAGTGAAGAGCTTATCATCTGGTCATCCAATGAATTTGGCTTTATTGAGTTGAGCGATTCCTATACAACCGGTTCAAGTATCATGCCGAACAAGAAAAATTCGGATGTTGCTGAACTTGCACGCGGTCGAAGCGGTATGATGATTGGTCTGCTGACCGGTCTGCTTGCAACACTGAAAGGTCTGCCGCTTGCATATAATCGTGATTTACAGGAAGATAAACGCGCACTATTTACTGCTGTTGATACACTCTCGGCAACGATTCGTGTTTTTTCCGGCATGCTTACCGAACTTGCCGTTAACCCGGACAGAATAACTCAACATATGACATCAGGATTTATGATTGCAACTGATTTGGCTGATTACCTTGTTAAAAAAAATGTGCCGTTTCGGGAAGCGCATCGCGCAATCGGAAAATTGGTTAAACAGGTTTATGATGCGGACGCCTCATTATTTGATATAACACTTGCTACACTCAGAAAAGTACATAAAGCGTTTGATGCTGATGCTCTTGCATTATTCAATTACAAAAAATCGGTTGATGCAAAAATATCAGACGGCGGCACCGGAGCAAAACCTCTTCGTAAACAGATGAAACATGCCGGAAAGTTTCTTGAGAAAAGCAATGACCTATTTTCATTATAAAAAAAACAAACTCTATTGTGAAGATACCGCAATTGATACTATTGCCAAACATGTTAAAACACCGTTTTATGTTTATAGCAAACATACATTAATAGATCGCTATAAAGAAATTGATGATGCATTTTCATCAGTACCGCATCTTATATGCTATTCCGTAAAATCAAACGGGACATTGGCAATTATCAATGAACTCCGTAAGCATACCTGTGGCTTTGATATTGTCAGTGAAGGCGAACTGTTTCGATGCCTGCGCGTTGGCGTACGCCCGCATCGTATTGTTTTTGCCGGTGTCGGCAAACGTCCCGAAGAGATTGAGTATGCCCTTGATTCCGATATTCTTATGTTTAATTGTGAATCAATTTCAGAAATCAAAACAATCAACGCCGTAGCGGCATTGAAAAAACAAACCGCACGCATTGCTATTCGTGTCAATCCGAACGTTGATGCAAAAACACATCGTAAAATTACCACAGGAAAAAAAGAAAACAAATTCGGGATCCCGCTTTCCGAATTGCCGGTTGTAATTAAAGTTATTCGACAATGCAACAACATTGAATTAAAAGGGCTGCACTGTCATCTCGGATCACAAATCACCACTGTTGAACCCTACACCCGAGCATTAAAAAAAATCACCCCTCACCTGATTGCGTTGAAAAAAAAGAAGTTTCCAATTGAATATATCAATCTCGGCGGCGGATTCGGCGTTTCATATCATAATGAAAAAACCATATCCCCGAAGCAATGTGCCCATGCAATCATACCCTATGTAAAAAAAACACGCTGCACGCTCATTCTTGAACCCGGTCGGTATATCAGCGCACCTGCCGGTGCGCTTATCACTGAAATAATTCACCTGAAAAAAAGCCCGACAAAGCAATTTGCCATTGTTGATGCAGGCATGAACGACTTCATGCGTCCTGCACTCTATGATGCATGGCATCATATCATGCCGCTCAAGAAAAAAACTACTGCTTCCCGTACAACCCGCAAGTACGATATCGTCGGACCGGTTTGTGAATCAAGTGATGTATTCGGCTATGGGCGAGTGCTGCCTAATCCGGAGCAGGGTGATATTCTTGCGATTATGGCAACAGGGGCATATGGATTTTCAATGAGTTCTCAGTATAATGCCCGCCCGCGCAGTGCTGAAGTTATGGTAACGGGAAAACAATGGCACATTATCCGAAAACCGGAACGCTTCGCTGATCTTGTACGTGGGGAATCAATTCTCAAATAACAAAATATTTTATTCTCTTCTCTCTTGCATTCTTATCGCAGCATGATATAGTGCCGGAACCTTTACACAATCGGTTTTCAGGAATACAACCGGAAAATAAACTATCACATACCACATGGGAGGTATTATCATGCTGAAGGGTGCATTTTCTGCAATTATAACACCCATGACCGCAGACGGTCAGGTTGACTATGAAGGATTAAAAAAACATATTGAATTCCAGATTCAAAACGGCATCAATGGCATTGTCCCGTGCGGAACAACCGGCGAATCGGCAACACTTTCACATGATGAACATAAACAGGTTGTTAAAACTGTTGTTGAACAGGTTAACGGGCGTGTTCCGGTTATTGCCGGTGCAGGATCAAACTCAACTAAAGAAACAATTGCTCTGACACAGTTTGCGAAAGATATTGGCGCCGATGCAGCACTGGTTATTACTCCCTATTACAATAAACCGACTCCTGCCGGATTAATTGCCCACTATAAAGCAACCGCTGAGGTCGGTATCCCTATTGTTATTTATAACGTTCCCGGACGGACCGGTATAAATATACAGCCTGCTGTTGTTGCGGAATTAGCACGCGAAAAAAATATTGTTGCACTGAAAGACGCTGCCAATAATCTTGCACAAACAAGTGAAACGATACGACTGATCAATGACGACTCTTTCACTGTTCTCTCAGGTGAAGATGGCATGCTCTATCCGATGATGTCGCTTGGTGTACAAGGGGTCATTAGCGTCAGCGCTAATATTATTCCGGGTGATATGGCGGCACTCTGCAAAGCAGCTCTGGACGGTGATTATGTAAAAGCCCGTGCATTGCATTATAAACTTGCGCCGCTCTGTGCTGCAATGTTTTACGAAACAAATCCGATCCCTATAAAAAAAGCACTTGAATTGTTGGGACACGGAAGTGCATACTGGCGTTTGCCGTTAGTTGCACCGAAACCCGAAACCGTACAGAAACTAACCGCAGCATTACAAGCATACGGACTGAATGTTTCATAAATAAATTTTATCACACAGGAGAAATACAGTATGGCAGCAAGTATTACCGTCATTGGTGCCGGCGGACGAATGGGACGTATGATAATCTCCGCTATTACGGAAACACCGGATGTGCACGTTGCCGGTGCGGTTGAATTAAAGGGAGCTCCGACAATCGGGCTTGACGCCGCACAGAATGCCGGACTGCCGGCATGCGATATTACTATTACCGAATCACTTGAAATCGGTGTCGGCTCAGCGGATGCCGTAATTGATTTTACAACACCTAATAGCACCCTTGCAACACTCGCGGTTGCCGTTGCCCATGAAACACCGATTGTTATCGGCACCACCGGATTATCAGAAAGTGATATGGATGCAATTAAAAAAGCAAGCAGCACTATTGCGATTGTTCAATCACCGAATATGAGCGTTGGCATTAATTTATTATTTAAGTTAGTTGCACAAGTAACCCCTCTTCTTCAAGACAGCTATGATATTGAAATTATTGACATTCATCATCGGCATAAAAAAGATGCTCCAAGCGGAACCGCACAGCGTTTCGCGGAAATCATTGCACAGTCTGCAGGACGTAATCTCGATAATGTCGGAGTGTACGGAAGACATGGGATATGTTCCGGTGATCGTAAACGTGAATCTATTGGCGTACATACCTTGCGCGGCGGCGAGGTTACCGGCGATCATACTATTCTCTACCTTGGCAGCGGTGAACGTATTGAGCTGAAACATCAAGCGCTCTCGCGAATGACCTTTGCGCAAGGAGCAGTCCGAGCAGCACAATGGATTATTGATAAAAAGCCCGGACTGTATTCAATGCAGGATGTCCTCGGATTTTAATAATGCGTTTTGCCCGAGTTTTGTATAACAACACTGCATACTATGCCATCGCACATGAAAACTCATTTCAGTTAATTAATGGCGATCCCTATAGTAACTATACTCATACCGATATAGCTGTCAGCGACACTGATATCGTCCTGCTCCCCCCTGTTACCCCATCAAAAATTATTGCAATCGGACTTAATTATCATGAGCACGCACGTGAATTGGATATGCCTATCCCCGAAGAACCGGTAATCTTTTTTAAACCCCCGAGTGCACTCATCGGAGCACGGGCTGATATTATCTATCCGGCACAAAGTCGCCACGTTGATTATGAAGCAGAGCTTGCGTTTATTATCTCTAAAAAATGTCATATGATTACCGAAAATAATGCTCCCGATTACATTCTCGGATATACAAATCTGAATGATGTAACAGCACGCGACCTTCAAAAAAAAGATAGTCAATGGGCGCGGGCAAAATCATTTGATACTTTCTGTCCCGTTGGTCCCGTTATTGTAACCCCTGATGAGGTCGGCAACCCCCATGATCTTCGTATCACAACACAATTAAACGGCATACTGCAGCAAAACGCTTCAACAAGTGATTTGATTTTTAACTGCTACTTTATCCTTGCTTACCTTTCACATATCATGACATTGTACCCCGGTGATATTATCACCACCGGAACACCATCAGGCATAGGACCAATGCAGCCGGGCGATACTGTTGCCGTTGCTGTTGAAAATCTTGGTGTTTTACATAATGCCGTTAAAGGAGAACCGTAATATGCATTTTTCTTTAGGAAATCGCCTGAGCAAATTACCGCCATATCTTTTTGCTCAGCTTGACGAAATGAAAAAACAAGAATTACAGGCAGGGAAGGATATTATTAACTTGTCTATTGGTGATCCTGATTTACCGACGCCTGCACCGGTCATTGAAGAACTGCACCGTGCTTCACGTGATCCCGAAAATCATAAATATCCAAGTTATACGGGTCTGCTCTCGTTTCGTGAAACCGTTGCTGAATGGTATAAACGCAGCTTTAATGTTCAGCTTGACCCGGCAACCGAAGTATTGGCGCTTATCGGCGGCAAGGAAGGAATTGCCCATACACCATTTGCTTTTATTAATCCCGGTGATATTGTCCTCTGTCCTAATCCGGCATATCCGGTCTATGCAAATGGAACTATTCTCGCAGGCGGGACTCCTTATTTCATGCCGTTGCGGGAATCAAATAATTTTTTTCCTGATCTTCATGCAATTCCGAAAAGAATACGAAAAAAAGCAAAAATCATGTGGTTAAACTATCCCAATAATCCGACAACCGCATTAGCAACCGAATCGTTTTTCAAGGAAGCAATTTCATTTGCTGAAAAATGGAATATTCTTATATGCCACGATGCCCCCTATTCTGAAATTTATTTTAATTCCCGACCGATAAGTTTTCTTGCAATCCCGGGGGCTCGCACAGTCGGTATTGAATTCCATTCATTGTCCAAAACACTCAATATGACCGGTTGGCGTATTGCCATGGTTGCCGGAAACCAATCCGCCATTCACGGTATCGGTACCGTTAAAAAGAATATAGATTCAGGCGCCTTTAATGCAATTCAATATGCCGGTATTACGGGTTTGACTCAGTGTGATGAGTTAATCGCAAAAAATCGCGCTATTTGGAAAAAACGACGGGATATTCTCGGTAACGGGCTGCAGGAAGCCGGTTGGAATATTACCTTCCCTGAAGCAACTTTTTATTTCTGGATAAAAAACAAACCCGGTATTACAAGTATGAATATGGTTACGAAAATCCTGAAAGAAGCCGGTGTTCTTGCAACTCCCGGCAGCGGTTTCGGTAAAGACGGTGAGGGTTTTATTCGTATGACGTTCACTGCTACCGATGAACGCCTTACAGAAGCAGTTGAACGCATTAAACGCATACAATGGTAGCATTCATCCAATATAATACCGATGAACGCATTTTCATCGGTGTCGGTTCCAATCTCGGTGATCGTCTGCGCTATATACAGCTTGCTCATCATGAATGTGTACGATTCCAAATGCGAATCATCGCAGAGAGTCCAATATATGAGACGACTCCGCTTCTTCCTGAAGAAGAACCGTCTCAAGATAATTATCTCAATACTGTCTGGGAAATCGACACAATGCTGGAACCGAAACAATTGCTTGCACAACTGCAGAAACTCGAACAGGTAATAGCACTATCCGTTCATACGCATAATCAACCACGAAAATTGGATCTTGATATTTTATTTTACGGCAATCGAATAATTCAGACATCAAAAATCATTCTTCCTCATCCTGAGATTGAGCAACGTTTGTTTGTTTGCAAACCAATGGCAGATATAGCGCCGGATTTTATACATCCGGTTAATAAACGATCAATGCGGCAGCTCGCGGATCAATTGATACATACTGCTTCGGAACAACACTGTTTACGCTATACTCCGTCAGTCTGAACGCACTTTTTTTATTGCCCTGCCTCTCGGAAATCAGTATACTACTGCTATGAGACAAAAAATAACTATTAAAACACTGCTTGCAAAAAAAGAAAATAACATCCCTATCACTATGCTGACAGCCTATGATGCGTATACCGCATCATTATTGGATGATGCGGGAATTGATATTATTCTTGTCGGTGATAGTTATGCCACAACAATGCTCGGTTATGACACCACATTGCCGGTTACCATGGAAGAAATGCTGTCAATAACCGGCGCAGTATCACGCAGTGTACGCCATGCCATGATTATTGCTGATATGCCCTTTATGTCATATCAGGAAAGCCCGGGGAAAGCACATATTAATGCAGGGCGATTTTTAAAAGAAGCCGGTGCGCACGCCGTAAAACTTGAACATTCAGGAAATATCGAGCATATTATCAAAAGCATTATTGATATCGATATCCCGGTTATGGGACATATTGGTTTAACCCCTCAGTCAATTCATCGTATGGGAGGATATTACACACACGGTAAAACCCATGAGACCGCTCAACGTCTTGTGGATGAAGCTATCCGCCTTGAACGGCTTGGTATTTTTGCACTGGTACTCGAAGGTATCGCCCTTGAAACCGCTCAGAAAATAACCGAAACACTCACCATACCAACTATTGGTATTGGTTCAGGACAACACTGCAACGGTCAAGTCCAAGTACTGCATGATTTACTCGGATACAGTGCATATATTCCACGTCATGCAAAACAATATACAAATCTATCGGAAACGGTTCGCACCGTTACCCGACAATATATCAGCGACGTCCAAAATAAAATATTCCCCGATGAGAAACAAAGTGTTCATACTATTACGACTGCTGATATACACAAGCTGCAATGAAGATTATCACTGCTATACACACACAACAACAATACTCCCGCTCTTATCGTTCACGCAATAAATCAATCGGACTGGTTCCCACTATGGGCGCCCTGCATGATGGACATCGTTCACTTATACGAAAAGCACGCAAAGAATGTGATATTGTCATTGTCTCAATTTTTGTCAATCCTACACAATTTTCCCCGCAAGAGGATCTCTCCCGTTATCCGCGGCCATGGAATGCGGATCGTGCACTCTGCCGCAGTGAAGATGTTGATTGTATTTTTCATCCGACCCGCAGCAGCATGTATGGCTACGGCACCGATACCATCGTCAGTAATACTGTTCTCAGTAAACCCTTATGCGGAAAATCGCGTCCAACGCATTTTCAAGGCGTCTTGTCAGTAGTCGCAAAGCTTTTTAATGCAACAATACCGGATCGTGCATATTTCGGGCAAAAAGATTATCAGCAATATTTACTGATTAAAGCAATGATACAACAATTAAATTTCCCGCTGAAAATTATTCGATGCCCAATAGTTAGAGAAAAAGACGGATTAGCGCTCTCATCTCGAAACCGATTTCTTTCTCCCGACGAGCGCCATGATGCCGCACTGTTATATACGGGATTATCCGCAGGAAAAAAACTGATACAAAACGGCACCCGAACACCGAAACGCATCACGCCTGCCATACAATCAATTATTCTTCAGGGGACAACACTTACTGCAAAAAGTATTGATTATATTGAATGCCTTGATGCTGCCACGTTAACGCCAATTAATCGTATTGATCATACAGTAATTCTTGCTGCTGCGGTTCGTTTCAGCTCTGCACGGTTGATAGATAATATACTGGTTTCGCCTCCCCAACGGTAAATAATTTTAATTTTTCTATTTAAATAGTAGCGATTTTACGGTACACTCTCAGTACGTTTGAGAAGGATAGGTTTATGATACGGGATACATACACAATTTGCAGCATAATACTTTTAATTCTGACCGCGCTGTTTACTATTACCATTGCTGATGATACATGCGGCATCGGTATTCGCGGGCAATATATTGCCTGTACAAAACAACAGCCGCATATCACGAAACACATTCCCGGCGGTGAATTATTTTTATATGTCTATCAGCCTGACGGATTAACCGCCCTTGATATTTCATGTGCACTTATGTCGGCGACGTATAATACCGTTGCGCATGAGAATTATATTGACTCCTATTCTTTTACTACCGTTGAATATTCATATGTTCAGGAAGAAGTATTCTTGCCCATTTCTCTCGGAATAAATCTTATACGTAATTTTAACATCTATACTCCTCCAAAGGAAATCAGCACAAACACGGCTCTCCCATTTTATTCAAGACTAACCCCTTATGCCGGCGGCGGTATTACCATGCATATAGTACGACGTACAACAACTGTTCTTACTGCAATAAACCCGCCCAAAGAACTGGCCATCGCACTTGGAAATAAAGAATCAAAATGGTATCCGTTAACACCGGCTTTAACAGTGAAAGGAGGATTCAATACTAAGATATATGACACTGTTTCTATTAATCTTGACGTACGATATCAATTATTTCTTGCTGATAAGGCAATTCGGGAATCATTTCTTTCATCACTCTTTACCGTGAGCCTCGGCGTACTATATCACATAGATGGCAAAGCAATAAAGAAAAAAGGTGCTGACCCGATTCATGAACTTGATTTTTAAGGGTTTTTACCGTGAGCTCGCTGCAATCCCCAAACAGATAAATGAGGGCAGATATATAATACAGTATTATTTTAAATATAAAAGCGGGTTTACATACTTCCCGTCTTTTTTTACTCTAAAATGAAGAAAACATTTATCCTCATGTGCCAATTTTCCTAATTTTCCGATAATGCTTCCGGCTTTTACCATTCGTCCTTCTTTAATCAAGCACGTCGATACCGGTGCGTAAACAGTTGTAATACCTTTTCCGTGCGAAATAATAATAACTGTACCGTACCCGCGCATCTTTCCGATGAATGTTACTTTACCGTTCGCTGCAGCTTTAATCCCGGTATTTTTCGATGCGGCAATATCAATACCGTTCGCATGAGAACCATATCCATATCCGCTGGTTACTTTCCCTTTAATCGGCCATTCCATAATTTTTGCCGATCCCTGTAAAGCAGTTGTAGTACCACGCGGAATTAAAAGCATTGTTCCTGCATTAATATGCCCGATATCAGTGATATTATTGACCTCGGCAATTTCCTGAATAGCGACACCATATTCCCGTGAAATTGAATACAATGTTTGTTTCGGTTTGACACGATGCCACGTTCCGTTTTTTGTAGATGAGGATTTTCCGCCGGCAAGTAATAGAAAGGTTGTTACAATCAATACCGTGATGATACATACTACGCTGCGTTTCATTGCCATACTCTCGTTTCTATCCTCAACGACATGCTTATATAGTCGGCAACATTGAAAAAGAAGTATACTGATGTTTTTCAATCTCTTCCGTCTCAATATCATAGTCAATGACCTGACTTAATGAAGGACCGTGTATCATTTCATTGAAAAAATGTTCAATGAGGTCCTTCTCTCCTTCAGCCATTAACTCAACACGACCATCGTACAGGTTCCGTACCCAGCCGGTAATCTTGCGATGTTCAGCACAGCGTGCTGTATGCCATCGAAATCCAACTCCCTGTACGCGTCCCGATACATACACATGTATTCGTGTGAGGTTCATCACGGTCTCCTGTCGGGCTGGTGGGATTTGAACCCACGACCTCATGGTCCCGAACCATGCGCGCTAGCCATGCTGCGCTACAGCCCGTAATGTACCGCGTTATACCTGCTTCCCGAATTATCGTTCTAACCCGAGCCGCTTGTATATCTTATCGGTATAACGAAGGTAATTTTTGATATCAAAGATCATTTTTATTTCACGTGGTGAAAGCCGCTGCATTACTTCAGAATCACTCAATAAACAGCTCTCCAGCGTTGCATTCGGCTTTTCCCATACTTTCATCGCATTACGCTGCACTAAAACATATGCTTCTTTTCTGGAAAGTCCGCTTTTTATTAATGCTAAAAGCATTTTTTGTGAAAAAATCAGACCGCGCATACGATTTAAATTTTCCTGCATACGGTCAGGAAAAACGGAAAGATTATTAACAATATTTATAAACTTGTCAATCATATAGTCTAAGAGAATTGTTGCGTCAGGAATAATGATGCGTTCCGTTGAAGAATGCGAAATATCCCGTTCATGCCAGAGCGTTACATTTTCCAAAGCTGTAACGACATATCCGCGAATAACACGTGCCAGACCACTGATACGTTCACTGGTAATGGGATTACGTTTATGCGGCATCGCAGAAGATCCTTTTTGACCTTTTTTAAAAGGTTCTTCTATTTCACGAATATCCGTCCGCTGAAGATTACGAATTTCCGTTGAAAACTTTTCAAATGACGCAGCAATCAGACCAATTGTTTCCATATAATATGCATGACGATCACGTTGAATAATTTGTGTTGAAATCGGCGATGGTTTCAGTTTTAACTTTTTACAAACATATAATTCAATTGACGGATCACTTTGTGAATATGTCCCGACTGCTCCCGAAACTTTCCCGTATGCGATTTCCTTTTGTGCCTGCTCTAAGCGTTGAATATTTCGCTGTGTTTCAGCATACCATAACGCAAACTTCATACCAAGGCTTGTCGGTTCTGCATGAATACCATGTGTTCGTCCAATCATTGCCTGATTCTTATATTTTCGCGCTTGTTGTGCCAATACTTTTACGCATCGCTTTAATGCTTTCAGCAGCACTCCCGCTGCATCACGCATTGCCATACCAAGCCCCGTATCCAGCACATCAGAACTGGTCAGCCCATAATGAACCCAGCGTCCTTCGGGACCAAGATTCTCTTCAATGGATTCAATAAATGCAATGACATCATGGTTCGTTACCTGCTCTATTTCTTTAATCCGTTTTAAAGAAAATGAAGCATTCTTCTTTATTTTTTTTAATTCCGTTTGGGTAATCAACCCTTTTTTTGTCCATGCTTCACAAGCCGCTATTTCAACATCCAACATCCGCCGGAACTTCGCCTCTTCATTCCAAATTGCCGCCATCTCCGGACGAGTGTACCGTTCAATCATTATCGACTCCTCGTAATATAAAATGCCACCGAGGTATAACTCGGATTATTTTTAAATACCATTATTTTCGTAACACCTTTTGTTTGAAAGGGAAAACAAATTCAATTGTATCAACTGTACGATACCCTTTTTTACGTACTGCAGTATTATGTTCAGCATCAGCTGTCGTATTCGTCTGTTCAACCGTTGATTCAGATTCAACCGGAGACGCATCACGAGTGAGAGCAGTATTATCTGCTCCTATTCCTTCTTCATAAAACTCCTGTTCCGTAAACATTTTTTGTAAAACAAAAATATCGGATATTAATACTTCAAGTTCAAGTGCATTTTCACTCACCCGTGGAAATGCTAAAATACCGTCAACAGTCGTATGCGGATATATAACACCGCCTTTAAACAACGTTTGCTTTGCTTCTTTTCTTTTATAGTAATCATCTGAATATTTCTGAACAGAAACCTCACGATCTTCTATAAAAGAGTATTCAACTGAATACTCCATTGTGTTCGGATAAAACTGTTTAAACTTTTCATACGTTAATACCGGCAGCTTCTTGCCATTACTCTCTAATAATACAATATTACTGAGCTGCATACTAATATGCTCGTTTTTATTATTATGCACCTGCAGGCGAAAGACCGTTAACAAAGGTCCGCGCAATCCGGCAGAATACGGATTGCCGGTTGCTGCAGCACGATGTATTAAAGCGCGTTTATCTAAATACTCGATCGTAATACGAATATCATCTTTAATGTATGACAGAACATTACAGCCATGTACTACATTGGAATAATCAGTAAGTATTTCATTGGTAACCGGTGTCAGTTCACGCATAATCATCGGCGGTCCTTTGCATGCAAAAAAACCTAATCCGATTATTATAAACATCAGTATACCGAAAATGACTGTTTGTTTCATACCTGCTCGTTTTTTTTATCATAAAATAAAGGCGGATTATACTGCAGTATGGAAATAAGTGCAAACAGAAACGAAGCATTTTTATAATAATTATTATACCTCCGTCCATGCATTTGCCGGTTGATTTATCCGGCAGAGTGCATTACAATCCGCGGCACATTAGTACTGAGGATAATCGTGAAGCTTGACCGAATAAGAAATTTTTCAATTATTGCCCATATCGATCACGGCAAATCAACACTTGCTGATCGATTGCTGGAAGTATGCGGTATTACAACCGCACAAAATGCCCGCGCACAAATCCTTGATAATATGGAACTTGAACGGGAGCGCGGTATTACCATAAAATCTCAAACCGTACGGCTCCCGTATACTGCCGGCAATACGAATAAGTATATTCTCAATTTGATTGATACTCCGGGACATATTGATTTTAATTATGAAGTATCACGCAGCTTATCCGCCTGTGAAGGAGTGCTGCTGCTCATTGATGCATCACAAGGTATAGAAGCTCAAACTATTGCGAATTATCAGCTTGCCGAATCTGCACAATTAACCGTCATTCCGGTCCTGAATAAAATTGATCTGCCGAATATTGACATCCCTGCTATTGAAGATCAAATTGAAAATATTCTCGCTATCCCGCGTGAACAAGTCATTCCGGTTAGTGCTAAAACCGGAGAGAATTGTGATTTAATACTTGAAGCGATAGTACAGGAAATCCCTCCCCCGCACGGGGATCCCAATGCTCCTCTGCAAGCACTTATTATTGATTCAAGTTATAACAGTTACCGCGGCGCAATTATTAAAGCACGTATATTTAATGGCACTATTAAAACAAATGATGCGATAACCTTAATGGCAACACATAAGAAGTTTGAAGTCAGCGAAGTTGGTGTTTATGATCTAGACCTTATCCCGACACAATCCCTTGCCGCCGGCGAAGTCGGCTATATTATCGCAGGAATAAAAAACGTATCCGATACCAAAATAGGCGATACTATTACCCATACGCGCCAAGCATGTGAACAGCCGCTTCCGGGTTTTAAAGACATTAAACCAATGGTATGGGCAGGAGTATATCCGGTAGACGGCAATGATTATCAAGCCCTTGCAGATGCACTTGAAAAATTAAAACTCAATGACTCATCATTGCAATCACAAGGTGATACTTCAAATGCCTTAGGATTCGGATTTCGCTGCGGGTTTCTCGGATTACTGCATATGGAAATCATTCAGGAACGACTTGAACGGGAATTTAATCTTGAACTGATTACGACAGCACCAAATGTAACGTATCGTATTTATACCGAACAGCATAAAGTACTGGAAATACACACACCAACTGATTGGCCGACAGAAACAAAGATTCTGAAAACAGAAGAGCCGTACATTAAAGGAATAATTATCAGCCCGGTTGAGTTTATCGGAAACATTATGAAACTATGTCAAGAAAACCGCGGCGAACATCAACGAACGGAATACCTCTCGCCAACACGGGTTGAGCTGGAATATATTTTACCGTTTGCTGAAATATTTTATGATTTTAATGATAAATTAAAATCCGGATCACGCGGTTATGCTTCATTTGATTATGAATTCATTGGTATGCGGGAATCAAAACTTTCACGACTTGATATTTTAATCAACGGCAAATCAGTTGATGCCCTTTCCGTTATTTGCCATCACGACAGTGCCTATCACCGTGGACGTCAGATTGTACATAAATTACGCAAACTTATTCCGCGACAATTATATGAAGTCCCACTTCAGGCGGCTATCGGCGCAAAAATCATTGCTCGGGAAACCATTAAAGCCCTTCGCAAAAATGTTACGGCAAAATGTTACGGCGGGGATATAACCCGTAAACGAAAGCTGCTTGAAAAGCAAAAAGAAGGAAAGCGGCGGATGAAAAAAGTCGGTAACATTGATATTCCGCAAACAGCGTTCATGGCAATACTCAGCACCAAAGACGGATCAGATGAGTAATATATAAACCGGTCTATTATTCGTATGATAATAATCAATAATCTTTTCCTCGACAACGTGCTCTATTTTTTTTATACTGTATAGGACATGAAGCAGAAAAAAATATCCCGGATAAAAACAGCACACAGTGCTCCGAAAGCACGCACACGAAAAAAAATAAATCCCCCTCCCCCTGCTATACATGAAATGCTGCTCGCAAAAAAATCTGTTACCGCATTGATCACGAAGGGGAAACGAAGCGGCACACTTGATGAAATGGTCATCAGCACAGTTATTGAATCAGAAAAAATGAACCCGTATGCCATTGATGCATTAATTGAATTAATTAATAATGCTTCAATTCGTATTACGACCTCAACATCAACAGACTCTTCATTGAATTCAAACGACGAACATCACATTAAAAAAGAGATTGAAAAACAATCGCGAAAATCGGGAAAACGAATCAAAAAAATAAAAAAAACATCCGCATCAAAGGCAATGCATGATATTGATCCGATTACCTTGTATTTGCGTGAAATATCAAAAATACCGCTGCTGTCTTTTGAACAGGAACTTGAACTCGGCAGAACCATTAAACAGGGAAAAGCAAAATTAAACACCATTGCTAAAAAATATTCGGTTTCTATAACAACGCTACTCAGTGGGAAAATCCCTGCTTCAAAATTTAAAAGCACTGCAGCCCGTCAACAGCTTATACAACGTGTTACTCATATTAGTGATACGGTTGAAACGGCAAAAAAAGAGTTCATTAAAGCAAATCTCCGCCTCGTTGTAAAACTTGCAAAAAGTTATATTCATACCGGTGTCCCCTTTCTTGATATTATTGACGAAGGAAATATCGGTTTAATGGAAGCCGTTGATCATTATGATTATTTACGCGGCGTACGATTTTGCACGTATGCTATTTGGTGGATACGACAACATATTAATCGCTCCTTTTCGCGACATATTAAAATAATTAAAGTGCCCTTTTATATTGAACAAATTGCAAAAAAGTTTCTGGCAATTCAAAAACAATTTACGAAAATGTACGGATATGAGCCAAGTTTGCATGACCTATCGAAAAATATGAAACTTTCGGTAAATCGAATCATTGAAATTATCCGTCTTTCACAAGAACCAAGTTCACTTGAAAGTCAAATCGAAGCTGACGGGTATACTGAACTGGGCGATCTTATCGAAGATACAAAAAACATGTCGCCTATTGAAACGGTTTATACGATTCAATTACGCGAAACCATTGAAAATGCCATCAATCAATTACGTTTTAAAGAACAGGTTGTTATACGAATGCGATTCGGACTGACTGAACATGGTCCTTGTTCACTCGAAAAAATAAGCCGATATCTCGGATTAACCCGTGAACGAGTCAGACAAATCCAGCAAATTGCATTAAAAAAAATGTATTTACTGGCACGTGAATCAGCGATAAAAGACTTTATTATAAATAATTAACCGCTCTGCATTATTCATATAAGGAGTAACAAATATGCAATTACAATCATTAATTCGCGGCGTACCAAATTGGCCGAAACCGGGAATTCTATTCTATGACATTACAACCCTCTGGAAGGATCCAACCGGTTTACATGAATCCGTAAAACAACTTGCTGCACAATGTATCGCATTAAAACCAGATATCATCATCGGCGCTGAATCCCGTGGTTTTATCGTCGGTGCTGCACTGGCGTATGAAATGGGTATTGGTTTTGCTCCTGTACGAAAACCCGGAAAACTCCCCGCTGATACTATCAGTGAATCGTACACGCTTGAATACGGAAAAGATGAATTACATATACATACTGATGCCATTCGTGCAGGACAACGCGTTCTTATTGCTGATGATTTAGCCGCAACCGGCGGAACGGCTCAAGCGATGAGTAAAATGATTGCAACACTCGGTGGTGTATTAGTCGGTTATGCATTCATTGTTGAGCTTGACTTCCTTTCACCAAGAAGCAAACTGACTGATGCCCCCATTATCTCATTAATACATTACGATAATGAAAATGTGCAGGAATAATACTCACAAATAGTGTAAACATGTATAATACGACATATTCTGCGGATTATTGCTTGTATCGTATCACTATATATCTCTATGTATGAAAATATACTTTAAATAGTCATTATACGACTCTATGCTGTATTATTGTCCTCCGAATATCTTTTCATGACAATCATCGCGGTATAGACGTTTGCACAACCAAACAGCATGCCGATACTTATCAAAAATACTCCAATGCTGTATTACTGCTGATTATTTCTCTCCCTGTATTTACATGCCACTATTTGTATAATACTTCTTAACTCTCCGTATTTCTGTACCGATAATATAATTACGAAACGGTGTGCCTATGAGCACAACGAGTCAGCGCACAACTGCTCATGTGCCTGTCTTGTAATGACAACTCCATGAAGGGACGTCTTCTGTTTTGTTTGAGAAGAAGGGTTTCACATGGAATTGTACGTGGTTGCGTCGGGGTTGGATATACCGCCCCGACCATGCCGCCTGTTATACTGCTTGACAGTATACACATCAGGCAAGTATAGTGTATTCGACAATTATAACGTGAATTATCGAATACATGGTCTGAAATAAATACAGGGAATGAACATCGTTTCAATTTCAAATGAATAGAGTCAGCTTTGTGTCTCTATTTATATAAAGGTCCATACGATGGCACAATACAATTTAAAAGCTCCGGTTGTTGTTACACCAAATGACGTAATCACTGATGGTCTTATTACCATTAATGATAAAAAAATTACCGCTGTTAAACAGGCAATAAAAGCGCAAAAAACAACCAAAAAAACCTTTGAACTATCCGACAATGAAATTTTATTCCCGAGTATGATCAATGCACATGATCACTTGCTCGGCAGTTATTATCCGCGCGTACTAAAAAGCGCCCCTTATAAAAGCTGGAAACCGTGGGATGATGAACTCAAATCAGCACGCGTTTATAAAGAGCGCGGAAATATTCCGCCATATTATTTATATCTTTTGGGAGTATATAAAAATCTTATTACCGGTGTTACAACTATCTCTGATCATATTCCCCACTTCGTTAATGACCCCTTTATTCCTGATATGCCAATTCGTATATTACAGAAATATACACTTGCACATGAAGTATCAAGTTATGATTTAAACTGGGGCGATGGTGTTGATATTGAATTCAAACGCGCAAAAAAGAAAAATTGGCCATTTATTACCCATATTGAAGAAGGCTTTGACGCCGAATCAAAACGTGGTGTTGAGTATCTGGTTAAAAAATATCATGCACTTGATTATCATACCGTTCTTGTCCACGGGCTTGTCCTCTCAAACGAAGATATTGATATTATTGCACGACGAAAAGCGAATCTCGTCTGGTGCTGTACATCAAATATGAATATGTATCATCGTACCGCTCGTATTAAAAAATGGATTGATGCCGGTATTAACGTTTCAATCGGAACCGATTCGCCGATGAGTGCTGATTTAAACATATTACGCGAACTAAGTGCATGTAAAAAAACCTATCGAACCTTATATAAAAAAGATATTCCCGATGAAATGCTCGTTGATATGGTAACACGAAATCCCGCACACGCATTTATCACAACCCGTAACCTTGGTACAATTAAAAAAGGAAATATTGCCGATCTCCTTGTTGTAAAAGGAAATCCAAATAAGCCCCATAAATCTCTTGTGCAGGCAAAACTTCCTGATATAATGCTTGTATTATTTGAAGGGAAACCGTTATATGGGGATCCGAAATATAAGCCGTTATTTGAAACATTTAAACAAAAAATATATACCTTTAAAATTAATAATACACCGAAAATCGGCACTATTGACCCGAAGGGGCTAATGAAAAAAATACGTAAGTTTGTCGGTTTTCAGAAAAAAATACCGTTCTTACCGGTAACCTAATCAAGGAGATGCTCAGGTGCCAACAGCACGGCAATATAAACAAGGTTCTGTAATATATTTTACCGGTGATCGTGGGACTGATATTTTTGTTTTAAAAACCGGTAAAGTGAAACTGCAAACTCTTTCAATCGAAACCGGTGAAGAAGAAACACAAGCGCTCTCTCCCGGTGAATTTTTCGGGGTTAAATCAGCACTCGGACATTATCCGCGCGAAGAAGATGCAATCACACAAACCGATGCAGTTATATTAATATTTAAACCTGAAGAATTTGAAAAGTTTGTTGCGAAAAATTTTAATCTGATGCTGAAAATGCTGAAAGTATTCTCAGGACAACTTCGCCGCATTGGACGCAAAGTCCGCAGTATCATGCAAACTGATGATGAAAAAGTCCCTTCAACTGAGCTTTTCAATATTGGCGAGTATTATTTCTCCAACCATCGTTATAAACAATCAATGTATATTTTTAATCGTTATATTTCCCTTTATCCGAATGGTGAATTTGTCGCTCAAGCACAACAGCGCATTGAAGAAGCCCGAAGCGGCGCAGCACAACTTGATGGTGCAAGCTCCATTAATGCCGCTGATGAATCAATGCCGGATATTGCTGCACCCTCCACCGGTGGAGCCGGAGGAACTGAAACAACCTCTTCTGATATGTCTGATGCACTTGCCGATCTTGAAGATATTGGCGGTCAGGCAGGATCAACTATGACCGCATCATCAATAGAACCCGATTCACCACTTGCGCGACTTAATGAACTCAGCGGTGATGACGCTCCGATGCCCGGACCGGCAGTTACTGATTCGGGGAATGCCGATGAAGCAAATCCTTCTACTTTTTACTATGAAGGGCTCAGTTTGTTCTCACAAGAAGATTATGCCGGTGCTCTTGAACAATATAAAAGTATTGAAACAATAAAAACTTTTAAAAATGACAAAGAAGCAGCATTTGCTGAAAAGGGTATGTATGAAGTTGGACGCTGTTACATGCATATGAAACAATATACCGAAGCAATTGATGCATTCACGCATTTAATACGTAAATACCCTCGCAGTGAAATGATGAAAGAAGCTCTTTTAAACATCGGCTCATGTTATGAAGAAACACAAAACTATCAAAAAGCTATCAATTTTTTCCAAAAAGTTACTGCGATGCCGCCTCGAACAAAAATTAATGCTCTTGCAAAGAAAAAACTTGATGCTGTAAAGAAAGCAATGGAAGGCTGATTATGCTCGGCGATGCAATGTTCCAAAAATACGGGAAAACTCTTCCACCCGGTGAAATTATTTTCTCTGAATGGGAACCCGGAGAAAACTTTTATCTGATTTATGACGGACATGTTCGTGTCTCAAAAATCGTTTCGGGACGTGAAAAAATCCTTGATACATTCGGTCCGGGAGATATTTTCGGGGAAATGGCCATTCTTGAACAACAACCCCGCAGTGCAACTATTACAACGCTTGATGAAGTAAAAGTTCTTGAATTTAATAAACAAAACTTTGAGCTCCTCATGAAAAGTAATCCCGAAATAGCACTCCGGCTGCTTAAAATGTTCTGCAAACGTATTTACGACGCACGACGACAATTACGTGTACTTACCTTTGAAAGTATTGAACTGCGTATTGCTGATATTTTTGTCATGCTTGCTGAAAAATCAGGACATATGCATCTTAATGAAGATGAACCCGCACCGCCGATAACCCTGCCAATTACTCTGGATGATATTGCCGCTATGTGCGGATCGACTGTTCAAGAAGTAAATAAATATCTAAATATGCTCCACCGTCAGGGTAAAATTGATATGAATAACAATGCTATCGGCATTCCCAACATTATGGAATTTGATCGTATGATAAAATCATATCGCCGCTCAAAGCAAGCCGCTTCATAATAACCACTTTCTGTCCCGATACCTAATAATATACTGCTCTCTCTACTCTCGTAATTATCCATATAATGTTATGCATTATTACAATTATAATACTGATAATCATTTTTTCTATTGATATAATTATAATGCTTTTCAATTGCATAGTATAGTAATGACCGTTGTAAATACTATTTTTGACAGTAAACTTCCTACATTATCACTAACATTGTTATTTTGGTATCACACAGTGATTAATAATCGTTGACATCAATACGCATGTATGCTATATTTTTAATAAGTATACAATTGAAAGGTGTAATAATTATGAAAGAAATGACCGAACGGCAGCATAAAGTATATGATTTTATTAAAGGATATATTATTAAAAATGGTTATCCTCCAACAGTACGAGAAATTGCCGGAGGATTTAAGATCTCCATTAAAGGGGCGTATGATCATCTTAAATCAATAGAACGAAAAGGTTTTTTGAAAACAACCTCTTCCCGTTCCCGTGCTATTGAACTGCATGAACCGATAATACGAAGCGGTGGGTCTTCTATCAATGTTCCACTTGTCGGAAATGTTGCCGCTGGTATGCCGATTCTGGCTGAACAAAACATTGAAGAATCTTATACAATGCCGACCAGCCTTTTCGGCACCGATGATTTATTTGCACTCCGTGTTCGCGGTGATTCCATGAAAGATGTCGGTATATTTGATGGTGACTTAGCACTTATTAAACCACATGTTGAAGCAACAAATGGTGAAATTGTTGTCGCTATGCTTGATGATGAAGCAACTATTAAAACGTTTTATAAAGAAAATGGGAAAATTCGTCTTCAACCTGAAAATCCCGATTATAAACCGATTATTACCGATACTGTTAAAATCATCGGGAAGCCGGTATGGATACTTCGGCATGTAGGATAATATTGTTTATATATCTTGCATACAATGCCCCTTCAGTGCTTGATGCCAAGTATTACACGAACAATAATGTACTGTAGCAATATCGTTATTGATGTACATGTTAAATTCCGTGAAACGATAAAAAATAACAATGCTTGACCCTTTAAATAATTTTTATTACTTTACAACACTATGATTTCCGATTCAATTATCATAAAAGGTGCACGTCAGCATAACCTTCGTAATATCAATCTCAAGCTGCCGCGTAATAAGTTTATCGTTATTACCGGACTCTCAGGATCAGGAAAATCATCATTGGCATTTGACACCATTTATGCTGAAGGACAACGACGGTATGTCGAATCACTCTCATCATATGCTCGGCAATTTCTCGGGCAAATGACAAAACCGGATGTTGATTCTATTGAAGGACTCTCGCCGGCTATTTCTATTGAACAGCAGACAACTCATCACAATCCGCGTTCAATTGTCGGCACAACAACTGAAATCTATGACTATTTCCGTCTGCTGTGGGCACGTATCGGTATTCCGCATTGTACTACCTGCGGGCAGGTTCTAAAAAAACAATCAAGTTCAAGTATAATAAAACATATCATGCGCTTTGCAGAAAATACACGTTTCATGATTCTTGCCCCGCTTGTACGGGGAAAAAAAGGAGAATACCAGACTGTATTCAATGAAGCTAAAAAAGAAGGGTTTATTAGAATGCGGGTTGACGGAAATATCATTCATCTGATTGATGATCCACTGCCGAAACTCAATAAAAAAACAAAGCATACTATTGAAGTTGTTGTTGATCGTTTAAATATGAAGCCCGCAATAAAAAAACGCCTGAGTTCATCAATCGAAACTGCGTTACGCATTGGTGATGGCACGCTCACTATTGTAACGGATACTGATGAAGTAAGCCATTCCATTAACCTTGCCTGTCCCGATGGGCATATAAGTTTAGATTCAGTTGAACCGCGAATGTTTTCGTTTAACACACCGTATGGCGCCTGTTCATTATGCAGCGGGCTTGGTACCGTTATGGAATTTGATTCTAATCTGATCATTCCGGATACATCTTTAACTCTCTCTGAAGGAGCAATCAAGGCCCCCGGGTGGAATACTACCGACGGCTGGTCATTCTCAGCATTAAAATCGCTTTCTAAAATTTATTCTTTCAGTCTCAATACCCCATGGAAAAAATTATCTAAAAAAGTAAAAAATATTCTTCTCTATGGTTCTCAGGGAAAACGAATAAAGTTCAGTTATTCAAGCGATCGTTTCAATGGAGATTTTTTCAGCGAGTTTGAAGGTATTATTAATTCTATGAAACGACGATACAGAGAAACAAAATCCCCCTATATGCAGGATATATATCGATCCTTCATGATGAACCGCCCCTGTGAAGACTGTGGCGGTGAACGATTAAAACCTGAATCACGTGCAATTACCATACAGAATAAATCAATTATGGATATAACCCGAATGTCAATCATTGAAGCAAAAAACTTTTTTGATGCTCTGCGGCTTACTAAAAAGGAATTTGAAATTGCTCGACTTATTCTAAAAGAAATATCGGCACGTTTAAAATTTCTTTCTGATGTCGGACTTGGTTATCTTACTCTTGATCGTCCATCCGGAACACTTTCCGGCGGTGAAAATCAACGTGTTCGTTTAGCAACGCAAATCGGTTCCGGGCTCGTTGGTGTTACCTATATTCTTGATGAACCAAGTATCGGGCTGCATCAACGGGATAATACCCGCTTGCTTAATTCACTCTTACATTTACGTGATATTGGAAATACATTAATCGTCGTTGAACATGATGAACAAACAATACGTCAATCAGATTGGGTTGTTGATCTCGGACCGAAAGCAGGAGTACACGGCGGCGATATTGTTGCGGAAGGAACACCGCACGATATTATTAACGTCAGCGCATCATATACCGGTCAATTTCTTAATGGGACTCTCTTTGTTGATGTCCCGCAAAAACGACGCTCCGGGAATGGTAAAAAACTTACCATCCATGGTGCAGCAGAGCATAATTTACAAAACATTGATGTTGATTTTCCTCTTGGCACACTTATTTGTATAACCGGTGTTTCCGGCTCCGGAAAAAGCACGCTTATTAATGAAATCCTCTATCGTGAACTTGCACGATTACTGAACCGTGCACGAACTCACGGCGGACAGCATAAAAGTATCTCCGGCATTGAACATCTTGATAAAGTAATAAATATCGATCAATCCCCTATCGGGCGTACACCACGTTCTAATCCGGTTACCTATACCGGCTGCTTCACTCCGATTCGTGAACTCTTTGCTCGTATTCCTGAATCAAAAATACGCGGATATCAGCCGGGACGTTTTAGCTTTAATGTTCCGGTCGGACGCTGTGAACGCTGTGAAGGTCAGGGATTATTATGTATTGAAATGCACTTCCTGCCGGATGTTTACGTTCTTTGTGAAGAATGCAATGGTTCACGATATAATGATGAAACGCTTGAAATTAAGTACAAAGGAAAATCCATTGCCGATGTATTAAAAATGACCGTTGAAGACGCACTTGATTTTTTTAATCATATCCCGAAAATTAAAAACAAATTGCAAACCCTCAATGATGTTGGCTTAGGATATATTAAACTCGGTCAATCAGCAACAACGCTCTCCGGTGGCGAAGCGCAAAGAATTAAACTTGCCGCAGAACTTTCAAAACGATCAACCGGTAAGACCCTCTATTTGCTTGATGAACCGACTACCGGACTGCATTTCTATGATGTTAAAAATTTACTAACCGTGTTAAATCGATTTGCTGATAACGGCAATACCGTCATTGTTATCGAGCATAATCTTGATGTTATAAAACAAGCCGATCATGTTATTGATCTTGGTCCTGAAGGCGGCATTCACGGCGGGAAAATTATTGCACAAGGAACACCGGAAGATATAGCTCAAAACAAAAAATCTTTTACCGGTAAATACTTAAAACCTCTCCTTACCTGAATAGTACCGAAATAACTATATATGCAGCAGCACTCATCATATAATATGGTGTTATAACAATACTAATCCCCCCATATAACTCTCTATAAGCTGCAGTGATTATTCCGGCACGCTATCGTTGATATATGCCGCTTTATCGTATTATTATTTATTTTTCATGTATCGCTTACTCTAAGCGGGAAAAAGCCGAAATTCCAAAACAAGCAGATCATTCTTCCTCGTAACTACTCACTATCTGTAGTTATTGATCATACAATGACCGATCCCGGTCTTCCCCGACAACAGCAGCTTATTCATTTTGACAGCTGCACTATAACGTGCTATATTATTGTACATGAAACGTATTATTATCATCAGCATGTTATTCTTTCTATGCACTGCATACAGTATCGTTGCAGGCAGCGGAACTGTTCAATCAGTACGGGGACGTGCACAATTTAAATTACTGAATCAAAATGCAACCTATTCCGTTTTAAAACCCGGTGATACCGTTAGTGATAATACACTTATCCGTACACAATCCGGAGCTCAAGTCGTAATTAAACTTTCCGACGGTTCCCTACTGCGCATCGGCAGTGCAACGGTTGTCGAACTTCGTTCTCTTCTGGATCCGAAATCAGGAAAAAATGAAAGCTTTATTGCATTGAGTATCGGTACACTTTTTTCAACCGTACAAAAATTTACAAAAAACGAGCATCAATTCACCGTTGCAACACCAACTGCGGTTGCCGGAGTACGGGGGACTGATTTTGTAACGGAAGTTAATAAAAACGCTACAACAACAAAAGTCATGGTTATTACCGGTACTGTAACCGTTGCAAATGCACATAATATCGGTAATTCTGTTATTGTACAACCCTTACAGACAACTGAAATTCCGACTGATGCCGCACCGTTTCGCCCGATACCCGTAACTTCGTATGAACTTGAAAACCGTAATATTAATCTGAATACCACACTTGCCGGAAATAATGATCCAATACTGCATAATAATCTTGGTGTTCTTTATTATCGCAAGAACCGAATTGATAAAGCAGAAAAAGAGTTTTTACTGGCAATCAAACTAAATCCTAATTATGCTGATGCACATAATAATCTCGGTCTTATTTATAAATCACGCGGTGATTATACCCGTGCAATAGCATATTTTGATACGGCATTACGCCTTGATACAACATTGCTGGCAGCACGAATGAACCGAATCATATGCAGCGATCTTTCGCGATAATTCTATCAGGAGAATATTTGTGCGTTTTTTTTTAACAACACTCATTGTATTAACAACATTAATAACAGTATCAGCACAAACCACCGCTATTGCGGTAAAACAATTTGAAAATAAAACCTCCTATGATGATGCACTGTATTTAATACAAAATATAGACACCTCATTTACTGAACGCTTTATTGAGTATCCGTCTTTTAATAAAGTCACCCCTGATAATGCAGAATATATTATCTCCGGTACAATTATCATTCAAAACGGTTTAATAATGATCAATGCGCTTATTTCGGATCGTACCGGCAATTATCATCTTACCCGCCAATCCTCAAGCGATGGCGCTGATCTCATTGTCCGTGTTGATCATTTAACTCGTGATACGTTTTCTCAACTTGCAAAAATTATTGCCGGTGAACTCAAACTCACTCCCGTGAATGATGCCACCGATCTGCCAACAGCAATTGCTCTGCCGCCACCATCAAAGAGCGATACTCAATACATTGACGGACGATTCCGTACCCGTGAGACAGGACTGCTTGCCGAGAAGGGGGATAGCTCTAAAACAAATCGTATCGGATTTGCAGTTACCGGCACTATCCGTTCATTCAGTATGAGCAGTTTCAGTTCATTCGCTGAACACAACCTTAACGATCGATACTCACAACAGCCCCATTACCAATCAGGAGAAATGGGAACATCAATTCAGGATATTGGTATTGGTATCGAAGCCCTGCATATACGGCGTACGAAGTTTTCTCTTATTATGTCAGCCGGTTTTTTTCAAAAACATTGCGCGGGAACATATCATTTTGAATCACGAGAAACCTATACACCAACAAATTTTCTGACGGCAACCAACCGTTTTATTGGAAGCACGAACCATTCCGTTTTTGTTACTGCCGTACCAATCGGATTTGCCGGTGATTACCGTTTTCCCCCCGAATCATCACGGGTATTTGATATATACGTCGGAATTGGATTTGATGTTTGGATCGGATCCTTAAAATATGTCCGTACTGATTCGTTAACAACAATTGATTCATATTCCGGCGAAAGCACGTATACTTCCGTAAAATATGCACAACGCTATCCGTTTATCTCATTGGGGGGAAATATTCATGGTGGCACTGAGCTTCTTATTAAGCATTATTTATTACGCCTTGAAGCACGGTATTCTATTACCTCTTCCGGACAACTCGGTTCACCGCACTGGCTGACACGTCCGACAACAGCAGACAGTACAGATTTATTACCGAAAACAAACCGCCCGACGGTTGATTTTAACGGTTTCGGACTTACCTTTTCTATCGGATATTTATTCTGATGCAACCATCTCTCGTTCCGGTCGGTAATATCTCCGTTTTACCTGAACTTGACTGGCATCTCCCATCACCCGAATGGTTACGTCAATCCGTTGAAATATTCGGGATTGTTTCACCAATTGTTGTTACTGAATACAATGATACTCTCGTTATTATTGATGGAATCCGCCGTTTTCGATTAGCGCGCGAATTTTCACTCAATGAAATCCCGACCGTTCAACCTCCTGTTCAACTGAAACATGAGTCTGTACTTGATAATCTTCAAATGATGAAACTGCACCTTCACGCTGCCGCAATATGGCACCCACTTGAAATTGCCAATATTTTCGCATCAATAACAAAAGACACGCCCGACTTACAATATCCGGAAGGAGTATTCTCTGCATTATGGAATATATCTACCGGTCATCATTTTTCTCATCGGGAATTACAAGCATTGAAAGGTTTGCATATACTCTCACATACCTATGCTGATATTTTATTAGACTTATATGATATTTTAACCGCTGATAAGTATATGGAACTTGGTTTGTTTGAGGTTGATGCACCTGAACTGCTTTTACAAATGCTTCGTCAAGCCCGTTTCTCAGTGAGTGAAATGCGCACCATGCGGGAATGGCTGTCGGATATTCGTGTCAGAGATAATCACGAAATGTATCTGCAAACCGGTATCCCGCAAACCTCTTTTTCCGTCTTATACAATCATGTTATTAAAGACATTCTTAATAAAAATATACCGCCGGCACATAAAGGAAAAATGATTTATACCTTTTTCCGATCCATTCGCTATCCGCGATTATCAACGATGCAATCTGATTTTAAAATAACGGCACAGCAATTAGCACAACACTTGCAGCCTTTAAAACCCTCATTAACGCATTTTAAAAACTTTGAACAAAACGGATTCCATATTTCATTACAACTATTTAATACTGAAGATATTGAAATTATGCGCGAAACATTTTCATCTGATACCGTTATTGCATTGATGAAAGAACTTATGCATATCTCTGAATGTCCTTCGGGTAACGAATGAGTCGTACATTTTATATCACTCCGGCAGCATCCCGGCATACTCATATTGACCGCTGGCTTTCTCGTATTCCCCCTACTGATAAAATTGTTTTCTGCACTACCCCATTACCTGACACGCATCAGGCAAATAAAAATACTATTATTATAGACGTACACAAAGGAAACTTCATCAAACCCTTTAATCAGGATTCTGCTGATGTTCTCATCACACAACCGGAACACTATATCGCACTGTCTCGTTCATGTCTTTTTAATTGTAGTTATTGTTATCTTACAGGCTATCTGGGTATACACAAAGCAATCATCCTCTATATTAATTATAACGATTTTGAAAATGAACTGTATCGTTTTACAGATACACTGCCTGTAAATAAAAAAGCATGGCTGAATGCCGGTGAACTTTCCGATAGTTTTTTATTTGATCACATTACGGAATACGTTCCTGCATTGATTGAAACTTTTCGCCCGCTGAAAAAGTGTACACTAGAATTGCGTACAAAAGATAATGCCATCAAACCGCTTTTAAATATACCGCCATCGGATAATACCGTAATCGCGTGGAGTTTAAACCCACCTTCAATTATTAATCAATACGAACTCGGAACTGCGTCACTTGAAGAACGGTTAACTGCAGCACAGCATGTACAGCGTCATGGTTTTCGTATTGCATTTCGTATTGATCCAATGCTGCATGTTGCCGATTGGCGTACTGCATATCTTCAATTAACAAAGCAAATTCATGATTATTTTAAACCCGGTGATATTGATTTTATTGCTGTTGGCGCTTTTCGTTATCCGACGGCAATGGAACATTCTTTCAGACAATCGCCCCGTTCACATACTTTAATCAGTGATGAAATGATTACCGGAATTGACGGAAAACGACGCTATTTCCGTTCAATCAGACGAGAGCTCTTTTCCGGTATTCTTCCTGACTTGCAAAAACTAAATACTCGATTATTTCTGTGTATGGAAACGAAACAAATGTGGCATGATGTCAGACTTAATCTGCCAAACAGATACACAGAATAAACAATATACCGATTTTATACGAGCGTTCCGTATGTTGATGCAGGGGTTACCTCCGTAATGTGAACCTTTATTTTTTTTCCTAACAATTCCGGTTTATACGATGATATTGTAACCGGAAAATAGTAACTGCTCATACCACGCATATTTTCAGCAATGCGGCATTTTTTATTTTCAATAACGACACTAAGTATTCTGCCTTCAAACTGTCGGCGGAAAATATAATTTGATTTCTGTACCATACTGTATAATAACGAAGATCGTTTCTTTTTACTGTTTTCCGGCACATTATTTTTTTCAATAACTGTTGAAAAACCCGGACGCGACGAATAACTAAAAACATGTATATGTTGGATATTTAAAGCTTTAACAAAATCATATGTTTCACTAAATATATCCTCCGTTTCACCCGGAAAGCCGACAATAAGATCCGCACCAATTGATATATCCGGAATAGAGGTTCGTATATCCTCTACTATTTTTCGATACTCCTTCGTTGTATATTTTCTATTCATTGCCGCAAGGATACTATCTGAACCTGATTGCAAGGGTATATGTAAATGCTTACATATACTTGTATGAGATAGTATTTTTATCAAGTCAGTTGTAATACTCTTCGGCTCAATACTTGAAAGGCGAAATTGTGCTTTTGGCAGCATATTAATAAGTAATGCAAGTAATCCGGCGAGGGGCAATTTTCCATCATAATAATCACCTATATTTACACCGGTAAGTCCAATCTCAGGATATCCTTTTTTATATAAAACGCCGGCTTGTTCAAGTATCTCTTTGCTATTAATTGAACGCGAATAACCGCGTGCAGAACGCACTTTGCAAAATGAGCACTCATTATTGCAGCCATCCTGAATTTTAATAAATGGTCTGCTGCGATGCGCAACAGAGGTCATCCGTACTGTATGAACCGGCGGAATAGTAATGTGATAATAGTTCGCTATCTTTTCATAGAGAACATCTTTTTCAAAGTTATTTATAATCAGTTTTACTGCCGGGATTTGAGTAAATACTTCGGGATTGGTATGTGCATAACAACCCGTTACGATAATATCCGCCTCAGGATATTTCTGCATAATACGGTATACCATTTTTCGTGATGACCGTTCTCCCCGTTGAGTAACCGTACACGTATTTACAATATACACGTTTGGATTTTCATGGTCACTGACGGTGAACCCCGCTGCTCTGAGCTGCTCTTTTATTAATTCTGTTTCACTTTGATTTAATCTGCACCCGAGAGTAGCACAACGAATTATATAATCCTTCGCATACATGGATTGTTTATGCATCTGATTCATGGAGCATGTCTTTTAATTGTTCTTCATTAATAATCGGAATGTCTAGATCCTGCGCCTTGGTTAGCTTTGAACCCGGATTTTCACCGCAAATAACATAATCAGTTTTTTTAGATACTGATGATGATACACGCCCGCCATGTTGTTTTACCAATGCTGCAGCATCATGCCGGCTCATATGTGCTAACGTTCCGGTAATAACAAATACTTTTCCCTGTAACCGCCCGCTCATCTTTTTTTGAGGATTAATAATTTCCAACCCGTTTTTAATAAACGTATTAATCAGTTCAATATTTTTTGGTGCCGCAAAATATACCTGTATCGCTTCTGCAAGTAACGGACCAAGACCGGGAAGAGCCTCAAACTGCTCTTTTGATGCATGCAGTATCTTATCCAGACTGCCGAATTCATCAGCAAGTACTGCCGCATTCCGCTCACCGACACCCGGCACTCCCAGTGCTATTATAAACTTTTCCAATGGTACACTGCGCCGTTTATCTATTGCAGCAAGTATTTTATCACAGAGTTTCTCACCCATTCGATCCAAACCCAAGAGCACATCACGTTGGGTATGTAGTGCATACAAATCCGCAGCTGTTTTTATTATTTTATTATTTAAAAAGATATGTACCCATTCAGCACCTAAGCCATCGATATTCATTGCATTTCGAGAAATAAAATACCGAATAGCTTCTTCCTGTTGTGCAGGACATGCTGTATTTGTACAATGACGATGAACACTGCCGCGCAGCGGAATAACCGCAGAACCACAGACAGGACAGTGTTCCGGCAACTGATACCGTTTAATCTTTTTATCAGTAGGTCGTTTTTCTTTTACTACATGTGAAATTTTCGGTATAACATCCCCGGCGCGATATACCACAACCCGATCACCAATCCCAATATCCAAGCGATCAATTTCATCCTGATTAAAAAGGCTGACCTTCTTTATTATAACGCCGCCGATACGTACCGGTTCAAGATGTGCAACCGGTGTCAGTACCCCCGTTCGACCGACTTGTACTTCAATGTCATTGACCATTGTTTCTGCTTCATGCGGTTTAAACTTCCATGCAATTGCCCATCGCGGATGATTCGTAACCTCCCCAAGCTCCTCCTGCTGATCAAAACGATTTACTTTTATAACGAGCCCGTCTATTTCGTACGGCAAGGTATCGCGCGTTGCTTCTATTTCATGATGATATCGAATAATATCTTCTGCAGTACTAAATATTTTAATATGCGGATTTATCGGAAGATGTAACGATGCTAAATAGTCATAGGTTTCCGACAGCGTGCTATGCGTCTTGTGCAGAGTATACTGTTCTCCAATACCATATATGAATGCACGCAAATGACGGCGTGCGGCAATGGACGGATCCAGATTCCGTAATGACCCCGCCGCTGCATTACGCGGGTTTGCAAAAACATGCTGACCGGTTTCTATCTGTTCGTTGTTACATCGTTCAAAATCCTTTTTATACATTAATGCTTCGCCCCGTACAACTAATCGCGATGGAAAATTACCTTCAAGTGTCAATGGTATTGAGCGAATTGTTTTAATATTTGGTGTTATATCCTCCCCGACTTTCCCGTCACCGCGTGTCGCACCAATAACCAGTTTACCCTTTTCATATATAAGTTCTACTGCAAGCCCATCATATTTATGTTCAACAATTAATTCCGGCAGCACCCCATTAAATGCTTTTTCAAGGCGTATAATAAAATCATGAAACTCTTCATGTTGAAGTGCATTATCAAGACTTAACATTGGCGTCGGATGTGTATATTTTTTAAATTGCTCTGACGGTGCTCCGCCAACACGCATTGTGGGAGAATCTGAAGTAATAAGATCCGGGCAGCGTGCCTCCAGTTTCTTCAATTCACGCATTAGTTTGTCATATTCTGCATCACTGACACGCGGATTATCCAAAACATAGTATTCGTAATTCATCTGGTTTATTGTGTTTCGTAATGCTTCAGCTCTTTTTTTCAAATCTGAATATTTTTCACTCATTATGACAGCTTCTTTTCATACACTTTATATCTCTCGATTGTTGTTTTATTCCATTATATGAGAAATAATGCAAGAAAAAAACACCTACTCTATTGCCGTTACCGTAAAACACATTATCGTATAAAATATGAGACGATTATTTATTCATGATACTATACCACCACGACTTATTTTTTTCTGTGAAATACTTGTCAAATCACTATTTATTCGCCATACTTTAAATAGCAATAAAAGGAAATATTATGAATACGGAATCTATTAATATTTCTATATTTGACAATGACCATCAATCCTCAGGATATATAAAGAAACTATTTAAACAAAATGGCATCAACACGAGTATTCACAAAACATTTACCTCATTCCGAAAGGAAATTGAAAAACAAATGCCTGATGTAATGGTCATTGACTATGAATCCATCAGACCTTTTATTAATGAAGTCCCCTCTGAATGGTCTGATACTATTGATGCGCAAAAAACAAAAGTTTTTATTGCACTGAATGAGACTGATAAAAATAAAACCCCGAATTTTAATACCGTTCATGAAATATACTTCATTACCAAACCTTATAATGAAAAGCATTTTTTAGATGTTATCGTATAGTGTTTTCTATCTTCGTACCGTATAATTATAAAAGTATCACGAATGCTGCAGTATAACGATAAAATACATATATACATTTCATACTATGAAACAGTATATTCATTCATAATAAATTTACGCGATTGTGTATTCCAATAATATATCCCCCTTCATATCGAATATAATTTATGCTATTTATTGCATAATCAAACCTATTCCATATTTGCAATACTCATATGATATGCTATGTTTATAGAATGAGTATAATGAAAAATAAATTTTCATGGTCGTTTTCACGACGCCGTATGTTTGAAGAATGCAAGCGAAAGTATTATTATTATTATTACGGCAGCTGGGGGGGATGGTCAACCTCAGCTGATTCTGAAACTCGTTTATTATATATCCTAAAAAATCTGCAAACCCGCCATCAATGGATGGGAAGTGTTGTGCATGATGTTCTGAAAAGAATAATTGATACTGCACTGTTCGGTACCCGACCGCTTAATCATACCCTCGCATCAACAACCTTGCATAATATAATGAAACGTGATTTTTACAATGCTCGCAGTGGTAAAAATCATACTGATCCGAAAAACTTTCGCGGACTTTTTGAACTTGAATACGATTTACCTGTCCCCAATCAGGAATGGAAACGATTATATACTGCAGCTACATCGTGTATTGATGCTTTTTTTAACTCGCCATTCCCCGATATTATCAATCATTTAAAATACAATGACCGATTGAAAATAGAACAATTTGATTATTTTCGTCACAACACGATAAAAATATTTGCTGTTCCTGATTTTATTTATAAAAATAATGGTATATATACCATTATTGATTGGAAAACCGGAAGTACAACGAATTATACCGATGCGAAACAGCAGCTTACACTGTATACCGCATTTACCATTGATAAATGGAATACCGCTATTAATTCATGTACCGCTGAAATATATAATCTGCTGCAACAAGACAATGAAACGTTTCTGATTACACAACAGGATATTGAAGAAACATGTGCACTGATGGATGAATCAATTGAGCATATGCGTTCCCTGCTTGATAGTGTTACCGAAAATACTGCCTCAATTAATCGCTTTGCTCGTTGTGATGCAATGCATATATGCCGCACCTGCTTTTTCTATCAATTATGCTGGACCGATCAGGTGCTCCGTGATTATTATGATGAAGACTATTTTATTCCCTTTGCATAATGACATTATTATTGCTGTAATTGTATTGGTTTTGAATCAATACGTGTTCCTTTTTGGAATGGACTTACTGATGAATCAGAAGCACCGCTCGTATTATGTTGAAATGCATTCGGTGACCAATATCGGATAACTTCTTTAATAAAAAGTTTTGAAGCTATGGTTTTATCGGCTGTTATAATATTTCCGTCAGCAACGACATGCTGATTAATAACACGCGCACTGCCTTGATGCAGTCGTACGGTGTATAAATCCCAAATAGTCGCTTTTTTCCCAATTAATATCCCTGCACCGGATAACACTCCCGGGGCTGTTCCGATCGCAGCAATTAATTTTCCGGTTTCATTCATTGCAATACACCATTTTTGTAAATCCGCATTATCCCAATAATCCGCCCACATACCATGACCACCGATTAATATTATTCCATCAATATCACTTTTAGGTTTATAGCGCTTCAATGGTTTTTTTATATCCAGTTTTAAATCTTTCATGCCGATAGCAGTTCCTTTCGATGATGAGGTGATAATAACCTCAGCTCCGGCATTCGTTAAGTACTCGTTCACAATCTTAAATTGGTCATCACTAAAATTGCGCCATGCAACAAAGACAATTACTTTCTTGCCGGCAAGACAGTGTGAATCCTGTGCAAAGACCGGTACAATGACAAATAAAAGAAAAATAAATAGTATTATCGTTCTGATACAATTTCGGTGCTTCGTCATACGATACTCCATGAAATAGGATAGAATGATTATAACGCTGAATAAAATTTCTGCAAGCATCAATTTTTAACTTTTATTTTTTATAATATAGTATATGCTTCTCCTGAAAGGTTATCACATGGATATATACCCATTTTTATTGCAGCCCGTATTAAAAGAAAAACTATGGGGCGGTAATCGCCTTGTAACACAACTCGGTAAAAATGCTTCTCCTGATATACCTATAGGTGAATCATGGGAAATCAGCGATCGCTCCGACGGCAGCAGCCGAATCAGCAATGGTCCGTTATCCGGAAAAACGCTTCAGGAATGTATACGTATGTACCCTTCTGAAATTCTTGGACCGACGCTTGCTCGTACGGGACAATATTTGCCGTTATTGTATAAATACATTGACGCAACAGCTGATTTATCAGTGCAAGTCCACCCTGATGCAGCGTATTGCAATAGAAATCCGGGATTGTATATCGAACCGAAAAACGAATGCTGGTATATCCTCGATGCTCCAAAAAACGCAGCATTAATTGTTGGATTGCAACCCGGTGTAACAAAAAATGAAATACAACAATCAATTGCTGCCGGAACACTATTAGACCACCTCTACCGACTGCCAATACAAAAAGATGACATGATTTCAATTCCGGCAGGTATGGTTCATGCGATTACTGCCGGCACGCTCTTATGTGAAATTCAGCAAAACTCAGATACCACTTTTCGTATATTTGACTATAATCGTACTGATAAAAACGGCAGTCCTCGAGAACTGCATATTGATCAAGCACTGCAGGCAATACAGTATAATGAAGGTGTCCCTGCCGTTGAGGCATATACGGAAACACAAACTGAATATGGTTCACATGCTTTGTTGTTGCATACTCCGCATTTTGAAATACACAAACATACAATATTACATTCATGGCGATGGGAAAAATCAGCAGATCTGTTTACCGGAATAAATTGTATCGCCGGCACCGGCACCATTGCCACAGTACACGGCTCTATTAGCATAAAAAAAGGCAGGTCATTATTAATACCTGCCTCAGTTCAATTTCTTGACATAACTCCGGGTGATAAACTCAGCGTTCTCTTTTCTCGGCCATGTATTTAATTGCCGATTAACCGTAAAACCGCATCATTTTGTATTGTTCCCGCTGATCCTGTACCAATTTCAGTTGATGCTTTTTGAATCATCATCATTGCATCACTGATTGAATCGATCCCTTTGCCGCTGACATGCGCTGCAATGTTTTCCATTGAAATTTGTGCTTTGTTGATAAGACGATTTTGACGAGCCATGTCATTCTCAAGAGCAGTTGACCATTGCTCCAGGGCACGTGGTGCATTTTTTAAATCATGAATAAGTGTTTCCGCATTGATATCAAGTATACGCTGCTGTTCAAACGTTGTTTGTGAACGTATACTTTCAATATGCTGCTTAAGCCCATCAAAATTACCGGTATTGTCTTCAAGAAATCGCCGGACCGTTTCCCGGATATCCTGAATTCCCTGACGAGCGATTTCATCACGCGTAAATTGTTTTTGTGCACTTTGTAATTCCATTTGAAGACGATATAAATGTTGCGCAGTTTGATTACTCTGTACATTGTGCTGTACATTCATCAAACGATGTTCATTATCGGTAGCGTCTTTAATAACCGGTACAGCGTATTCGTTATTCTTTGTTTTGCGTGATTGATTCAGCGGATGATTTGTATCGATTCTCATATATAGGTAACCCTCCCAATTGGTTGAAACCACAGTGAGCATAGCATATTCCGACAACTTTGTCAAGAGTAAATAATAATATCGAATGTTTGTAATTATTGAAATATACAATAATTACAATATGTTTCTAATGTGTACTCCAGTTTATGTTAGTACGTACTTAAATATATGGATTTATTTCCGCTTTTCTCTATAAAAAAAGCACGGTAAGTATCGCCGTGCTTTCTTACAATATATTATTTTTAAATAACTATTTTATTCTGAATACGGATCACGCAACACCGCGCCCGTATCAGCACTGGTTACTAAATAACTGTATCGGCGAAGCCATCCGTCATTGACGGTCGGTTTGAACGGGGATAATTTTTCAAGTCGCTGTTTCAGCTCATCATCAGAAAGTTTAACATTAATAGTATTACTTTGTGCATCAATACTAATAATATCCCCGTTCTGAAGAGCAGCAATCGGACCGCCGGTTGCTGCTTCAGGGGCAACATGACCGATGCATAAGCCGCGTGTACCGCCACTGAAACGTCCATCCGTGATAAGACCGACCCGTAATCCCATACCTGAAATTAATGATGTCGGTGAAAGCATCTCCTGCATACCGGGACCACCCTTCGGACCTTCATACCTGATAACAACAACATCACCGTCTTTTACTTTTCCCTGTCGTAATCCTTCAAGTGTGTCATCCTGTGATTCAAAAATAATTGCGGGACCGGTAAAGACCATCATGTCATCATCAACACCGGCTGTTTTTAAAACACAGCCATTGGGTGCAATATTACCAAATAATACTGCAAGTCCTCCCGTTTTACTAAAGGGATTTGAAAATGAACGAATAACATTGCCGTCAGGAGCAGGAGCATTTTTAATATTTTCTTTGATAGTCGTACCGGTAATGCTTTTTTCATCTGCATATAATAATCCGTTATTATCTAATTCTTTTAATAACGCGCTGATACCGCCCACCGCATCAACATCTTCAACATGTACATCTGAGCGCGATGGAGCGACTTTACAAATATTTGGTGTTGTATGTGATATTTCATTTAAGCGCTGCATATCATATTGAATCTGTGCTTCATTTGCCAAAGCAAGTCCATGCAGAACAGTATTGGTACTGCCCCCCATAGCACAATCTAACCGGAAAGCATTATCCATACTTTTATGAGAGATAATATCACATGGGGTCAGTTTTGCTTCAATAACCGAATGGAGGCATTCCGCTGAGTATTCGGATAATGCAATACGTTTCGGATTAATTTTAAATGATGAACCATCATGCACCATTGCAGTTATAGTACCGTTTCCCGGTACTGAAAAACCAACAGCTTCAGCGAGACAATTCATTGAATTCGCAGTGAACATACCTGAACATGAACCGCATGTTTCACACGCACTAAACGTTAAGTCATTCAATTCTTCTTGTGATATCTTTCCGGCAACCTGAGCGCCAAGCGCTTCGAAAATAGAAATGAGGTCAGTATTATTTTTTCCGGCAAGCATCGGACCGCCACTTAAATAAACTGAAGGGATATTAATACGTACCATCGCATTCAGCATACCCGGAACAATTTTATCACAGTTCGCAATACCAATCCACCCATCAACCGGATGTGCCGCAAGTACTGATTCAATTTGATCGGTTACTAATTCACGTGATGCAAGAGAGTACTTCATGCCAAAATGTCCCATTGCAATACCGTCGCAAATCGCTCCGCCGACATTACAATAATACACGGTATACCCTAATGACTTGAGCTTTTTAACAACCGTTTGACCGATTACTTCAAGATGTGCATGACCGGGAATATGGGTTGAAACAGAGTTTACAACCGTAACGCATTTCCGTGTAATATCTTCCGGCTTTTCTACCACACCGGCAGCATGCATTAATCCGATACGGGGCGCATAATCGTTGCCCCCGGTTACAATTTTTGAACCATACTTTCTTAAATTATCAATACCAGTATTAATAGTTCGTGACATTATTATCTTCCTTTCAGGTAAACTGCACTTCAAGTGTAGTACATACCGGAATTATCGTCAAGGTAGACGCATGTATTATTTCATCAGATAGTTATCTACCGAGTCAGCAGCGTGTAATCCTTCAGCAATTGCCCAGACAACAAGCGATGCACCACGCCGCGCATCACCGGCCGCAAAAACTCCGTCAATTGAAGTTGCATATGTATCCGGTGTTGTATTAATATTACCGCGTGTATCTAACTGCAATCCTGCTTCTTTTACGAGTCCTTCATGGACGGGATGAATAAAACCCATTGCAAGAATAATAAGATCGACATCAAGAGAAAACTCAGAGCCGGCAATTTCATGCATAACAAATGAGCCCTCATGTTTTTTCCATTCCACCTGAGCAGCATGTATTTTCGTAACCTTCCCCTGTGTCCCTTCAAAACGTTTCGTCGTAACCGCCCAACGGCGTTCTCCGCCTTCTTCATGCGAACTTGAAATACGCAACAGATTACGCGGATATGACGGCCATGGTTCAGCAGGAGTTCGTTCAGCCGGCGGTTTAGGAAGTATTTCAAATTGATATACTTTTTTTGCACCTTGCCGCACTGCAGTACCGACACAATCAGCCCCGGTATCTCCACCGCCAATGATAACAACATTTTTATTTTTTGCGTCTATGTAATCACGAACATTCCCGCCGGAATTAAGAATGTTTTGCTGTTGTAAATAATCCAATGCAAAATGAATGCCGTTCAAATCACGACCGGGCAGCTGCAAATCACGAGGTGTTTCAGAACCGATTGCTAAAACAACTGCCTGATACTCCTGCAACAGATCCTTTACGGAACGATCCTTTCCGATATGAACATTACATTTAAAGACAATTCCTTCTTCTTTAAGCAGTTTAACACGGCGTGAAATGACATGTTTAGAAAGTTTAAAATCAGGAATCCCCAATGCAAGCAATCCGCCAATGCAATGATTCTTTTCAAAAACAATTACCCAATGTCCGTATTGATTAAGCCGATGCGCTGCTGCAAGTCCTGCAGGACCTGAACCGATCACCGCAACATGTTTACCCGTTCGATGTTTCGGTAAACTTGATTTTATATAACCGTTATGAAACCCGCGCTCCGCTATCATTTTTTCAATATTACAAATAGTAACCGGTTCAACATTAATACCGTTAACACAGGCGGCTTCACACAATGCAGGACATATTCGTCCCGTAATTTCCGGCAGCGGATTTGTTTTCTGTAATAAAAATGCTGCTTTTTCCCAATCATTATGATATACAGCATCATTCCAGTCAGGAATTAAATTACCGATAGGACATCCGGTATGACAAAACGGCACACCGCAATCCATACAGCGTGCAGCTTGTTCTTTTAAGACCTTTTCATCCAGCGAACAATACAATTCATTATGATCATGTATACGTTCCCGAACAGGACGCCGCTTTGGCAATTGACGCGAATATACGAGAAATCCGTCTTTCTGTCCCATGCTTTATACCTCACCGTACTGTCTATTCAAGATTAACATTTTCATTATTCTCCAACATTTGCCGCTGTTGTTCTTTTTGTTCCGCAATCCGACGAAGTTCGATCTCGCGCTGTCGCCGTTCCTCAAGAGCACGTTTATATTCTTTCGGCATAACTTTTACAAATGTACGAACCGCATTATCAAAGTTCTGTAAAATACCGTCAGCGCGACAACTTGCGGTATACCGATAATGATTTTCAATTAAGGTATAGAGTATATCAATATCTTCCTGCCGGTCAACCGGTTCAAGATCAACCATGGACATATTACATAACCGATCAAATAAACCATTTTCATTATATACAAATGCTATTCCGCCACTCATTCCTGCGGCAAAATTTCGCCCGACTTCACCAAGTACAACTACTACACCGCCGGTCATATATTCACATCCGTGATCACCGACCCCTTCAACAACTGTTTTCACACCGCTATTACGAATTGCAAAACGTTCTCCTGCTGTTCCGTAAAAATATGCTTCGCCGCCGGTTGCGCCATAGAGCACGGTATTGCCAATAATTATATTCTCAGCAGGAATAAAACCGGCATTCTGTTCAGGATGTATTATAATTTTACCTCCTGATAATCCTTTACCGACATAATCATTTGCATCACCGGTAAGGTGCAACGTTATTCCTTTCGCAAGAAATGCCCCGAAACTCTGACCGGCAGTTCCCTGCAGTTTAATCTGTATAGAGTCATCCGGTAATCCATCATAACCGTATCGTTTGACAATTTCATACGACAGCATCGCACCCGTTGCACGATTTGAGTTTCGTATGCGATCCTCAATGATTATTGACTCTTTTTTCTTTTCAATAACCGGCAGCGCCTGTTTGATAAATCCATGATCAATAACACCGGCACGAACATCTTCCTGTTCAATCGTACAATGGGTTTCAACACCTTCAGGAACATCACGAAATAAAACATCCGAAAAATCTAATGAACGTGCTTTCCAATGGCTTTCCGTATGTGATACTTCAATGATATCGGTTCGACCGATCATTTCATCTATTGTTCTGAAACCGAGCTGTGCCATGAGCTCGCGAATTTCATTCGCAACTAAATGAAAATAATTGATAATATGTTCAACATGACCGTTAAATCTTTTCCGTAATTCTTTATTCTGAGTTGCCACGCCAACCGGACAGGTATTCATATGACACTTACGCATCATAATACACCCTTCAACAATTAATACTGACGTCGCAAACCCGTATTCTTCAGCGCCCAGCAATGCAGCAACTACAACATCTCGTCCGGTGCGCATTTGTCCGTCTACCTGAACACGAATACGACTGCGTAAATCATTTTGAACAAGAACTTGTTGTGTTTCAGCTAACCCTAATTCCCACGGGACACCGGCATACTTCATTGACGAAAGCGGTGCAGCACCGGTACCACCGTCGTATCCGCTGATGATAACAAGATCACTATTAGCTTTTGATACTCCCGCTGCAACTGTTCCGACACCTGCTTCGGAAACTAATTTTACACTCACCTTCGCTTTCGGATTAATATTTTTCAAATCAAAAATAAGTTGTTTTAAATCTTCAATTGAATAAATATCGTGATGCGGCGGCGGAGATATCAGGGTAACCCCCGGTGTCGAATGACGTATTCGTGCAATAATTTCATTAACCTTATGCCCGGGAAGCTGTCCCCCTTCCCCCGGTTTCGCTCCCTGTGCAACCTTTATCTGAATTTCTTCTGCATTCGCTAAATACTCAGCAGTAACGCCGAACCTGCCGGATGCTATTTGCTTAATTTTTGAATTTTTTGAATCGCCATTGGGAAGCGGTTTAAACCGTTCAGGGGTTTCACCCCCTTCTCCGGTATTTGAACGTCCGCCGATTCGATTCATGGCAATTGCCATCATTTCATGTGCTTCTTTTGAAATTGATCCGAATGACATCGCACCCGTACAAAAACGCGGGAATATTTTTTCAACCGGTTCAACTTCCTCTACAGGAATAGGATTTCGTTGTTTGAAACTAAATAATCCCCGTAATGTACACCATTTTTTATTTTGATTATTAATACGCTCGGCAAATTGTTTGTACAATTCGGTATTATTTTCACGTGTTGCCTGCTGCAAGAGTGTTATTGTTTCAGGATTCCACAGATGCCGTTCCCCGTCACGGCGATACTGATACTGTCCGCCCACCGGAAGCCCGCGCGTATAGACATTCTCATCAGCACAAGCATATGCATGACGCATAAGTGTTTCCTGCGCAATAACATCAACCCCTAATCCATTTAATCGCGAAACAGTACCGGAAAAATAGCTATCAATAACTTCCTGTGAAAGTCCGATCGCTTCAAAAATTTGAGCAGCCCGATAACTTTGTAATGTGGAAATACCCATCTTTGAAAAAACTTTTAAGAGCCCTTTATTAAGCGCTTCAATATACCGGTTCAATGCCTCATCCGGAGTCATCTCAATTTCAAATTCATTATTATGCGCCATATCAGTGAGTGATTCCATAACGAGATACGGATTCACTAAACTGGCGCCATAGCCAAACAACAACGCAAAATGCATAACTTCCCGCGGCTCACCTGATTCAATAATAATACCAATGCGCCCGCGTTTCCCATTGCGGATGAGTTCATGATGTACGGCACCGGTTGCAAGTAATGCCGGAATGGGCGCCCATTGAGAATTTACACCGCGATCACTGAGGATTATTAATCCGTACCCTTCATCAACCGCATGATTCACCCGCTCAAGAAGACGATCCAATGCCGTTTGTAATTCTCCCGGACCGCCATTTGCTTCAAAGAGTATCGGTAATGTAACTGTACGAAAATTCGGTAATTTATTTCGCCGAATACTTTCAAGTTCCGCATTTGATAAGATGGGCTGTTCAAACCGCATCCGATTACAATGCAATGGTGTTTCCGATAATAAGTTCCGTTTATAGCCAACCCAGCTGACTAATGACATTACTAATTTTTCCCGTATCGGATCAATTGCCGGATTCGTAACCTGTGCAAAATGCTGACGGAAATAATTATATAACAGCTGCGGCTGATCTGAAAGAACTGCCAGCGCCGCATCATTACCCATTGAACCGGTCGGTTCCTTGCCGGCAACCGCCATAGGTTTAATTAAAAATTTAAAATCCTCAAAGGTATATCCGAATATTTTATGCAGATAATGAAGCTGAGTGTTTGTTGGTTGTACTGCGGAAGTTGCTTTCGGCAAGTCATCAAGAATAATTTTATTTTCAACAACCCATTGCCGATAGGGCTGCTGACTGATTATACGATTTTTAATATCATCGTCACTGATAATACGATTCTCTCGCGTATCAACAATGAGCATACGCCCGGGGCGAAGCCGCCCGTTTTCTTTAATATTTGACTGCGGAATATCAAGGACTCCGACTTCGGAAGCCATGATAATTAATCCGTCATTTGTTACAACATAGCGGGCCGGACGCAGCCCGTTGCGGTCAAGCGTTGCTCCGACAATATCCCCATCTGTAAATGCAACCGCTGCCGGTCCATCCCATGGCTCCATTAACGATGCATGATATTCATAAAATCCGCGCCGCTCAACATCGAGAAACTCATTATTTCCCCATGCTTCAGGTATCAACATCATCATTGCATGGGCGATCGAACGACCGCTCCGCAATAAAAGCTCAAGGGCATTGTCAAGGCACGCACTGTCTGAGCCATCCGGTTTAATGATAGGAAATAACCGTTTTAATTTTTCACCAAACATCGGTGATTCAATATTTAGTTCTTTAGCGCGCATATTATTACGATTACCGCGCAATGTATTAATTTCCCCATTATGCGCCAAGAAACGAAACGGCTGAGCAAGTTTCCAATTCGGCAATGTATTTGTTGAAAACCGTTGATGCACAATAGCAAGTTTACTTTTCATTGCAGCATCATTCAAGTCAGGGTAAAACTGCGCAACCTGTTCAGCAAGAAACATCCCCTTATACGTAATGAGTTTTGAGGATAATGACACAATATAAAAATCTTCAGTATCCATTTTTGTTTCAGCAGCAATAGTGTTATGTATTGTTTCCCGAAGAATATACAGCATTCGCTCAAATGTTTCCGAATCAGGATACACTCCCGTTATAAACACTTGTCGAATCACCGGCATCGCTTGTCGTGCAACAGTACCAACATGCGCAGGGTTGAACGGGACATCCCGCCACCCCGCGACATGCATACCTTCTTCTTTAGCTTTTTTCTTAATAACCTCAATACAAAACTTTTGTATTTTTGTATCATGCGGCAGAAAAAGCATACCAACCGCATATTTTCCATACGGCGGAAGAGTGAACCCTAATTTTTGTTCCCGAAAAAAACCATCCGACAATTGCAGCAATATTCCGCCGCCGTCTCCCGTATTTCCGTCAGCACCAACCGCACCGCGATGCGTCAGGTTTTCCATAATTTGCAGACCTTTTTGTACAATGTCATGTGACGCTGCATTATGAATATCTGCAATAAATCCGACACCGCATGCATCATGTTCCATGTGCGGGTCATACAGTCCGCGCTTCGGGAAATACCGTAAAGGTTTTTTTCTCCTGTTCATCATAATCCGCCTATTGTTCAATAATAATTAATCACGTCTGTTATTCACCCAAGAGCATATCAGCATACGTCGGAAGCGGCCAATACTGTTCATCAACAATCATTTCAAGATTGTCAGCTGCTGCCCGCACAGTATTCATTGCAGGTACAATCGTATCACGAACGTACTCTGCATGGTTCTTCGTTGAATCAAACGATTCCTTTTCAACAACTGATTGGAGTGTATCCAATCCTGATTGTAAATCAGTCAGATGCGTTGTTACCCGCTTTAATACAACCTGTTGTGCAGTGCTATCAGCGCCAACATTTTTCAATGCAGTTACGGCATCCGCTAAATTCTTACTGTAATATACTGCAGCAGGAAGCAACTGTCTATTACCGATACTAATCATGGTATTCGCTTCAATGCGCAATGATGATATGTAGTTTTCAAGCATAACTTCATAGCGTGATTCCAATTCAATTTCTGTCAATACTTTTTGCCGTTTAAACAATGCAATCGTTTCCGGTTTATGTAATGCTGCAATAGCATCAACCGCATTGGTCAGATTCGGCAAACCACGCCGTGCTGCTTCTGCAACCCACTCATCAGAATAATTATTGCCATTGAAAATGACTTTTTTATTTTCTTTAATCATCGTTTGCAATAATGCACGTACTGCATTAGGATCACCTGCTTTTTCAAGAGAATCAGCAACCTCCTGCAGTACATCTGCAACCATAGTATTCAATACAGTATTTGCATCAGCAATTGACTGGCTTGAGCCAACCATACGAAATTCAAACTTATTACCGGTAAATGCAAATGATGAAGTACGATTACGATCAGTACTGTCTTTCGGCAATACCGGTAATGTCTGCACCCCAACATCAATACCGTCTGTTTTTCCCGCACCGTCATGATTCCCCTGCTCAAGAGCATCAAGAAGAGCTGTTAATGCCGTTCCGGTGAAAACAGAAACAATTGCCGGCGGAGCTTCGTTTGCACCAAGACGATGATCATTCCCATGGGTTGCCGTTGTTGCACGAAGAACATCAGCATACTTATTAACTGCGGTTATAACGGAAATAAGAAAAACAAGGAAAATAATATTATCCTGCGGTGTATCACCCGGATTGAGCAAGTTCACTCCATCATCAGTAGCAATAGACCAGTTATTGTGTTTTCCCGAACCGTTAATCCCCGCAAACGGTTTTTCATGCAGCAAACAGATTAAATCATGCCGCAATGCAACTTTTTTCATGGTTTCCATTATTAATTGATTTTGATCAGTTGCAATATTTGTTGTTGAAAACATCGGCGCGAGTTCAAACTGTGCAGGTGCAACTTCATTATGTTCAGTTCTCGCCGGGACTCCCAGTCGCCATAATCGAATATTTAACTCACGCATGAAACTTGATATCCGCTCACGAATAGCACCGAAATAATGGTCATCAAGTTCATGACCTTTTGGTGCGGCAGCGCCGAAGAGTGTACGTCCGCATGATTTTAAATCAAGACGCATTTCATAATATTCACGATCAATGAGAAAGTATTCCTGCTCTGCACCAACAGTTGCGATAACACGCCGAGAAGTGGTATTCCCCAATGCACGAAGTATTCGCAGCCCCTGTGTACTGATTGCCTCCATTGATCGTAATAACGGTGTCTTTTTATCCAGCGCTTCTCCGTTATACGAATAAAATGCTGTCGGGATATATAAGGTAACACCGGTCCCGTCTTCTTTAACAAATGCCGGTGATGTACAATCCCATTGTGTGTAGCCGCGTGCTTCAAAGGTTGCCCGTAATCCGCCGGATGGAAATGATGATGCATCGGGTTCGCCTTTAATTAATTCTTTACCGCTGAATTCAAGAATGCTTTGACCATTCGGCTGCGGTGAAACAAATGAATCATGTTTCTCGGCTGTTACGCCTGTTAATGGTTGAAACCAATGCGTAAAATGTGTTGCACCTTTTTCAATCGCCCAATCTTTCATTGCATTTGCCACAGCATCCGCAATTTTTGGATCAAGTGCTTCATTGTTATCAATCGTTGATTTTAATTTTTTGAAAATATCTTTCGGAAGCCATTTACTCATTGCCACTTCATTAAAAACATTTTCTCCATAAATGTCAGTTACCCGTACCGGTAAACTTTCACAATCACACGGTGTTCTGTTTTTGTCATGTGCCATAGGTTTTCCCCTTGGTAAAAGGTATATTCGCATACTGCGAATTTAGGACACCCATTGTCTTGATTAACAATTCATTGTTGTAATGGTTTTATACTCATGCACTGAGTAACGAATGATGATACAATACATGACGTCATTGTCATTGTAATTAAGCATATACAGTCATCATTGGCTGTATTCACCATTGATGCACTATAAACAACACACACCATTACTGTCAATATAAAATTACACCAAATAGCAACTCTATACACCGGCACTACTCGCATATACTGACATGCATACAACATATCTTCGTAGCATTGGAATCTGATGCACACCATACATGCAGAGATTTGTGTATTTATTGAAACCATTTGTTAAATTAATCACAGAATAAAAATGCATTAATATTTACAATATATGTTACAGTACATAATGCAGCGTATTTTTACTGCATTATCACTATTCGTTATCATAGCCTGCCGGAGGTGTATTGAGTGATTATTATCCAACACGCACAAGTACTACTTTATTACTCATTTAAAATAAAGTGAATATTTTCAGGCAACCGTGTGAACATTTTTTCTTGACAGCTTAGTATGGAATTGATAGGTTACGGTTCTTATAATTTTCGCATGATATTATCGTAATATCGGCAATTACATGCGCATGCAAGGTCTATTACTGAATGTGCGCTGCCCATGATTACATACTGTCAGTATATGTATACTATGCGAATTTTATTTACACACGCCCATGAATACGGGCCGTTAGCTCAGTTGGCAGAGCAACGGATTTTTAATCCGTAGGTCGATGGTTCGAATCCATCACGGCTCATTGGAATATTCGATATGCATTATTGAATGATAGTATCATACAATGATATTATATCGGATCAGCATATGACCCCATCGTCTAGTGGCCTAGGACACAGGGTTTTCATCCCTGTAACCGGGGTTCGATTCCCCGTGGGGTCGATCAGAAAAAGCACAGCTTCTTGCTGTGCTTTTTTTTAATGCCATTGTTGACGCCATGACAATGAAAATGTACTATACGTATTTCCGAGAGTATCGCTTATTATCTCTCGAAGTTATATCACTACTTTTTGTAAAAAAATCATAAATAATATGACATTCAGTAAATAGTTTTATTATGATTTTTAACCAAATCTGTCAAAAACTCTTGTAATATGTTCGTATATGTGTATATTTATTATACATGATAGGCATTAAAAGAGCATATATATAACACTATCGAAGAAGGTATTAAAAAAGACACATATATCGTGAGTATTATTCGTATATCATAAGAATCAGGTCATTTAACAGTATAATAAAAATATATATCTTACCGGAAAACGGTACAAAGTTTGCACTATTTATAGACGATAAACAGTATATAAGAAAACAATCAGGTTTGCATCGGGTATTCAAACCTGAATATTAAAATAGCAGGCTGTGACATCATGAATAAACATGCATTTCAATGGATGATGCGATATAGCATCATTACTGTACTTCTCATTTTACACTGTTCGCTTATATATGCTGAGACTGATAATTTCGCTCTTCATAAACGCATAACCGGTTCATTTCAGGATATGCCGAAGCTAACCGATGGAATTATCACACCGGAGAATATCGCTTACACCGAGGATATTGATTCTCAGCCAAAATCATTCATTATCATTCTTGGTCAGCCGAAATATCTTGATGTTCTCAACCTCTACTGGATAAAAGGACAAACCGCGACTGAATACCGCGTTGAAGTTAGTGATGATTTTATCAACTGGCAAATCATTGCTGATAAAATCAATGGCACGACCGGACACTATAAAAATGGTTTTTTTGTCAAAGATACTTCATTGAACGGGCATACTGCCCTCTTCATTAAAATAACCGTATTTCGCAGTGAGAATCAGAAAGCAGCGCTAAGTGAGATTGAAATCTTTACAACACATCAGATTGATTACTCATTCTCACAATTTACTCTGGAGAATATCGGCGAATACACTGCTGATATTATCATTGAAACCACACAACCCACTGAAGTTCGTTTACGTATCGGACAAACTGTAACCGCAATGCAAGATATCGCTCTTGATTTGAATTATAAAACCCGCCACCGTTTTACAATACCGGAATTACTCCGCGGTACTGACTATTATGTACAAACGGTTGCTCGTGATGTAAACGGGACCACGAAAGCAAGCAGCGTCCATCGTTTCCGGACACTGGGCATTCCGCTCCCGCTTATCAGTAATTTACACAGCATTACCGTTGAAAAAACTGCGGTTACTATCGGGTGGGATTCAAATGTAAAAACAAAAAGCATTGTAAAATACGGATTGACTGCGGATTTGACAGAAGAGTTTATTATCGATACCTATAAAACATCTCATGCTGTTCGGATAGAAAATATCACGCCCAATACAACATTATATTACACCGTTATCGGCATTGATGAAAACAGCAACCCCACTGATAATGCAATACCAATAAAACAAGTCAGAACGCTGGAAAACAATGTTGCGCTTAATGCAACAGTCGCAGACGGAACATTCCTGTATGATGCTGAACAATATAGCGAGGATCGCTCTGAAAAATATCTTAAGCGATTAGTTGATGGTGATTTAACGTTTTTCACCGGCACCGCACGTTCAGAAATAATTGCGCAACGTACACAGTATCTTTTACTTGACCTCGGGAAACAATATCCGCTTGAAACCGTTCGCATATATTGGCGCGCACTTGCCTATTCACGAAACTACACCATCGAAATAAGTCCGGATAAAAAACAATGGATAACCGTTCAGTCCGATATTGATGCAGCAAACGGAAAACTCATGTATTCTCAGGGCGCACAAGGAGGCGACCCTCTTCAGGTTATGGAAACAGCATTCAGTCCAATTGAAGCACGATGGGTGAAAATTGCCATTCCGCAAAATAGCCCTATCGGCACCTTTAATCCGATTTTCGGAAAATATAATAAACTGCAGCTCGCAGAAGTTGTTGTTATCCCTGAATGGCGACAGCACATCGGCGATTTAAAAATAAAAACAATAGATTAAGGAGGTGTTAATATGACTTTTAGACGTCATTTAAAACAATTTAATTCCAACAAGAAAGGAGGTGAAAAAATGACACGAATACTTCTAACAGCAAGTTTACTGATTCTTGCACTCTCGGTGTTAACTCTTGCTCAACCGTTCCCGACAGCGAATCGTACGACTATCTCAAACCATGTTGAAGTTCACGGTGGTAATATCTCAACATCAAACACTTATGTTACCAATATTGTTGATGAAATGTGGGGAGTTACTGCCAGATACACGAATGACAATGATTCAATCTCCGGTGGTGTCTCAACAACCAATGTAATAAACATTACTAACTACGGAAACTCAACAACTACATTTACTTTACAAATGTATTCGGTTACTTCAAACACAACCGACCCGTGGACCTATCAGTTTTATGATAGTGCTTATACCCCACAGTCAGTAACAGTAAACTTCTCTTTAGCTCCGGCTGCCTCAACAAAGTATTATTTGATTGTAACCGCTCCATCAACAGCGAATGATGGTGAGTTTATACAATTCTCGAATTATTTGACAATTCAGGATACTCCCGCAAACGCTATTGTTTATACCGGTGATAACACATCAAATTACGGCGGTTCTCTGTCAATCGGCGCTCATTACGGCGCAGGTAAAGCAGGAGTAACCAATGCAATTGATGCAACCCACTATTGGGAAATCACGATTACCGGTGCTGAGATGCAACTGACGAAAACCGCATCGGTTGCAAATAATACTTCAGGTGCAACCTGGGGGACAACGTTAGTACCGGGTTCAACGATAACCTATAGTATTTACTATACGAATTTAGCAGCCGGTAATGCAAACGGTGTTTACATTCGCGATACGATCCCTGCAAACACAACATATGTTGCAGGATCAATGCGGTACAATACTACCAGCACCTATGGCGGTACTACTCTTAACGACGGTGCTGCTGATGATGCCGGCAGTCCTACCGGTTATGTGGACACAGGAAACGGCTATGTGTACTTCAATATCGGCACCGGCGCAAGTGACGGCAATCCGACTTCCGGCGGAAGCGGAGGTACCGTTGCCGGTCATAGCGGAGGCTATGTGTTTTTTAGGGTAACCGTCGATTAGCACGAATCGGTTACGATGATTTCGAAATCAGAAAACGTTAGAGTGTACGCTCTAGGACCGGAAGTAAAAAAAACTCCGGTCCGGCATTATTATTTATTATATGAAAAGGAGTCCCAACAGCGTGATACATAAGCAATCACCTCTATTACTGTTACCGCCTGTAGTATCATTATTCACGCTTGTTATATGCCTAATCCTTTTACTTGTACCCATAACGTTTGCTGAAGTAATCACGTTAACACAGGATCCGATTACCAGTTTTGAAAACGGCGCTTTATTAATTGACGGCATTCAGAGCGAAAGCTATGCTCTCTCCCGTCCTATTAATGCGGCGGATAATTATATCATAATTCCTTTAGAAAAAATCTATGCTATCGAAAAAGTCATACTCTATTGGATGACGGATTCTTATACAACCGATTACAGCATTCAAGTCAGCAGTGACATCGTTAACTGGCAACAGCTTTCATTAATTGACAGTCGCGTCAGTAAAAAGGATACCCATACACGGAATATTCTTATTCACGAAATAACCTGTGCCAGTATCAGCGGGCGATATATCCGTATTGCTTTTCCGCGTAAAACTGAGTTCCATTCATTTGATGATAAAGTCAGACTTGCAGAAATAAGCATATGCGCTGTTGAAAACAAACCGCTTACCCTGAATACTATTAAAGCGGAAATAACTTCCGATACCTCTGCGCTGCTCTCATGGCAGGGGAATACCCCTCATACCGCTCAAGTCATCTTCAGCGGTGAAGACAATATTGTCAATGAAACAAAACTTTTGCTGGAAGAACGCAAACATAAATCAGTCATTCTGCAGCACCTAACACCGGGGACCACATACTACGCCAGAATAATTGCAAATGATAATGCCGGACATATCGTTGAATCTGATATTATCCCCTTTACGACAACCGGGAATAAACCGCCGGTTATACAAGGGTTTGCACTTAATCCTACTGAATCAGGCGGAGTTGCAATACGTTGGCAAGCGAATATACCGGTTACCTATGAGTTCTGTATTTGGAATAATGAAAACAGCAATCATACATGCACACAAGCACACGCTGATTTTAAAACTCGCGGAACTTTTTCGATGAACGGGCTTAATCCGAATATGCAGTATACATACCGCTTTATTATATACGATAAAGTCGGACAGGCTGCTATTCACGAAGGAACATTCGAAACCGGATTAATCAACGTTGCATTACATAAACCAATAATCGGCACGTTTTCCGAAACCTTTGATACTGAATCTCCTGAGGGGTTAGATACCGCCATTGCTCGCGCTAATGACGGCAATTCAAGCTGGCTGACCGGCATGGCAACATCCGGCAATATCGATGAACAGGAACAATTCATTCAAATCAATCTCGAACAGCCAATAGCTATTGAATCCGTGGTTGTTGAATGGCGTCAGCTTGCTTTCAGTAAACAATACGATATTTATTACAGTATTGACGGTACTATATGGCATCCGATAGGGCAAAATATAAATGCCGAGTATGGGGTTCCGACATATTCCAAAACCGGCGATCCAATTATTATTCACACAACTGATGCACATAATTATACAGCACAATATGTCAGACTTGTTTGCCCGCAGGGAAGCAGATATTACGTCAAACACCCTGAATGGCATTTTGTACAAATTATGGAATTTAAAATATTTTCGGATTTAAATTGATATGGAACAGTATGCAGTACATACGACATAACATAAACCTTTGTGCCTTCTATATTGTACTCGGAATGGTATTATTACCGCTCTCAAGTTTGTATAGTGCAACTACCGGCGGAACTATTATCAGCAATACCGCACTACTCACCGGAAATAATATTGCATCAACCAATTCACCAATTATTTTCAATGCGGTATCCACCAACTATGGGTTTGATATTGTGTATACACCGGGAAATGTATATATCTCTCCAGGACATTCCAGTACAAATATATTTAGAATAACAAATCGAGCAAATCAATCTGACCCGAACATTTCCATTATTGTCAGTAATTTTACGCTAACCGGATGGACAAGCGGCAATTGGATTGCACAATTCTATCATACCGGCGGAACGGTAAACTTCCTCGGTATTACGAATACACAACCGACAACACGAAAAGTATATACAGTACCGTCGCTCGGTGAGGACAGTTACTTTGAATTCTGGGTAATATACACCATAAGTGCCGGTGCAAATGCCGGTGCAAACGGGTATACGCCAATCAGTATTGAAACAAGCAGTGCTCCCTCGTTCAGATATACCGGTGATAATAGTACTAATTACGGTGGTACAAATCATTTTTATTCAGGAGTACGGGGGCATTGTACAAACACCATCGGCGGTCCATTAATTGTAATGACAAAATCTATATCCAATCTTTCCGGCGATCCTGTACCGGGAACGCGAATCACCTATAAACTCGAATACGATAATGATGGTATTGACCCGGCAGCACAGTTTGTTATTGAAGATATTATTCCGAGTCATACCGCACTCGTCGTCGGTTCAATCACCATTCATCCGCATACCGGCGGCGGTGCCTTTAGCATTGATTATAATAACGGTACTGGCTGGGGCTATGCTCCGGCCGGAACAATTGACCGGAACGTCCGGCGACTTCGTATCGCTGCAACCGGTTCACATGTTGCTGCAGATAATGGCGATGGTGCCGGTGTGCAAGGAGATCCGCCTGATGCTGATGGAGGATTTATAACATTTGAAGTTGAAATTCTTCCGAGGAATGAATAATGAAAAACAGTAGTATACATTCTTTTATACTGCTTGCGATACTAATGCTTTCCGGCACTCTTTATGCTCAGATCAGCAATTATCTCTCATGGGAATACACCGACCCTGCCGGAGTAACCTCTTACAGCGGACAAACCAATAGTGTTTCAAATTTTTACCGCATCTGGGCAGTTCCTGAAAACTCTGCAATTCATTGTGTCCCGGGATCAACTATTACTAATCGTATTCGGCTTTTTAACTCCGGTTCAATAAATGAGCCAACCGGCATTACACTTAGCGCCTTTTCTCCCGTATCAGGAATAACCTGCACAATCTATTATTCGCAAACCCCCTATACACCGACATCAGGAAATGGAGAGTTTTCTAATACACTTTTAAATATCACCGGACCGCTTGCTGTTGCACAATCATATGATTATTATATTCGTATTACTGTTGATGCCACGGTAACAAATCAATCAGCACGTATCTACATTACGAATACCGGCGGGGTCTATAATTATCACTACATCATATCAAATACAATTCTTATGCCGCAGCATGGCATTCAAATCGTTCGCGCTTCAGACAGCATTCATACCATCACCGTTTTTGACGGATCGCAATCACTGGGCACGCTTGATACGGAAATCATTGTGTATTTCAACGGTTCGGTTTCAGATCCTGCATCACTATATCTTTATTATGACGTCGGAGCAGTGCCGGATGGCAGGACTCCTGACGGAACGGAAACCATTAATCGTGCAGTACGATTAACACCAACCGAGAACGGTTTCTTGAAAGCAATAATACCATCCGTTGACGCTGAAATTAAAAATAATGCTCTGGTAAATATACTGATTAGTGCTGACGGGATTCTTTATGATCAATCCGGTGCCGGAACGACAACACGGCCATGGAGATACCGTATTCGTGAATACAACCCGAACGATTGTGAAACCTGTAATGAACCATTTATTGTATTAAACAATGTCGGTAATTTTGAGGAAACGCCCGCGTCAATTATTTTCAGACTGAATCGGCCGTCAAAAGTATATTTAACGGTTTATACTATCCGTGGTGAAATTGTCAAAAAATTACTTCCAAAGGACACCGAACCGGAAATATTTGAACAAGGCGATCATACATTATTCTGGAACGGGTACAACGAAGACAATCAGTTAGCTGCTGAAGGATTATATCTTGTTCATATCGAGACAAGCGGGTACAGCGGAACTCGTAAGTTGATATTGAAAAGAGAGTAAGCAATGCGAAATATTGTTATTATTATTATATGCTTTATTCTGTTTATGTATTCATTCGCACAAAATGCACAAACCGGCACAACCGCTGCCGCATTTACAAAAATCGGCATCGGATCACGTATGATGAGCATGGGAGAAGCATACACCGCCGTATCCGATGATTTAAATGCATTATATGCGAATGTCGCCGGATTAGGAATGCAGCATAATTTTGCTATTGGAATTTCACATCTGGACTGGATAGCAGGTTTAAAATATGAATCGCTCAATGCATCGCATCCCATTTATTTTCACAAAGAACAAAAAGATCGCATTGCTAATCATGTACTTGGATATAGTATAAATTATCTGCATGATCGCGTGAACTCATATGGTGAATGGGGAGACCATATTGACACCGTCAGCGTCAACAATGTTTTTATACTTGCAGGCTATGGATGGGGATACCACGAATGGAGCGGCGGTCTCTCAACAAAGTTCATTTCAGAAAACTTCGGCTCCTCACAGCAGGCGCTGGGATTTGATGCCGGTGTAATGTGGACGACACATTTAAAACCATACACGCTCTTCGGTCAAACATGGTCCGGCAGACCTATCACTCTTGGTGCAAACCTCGCTAATTTCGGCACAAAAGCACACGGCACCGGCGGTGCATATCCTTTAGCAACTGAACTATCATTCGGTTTTTCCGGGCAATTCTTTCCATTATACACTATTGCTCTGGATATTGCAAAACCGTTTGATTATAACCGTGTTAAAATAAATATCGGTATGGAATACTGGCTGCGCGGATTCATTGCACTACGAATGGGATATCGATTTTTCGGGTATGAAATTGATGGCTTTACCGTTGGCATCGGCATGAAACATCAATTCGCCGGAAAAACTGTACAACTTGATATTGCATTTATGCCTCAAAGTGTATTTAATAACGTTAATAATATTTCATTACAAATGCGTTTCCCCGGTCAGGGTTCACCGGAACTTGCAAATCTTTGGTATTACAAAGGTATTCAGCAATTTGTTGACGCCAACTATGAAGAAGCAATAGTCTGCTGGAATAAATGTCTGGAAATTAACCCGCTTCATGAATTAGCTGCTCAAAAGATTGATGAAGCACGTCAACTCATTAAAATGAGTGAGATTGAAAATAATATTGACATTAAAATGAAAGAAGGCGGAACAAAATAGTACCTTGTATTATTTCAGGTATGGTATAATAGTATACGTATGACACAAACAACATCACATACAAAAGATATGGCACATATGAACAGCTCATTATTACCATTGATATGTGTGCTTATTGTATGCTGTATTCTCATTACTGCAACAACCTCTTTTGCGAATATATGGGAAGATACCTTTACAACCTCAAGCGGTATTGATGTACTGAACAATACGGTTATAAACACCAATACCGGAATTATTCAACTTAATGATATTTGGCATATTTCATATACTGCAACCAATTACCCTGACTATTCAATGCCGGCATGGACGCTTACCTCCAATGCCACGAATACCGCTGCAGTAAATGCCGGAACGCTGATTATATCAAATACAACAACAAACGGTGTTCGTTTTTATTCTTACGATCTAACCGGCTTTACCGGCGGAAAAACGCTTGCATTCAGAATGCGCATTATTAGTAACACGGCATCAAGTAATCTAAGCGTAATAATTTCAAATGCCCCGCAACGCTACACACTGAGTATTATAACCAACGGATATTATATTAATAATACTTTTTTTACCAATAATCCTGACGGCTCACGCTTTAATGGGTATCAATGGCATGAATACCGAATTGCATTATCGAATACTCAGTCAAATTACTTTGCCCTTGATGGACAAACAGTTACCAATGCTTGTAGCGTTAACCCGCAATCAGGCAGCAGTCATAGAGTGTATTTCGGCAGTCAATTGTTTTCTCAGATGAATAGAAGCATCAGCGAATGGGATTATTTTTATATACGGACAAATACTGTCATTACGAACCCACACCAACGGTATTATACAGCACTGCAAACAAACAGCAGTATTAAAACAATCGCTCACTCATTACCCGCAGCAACCTATATTTCAAACATCACCTTGGACATTGCCTCCCCATCGCCATATGAAACAATCAGCCGGGTTGAATTAATCGATACTGCTGCCGGTACACTTATTGATGCTGCATCCGTTGCGCTTTCCAATGGCATGGCACAGGATGTTGTCGGATGGTCCAACGGGCTTCCGATACGGCTCAACACTGCCACCTCTGTTGCACTGCAGATATACCTTGATTCCCAACACGGGGAAAACACCCCATCCCTCCAAGGCTATCATATAACTTATCATACTCCAACAAAACCTGCAGCACCGGGATTAAACGCTTTTTCGAATAATATGATTGCACTAACTTGGACAGCTGTTACTGATTCCCTGAATGCCGGTTATCGTATTTATTACGATACCAATAGCGGAGCACCATATACAAATGCAAACGGAACTATATATCAGGCTGCTCAAGGAGCTTCACCAATAACACTCGGTCCAACGGTAACAGCATATACCCTTTCCGGATTACCGGCATATCAAACCTACCATTTTGCACTGACGGCATATCAAACCCCTTCGGTAATGGAAAGCTCCTTTTCAATTGAGACCAATATCGCCGTTGTATCAAACATGGCTATTGAACAGGTTACTAACTGCCGTGCCGTTCAAATCGGAACACAAGCCCTCATATCATGGAGCCCGACAACACAAACCGGAACAGCCGGATACCTCGTGTATTATGGGAGGCAATCGGGAGGACCATATAACGGCACATGGGCACTGCAGGGAAGCTCGCCGCTTACCAACGGACATGCAACAAATATCACATTAGACCTACCAATTGGCAGAAATTATTACTTTATTATTGTTGTAACCAATAGCAACGGGTCAACAGGGTCGCCGTCAGTTGAAACACATATCAGCCGTATACGTCCACCAACACCAAGGAATTTTACACTTCATACATCGCCAACATCTATTGATCTTTCATGGTCATCGGTAGGCGGCGCCGGGGGGTATCGTATTCATTACGGGCAATCACCTTCGCTCGCCAGTAATACGGATGTCTCCGTTACCAATTACTCATTCCTGACACTAACTTCCGGCATTGAATACTATTTCGCCGTTACCGCATTAGATACTCAGCAAACGACACCGAATGAAAGTCTTCAGACAATTATTATGAGCGGCACCATGAATGATTCAACGCCACTGCCGAATATTAATGCTATCAATTGCCAAACCGGAAATAAAATAATTACCCTCTCATGGGGTCATAGTTCATGGGGTTGGCCAAATGATTACGGCGGATATATACTATACATTAATAATGACGGCAGTACAAATTATACGGGGCAGCCCGCCCCGCTGCAAATCAACGGAATAAACATTACCTCTCCCTATACTAATTTTTCCCGAACCACCTCCGTAACCTTACAAGTGGTAAATGACATTCCGTATTACTTCACTGTTAAAGCTCTGGATAATCATTCACCACCAAATATCAATACGAATTATGCACCGCAAATCAGAGCGCACGCATCAGGGATCAGCGCTGCTCCGCCGCACAATCTTCGTGCATCATTACAAGATAAAAATATCATCCTGTATTGGGATCCGCCTGATGAAGGGAATATTACCGGCTATTATATTTACTATGACACCGATGAATCCGGCGCACCATATGATTCAGTCGCTGTTCAATCCGGCGGAGATAATTGCGCAGAAAACATCAACTCCGGTGATGTGATACCAAATGTTACAACATACACATTAAAAAATGTCAGTGATAATGTACCATATTATATCGCATTAAAATCACGTAGTTCTGATTTAATTCCCAGCACGAATTTTTCAGAAGAAATTACCGTTTTCGCACGCGAAAGCGATTCATTTGAAGTATGGAATAACTACATTTTCCCCGGGGCTGACCCTATTATAACAATACACTTCGATATTGATAATGACATCCCCTGCTCAGTTAAAATAGTTGATACCCTTGGGGTTGTTATTGCTGAACCGGTTATACATAGAACAATGCATGAATTGCTCAGTGACGGACTTATTCCATTGCGGTTTGATACAAGCGCATTAAATAATGATGTATATTATATCTATTTGATATATGAAAATAAAAGCGTTATACAGCAGGTAATAATAGCACGATGAAATATACACTATTTGTTATACTCATTTTACTTCATACTCTTCCGGCAGTACCATATGCACAAACAAGTGGTGCTAATTTTTTGCTTTTTCCGGTTAGCGCCCGTGCTGAAGGTATGGGAGGAGCGTATGGCGCCGAAACGGAAGATGCCTTCTCAATAGGAACCGGACCTGCAGCATTAGGCGCATTAAAAAACAATACTATTGGACTGACCTATGCTTCAAAACTTGGAAACAGTGAATATCAATATTTTTGCCTTGGACAGCAAACGGAAGTCGGCAATATCGGTGCAGCAATCCTCTTTTCCCATTACGGAAAAATAAACTATATCAATGCAACCGGTTTCATCAGTGAAAAAATATACACTGCTAAAGATTTTCTTGCACAGGTAAGTATTGCCAATACCTACCAATGGCTGTTATACGGCGGCTCAATACAAATAATTAGCCGCAGTCTCGGTGAGTTTACCGTTAATACCGTCTGTTTGGATGCCGGCATCGGCGGACAATTTTCTATACCGGGAATAGGAAGCGGCACTGAAAAACGGCTGGTAGCAACATTAAATATTGCAAATCTGGGCGATACCTTAAAATTTGAATCCGGAAAGAATATTCCACTCCCCTCAATGCTGTATCTCTCAGCTCAGTATTTGCCTTTTGTGAATGACAAACACCGTGTTAAAATCGCTTTTGATATCGGACAGCCCGTATATCGGTCAGGTCCACCGCATATCAAAACCGGTCTGGAATACCGGATATATAAAATATTTAATCTCAGAGCAGGATATCAATCATTAAATAACGGACAGGCAGGTACGGTTATACTCGGCGGAGGGCTCGAAGCTCCGGTACGAAAAAATACATTCGCCATAGACTATGCATGGTATCCGTATTCAATGTTGAATGATAACGGTCATTCAATTAGTGCATTATTGCGATTCAAAATTTCAGGTTCTTCCTTGAAAAAGAACACATCAAATAATACGAAATTATCATATTCACATTCGGATGAATTGTAATACCCTATATACCTATGATACCATATTTCCAATTTCAACAAAACACTCGATATACCGCCCGTGTTATTCAATATACACAAAACTCTTTAGTTATTCACTGTAACGGACTCCGCCATGAATTGCACTGTCCTGATATATGTCCGGCAAAAGAATTTGATCTAATACAATTTTCCGTAACGTATAAAAATAATACGCCAACCATTAAAGACATTACCATTGTACATGCAAGTGATATTGCTGCTCATGAACGTGAACAATTTTTATCGCTGATTGACCCCGCCCGTATTACTGCAGCACATCTTTTCGCCAAAATTACAGCTCTTATGCATCGATGGTTTTTACGGGAAGACTTTCTTGAGGTGCGAACACCGCTGTTATCAAAGAGCCCAAATCTTGAATTTGGATTACGGAACTTTAAAGTATACGCCGGAAACAATGAACAGTTCTTTTTACCAACCAGCCCTGAATACTCCATGAAACGCTTATTGACTGCCGGACATCCCCGTATCTTTCAGCTTGCACCTGTTTTTCGTGATGCCGAACCGAAAAGCAACTCTCATCTTCATGAATTTACTATGCTGGAATGGTATCGCGCATATACTGATTATATTACGATAATGAACGACTGCCAAAGTTTACTCTACACACTCGTAAAAGAACTGTCGGAAGATGCATCACCAAATATTATCTATAATAGCCAAACCATTGATTTTACTCCTCCATGGCGTACCGTAACGGTTCATGAGCTCTATGTAAGCGTAATGGGGGTCAATCTTGCCACCATTACAGCCGCTGCATTTCGCGCTGCACTACACGCACTTGATATTGCCATTAATGAAAATGCTGACTGGGATGAATGCTTTTTTCTAAGCTGGGTACAATGCATTGAACCGGCACTTGGATTTAATCCTGTATTTGTTAAAGACTTCCCTGTTCGATATGCCGCATTAGCAGCAACTGCCTCAAATGACATCTGGGAATATGCCCAGCGTTTCGAACTGTATATCGGCGGTCTTGAACTGGCAAATGCATTTACCGAACTGACTGACCCGGTGCTTCAAAAGGAACGATTTATACAGGAACAGCAACGACGTAATGACTCCTCCCCCCTTCCCGCGGAGTTACTGCAAACATTGCGCTGGGGAATGCCCCCATCCGCCGGTATTGCACTTGGTATTGAACGATTAATGATGCTCTTAGGTGGTTTCCAAGACATTCATCGTACATCAATCCTGCCGTAAAACACAATAATACCTACTTATGTAAATTTCTAATTCTCCGACAATTATTATGTAAATTCATGCTTTCTGGGCGCTAATAACCTTACTAAGGAGGTACAGCACCACAACACACATTTTCTTTCGATTATCAACACAGGGACGTTAATTTAAAAATCAAGGAGGAAAAACAATACCATGATAATCAATCATAACATGAGTGCGATTTTTGCGCACCGAACATTAAAATTCACCCATTGGGACGTAAATCGTAACATTGAACAATTATCATCCGGAGAACGGATCAATCGTGCTGGTGACGATGCATCCGGACTCGCGGTTTCGGAAAAAATGCGGACGCAAATCCGCGGACTTCGCCAAGCTGAACGGAATACCGAAGACGGATTATCGTTCATTCAAACGGTAGAAGGGTATTTAACCGAAACAACTGAAATTTTGCAGCGATTACGAGAACTTTCAATTCAGTCTTCAAACGGTATTTATACTACTGAAGATAGAATGCAGATACAGGTTGAGGTATCAGAGCTTATTGATGAGATTGATCGTATCGCATCGCAAGGGCAGTTCAATACGATGGTAATGCTCACCGGGCGATTTTCCGACCCACGACAGGGCGGCATTCCGATGGCATCTATGTGGTTTCATATGGGACCAAACATGGACCAACGGGAACGTGTTTTCATCGGTACGATGAACACACAGGGGCTGTATTTGAAAGGACGTTCAGGATCTCCTGAAACTGCAACTTTCATTAGTCTCTCAACGCCGCAAAAGGCAAATTCAGCAATCGGGCTTATTGACCGTGCAATGCAGAAAGTCAACAAGCAGCGTGCAAATCTGGGTGCCTACTACAACCGAATGGAACATACCGCACGTGGCTTAATGGCGGCATATGAAAACATTCAATCGGCTGAAAGTAGAATTCGTGATGCTGATATGGCTGAGGTTATGGTTAACTTCACGAAAAACAATATCCTTGTCCAGTCCGGCACAGCAATGCTGGCGCAGGCAAATCAGCTCCCGCAATCGGTTTTAAGTTTATTGCGTTAAATTGTATTCAGACACATTGGAAAGGGGCGGCAGGCATGCCGCCTCCCTTTTTTTATTTACTTTTAATTCACCGCTATTATAATGATATATAATAAAAGCGTTCATGTCGCAAATGCTCTTCCAATACACAAGAGTGTATATACGATAGCATAGATAATGCTTGCAATGCGCTATTTTTTTTCAATTTAGGATTATATCAATATGACCGACACATCACCATTATTGAGCCTTGATTATGCGCTTTTACGCTTTATTAATAAAAAAGCAGCACATCCTGTTTTAGATGCTGTTTCATTTTTTATGAATAAATTTCGCTGGTATCATATCCCATTAATTCTTATTATAGGATTTCCCGTTTTTTATTACACCACAACACCATATGCATGGTATAGTATTGCCGGCGCAATAGCGGTTCTGCTCACCTGCACCGATTTGACAACCTTTGCATTGCGTACAATTATCAAACGCCCTCGTCCATCCGACACTCTCACTGATTTACGTCTTCTCAAAGGCGGGGGTGGACATTCGCCGTATTCATTCCCATCATCCCATGCGTCAAATGCAGTCGGCATCGCCGTATTTTGTTTTTTCATTTGCCGCTGGGCATCAGTGCCATTTATTATTCTTGCGATCACTATATGCCTGTCGAGAATATATATCGGAAAGCATTATCCTTCCGACGTTGTTGCCGGTTCTTTATTAGGTGCGGGCTGGGCATTTGGCATATATCGAATAATAGTACTGTTGAATATTGTATACTGAATCATATACAGTGCAGGGTAATGATTAACGGCGGCAATATTTCGGCGATGTCTTAAGTATTCCCAACATCACCTCGACACTTTTCATCATATCAGAGATCCCGATACGTTCTTTCAATGAATGAACATTCTTCATATTGATGCCAAGATTGACACAGGGGATTTTTTTCATATTAAAAATATTCGCATCACTGCCGCCATTAATAGATTTATATCGTACAGCAAGACCGGCAGTGCGTATACCATCATATGCCAACTGCATAACCGCAGCATTCTTTTTCAGCTTATAGGCACGATACTCACGTACAGGGATAAATCGTGTCTTTACTGAATACTTCTTCTTCACAGCATTCAACGCTTTTTTAATAGTCGTAAACTGTTTTTGTAATTTAACCTCACTATGACTGCGTACTTCACCACGAATAAGCACATATCCCGCTATTGTGTTTGTTGCTGTACCACCTTGAATAATACCAAGATTAGAGGTTGTTTCACTGTCTAACCCTCCCTGCGGAATACGGGTTATCAATTCACCTGCCGCCACGATAGCATTAATGCCTTTTTCCGGCTCCATCCCGGCATGGGTAGAACGTCCGAACAGCTCTATTTTAAAGGTTACATGATGCGGTGCGGCATTGACAATCGTCCCTGCCGGACCATCACTATCCAGCACGAATCCTAATGTGCTCTTCAAACGGTCAGCATTAAGCTGTTTTGCACCATGCAGCCCGATTTCTTCAGAATGAGTAAATACTATTTCCAATGGTATAACGTCATTTTTATTCCTGATTATTTTCAGCATTTCAAAAATAATTGCAATTGCCGCTTTATCATCAGCACCCAGTATCGTTGTCCCATCTGAAGTTATGATATCACCCTTTACTTTCGGTTTAATGCCAATCCCCGGCTGCACAGTATCCAAATGTGCTGAAATTAATAACGGCGAACATGTTCGCAGCCCTTTCCGTCGAGCAATAATATTACCGGTTTTCCCATGACGCTCATAATATGGCGTCAATCCAAGAGCGCGCATGGTATTTACACAATATGAAATCATTTTCTGTTCTTCACCCGAATGCGAAGGAATCCGCACGAGCCGGCAAAACTCTGCAACAAGACGTTTTTTATTTGCGTGTAATAATACGTTTTTCACCATACTTCATTTATACCTCTTTCTTCTTCTTTTTTAATAAACGAATGACAATCAATCCGATCACAACAACAACAACTGCGATCGCCAATGTTTGATATGAAAATATACGTGATATCTCAAATCCGGCTTTTACGATAGCAGTAACAACTATCGAAGCGCCAATCACACCAAGTATAATAGCCGGAATTGATTTTTTTGGCTCAATATCAAAAACAAGCGCTACCATGGATCCGGTCCATGCCCCCGTTACCGGTAATGGAATACCGACAAACACTGATAAACCAATCCAGCCATACCGTTCAATAACATCCTTCCCGCGTTTATGAGCACGTGCATACGCCCAGTCCAGCAGCTTTCCGATTGGTTTAATATGGCCTAAAAGTGTACGAATTGGTTCCAGTAAAAACAAAATCGGCAGTACAGGTATAAGGTTGCCGATAATGGAAAATAGAATAACCTGCCCCCACGTCATGACCGGGTCAGCCGTTTCCACATACCACAACACCCCAAATGGAATCGCACCGCGAAGTTCTAAAATTGGTATTGTCGCTATCAGTACAATAACCAACCATGGCGGCAAACCCGTTTGCTGAAGCCAATAGGTGATTTTATCCGTAAAATGCACACTCTGTTCTGCTGTTATATTAGTTACACTTTGCAATACATTTGTTATACTATTCGTTATATCCGGCAGTATCATGAACACCATCCTTTATTGTTTTACCTTTTTATCATCAATATATTAACAGTAAAGCGAAATCGCTCAATTATCTCTTTGGAACACTTTTAAAATAATAACCGCTTGTATCAGAACCAATGAGATTATTATAATTAATCTGTATTTCAACCTTCCGCCATAAACGGCGAAATTGTCGCGTATCAAACGGTGTGCTGTATTGAACAAGATAATGCCATATCGGTTGATTTAATATAGAGTGGCGCATATCCTTAAGAGCATTTGACGCAAAATAATAATAGTATTCACCGCCGGTTCTTTCACATAAGTCCTTTAAAATTGTCTCATTCTCCCGAGAAAAGGCAATAATATAAATCGGCACATGATTATTCAATGCAAAATTGAGCACAACATCATACACCGGATCACTGAATGATTCCACCGGATTAAACTTTCCGGCAGTAAACAGCAACACTGCATTACGCTCATGTATTCCGATAAGATCCGCAACACTATGATATAATCCGCGATCAAGCTGCAACGACGACTGATAATTATGCTTAATCAGAGCATTTTGTACCCGGTTTTTCCCCCAGCTCCAGTCTAATCCCGTCCAGACATTATTATTACACTTCACCACTTTTATTGCATCTTCATCCCCAATGGCATCAAGGAAGTAACCGGTTGCATTAATAAGATCCTCCGCATACGGTTCCATTGCAGCGGATTCATCAATACAAAATACAACTTTACATTTTTCCCTGCTGCGGTTTACTGAAGAGAGTTGAACAAAAGTCCGCTCAGTGTCATTTTCAAGAACCCGAAAGTTTTCAGCCCGTAAATTCTGCATTATTTCACCTTCGCGGGAACGAACAGTTACATAATGTGTTATTAATGGAAATAAACGGGTATCCGTATATTCAATATCAACATCAAGATTGACATATTTATATTGTTTCGGCACAAACACTTCAACTGTTGAAGCATCCATATCGGCAATATACAGCATTGCATCATCACTCAATGCTGCATCGGAAACATATTTAAACATACGATGATTATTATCATAATGCAGAAAGTTATAATACGTCCCACTGTCTGGATAATATATATATAATCCGCTATCACCATCAGCAATATATAAGTTACCGTCTATAAAATGTAATGCCCGCGGTGCACGCAACCGTCCCTGCCCGATAGTTTCCCGCCAATTACCATATTGATCAAATACTTGTACACGGTGATTTCCCGTATCAGATATATATATATTCCCTTTAGGACCAACCGCAATACCTGACGGTTTAAATAACTCACCGCTCCCATCACCAAGATGCCCAAAAACAGCAAGAAATTCACCCTGAGATGAAAACTTCTGAACCCGATTATTGCCACTATCAACAACCCAGAGATTGTCATTATCATCAACAGCGAGCCCTTCAGGTCCATGAAACTCCCCCGGTAACGAACCATTGCTGCCGATAAACAGTATCCCTTTCCCATCTGATGACAACTTTTGTATTCTGTCTTTCCCGAAGTCACTTACCCATACTGCGCCGGATTGTTCTCGTGCTATTGCAAAAGGATATTTAAATGGACGTTTTCCGCCTTTGATAGTCCCTAAACGAACACCATTCGCATCAATACCCGTTATAGAATGTGAACCAAAACCGACTACCCATAAATGATTATTCATATCAAAATTAAGCGCCGTCGGGTTGAAAAAACGCATTTCCAAATTAACGCCGTCAATTGTTTTTAAATACCGATAATCCTGATACAACGGACGGGTCTCCTGCGGTCTTCCAAGGCGATACAATAGTGTATTGATACGCTGATGAAGAATGTTATTTCCACCACCAAGTTCCTCAACGAGACGCCATTCATTTAATGCATTATCTAAATATCCGGCACGAAAATACGCTTTCCCAAGCCAAATCCGCGCAAGATAATACCGTGATTGAACTTCAAGTGAACGATTAAAATAATCAATAGCAAGATTGAAGCGAAGCCCATTGTATTGCACCAACCCTTTTCTGAATAATTGTTCAGCACGAAGCCATTCATAATCAAATTGCGTCGCCGGAACAGCACTTATAAGTACAATAAGTAATACTATTCCGGTTATTATTAATAATCCTTTATTCATATTCCTCTCGATTGAACGATAGCATTGTATTCTATGTTAAATAAACTTATATCATATTGTACATGTGTTTTCAAGACAATTAAAATCAACAAAAATAAATACCAATACGGGTATGGATACTATATTAAAGTGAGTGGAAATCTACTGCATACGATAAGCTATTTGAGGGAACTCTTGTTATTCCTCAACAATGCACGCTCTATCTTTATGTCTTCACATATACAAAGGTCTTATTCATCCGCGTAAGTGTGAAGCAATCGGCAAATGCATGTAATGACTCAGAATGACCGACTAATAAAAATCCATCGGGTGAAATAATAGTTCGAAACCGGCGTAATAATGTACGTTTCCCGTCTGCATGAAAATAAATCATAACATTCCGGCATAATAATATATCAATATTTGAAAACTGAGAAATATCCCGTTCATTAAAAAGATTAACTTTTTTAAATATAACCGAATCCCGAATATACTGTTTTATTTGATACTCTTTTTCTCCTACTACATCAAAATACTTTTTTTTCCAGTGTTCTGCAACATTCCGCATTGCATAATCATTATATAGACCGATGCGGGCTTTCTCCAGCACTTCACTTGAAATATCAGACCCCCATATGGTAACCGGCTTCCCCTGTAATACATATTGATACTCATGCAGCAGCAGCGCAATCGTATAGATCTCTTCTCCAGTCGAACATGCTGCTGACCAAATACGTAACTCTGTACGATTTGGATTTTGCATAAGTGCAGGAATAAGCACATTAATCATAACATCAAAATGACGCGGCTCCCGCCAGAAATACGTTTCATTTGTCGTTACCGCATTAATAAGCTTATTAATTTCATCATCATTTTCTTGCCGCTGCACATACCGAAAATAATCAATAAATGACAAGAGCTGTAACGCACGAATCCTTTTTTGAAGCCTGCTTTGCAGAAGATACAATTTCTTATCCGGGATGAATATCCCTGTTTGTGTATAAATATAATCCCGCAGACGATTGAATGTCGGACGATCTAATCGTATTATACGACGCATGGATAATAATGCATTTCCTGAATCAGCATGGTCAGCATCCGATTTAATTTTTTCTGACGCCGTATCAGCAGCATTCGTATATTTTATTTCTTTCATGCACATCCATTCTTATCCTTACACGACCCGATAAAATACTATCGTAACTAGTTACCAAGATATATGATTTTACTCTTTCAATGGCATTTTTATACATATACCTAATTAAAACAACATATCATATGATAATAGGTCAAACGTGTATTTATTATCATTGCTCTGTTTTCCATTGTATACAATAGCCGTTCATGTTACAATAACGATGTAAATTACAGATAAAATATTTTATACTATTTTGTGTATATTGTATTGACAATTACGGATAGCAGAATATAATTGCGCCGTTTTTATAGGGCCCTTAGCTCAGTTGGTTAGAGCGGCTGACTCATAATCAGTAGGTCCTAGGTTCGAGTCCTAGAGGGCCCACTGATATTAATTTCGGTACGAGATACAATGAATGAAACAACGATATAGAAAAACAGGAATCTTTCTCAAAACGTATGGTCTCATACAACAATTTAAGGTGCCGATTATACTTTACCGTGTAATCGGCTTTTTTAATATCATACCACTCTATACATGCCAACTGCCACAACAATTATCATTAAGGAAAAACCAATGCTCAAATCATTAGATGCATTAATTGATTTACAAAAAATTGATGCGGAAATCCATGCTCTGCAACAACAAACTAATTCAATTGATAAGGATATTGAAAATCGAAAAAACAAATTATCCGTTACTGAGACTGAATCCGGTCCTATTCGCGATAAATACAAAGATATGGAAGCATCAATCAGTGAGAATAATCTGGATATCCAAACCAGAGAAGACCGGATAAAAAAATTAAAAGAACTCCTGAAAGATGAAAGCCGACCGAAAGAAGTCGCTGCCATTGATGCACAAATAAAAACATTCAGCAAAGAGATTAATGAAAAACGAGAAAAAAAGAAACGCATGGAAAAAGACTTAGAAAAAATGCAAGCGGACTTTGATCGCGTAAACGCACTATTTGAAGAACAGCAATCCGAAATAAAAAATCTGGAAAACACGCGTACTGAACGATTGAAAGAAATTGAGAAAAGCATCGCTGCATTGGATAAACAACGTACGGTATATACTACCCAAACCGAACAACATATTTTAGATTTATATGATACCATCAGAAGGAAATATCCGGATAACGCAATAGTCAGCATTAACAATAATGCCTGCGGCGGTTGTTATTTAACCCTCCCGCCACAGGAGGTCAATAATATTATGCTTAATGATAAAATCAACCGATGTGTTCAATGTGGACGGGTTCTGTATTATATACCATAAAAGTGTATACCTATAAATATAGATAAATATTATTGACAAAACCCCTGTTTTTCATGATAATACAATAAGGTTATGAATTAATAGGATAGTTTCAACTCTAACTTTCGGAGGTCATGCATATGGCGAGTGTTACATTACGTGATATTTCAAAGGTATACGACGGCGATGTTAAAGCAGTCAATAAAGCAAATATCGAAATTAAAGATAAAGAGTTTTTAGTATTAGTCGGTCCGTCAGGATGCGGTAAATCAACAACCCTTCGTATGATTGCCGGTCTTGAAGAAATAAGTGATGGCGAAATATTAATTGGTGATACCGTCGTTAATGACATGCCTCCCAAAGACCGTAATATTGCAATGGTATTTCAAAATTACGCATTGTATCCGCATATGACCGTTTATGATAATATGGCATTCGGTCTTAAACTCCGTAAATACCCGAAGCAACAAATTGACGAACGGGTTATGGAAGCCGCGGATATTCTTGAACTGCGCGATTTACTTGACCGAAAACCAAAACAGCTTTCCGGTGGACAGCGCCAGCGTGTTGCAGTTGGACGTGCTATTGTCCGTAAACCGCAGGTTTTTCTTTTTGATGAACCCCTTTCAAACCTTGACGCAAAACTGCGCGTGCAAATGCGTACACAATTAAATAAATTGCATACCCGTTTACAGGCAACAATGGTATACGTTACTCATGATCAAACTGAAGCAATGACCATGGGCGATCGTATTGTTGTCATGAAAGACGGTGTCATTCATCAAATTGCTGACCCGATTACTCTGTATAATAATCCGGTTAATAAGTTTGTTGCAGGATTTATCGGCAGCCCGCCGATGAACTTCATTTCCTGTAAAGTGGAAGGCAGCGGAAGTGACATTTTCCTTAATGAAGGAAATGTTAAAATTAAAGTTTTACCGGAAATGGCAAAAGCACTGGAAAGTTATATTAATCAGCCGGTAACATTGGGCATCCGTCCGGAAGATATATATGATAAAACTTTCTACAATCAGGCAGCGCCGGAAAGTACCATTAAAGTTACCGTTGAAGTTGTTGAGCCAATGGGTTCTGAAACCCTTCTGTATACCACAACCGGAAAAAATCAATTAACTGCACGCATGGATGCAAATTCAGAGTTGGAAGTTAATCAGGATGTTGAATTGGTCTTTGATATGGACAAAGCTCATGTATTCAACAACCAAGATGATGAATTAATTTATTAATTCATCATTAATTAATTGTATTAAAAAAATAAACCGGCCGCCGTGGTATTCGTATCCGGCGGCTTTTTAATAATATGGAATATATGGGCTATATAACAGACAGTATAATAGTATTATTTATCAGCGGTTTCATGTATATGGGATATCGCGTTGGACTGGCCGACGAAATACTTGCACTCGGACAGGTTACTGCAACATTACTCTTACCGGGGTTCGTACAAAAACTCATTGCACACTATAATATTCATTTCGGATTAAAACCGGCAATTGAAGCGGTTATTATTTGGATAGCAATAGCACTCTTTTTCTTTATTGTGTTTTCAATTATTCGACGGCGTATTGACGATCACATTGATGAAAAAGACACCCTTTCACACGCCGATCAAATTCTTGGCTGTATACTGGGGCTTATAAAAGGTATTATTGTTATTACGGCGATTTTTTATATACTGCATCTTATTTTACCGGATGGAAAATTCCATACACTGATTGCAGATCGTTCATTATTCTCTGCATCATTAGATTCATTTTACAGTGAAGCGATATTTCCGCATATTACTCCACTGAAGCACGATTCCGGCGTAATGATATTTCAATAGAATGGCGCGCCGCTTTCATACGGTCAAGTTGACCATCGAGGTTATAAATGGTTGTATCAAGATGTGAAAGAACTTTTTTAAATAAGGTCATGATATTCCTCCCGTTGGTTATCATTTATCTAGTATCTTTATCGGAGGATGCAATAAAATGTTAATACCGAAACACGCTGTTTTTATATGTCTGAGTGCATGTGTAATAGCGGTTATTTCCTGCGGCATCGAAACACGTACCGAATCCGTTTTTTTAAGCACTCCGCTTAATCTTTCAGCCGCCCCCCTCAACGAGGGCATCATGGTTACCTTTACCGGAAAAAATTTCCAGCGAAAATTTGACGGTTATAATGTATATATCAGCACTGAAAGTTCAATACGCATGCATTATAAAAATGCTTACATACTCCCCTCGGTATTGTTTTCACAACCAACTATTCCATCTGATATCGACACTATTACTGCACATCCAACAGTCAGCTACTCCTTTACCCATTCACAAATACAACAGCATTATACTATTCAAAATGGCTATACATATTATATTACTGTCCGTGCGCATGATTTAAATGGCAACGAAAGCGGATTCAGTGATGAAGCTTCAACAACCCCGCGACCGGACGGCAGCTGTACCCTTACCTGTTCAACAACAATCACAAACGGTTATAGTATTTCAAATCGTGGACCATACCCGGATACGGACTATGCGTTCGGTATATTTAAAGGGAATCTCTCAGGGTCAGTAACAAACCTGATTCCATTAATAATCGCCGGCAACGGCACACAAATAATTGATACCGGCAATGGCAGTTTTAACTCAATCACCAGAGCACCGCAAAATGGTTATATACAACACGGAGAATTATTGCCTATTCGTATCGGACATATATATATCCTCCATGTTGCACCGAATAATTATGTAAAACTATGGTGCGAAACCATTCAAGATACATCCTTGACTTTTCAATGGGCATATCAGCTTGACCCCGGTAATAAAAATATATAAATAGGTTTACGTCATGATAATTACATTTCTTATAAGTGCCGGCATTTCCGTTATCGTATCCCTGTATTACAGTAAAATTGAACAATATCATTTTATCGGCGGGTTACCGGGAGCAATCCTGATTGGTCTTATCGGGGGAATTATCGGAATGTATTGTCTTGATTTTCTTTCTAGTATTATTGAAGAAGTAAATATCCTCGCTCTTATTATCGGCACTGTTATTGTGCTTCGTCTCTTTGCAGTCGTCAGCCCTTTTTATAAAAAATAACAATAATCCGTTTTTCCTTTTTACGTACATTTTTTCACATTATTTGACATTAAGTATGAATATTTTTCTGTCGATATAGTATATGAAGGCATATTTTTTTGTCTTAAAGGATATAGAGTGTGAAAAAGTATACTATCATCATAATTTTCATGATATACTTGTTTATTTGCATTGATCCGGTATACAGTGGTGAATGGTTAAGCGATGTTGGTGATCCCGATGTTGTTAATAATGCTGCATCCTCTCCAAGTCAGATAAATACACCGGCACCACCGCAATCAAACAGTGATTTAGAACATGTTACCTTCATTGAAGCCATTTCACAATCTGAAAATCAGATTCGTATCCAATGGGAACAAGTTCCGGGCGATGCAGTTGATTACCACATATTTCGATCAACGACCATTATTGACACCCCTGAAAAATTATCCGCTGCCAATCTCGTCGGCAGTGTGCATAATACTGATAATTATACTGATACCATCAATAAAACCGGAAATTATTATTATGCCGTAACAACTGAAAAGACCGGAACCGGCGTGAAAAATAATACTCTTGTTATTGAAAATAGCTATACAACACAACCAATCGCTGCCGGTTCAAAATTACCGGGAATGGTCAGTGATCTTACTGCACAGGTATCAGCAGAAACTGTTGTATTAACATGGAAAAACCCATCAAAAAACCGCTCTGTTGAATATAATATTTACCGTGCTGCAACTCAGATCTTTGACGCACAAGCACTGAATAATGCAGAAGCTATTGCAACAGTCGATAATACAACAAAAACCTATACTGATTCATCCCCAAATCCCGGCAATAATTATTATGCCATTACCGCAAAAAAAGGGCTCAATGAAAATAGAAATATTATTATTAAGCAATCTTCAACGGAATTGCCGGCATTTATCAAATCACCGTTTAGTCCAATAATTACTGTTCATAACCCCACAACCGCTATTGCAACAAATACCTATACCATAACCGGCACTATTACTGATGCTGATGGTTTGGTACAGATGCAGATAACACCGGGTAATATTCCGATAACCGTTGATACGGCAAACGGAACATTTTCCGCACCACTCACACTGCAGCAAGGCAATAATGATTTTCTTATTACTGCTATCGGACCGCAGAACGTATCAATAACAAAACAATTTTCAATAACATATCAACCAAAATCAAAGCCAATTACAACTGATGAAACAGCACCGGTCATCAGTATCAACACGATCCCCGCAACGACTGAGCATTCAAATATTGTTCTCAGCGGAACAGCAACTGACACACATCTTAAATCTATAACTATTCTGCCACACCATATTAATGCTGATTTCTCTGCAGCCGGGGCATTTTCCGCAACAATCCCTCTTGACGAAGGCGAAAACGCATTAATTATTATTGCTGAAGATTCATACAACAACAGTGCACAGAAAAAACTTCATATTACCTATACAAAAAAAGTCTCAGAAGAAAATAGTATTTCTCACAATAACACCGCTACTCCGATACTGCCGTCATCTGCCGACACTCTGCCGACCGCCACTGATTCACAGGAATACTATGCTCAACTGGTTGAAACGATAAATGATACTATTTACTCTGAAAACTATGAAACCGCATTACAGCAAATTAACGCAATTTTAACTGCCGATAATATTGCTGAACCGGTTGTAAATGAAGCAAAATTATATCGTGCAATAACATATTATAAAATGGGCAACTATGCAGTTGCCGTGAAGTTATTTTTTAACGTAAAAGAACAATACCCTGAGATTGCTGATTTTTATATCTCAGCGTGTATAGAACGATTATAAGTAAAGGAGACACATCATGGGACAAGGATTACGCATTTTCTTAATTATCCTGATTGTCTTACTGTTAATGGCAGGCATAGTTGGAGCGGTCTACTATATTACCGAGAACCGCGTCAACGTTGTCATGCGCCGAGCAGACAGTAAGGTCATGTTAGGCGATACCTCCGACATACGGCATGGTATCGAAATTTACAATGAGCTTGTGCATAACAATGTCGGCGACACGTATTCTGCGGAGGCATTGTATAAAATCGGGCGCGGATATGAACGATTATCCAAACAGGATAATGACATGGAAAAAATTGCCGCTGCACAGGAAAAGTATTCACAAGTTGTTTCACAATACCCGCATAGTGAATGGTCGCAGCGCGCACTTATTCGCATTGCAAATATTAATGCGCGGCGCGGTAATTTTGATGAAGCACAAGCGCAATTAGATCATATTTTGGTAACCTTTCCGAATACTCCACTTAAAACTGACGTGTATAACGAAAAAGGTGAAATCTATTATATGGAACATGACTTTGACAAAGCATTATATCAGTTTCATCGGGAAGAAAACCTCAATGATGATCGTGCTTTTGTCGGTCGTATTAAAACGTATGTCGCTAAGGATGACTCAGAAAGCCGTGAGCGTGCTATTGCGCTTGCTGAAGAGTTTCTTGACTATCGACGCCTCAGTCAACATACGGATGAAGTCGTTGATTTATTTTTGAAAACAACATACACCTATGCTGACGATTTATATCGTGAAGGTGCATTTATCTATGCTCGGAAATTTTTCAAAAAAATCATCGACCGTTTCCCTGATACTCTGGAAGGCGAAGAATCATTATACATGATGGCAGTTTCATATTTCGATCAGGAATACTTTAAAACAGCAATCAGCTATTTCAGTAAAACACTCAATAACAAACTTACCTATAAAGATGAATCAGCACAATATGGAAAAGCGCTATCGTATTTTCGTTTAGTTGATGCTTCACAATCATATACGAAAGTTGAAAACCTTCGTCTTGCATATGAAGAAGCGCAAAAAGTAATTGACAACTACCCCGGCGGTAAATATATCAATAAAGCTAATAAACTGAAACGTTCAATCAGCCGTTATTATCCGCCGCTCTATGAAAGTTTGAATGCCGGTAAATAAACCCTCATTCCATAATTCTTGTCCATACGATAACGATACACGGCACACGGTCTGATACTGACCGTGTGCCGTTTTTATTAGGTATACTGAAAATGAGAGCACATATGCACTGTTTCCTGCAATCGGCGCATACGCTGCCGATTGCATATAGTATCCCCGATCTGAAAATAACGGGTATTCAGCAATTATTATTCGTGATATTATCTATTGTAATATAAACAATATAGCATATATAAGAGACTACTATACAAATATAAGGAATAAAAAAACCAATGTTTAAAAGACCGCAATTACTTACCGGCGATGTTGCACCGACAATTTTTCGTTTAGCATGGCCAATGCTCTTTGGCATTCTCGCAATGATGGCATTCAACCTTGTTGACAGTTACTTCATCGGAAAACTGGGAAAAGACGAACTTGCTGCGATGGGATTTATCTTCCCGGTAATTATGATTATCAATAATTTTGCACTGGGTATTGCTATCGGAACTTCATCATCAATTTCACGTGCTATCGGGCGCGGGGATAAACATTTAATTCAGCGTCTTACCACTGACGCCTTAATGCTGGGAGCTGTTTTTGTCAGTATCATTATTGTCATCGGCATGCTGACTATCAAACCGCTTTTTACGATGCTTGGGGCACAAGGCATAGTACTTGAACATATTTCAGCATATATGCGTATATGGTACCCCGGTGTTATTTTTGTCATCGTTCCGATGATTGGCAATAATGCTCTACGAGCAACCGGTGATACGAAAACACCCGGCTTAATTATGATTATTGTTGTAACAATAAATGCTGTTTTAGACCCGTTTTTAATTTTCGGCATTGGGCCTTTTCCGGAAATGGGCATTACCGGTGCTGCAGTGGCAACCGTTGGTACTCGAATGACCGCCATGATTATCGCATTACTGGTCCTGCACTTTCGCGAAAAAATGATTACGTTTGAAAAACCGGCGCGCGGTGAAATAATTCGCTCATGGTCATCCATCCTATATATCGGTATTCCGGCAGCAGCGGCGAATATCATTATTCCAATTTCACTGGCATTTATAACCCGATTAGTCGCAGAATACGGTAATACGGCAATTGCTGCATACAACGGTATCGGTACACGAATAGAAATGTTTGCACTTACCCCCTGTATTGCACTGGGAGCGATTATAATACCCTTCATCGGTCAAAATATGGGAGCGAAAAAATATACCCGCATCAAACAAGCGCTTAATACCGTTCATCTCTTTTCATTATTATGGGGCATATTTGTTTTTATTGTGTTTATTTTCTTTAAACAACCGATAGTGGAAGTTTTCACTGATAATCCCGATATTATACATTACGCGATGTGGTATTTAGTTATTGTTGCTATCGGTTTCGGGGGATACGGAGTCCTGTATCTCTCCACGTCAGCATTCAATGCTCTGAATAAACCATTTCATGCCGCAGGATTACTGCTGATGCGGCTTATTATTTTTATTGTACCATTAAGTTTCCTTGGAGCACATTATTTCGGACTGTGGGGAATTTTCGCCGGAACGACACTTGCCGGATTGCTCAGCGGGCTTATCGGACGATTATGGATTATGAAAACAATCGCCGGACATTTACAAACAGAAATGCAATAGACAGCGAAAAAATAACTCGGTATGCATTCAACCGGCATATATAATAATACATATGCCGGCATTTTTATCAAAGAAATCTGCTCTTATAATGCTGCAATAGAAGTAAACTTTTTTTCCAACTCTGCTAATGTTTCATTCAGTGTCTCAATACTGCAAAACTCTCCGCACATAGTACAAACACTGTCATTCGCAGCTTCACTCTCAGTGCGCATTTTTCGTGCCTTTTGTTCATCAATACACAAACTGATAATTTTATCCCAATTCAGCTCATTCCGTGCTTTTGCAATCGCACGATTACGTTCCCATGCACGAACATTCCCGCGAGCAAGATCTGCACAATGCGCAGCAATTTTTGTTCCGATAACCCCTTCACGAACATCATCAACATTCGGCAGGCGAAGATGTTCCGCCGGTGTTAAATAACACAGATAATCAGCACCGAAATATGCTGCCCATGCTCCGCCAATGGCACCGGTAAGATGGTCGTGTCCGGCGCCGACATCGCATGGCAACGGTCCAAGAATATAAAAAGGTGCGTTATTGGTTACTGCTTTCTGAAGCCGGATATTTGCCTCAATCTGATTAAGCGGAATATGCCCCGGTCCTTCAACAAGAACTTGCACTCCTTTATCCCATGCACGCTGTGTCAGTTCACCCAGTGTAACCAATTCTTCAATCTGTGCGCGATCGGTTGCATCAGCAATCGCCCCGGGGCGCATCCCATCACCAATACTAATGGTAACGTCATACTCATGCAGA
>CAZBCL010000004.1:0-29077 GCA_964490645.1 uncultured Spirochaetia bacterium
GCGAAATTGTTGTTGCCCGTGCCGGTGAAGATGAGTTGGTCGTGTAAAGAAAACACATAACCGTTATACCCGGAGTATTTTACCGGAAAGGACATTGTAATGCGAAGAAAAAATATACATAGCCAGCAGGTATTTAAGGATATTGAAGTCAGGGAATTAACAAAAAAAGTTATTTTGCAGCCCCCTGATATTCAAGTCGTTAAACCTGAAGAGGAAGAAGAAGAATTACTGCGATCAGCACGGCGACAACGAGAAGAAATTGAACGTGACAATCAGCAATTACTTGAAGAAGCGCAAAATAAAGCACAGGATATTATTGATGATGCGCGTGCTGAAGGTGAGCGAATAATTAAAGAAGCGGAAAACGGAGCGTTTGAACATATTAAAAAAGCAACCGAACGTGGGAAAAATATTGTTGAAGAAGCAAACGATAATGCAAATACCATAATCGCTGAAGCTGAACGTAAGGGTAAAGAAATCCAATGGGAAGCGGAAACAAAAATCAATACGCAGGTTACCGAAGCACGACAAGGGGCATATGATCAAGGTTATAAAGATGGCTATAGTCAAGGAGCGGCTGAAGTTAATCGTTTGATTAAACGTCTTAAAGTGGTTATTGAAGGTGCTATCGATAAACGTGAAGATATTATTCAAAGTGCGGAAGAACAAATTGTAAATATCATCTTGTTATCAATCAGAAAGATTGTAAAAATTATATCGACTGAGCAGGAAGGTGTTGTTATTGAAAATATTCGTGCCGCATTAAGAAAAATCAGAGGGAAAGAAACAATTACTATCAGAATAAATACCGACGATTTAGAATTAACCACTGAGCATAAAGATGAATTTATTAGTATGGTTGAAGATCTTAAGCATGTTACGATCTTAGAAGATAATCGTGTTGAGCGCGGCGGTTGTATTATTGAAACGGATTTTGGTTCTATAGATGCACGCATTATGGTTCAGCTTGAGGAAATTATTGAGAAGATACGCGAGTTAGCTGATTTTACATATTTTTCTGAAGCAAAAAGAAGACAACAACAAGAGAAAATATTACAGTCAACACCGCCTCTTGATCATGTCCCTTCAATTTCACGTGTTGAACATCAGCAGCCAATTCCTCCGGCATCAGACCGAGTTGAAGATATGGAAAAAAACGATACAACAAGTGCTGCAGTAGCTGTTTCATCACCGGATGATGTTACAGAAGTTGAAACTGCAGTGGTTACTGAGAACGCTGTTGCTGAAATTGAGACAGAAACTGCATCAAATACGATTACTGATTCCGAACAAACTGAAAACATAGATAATGGTACACCGATTGAACAAGAATAAAATGTAACGAGCGGGTTTATGGGTTTCTTAGATAAATATAAACAGGTTGTTGAACATACACAGTCAATGAAACAAACCGGAACGGTTGAGAAAGTTATTGGAAGTGTTATTGAAAGTCATGGACCTGTATCTCAATTGAATGAATTATGTAAGATCGTGATACCAAATTACTATGACGATTCACCACGTATTGTAAAAGCAGAAGTAGTGGGTTTTCGTGATAATAATGTTCTTTTAATGGCATACGATGATATTAATGGCATCGCACCCGGTTGTGAAGTTATTGCAACCGGTGGACCAATAGAAATTCCGGTTGGCGATTTTTTATTAGGCAGAATTATTAGCGGGAGCGGCGAAGCAATTGATGGAATGGGGCCGCTTGTTTCTCCTGACCGGTATCAAATATTTAATACAGCCCCATCAGCATTGGATCGACCGCGAATAAATCAGATACTCGCAACAGGAGTTCGGGCAATTGATGGGTTATTGACGATTGGTCGCGGTCAACGAATAGGAATCTTTTCAGGATCAGGTGTTGGGAAATCAACACTCTTAGGTATGATTGCACGGTTTACACAAGCTGAAGTAAATGTTGTTGCTTTAGTCGGCGAACGTGGTCGTGAAGTTAAAGAGTTTATTGAGAAAAATCTTGGACGAGAAGGAATGGAGCGAACGGTTATGGTTGTTGCAACCGGTGATCGAACGCCGTTAGTACGATTACGTGCTGCATATGTTGCAACAACGATAGCAGAATATTTCAGAGATTGCGGTAAAGAGGTTTTATTGATGATGGATTCGGTTACCCGATTCGCGCGCGCGCAACGGGAAATAGGGCTCGCCGTTGGAGAGGTTCCTTCACAACGGGGGTTTCCACCATCAGTGTATACTGTACTGCCGCAAATAATGGAACGCAGCGGCAGAACAGAGAAAGGATCAATTACGGGGATTTATTCTGTTTTAATCGATGCAGATGATATGAATGAACCGATAGCCGATGCGGTTCGGGGTATTCTTGACGGTCATGTATATTTATCACGTGATATGGCAATGTTGAATCATTATCCTGCGATTGATGTACTGGGCAGTATTAGCCGTTTGATGAATGATATTATTAATGATGAACATAAAACTGCAGCAGCAAAAATACGCGAAGTACTGGCTTCATATAAAGAAGCATATGAATTAATAAACATCGGTGCGTATGCCCGTGGTTCAAACCCGCGGGTGGATTATGCACTTACGAAGATAGAACAGGTCAATGCATTTTTACGACAAGGTATTGATGAGAAAGCTTCATTTGATGAAGCTCGGGACAATTTGTTGCGTATATTTGCGGAAGATACAGGATTTGAAGAAAACGCCGATATTGTACAAAGAAAACCGGTTATACAGGATGCTATCGGCGTGAATGGCATGCCGCTGTCATTTGAGGAAATTTAATGCGACGTTTTCATTTTAAACTTGATCCGTTATTATCGGTAAGAAAGCGGAAAGAAGAGCAGGCAAAATTAGCCTTAGGTCGTGAACAGTTACTATTAAACAATGAGGTGGTAGAACGGACACGTTTAATAGATAAAAAAAGCGACGTGCTTAATGAAATACATGCGACAGCCCGTGCCGGCTGTCATATTGGAGAACTGGTTGATATGGATCATTATTATCAGCAGTTGAATTGGAATATCACTCAGCAGGATGCAAAAATAAAGTTTGCGCATTCGCGTGTTGAAACAGCCCGTAAGAAAATGGTTGAAACTATGCGGGATAGACGCATTATCGAACGGATTCGTGAGAAAAAGTACGATATCTGGCGGAAGGAATTTGAAGCAGAAGAAGCGGCGGAAATTGATGAATATGCTCGACGTCGTGCCTATGAAGGGATGCAGGGTTAAATATCGAGTAGATTATATGCACACGTATTTGGGAGGAAAAAATGCTAGGAATTGACAATATTATGCAGCGTATTCATGAAATTGAAGAACGTATCGGTATTGCATCACTTCGGCAACGGCAACGATCTGATGTTGAAGGAACGAAGGAACAGGAAGATGTGTTTCAGCAGAAACTGTTTAATATGCCGAAACCGGAAACGGCGAAACTGAGCGGCAGTGCAGCTGACTATCAGCAGATTATTTCTGAAGTTTCAAATCAGCATGGAGTGCCGGAATCGCTGATTTCCGCAATGATACGAGCGGAATCAAATTATAATCCAAAAGCAGTTTCTGCAAAAGGTGCGGTCGGATTGATGCAGTTAATGCCGGAAACAGCTCGTTCGCTTGGTGTTCGTAATATTTATGATTCATATGAAAATATTGAGGGTGGGACTCGCTATTTAAAGCAATTATTAGACAAATTCGATGGGAACCTAATTCACTCATTAGCGGCGTATAATGCCGGTCCCGGGGCAGTTGAACGGTATGGGGGGGTGCCCCCATATGAAGAAACAAATAGATATATCAAGAATGTTTTAAAGTATTATTTGGATTACAGCTAAGAGGTGCCATATGGTATTTGAAGACGAAAATAACGAAGAAGAGGAAGTGTTTGTCGGAGGGACTCCTGCTGATGAAGAGAATAAAAGAGAGGAGTCATCAAAGACGTCTGTTTCTTTACCGCTGCCGCAAAAAAAACCGCAGCAGCGATTCAGTAACCGGACACTGGTTATGATCTTTGCAAATTTTTTAGTCATTCTTCTTGGATTGTTGCTTTTTGATATTTTAGGGTTTTACAAGATTACTGATAATTTGCTTCCGATTGTAAAAAAGGTCCCCGGTATGAAACGGGTTATTACTATGCGTCCGCGTGATGATTCAAGCAAGTTAGCATCAATGGAACGCTCCAAGCAGGACGAAGCAATTAAAGAAGCATGGAAAGAAATTGCCGGACGGATGGAGTATATTGAGCGCTTAACAAATAAAATAAATAGCCGAAATATACAAATAGATAAAGAATGGGAGTATGTAAAAACCGAACGGGATGCGATGGAGAAACAACGTCAGGCTACTCTTGAGGAACAGGCGGAGCTTTCAAAAATTGCACAGCAATATATTGCAATGCCGCCAAAATCCGCCGTTGCGCAGCTGACGAATATGGATAATGCCTCTATCGTTGATATTTTGATAGCGGTTGAAGAGATAATGGAATCAGAAGGTCAGGATTCAATCGTGCCGTATTGGCTGACTCTCATTACACCGGAACGGTCTGCTGAGTTACAGGAATTACGGCGACAACGGCCTACTTTTAATTAATGTTCGGCATGGTCGATTGCAGCCATTTGGCTAAGTTTTATTTTTTACAAGGAAGGAGGTGAATACATGCCCGTTGAAACACTTGCATCGCAACTTTTTACCATGCAGCCTATACAACCAAAACCGAATGGTATCGCATCGCTTCTTTTTAATAATTCCTCGTCACAACAATTTTCTGAAATGATGAATAATGTTATGAGAAACAATGATTATACATATTCATCCGGTAATGCTGATAGATATAACGACCGTACGTCCAAGAGTGAAAACACAGAGAATCCTACACTATCGCATGAACCACAGCAGTCTATACAGAAAACAAATGCTGATGAGACGAATCATCTTAAAGAGAAAAAAAGCGTGAAAGAAACTGATGCGAAAAAAATGAGTGCTGATGATGAGAAAGATGCTGAAGATAAGAAAAATATTGAGCAGTCAAAAAGTGTTGTTGTTGAGTCAAAGAATACAAATGATAATACACGCCGTATAATAAAAACGAATCACAGTTCAATTGAACAGGTGAATAAAAACCGTACAAAAAAAGCATTACGGAAATTGACACATGCATTGAGAAAAGCGGCTCTGAAAGAAACGATTTCAGCAACGGCAGCAAAGAAAAAGACAGTCAATAGTGATCAATTGAAACGGCACACTTCTCACACTCCTACTGATATGATTTCGCGCAATGCCCATAAGGGGCTGAAAAATGATGATACCAAACGGACAACGGAATCGGCAACGCATCGTAACATTGAACAGAAGACTGCACCGTCTGAAACCATTCAAGTAATGGTAACTGATACTCGTACAAAAATGCATTCAGCACATACCCGTCGTCATGTATTACATCAAGGAACGGTAAATCATGATACTGAGGGTAATTCAAATGATACATCGGAAAAAATTCAGGCAACAGTATCTTCGCAACACACTGAAAATGAATTGATGCAGGATTCACATACATCATCGCGGAATATGAGTGATGTACGTATACAAGGTAAACATTCCGTTGATGTTGTTCAAGAACGCTTGACGACTGATACTTCGCAGTCAGCACGGGAACATGCTTCGACACAGACGATGAATCGTTTGTTTGGAAAACTTGTACAACGTGCCCGCTTTATTATTAATAATCGTCAATCAGTAGTAACGATGAGAATGGATCCTCCGCATCTCGGAAAATTGAATCTTCGTTTTTCCCTTAACAATGGTACCATCGTTGGAAAGATAATTGTTGAATCCAATGAAGCGCAGGATATGCTCAAGTCAAATCTTCATCAATTATCAGCCGAATTTGCAAAATCGGGATTAAATATTGATTCGTTTGAAGTACAGGTGCAACAGGGTGGAGAAGGAAATGGAAATGCAAACGGCTATCGGCAAGAGGTTGATACGCTGTCAACTGCAAAACGGTTAAGTCGTTTTAATGATTTCCCTTCACCGCAACCCTCTATTGAACGTGAGTATGCGTTTACCGGTGGTGTCTCGCACCTGAATATTCGGGTGTAAACGGGTACTAATTATGACAGAAGCAATTCAAACATATTCAGTACAGCCGAATCAAATTCAATCACGAACGTCGGCACCATCAGAGCGAACTCGTGCGGATTTTGGTACAGCGGAACAATTTGAGATGGATTTTATGAAGCTGCTCCTGACTGAACTGCAGCATCAGGATCCGATGAATCCGTTGAAAGATAAAGATTTCATTGCGCAAATGGCACAAATACAAAGTCTTAAAGAAATGCGTACGGTCTCGCAAACACAAATTGCTCAATCAGCACAGGAATTAGTCGGAAAAAAAGTTACCGTCTTTGATTCCGGTCTCGGTGTCAATTATACCGGGGAAGTAACTGAAATGCGAAAAGCCGGTTCACAAACATTTATTCGTGTTCAAAACAGATTGTATCCGGTGAAAAATGTCATTTCAGTACACGCTGCAGATCCATCATCAAACACACAAAAAACTGAATCATCTGATTCATCAGTATTACCGAAATTGAGTGAATGGCAATTTGCTTTGTCATTATTAGGGAAATCGGTTCGTGTGCATGATGCTGATCAGAATTCGGTTTTTAAGGGGACCGTGTCTGCGGTAACCTTGAAAAACGGAAAACCACACATACAGGTAAACAATGTGTCATATTCGCTTGAATCGTTGCAGGCGGTTATTGAACAAGAACCGTCATCACCAGTGCAGCATATACCGGCGAATAATGCAGTGTCTGACAATTCATTGAAGGGTAGTAAATAATTATGACCAATCAAATAATAAATCCGATTATACCCGGAAAAGTGCATGCTCCCGTACATCGACGAATGCCGATTGCAAAATCATATTCTCAGAATGTATCGGGGTCTTCATTTGCGGAATTGTTGGAACAGAAAGTTCATGGGATTAAGTTTTCAAAACATGCGCAGCAGCGGCTTGCAGCACGCGGTATCAAACTCTCGTCGTCCCAATTAACAAGACTGAGTGATGCTGTTCGTAAATTGCATGCTAAAGGAGCGCGTGAATCTCTTGTACTGTTGGACAATCTTGCTTTGGTTGTCAGTGTAAAAAATGATACGGTTATTACTGCTATGTCCGGTAATACCATGAATGAAAATGTGTTTACGAACATTGATTCAACTATTGTTGTTCAATGAGTTTTACAACAACGCCATATGTCAGCGGCAGTATATCTCACCGGTATAACTGACGCAGCAAGCCACACCATTGGTTTGCACGTATCGGAGCGGAGTTAAGGTTAAAAATAATCGGGCGGACCCGTTTTTGGGAGCCCGAAAAGGCCGGTTAAGTGATAGCAACCGGTCATGAATGAATAACTATTAAGGAGAACCGACAATGCTTCCAAGTTTATACACGGGCGTGTCGGGGTTAAAAAATCATCAGACACGAATGAATGTTGTTGCAAACAACATTTCAAACGTCAATACCTATGGGTTTAAATACAGTCGTGTTGCGTTTGAAGATATGCTGTCGATGAACATGCAGGGAGCCGCTGGTCCGACAGAACGAAAGGGCGGCGTGAATCCCAAACAATTTGGTCTGGGTATGAGTGTTGCTTCTGTTGATAAAATATTCACACAGGGGACCATGCAGCAGACGAATCGAAAAACCGATCTCGCGATAGACGGTATGGGCTTCTTTGTCATGAAAAAAGGCAATGAAACGTTTTTTTCGCGAGCAGGTAATTTTCAGCTTGATAAGAACGGTCATTTGGTGAATCCGCATGGGTATCATGTACAGGGGTGGCAGTCAGAAATAATGCCTGACGGAACAACCCGTATCAATACCAGTGCACCAACGAAGGAAATTTATATTCCTCCGGTTGACACCAAAATTGAAGCGCGGGCAACGCGTAATATCCGATTCCGATCAAACTTAAACGGTCTTTCCGTAGCGGTTACGGTTCCGGATGATTTACGGGCAGCGGGTAATGAGCAGCAGCTCTATAATTATCTTCGCACCCATGGGCATGTTACCACTATTGATGCGTATGATTCACAGGGTGGTGTTCATCAGGTCCAGGCGGTATTTTATCGTGATGCGGCTGATGTTGATGCCGGTGGTGTACAACTGCAAAACCGCTGGCGGGCGCGCATGTTTACCGTTGATCCAAATACCGGTGATGTGCTCGGCTATTCAGTTGATCCGAATACCGGTACAGCTACAGCAAATACACAGGTATGGATTGGTGCCGGCGGACAGCCGGAAGGCGGCGATACCAATGAGTTTATCCTTGATTTTGATACTTCCGGTGCTCTTGTCAATGTTACTGATGCAACCGGAACCGGTCAGCTTGCATTACAACCGGCAGTTGATGAATTCGGTAAAGCGATTACTGATGCTGCGGGCAATCCTGTTCAGCGGTATCCGTCCGGTAATGAACTGAGCATCAATCTTCGGGTTTTAATCCCGGGAAATGATGCTGACGGTAATTCAGCAGTAACCCGTCCGCAGGATATAACCTTACGGCTTGGTACTTCCGGTATTATGGGTAGCGGTATCACGCAAGCACGTGAGTTTTCACCTGAAAAAAGTTCAACGACAAAAAGCGTTGAGCAGGACGGCTGGACATACGGATACGTAACTGATTTTGAAATTGATCCGAACGGTATGGCATGGGTCGCTTTTGACAATGGCGAAAAACGTCAATACGGTCAAGTTGCTATGGCGGTTTTTGCTAATCAAGAAGGACTGCAAAAAGCCGGGGAGAACAATTTCGTTCAGACCAATAATTCAGGCACTGCAATAATCGGTCCTGCCGATACCGGCAGTCGTGGGTCATTGCGTGCCGGTACTCTTGAGATGTCAAATGTTGATTTGGCAGAACAGTTTACCGATATGATTATAACACAGCGTGGTTTCCAAGCGAATTCACGTTCGATTACAACGTCTGATCAAATGCTTCAGGAGCTTTTAACGTTGAAACGATAATAATCGTTTTTTTCAGGAAGACGGCCCCTCCGTCTTCCTGATATGGTATTATACCGGCGCTTGCCGGGGCGGATAAAATACTGTTATTTATTCGCCAAATGGTATATAGTATGGTAACCGGAATTTTCGGATTTATCTAATGCAGGAGGATTTTTAGTCGATAGTAATAACAGAAGACTAAAAAGGTATATATATAGTGATGATTAAAGTAACACGACTTAATAAAACTGAGTTTTGGGTGAATGTGCATCAGATTGAGTTTATTGAAGCACTCCCTGATACAACGATATCGATGATGTCTGGCAGGAAATTAGTCGTACTTGATAAAATAGAAGATGTATTAAATCGTATAACACAGTATAGGCATTCATTAACAGATAACACTGCAAATGAATTATAAACGGAGGCGGTAAATGGATATTCCCGGCATATTAGCAATGGTCATAGGATTTATATTAGTTACTGTTATTGGGATTTTTCTTAGTGGCGGAAATCCGATGGAGTTTGTTCAAATTGCGTCAGTGTTAATCACTATCGGTGGAACGACATGTGCTATTATTATTTCAAGTCCGTGGGGACGTGTTGTGAATGCCATGAAAATTGTCGGGATTGCATTTAATCCGCCGAAAGAGAATCCGGCAGAGACAATATTAATGTTGGTAAGTTTTTCTGAGAAAGCTCGTCGTGAAGGATTGCTGGCACTTGAAGATGATCTTGATGAATTGAAAGATGATTTTTTACAAAAAGGGATTCAGCTGGTTGTTGACGGGACTGATCCGGAACTGGTACGAAGTATTTTGGAAACAGATCTTGGTAATATTGAAGCACGACATGGCGGCGCAAAGCAAATGTTTGATGATGCAGGAACGTTTGCACCATCGTTTGGAATGATTGGAACGCTGATTGGACTTATTATCATGCTTAAACATATTGAAGATAAAAGCATGTTAGGAAGTGGTATGGCAACCGCATTAATCACAACATATTATGGAACACTTCTCGCGAATCTGATGTTTATTCCTATTGCGAATAAACTTCGTGAACGAAATAATGAAGAAGTATTAATGAAAGAAATTATGATTCAAGGCACGCTTGCAATTCAAAGCGGTGATAATCCGCGTATTGTTAAGGACCGGCTGGTATCATTCCTGCCGCCTGCATTACGTGATCAGGTAACCGAAGGTGTTGATGAGCGTATGAGGTAAATCTATGTCAGGCAGACGGAAGAAAAAAAAAGACGGCGGGCCGACACCGCCGGCGGGATGGTTAACAACATACGGGGATATGACAACGTTGTTGCTGACATTTTTTGTTCTTATGTTTACCACGGCAACAACTGACGGTGAAGAGTTTCGATTAATTTTATCAGCATTTCGTGGTTCGCTTGGAATGCTCCAGGGCGGAATGACGCTTTCACATGGGCGATTAGAGGAACTCGGTATGACTATTGAGAGTCTTCCGGCTCAGGAAAAAGGACGCCGTCTTGCGCAGCAGCTTAAAAATGCGCGGAGTATGTTTAAGCCTGAAATTGAGAGTGATCAGATCCGTGTTTATGAAGATGAGCGTGGACTCATTATTACCTTGGCAAATGATAAATTTTTCGAGAGCGGTTCAGCGGATATTAATCCGCGAATGTATGACGTATTAAATAAGATTGCAACATTATTTAAATCGTCGTTGTTTAATAATAAAATTCGTATTGAAGGTCATACCGATAATCGACCGGTTGCTGAAGGCAGCCCCTATTCTGATAATTGGGATTTATCTTCAGCACGTGCCGGAAGTGTATTACGGTATTTAATTGAAAAAAATGTTTCAGACAATTTGCTTTCAATGGTCGGATATGGTGAACATCGTCCATTACCGGGTAATCATAATCGAACACCCGAAGAGCGGGCACAAAACCGCCGTGTCGAAATTGTTGTTATCCATGAAGAGCAAAAATAAACGGAGGAATTCTCATGGTACGTGAAGATGATGATAAAATTGATTTAGAGGAAATAGCCGAAGGAGAAGATCAAGATGTAGCGGCTGCTGAGTCACCGAAAGGCGGTGGTATTGGCGGTATTATGGCTCGTATGCGTGGACAATTACCGCGTATTCTTGGTTTTACTTTAGGGGCAATTGTTGTAATCATTGTTAGTGTGTTGATTTCCGGTTTAGTTTTTAAAGCCGGTAATCAAGGCGATGTACTTACTATGGGTGAGGAGCTTAAAGAAAAGCCTGATGCCTTCAAACCATTTGATATTGGCGAGTTTCGGATTAATCTATCGGATAAAACTGAAACACATATTATTTCCGTAAAAATGTTCCTTGCGTATGATGGTGAAAATATATTATTGGGGACGGAGCTGAACAACCGTCGTCGGCAGTTGCGCCATACAATAAACATGACACTTGCTGATTTTCAAAAATCAGAATTGGAAGGGAATGAAGGAAAAGAACGTCTGAAGTATTCGCTTATGGATAATATTAATAATATTTTACAATATGGCGAAATTGAAGATATTTATTATGATGAATTATACGTGCAGTAAAAAAAGTATAATTTATTACTTTGTGAAAATGAAAAACGGTCGATATAATTAACAAGAGAGGAATGACGGGGATAAAGGAAGGGATACTATGACAGAAATTCTGTCACAAGATGAAATTGATGCTTTGTTGACCGCCATATCAACCGGTGAGGTTGATACTGAAGAAGTGAAAGATGTCGGCGAACAGCGTAAAGTAAAGATATACGATTTTAAACGTCCTGATAAGTTTTCAAAAGATCAGATTCGTACGTTGCAGATGATGCATGAAACATTTGCCCGTCTTACGACGACTTCATTATCAGCGTCACTTCGAACATTAGTATCTGTTCACGTTGCTTCGGTTGATCAGTTGACGTATGAAGAATTTATTCGCTCAATCCCGAATCCGACAACGCTGGCGGTTGTTAATATGGATCCCTTAAAAGGGTCATCAGTTCTTGAAATTGATCCGAGTATTACGTTTACTATTATTGATCGCTTATTTGGTGGTACAGGAGAACAAACGAAAGTGAATCGTGAACTGACAGATATTGAAATGTCAGTAATGGAAGGTATTATCGTTCGTATTCTTGGAAATCTTCGTGAATCATGGTCAAATGTTATAGATTTACGCCCGCGCTTGGGAAATATTGAAACGAACCCGCAATTTGCACAGGTTGTTTCCCCGGGTGATATGGTTGTTTTAATTACACTTGAAACAAAAGTCGGCGATGTAGAAGGGATGACGAATTTTTGTATTCCTTTTATCACCATTGAACCGATTATATCGAAACTTTCAGCGCAGTATTGGTATTCATCAACCCGAAAGGGTAATTCTTCAGAAAATATGGATATATTAAAAGAACGTATGGAGTCAGTGCAGGTCCCCGTTGTTGCAGAGTTGGGCAGTATTGATGTGAATATGCGTGATGTTTTAAACCTGAGACTGAATGATGTAATAAAAATGAAAAATACGAAAATCACCGATAACATGACGATTAGAATTGGAGACCGGCAGAAATATACCTGTCGTCCCGGGCAATTAGGTTCAAAAGTAGCGGTGCAGATTACCGGTATTATTGAAGATGTTGCAGATGAATTATTAAATATCGTCAAGGGAGGAGAAGAAAATGAGTGATGGCTCACTGTCACAAGACGAAATTGATGCATTGTTACAAGGTGCTGATGATCTAACATCACCTTCCGGTGCCCCGGCACCGGCATCAATCACTGCCGCACCTTCCGGAGGCGGCGGTCTGAGCGATACTGAATTAAATGTATTGGCAGATATTTTCAGTCAGCAGTTTAATGCTGCGGCTTCAACATTATCAACCATTACATCAAAGAATGTCAGTATTGCAAGTCCGGTTATTACCGTAAAATCTCCCGATGAAATACGGAGCGATATCATTGAACCGTATACGCAGATAAAGCTTGATTATATAGAAGGCTTAAGCGGTGATAATGCGTTTTTGTTAAAGCAGACGGATGCTTCCATTATTGCTGATTTAATGATGGGGCATGATGGAACCAGTCCGCCGGAAGAGATGAATGATTTATATGTCAGTGCAATTAGTGAAGCGGTAAGTCAGATGAATGGCTCAGCAATTACTGCGTTATCAAATAAACTCAATAAACAGATTAAACCATCATCTCCGAAAGTAATTAATGCAGTCAGTGCTGATGAAATAAACTTGCCAACGGGTGATAAGATTGTTCGGGTAACCGGAAAACTTGATGTTGAAGGTTTAATTGATTCCGACTATACCCAGCTTCTTTCATTAAATGTCGTGAAAGATATGGTTGGTCAGTCTGCAGGAGATGTTATGTCCGGTGCATCGTTTGTTGCACCTCAAGCAGATCAGGCAGCAGTATCTATGCAGGCCGGTGCCGGTCAGCAAATGGCGGCTTCCTTCGGTTCCGCGCAACCGCAAATAGGGGTTCAGCCGGTGCAGTATCCTGTTCTAAGCGGCGGTGCACAGTACGAACAAGATAGCAATATTAATTTGCTGATGGATGTACCAATGCAAATTACCGTTGAGCTTGGTCGTACACGAATGCTGATCAAGGAAATACTCAGCTTAGGTGAAGGATCAATTATTGAACTTGATAAACTTGCTGGAGAACCGGTAGATTTGCTCGTTAATAATAAGTTAATTGCGAAAGGCGAAGTTGTTGTTATTGATGAAAACTTCGGGGTTCGCGTAACTGATATAATTAGCCCAATAGAAAGGGTTGATAATCTTAAGATAAAATGATACAATTCGTGAAATAATTATAGAGGGTTGGTCACCACCTGACCCTCTATAAAAATAAATACTACATATATACATACTGTAATAGTAGTGACATTGGAGGGGTGTCATGACTATCAGATTCTTATGCCGGGATGGTGTTCGTAATCTATTCGTGTACATTATTTTTGCTTTGCTTGTGTGTGTTGCGTTTGCGTTGTTCGGGGAGCTCTATGCACAGACTCAGGAACCGTCGCAACCTGAAATACCGAGTGTTGCCGAACCAAAATCACCGGATATTACTCTTCCTAAATCTCCCGAGTCTATTGCGGCGGATTCTGAGGCTATTAAAAATCAATCATCCCCGCAAAATGATACACATGATAATAGTAACGAGAAGAATAAATCAAAAGACTATATCAAATCATCGCGGGGATTATTTGGCAGAAAAAGAACTTCCCATAACAATAAAACGATTAATAATAAAAAAACAACCGCTACTACTACATCTGCTGTAAATGCTGCCAGCAATACTGTTACACAAAAAACTGAAAACCAGGACGATACAAAAAACGAAAAACCGCTTTATCAGTATAAGAAACCGGTAACGAGAGAGAAGAATTATTTTGGATTAGTTACGCGCAGTATTATTATAATACTTGTTTTTATTGCTGCGGTATATTTTCTATTTAAATGGCTTGCGCAGCAAAAAACATTAGGCGGACGTGCTGTTGACGTTGTAAAAATACATTCGGTAGTGCCATTAGGGACCGGAAAATCATTACAAATAGTTGAAATTGCCGGAAGAATGATGGTGCTTGGTACAACCGAACATTCAATTAACTTGCTTACTGAGATTGATGATGCGGAAATGATACAGAGTATTAAAGTAGCCGGTGCACAAGCAAATTATCGGCAAGGCACGTTTCAGGGAGTACTTGATGATCTAATACAAAAAGTTGTTTCTTTTTCAAAACGGCCAAGTTCAGCCGGCAGTACTCATGCAGAAAAAACAGGCAAGCAGCACGCACGGCAACCTTCATCACAATCACAGCAATCGTTCAATCTTGATTTTTTGCGTATGCAGAATGAACGAATACAAAAGCTGAAAAAATAGACGGAGCATAGCGGGATGAAATTATTTCATAAAATACCGGTCAAGGTCATTGTTGCAGTGGTCATGCTGTTATGTATTCTTGTGCCGTCAGGGATTGCTCAAGCCCCGACATTCCCGATTCCAAATATTGATATTAATATTGATACGGCAAACGGTCCGGAAGAAGTCAGTCAAGCAATTCAGGTTTTAGCATTTCTGACCGTTATTACATTAGTCCCTTCATTTTTATTAATGGTAACTTCTTTTATTCGGATTGCGATAGTGCTCTCATTTATTAAACGGGCATTATCGACAATGGAAATGCCTCCAACGCAAATAATTATGGGATTAGCCTTGTTTTTGACTGTTTTTGTTATGGCGCCGACTATTATGGAAGCAAATGAAAACGCTTTTCAACCCTTCATGCAAAAAGAAATATCAATTGATACATTCTATCAGGAAGTGCAACAGCCGTTTCGTGAGTTTATGTTCAGTCAAACTCGTGAAAATGATATTGCCTTATTTTTAAACATTGCAAAGGTTACTCCGCCGAATACTCGTGATGATGTGCCGACGTATATTTTAATTCCGGCATTTATGATATCAGAATTACGTACAGCGTTTATTATTGGTGTTATTATATTTATTCCGTTTATTGTCATTGATTTAATTGTCGCGAGTACATTAATGTCAATGGGGATGATAATGCTCCCTCCGGTTATGGTGTCATTACCATTAAAAATTATTCTTTTTATCATGGTTGACGGCTGGAGTTTGATTATCGGTTCAGTCGTGCAGAGTTTTGGTATTAGTGGGCCGATAGGATAGAAAGGAGTGGGAAATGGATGTTATTGATGTTGCGGAAATAGCACGTGAAGCATTGTTTCAGGTTATCATTGTCGGGGGACCGGTATTGGTGATCAGTGTTATTGTTGGTCTCGTGATTTCTATTATCCAAACAGCGTTTTCTATTCAGGAACAGACGCTGACATTCGTTCCGAAAATATTTGCGATATTACTGACGATTGCATTATTATCAACGACAATGGCAGTGCTGATGCAGGATTATACGCTCAATCTATTTGAACGTATTCCGGAAATTGTACGAGCAACAATTATTAAATAATAAGGACATGGTGTGTATTTATTTGTTGAAAACTTTCAAACTTTGCTGCTTATTGTAATGCGGATGTTAGGGCTTTTTGTGGTAGCACCGTTTTTTTCAAGCAGTGTTATACCGGCTCGCATGAAAGTTATTATTTCATTATTTACGGCATTGTTATTGTATCCCCTTGTTATCACAGACGGGTTTGTGCCACCGGCAACTATACTGCAATTCGGATTAGCTTTGTTGGGAGAACTGATTATCGGTTTAATATTCGGGTTTATGGCGGCAATACTATTTACTGCATTTCAATTAGCAGGACAATTTTTCAGTATGCAAATGGGGTTTGGCATCAATGAGGTTTTTGATCCGGTTACGCAAATACAAATTCCGGTCATTGGTCAGTTTCAGTCTTTGATTGCATTATTGGTGTTTATTTTTATTAATGGACATCATTCATTATTGATGGGATTAGTTAATAGTTTTGATATTGCCCCGGTTTCACAATTTACAGCAAGTATTGATTGGGGGATTCTCACCAAAGGCATGATTGAGATGATGTCAAAAATGTTTTTAGTTGCCCTGCAACTTGCGTTTCCAATTATGGGGACTATGTTTTTAATGACGGTTACACAGGGATTACTGGCAAAAGCAGCGCCGCAAATGAATCTTTTAATGATTGGATTTCCGATAAAAATATTTATCGGATTGATAATGTTGTGGAGCATGATGCCGTTGTTTTGCAGTATTACCGCAGACTTTTTAGATACCTCGTATTCACAATTATTGCGTGCCTTTGATGGTACGTTTCAACAAGTATGGGATAAAATATAGATGATTATTACTGATGCCCGATACATACGTTTTAACCTGCAAATGTTTTCATCGGAAGATGAGGGGCGAACTGAAGACCCGTTACCGCGGCGTCTGCACGATGCGCGCCGTCGTGGACAGGTCGCGAAAACACAAGAGCTTGCCGGAACATTAGTAGTGTTATTCGGTATTCTTGTATTTACACTTTTCTCAAACAGACAATTTACACTATTACAGAATTATTTTGCACAGGTATTTACAACTGCCGGATTAATTGCTGCTCAAGGTTTTTCCATTGATGATGTTACGGGTATTCTTCTCGGTGTTATTGGCGTTGTGCTGCAGTTTGTTTGGCCTTTTTTAGCAGTTGCATTTGTTTTCGGTATAACCGGAGAAATTATTCAGGTCGGTATTCAACCAACGACGCAGCAGTTTGAACCGAAGTTCAATAAGTTTATGCCGACAGCACAAAAACTCAGGGAGCGTTTATGGCCTTTTTCACGCCAGGTTGCCGTAAATCTGATTAAAGCATTGTTTAAGGTTATTATTATTGCAACATTGGCATATAGCATCACGCGAAATAATTTCAGTAATTTGGTTTTAATGGCAACACGAAGTATTCCTGATAATGTCAATATGCTTGCCGTGTTAACGTTACGTCTTATGGTTTTCACTATGTTGATGTTATTAATAGTCAGTGCGATTGATTATGTATATCAGCGGTTTGAGTTTATGGAATCCATGAAAATGAGCAAGCATGAATGGAAACAGGAAATGAAAGAAATTGAGGGCAATCCGCTGATTAAAAATGAATTACGGAAACGCCAGCAGCAATTGCTGCAACGACGGATGTTAAAGGAGGTGCCGCGCGCGGATGTTGTTGTTACCAATCCGACACATTATGCAGTTGCATTATTGTACGAACCGCACCGTATGGAGGCGCCGCAGGTTATTGCAAAAGGAGAAGGAAGTATTGCATTACGAATACGAGAGATAGCTCGTGAAACAAATGTCCCAATTATTGAGAAACCTGAATTAGCACGCGCATTATATAGTGCATGTGAGATTTCTGATTTTATACCACAGCAATTATACAGTGCGGTTTTAACCTTACAGGAATTTATTGACCGCGTAAGTGAAAAGATGCATCGCTATCAAGCACAGCAAGTTGTGTAACTAAGTATGGAGAGAGATCATGACTGTTCCTGACTTAAAGAAAAATACGATAACCGCATCACCGGAAATGGTTATGGCAATAGCGGTTATTTCAGCATTTGTTGCTATTATCATTCCGATTCCGGGTCGTATGCTGGATGTTCTTATTGCCTTTAGTCTTGCCGCAAGTATTATTCTCATGCTGACCGTTGTCTATATTTCAAAAGCAGTTCATTTTTCTGTTTTTCCGTCTTTACTTCTTATTACAACCGCATATCGTTTAGCACTGAATGTATCATCAACGCGTCTTATTCTTATGCAAGGTCCTGATTTTGATGTTGCGATTATTAAAGGATTCGGTTCTTTTGTTACCGGCGGCAGTTTTATTATCGGATTTATTATATTTGCAATTTTTGTATTAGCGCAATTTTTAATCATTACCAAAGGTGCCACACGTGTTGCAGAAGTAGCAGCACGATTTACTTTAGAAGGAATGCAAGCATCATTATTAGCAGTTGATTCTGATGTTGCTGCCGGTGCGCTGACTGAAGAGGAAGCACGTATAAAACGAAGTGAAATTCAGCAGACCGCTGATTTTTATGGGGCGATGGATGGAGCGGCAAAATTTGTAAAAGGTGATGTTCAGCTTGGTCTGATTATCACCGCTATAAATTTTCTCGGTGGTGTAGTTCTTGGTACAACAATGCATGGCATGAATATTGGTGAAGCAGCAACATTTTTCGGCACGTTAACAGTCGGCGATGGACTGGTATCACAAGTTCCGGCATTATTAATCAGTTATGCAACCGGTTTAATTGTTACCCGTTCCTCAACACAAGGGAACCTCGGCAGTGATTTATTGCGTCAAATAACCGCTCAACCGGATACGTTTTATATTGCTGCGGGTTTTGTTTTTCTGATGGGATTAATACCCCACTTTCCAACACTATGGCTTTTTTTGGTAGCCGCTATTCTTGCCGGAGCCGCTTTTTTAATTAAACGTGATCATGAAACGAAAAAAGAAGAACATGCGAAGGAAGCAGAAGAACAAAAGGCGGCAGTTCATCGCCGCAGTGAGCGATTCGGTCCTGAACCATTGGATTTATTAGAATTAGATTTTGGATATGCGCTTGTGCCATTGGTTGATAAAGAAAAGGGAGGGGATTTATTAGATCGTATTACTTCGTTACGACGCGCTGTTGCAATGGAACTTGGTATCATTATCCCACCGGTACGTATTCGCGATAATACCCAATTGGAACCTGATGAGTATTCTATCAAACTGAAGGGGGTTGAAATTGCATCAGGTCATGTTCGTATGGACAAAATGCTGGTATTAATTCCACAAGGTGAAGAAGATACAATAGAATTAACCGGCGAACAGACTGTTGATCCGGCGTTTGGCACTCCGGCATTATGGATAGATCCTGATGAGAGGATACGGGCTGAAACAGCAGGACTGACTGTTGTTGACGCGTCAACTATTTTAGCAACGCATTTAACTGAAGTCGTTAAAGGCTTTGCCCATGAACTGCTTAATCGTCAGGAAACACAAAAATTACTTGACGGTATTAAAGAGATTAATCCTGCAGTTGTTGAAGAGGTAACCAAGACCGCCGGTTTAGGGACGGTGCAAAAGGTACTGCAAAACTTACTGAAGGAAGGTATTTCTGTTCGTGATTTAACCACCATTCTTGAAACGATTGCTGATCATATTAATGAGCCGAATGTCGATGCAGTGCAGCTTACTGAATATGTACGAACTTCATTGAGCCGCCAAATTAGTACAATGAATCAAACTGCTGATAATGAGATGGAAGTTATTACCTTCACCCCGGATGTGATTATGCAGTTGCAAAACTCCATGTCCGCCGATCCGGCAGGTATGTATGTTGATCCTGCACTGCAGCGCGGCATACTGCATTCTATGAAACAGCAGCTTTCGGAATTAAATACTGATCGCAGTATAGTGCTCGTCCCATCGAATTTACGGGTTGTGGTTAAATCAATATTAGAGAGAAATTTCCCGCATGTTGTCGTATTAGCGTATTCTGAAATAATACCGTCGATAAAAGTTCAGAGTATTGGTCAGATTCAATTATCAGCAACGGTATCGGCATAAGGAGCGGAACATATGAAAAAAGTTACTTTTACCGGACGATCGGAAAAAGAAGCAAAAATGAATATGCTGCTGCAAACAAAAGGTAAGGTTGCCTATTATTTAGATGATAAAGTAACCGTTCGACGCACTGGTTTGTTTGGGCTGTTTGGGGAAAAAGAATACGAGATTAGCGCATTATTGTATGATCGGTATGAAGCAGAAAGTATTAGAACAGGAAGCATACGTCCGATGATAACAAAACAAAAACAAGCAGCAGCACAATTATTAACTGAAGATAAACAAAAAAATATGCACACTCTGCAGGAAGTACCACATAGTCCGGTTTTACCGATACAATCATCATCACCAACATTAGTGCCGGCTCAAGAATTACTATCAGTTAAATCGTCCCTTGTACATACATCATCACAAAAACAAACAGTACGTCAACACGGGGGCAGTATTAATCCTGAGGTATATGCACTTGAAGCGGAGGTTGCTGATCGATTTAAACGATTTCAAAAATTACAACAGGCAACAGTGCAGCATGATCGGCAGATGAACACAGTCGTATCAGAAGAAGGTTTGCCTGCGCATGATCGTTCCGGCGCAATGGTGAACAGAAGGGCATCGCAAGAAGACAGTATTCATGGAACGAATGAGAATAACTATATTATTAATGAGCTTAAACAATTGCGTTCTGATTTTCAAAAATTATTTACTGCACAGCATGAAGAGAAAAACAGCAATCAGGATAATAAAGCAGAAACTACACACACCGCCGATATGCAGGAAACTGCCGATACGGCGAATCTTACAGAATTATTAAATCATCTGAAACGTAATCATGTTGATGCTGATATTATTGCAATGGTTAAAGAAGTCTGTACAACCGAATTAATCCCATGGGAATTAAAAGATCGTGCAATAATTAAAAAGAAAATATTTGAAAAGATTAAACGATTGGTAAAAGTATCAGGACCGATAAAAGTTCCTGATGAGAAAAAGCGTATTGTTTTTGTTATTGGACCGCCGGGTATGGGTAAAACGACGACTCTGGGGAAAATTGCTGCAGAGTATCATTTAAAAAAGAATCATGCATTACGGTTTATTTCAATTGATAATTATCGGCTTGCGGCACCACAACAACTACAAGCCTTTGCATCAATATTAAAAGTACCCTGTGATATTGTTACCGGTCCTGATGATTTTAAGAAGACCGTATCAGCTGCCAAGGAAAATCTAATTTTAGTTGATACAACCGGTCGGGCACATACAAATAAAAAAATGTTAGAAGAATTGCAGCAGTTTCTTCTTGCAGTACAGGATAATGAATCAGAAGTTCATCTTGTTGTCGGTGCAAACGTTAAAGAGGAAGATCTTTATGAAACAATTGATGAGTATTCCTTTTTAAAATTTGACAGGATCATATTTACGAAGCTTGATATGACGAAATCATTCGGCGGTATTATTAATGCGGTTGGTAAGAAAAAAATTCCCGTTTCGTATATGTGTTACGGTCAGGAAGTCCCGCAGGATATTACGCTGGCAACGACTGACCGTTTGGCAAATATGGTATTAGAGGAGCAGGATTATGGTAGATCAAGCTGAAGGATTACGGCAGCTTGTCGCATTAAATGCGGATACAAGCAGTACACAGATTATCACCATTGCAAGCGGGAAAGGCGGGGTCGGTAAAAGTAATGTTGCCGCTAATTTGTCCATCGCGCTTGCACAACTCGGGAAGCGAGTTGTTATTCTTGATGCTGATCTCGGATTAGCGAATATTAATGTTATTATGGGGATTATACCGCAATATAATCTTTCGCATGTTCTTAATGGTGAGAAGAAGCTTATTGAAATCGGTGTTGAGGTTGATGAAGGAATAACCGTTATTGCCGGCGCATCGGGGTTTAGTTCGCTTGCGAATATTGATCATGAAAAACAATCAGATTTTATTGCACAATTGAACGATTATGCAACATTTGATTATGCGATTATCGATGCAGCTGCCGGTATACATAATGGTGTACTTGATTTTATGGCGGCATCGGATATTTCTCTGATTGTAACAACACCGGAACCAACTGCAATAACGGATGCGTATGGCATGATTAAGGCAGTATCAACTCGTACGCGTGAGATAACGCTTGGATTATTGGTTAATCGAATACGAACTTTTACTGAAGGAAACAATGTTTCGAATCGTATCATATCTATCAGTAGTCAGTTTCTGCAGGTGCCGATTAAAAATTACGGATATATTTTTGAAGATAATGCGGTGGTAAAATCGGTATTTCAGCAAAAACCATTTATTGCAGCGTTTCCCGGTTCAAAAGCTTCATCGTGTATTAAAAACATTGCGCGAAAAATATCCGTGAATGATAGCGAAGAAAAAAGCGGGTTTAATACATTTTTAACACGTTTTTTTACTCCGCAAAAGACAGTTGTCGGAGGCGGGGTGCGATGATGTATGATGAGAGTGGTAAAAATATCTTGCATATTTGTATCTTTAGGTATAGTTTATTATTAAGGTAGACGAAGACAGTGAATATTAAAATTACAGCAGCAATAGTTTTGGCGGTGCTTGCCTTCGTTCTGGTACTCATTGGAGGTTTTTTTACCGGTATTAACTTTTGGTTACTTATCTTTCGTGGTATGATGGGTGCAGGTGCGTTCGCATTACTTGGTGTCGGTATTGGGTTTTTAATCGAAAGCCAGCTCCCGGAAATTGCTACTGTGTTTAATACATCGTCATCATCGCATGCATATGAAACAACGGATGAAGCGTCAATTGAATCAGCTGAGTCTGTTGATGGTGCTGAAGGTGATCTGAGCAATGGAGAAGGGATTGAATCAGCTGAATCGGTTTCTGTTGATGCTTCAGATATCGGAGCCGGCAGTATTGATTCAAATTTTCAGAAAACAGCAGGTGCGAAAAGCAATAAAGTTGAAAAAGTTGGCAATAATTTGGTTATTGGTGATAAACAGTTTCCAAACAATCCTGCACAGCTTGCATCAGCTATTCAGACCAAAATGGCATCAGACGACGAGTAATATTAATTAAAAGGAGCAGATACGCGTGCCTATAGTGCCGGAAACCATTAATACTATTGTTAATGAAACACACTGCAACCGCAGATTGGCACGGATGGTGTTACAATTTACACAGAATGATACACAGAAAGCTATTCATATTATTGAAACACTTCCGCGTGATATATATGGCATTAATGTTGCGATAACTTTAGCAACACGCAATATCTATGGTGCGCTTGCCTATGCTGTTGATTCCGGCAAAAAGGAAATTAAATATAAACGTATGATGATTAATGAGTCGGAAACAGCGCCGGTCATTAATATTAATGAAACATTTGATGATTTTGTTGCGCGGATTGATTCATTACGGCAAGACTATGGAACGAATCCGGATTTAGCAGAACGAATTGAATCAGAAATTGTTCATACGAGTTTTATTGAAAGCTTATGCTATTTATTACCGCTCAGCAAAGAACCCGATATTTCAAAAGTACAGCGTATTTTTGCCAGTGCATTTAAGAATGTATTTGCGGATGCGGTTGTTGACATTGCAATCGGTCTTGAACGATTGGACACCTTTACGATAAATGCTATTTCGTTAGGTGTCAAAGATACCGGTGATGAAGAAGAAACGGAAATTACGGAAGAAGTGCCTGCATCCGGAACTTCACTTTCATCGGGGGTGAATGCTGCAGACATCTCCGGTACGAAAGGGAAAAAAGAAAAAGAACTTGAAATCATTGTCTTACGCGAAGAACTGATTGTCTCGCCGGTTTCCGGGAAAGCGGTATCGGAATTAAATACGGGTGATGAGGTATATGTTAAAATAACTGACACTCGCGAACTTGGGAAATATATTGCTGAACTTTTAGGTGCGATTGTCGGGAATTCACTCATGCCGATTATCAGCCGAATTATTCGTATTGAAGAATCACCGGAAACGGGAACGAAAATTATTACGACTGAATTTGGTCCCGGGGTTTTAGGACGTGCTTTTGTTAAAACCGATGTTAAAATTGATTACCCGGAACGTGAACAGGATCTTGTTCAAACAGATGCTGTTGAAAATAGTGAATCAGGACAGTTATGGGTTGTTCTGATGCTTGTTGGTTTTGTTATTATCTTGATTATACTATCAATAGTGTTTCATTAAGGAAAGGATTTCACTATGCCGGCAAATAAAGAACAAAAAAAAGGAATATCAGTTCAGAATACTGATACTCCGGGTAGTGAATTAACACAAGAGCAAATTGAACAAGCGAAATGGGTGGACTATATAAAAACACGGGATGATTCAATCCGCGAATATTTTGCAATAAAATATGCACCATTAGTAAAATATGTTGCCGGAAAAATAGCTGTTGGTATGCCTCAAAACATTGAGTTTGATGACTTGGTCAGTTACGGAGTATTTGGATTATTGGATGCAATCAATAAATATGATCCGCAGCGCGGGATTAAGTTTAAAACCTATGCAGTAACGAGAATTCGCGGGGCTATTTTTGATGAGCTGCGTTCCATCGATTGGATTCCGCGGACAATTCGTCAAAAATCTCGGCAGTTGGAACAAGTAATTAGTGATTTAGAAATACGGAACGGTCGTCCTGCTGAAGATCAGGAAATTGCTGAAGCAATGAATATTTCAATTCCCGATTTGCATAAATTGATAACGCAAATCAGCGGGACACATATTATCTCACTTAATGACGTTTGGTTTCTTGGAAGTGATGATGATGAAATGCCTATTATTGAAACAGTAGAAAGCCCCGATACATTAAATCCTGATTTTGTTGTTGAGCGTGATGAGATTAAAGGAGTTATTGTTCAGGCAATTGAAAAATTACCGGAGAAAGAAAAACAGGTAATTGTACTGTATTATTATGAAGATCTCACATTACGGGAAATAGGTGAAGTATTAGAAGTAACCGAGTCGCGAGTATCACAGCTGCATACGAAAGCAATAATGCGGTTACGAAATAGATTAAACAGATTAAAAACACAAACGCCGCAGTAGTGCGGAATTATAACGGGGTAACAATACGATATGGATAGATTAAAGGAGATGCTGAAGCAGGAGCAATCAAACATATCCAGTGTACCATCGGGGGATTCCGTTACTGCACCATCCGGTAAAAAAAAGACCTTACAGGATTTAAAACAAATATTAGCATCACCGGTATCTTCACCCGCTATTGGACAACCCGTCGCACCACTCAATCAGCAAACAATTGATTATATTGAAGTACAGGCATTTAATATTGAAGAAGCACTGGAAACGGCAAGTGAACATTTTAATGTCGCTATTTCCGATCTTGAATATGAGATTATTGAGCATGGAAAACCCGGCTTCCTTGGTGTTGGAAGAAAACCATCACGTTTTAGTATTAAACCGAGTCTGTCTGCACAGCAGGCATTATCATCAGAGCTTGCTGATGTTGTCGGTATGACCTTAACCCCGGATGCTCATATCGCTCCGATTGAGCCGGTTGACAGTAATGGTGAAGTTAAGATTAAAATCTTGCGTAGTGGTATATATATTATTGTAACAAAACCGAAAGGAAACGGACGCCCGGTATCCGAAAATGAAGTTCGTCAGTTGCTGTCAGCACGTGAATTGGATTCTGTTGATATGAATGCGGTTATTGCGGCGATTAATCGTCCGCAGGGGAAAAAGGTCAAAATAGGGGAGTGGACAGCAAACCCGGATAATGATTCCACTGCATCAGTTGAATTGAGTGATGATGAAATGCATGCTTATGTGTCAATTGTCCAACCGCGAAAATCAGGACGTTCGCTTGAATACAATGATATTGTTGCGTATTTAAATGACGAGGGAGTTACCTACGGAATACAAGACGATAAAGTTGCGCAGCTGCTTGATGATGAGATTTATAATCAACCCTTTGAAGTTGCAACCGGTGATAAACCGGAACATGGCGAAGATGCCCGTATTGAATATAAGTTCAGAACAGGAGCTGAAAAGCATCGTCCAACGGTGAAAGATGGAGAACGGGTTGATTATCATGATTTAGATATTGTTGAAAATGTTACCGCCGGTCAGTTGCTTGCAATAAAGGTGCTTGCAACGATGGGAGAACCGGGTCGTACGGTAACGAACAAACGACTTGAAGCACGTGAAGGGAAAGATATACCATTTGCAGGCGGACGGAATACAAAACTTTCTGATGACGGATTAAAGTTGTATGCTGAAATTAATGGGCAGGTTTCTATAACGAAGGGCATTATTAATGTTGAACCGATATATGAAGTTAAAGGTGATGTCGGACTGGAAACGGGGAATATAACGTTTGTTGGTACTGTTTTGGTACGGGGTAATGTTGAAGATGGTTTCAGTATTAAAGCAGCCGGCAATATTGATATTCGCGGGACGGTCGGAAAAGCCCATCTTGAAGCTGAAGGTGATGTAATTATCAAACAGGGGCTCGCCGGTAAAGATGAGGCGGTTATTATTGCCGGGGGTAATATACATGCGAAGTTTATTGAACATGCAAAAAAAGTTGAATCCGGGCAGGATATTATTATTATTGCAGGTATTATGCATAGTTCAGTTGATGCGGCAGCACGGGTCATTTGTCATGGAGGACGACGTGCTATGATCGTTGGGGGGCGTGTACGCGCAGGGGAGGAAGTTAATGCAAAACAAATAGGTTCACCGTCATACACGGAAACTGAAATTGAAGTTGGTTTTGATCCGAAAACACGACAAAATCTCACCGATCTTGAGAAAGAGCGTAATGCCGGGAAAGAGAAAATGCATGAACTTGCCGTGAATATTAATACACTGGAATCGCACAAACGTGGCGGGGCGGGGATCACAGAAGATCGTGAAGAATTATTACAGCAGATGAAGGAAGAAAAAGTACAGCTGGAAGAACGGTTGTTTGAAGTAGAAGAGCAAATTGCCGAATTAAAGTCATATCTTAATGTATTGGAAGAGCGGGGGAAAGTATGCGTTCAGGATGTTGTACATCCGGGAACGAAAATTACCGTAAAAAATGCATTTCTTAATGTTCGTGATAACTTTAAATATGTCTCATTTATACAAGAAGGCGGGAATATAAAAGTATTGCCGTATGAAGAACCGAAGTTGTAATGCCGATACTAGAGGTACGAGGTAACGTATGGCAATGCTTCCGATAGATATACAGGTTGTTCTTTCACAAATTGCAGAAGTGGGGAGAATCCAAAATCAAGTACAACATGGTGCTGAAACACAGCAGCATGCAGCAAATGCCGCTAATGCACAGGAAATGAAACAAGCTGATACTCATGTTGATACAATACGCAATACTGATGGTGAAGACACCAGTATTAAAGATAAAGAGGCTTCAGCCGGTGAAGGACAAAGGGGAAGCAAACGATATCCCCATGGTTCTGCCGATGAAGATACACATAATCCGGGGATGAAAGATCCCTTCAAAGGAACAATTGCTGATTTTAAGGCGTGATGATGCATTGGTTCGTATTGGTACTACAAATTGTATTGTTAGGGATTTTTGCATGGGTTGCATATAAGCAAACCGGCAAAAAACCAATGACTTCGCTGAATTCATCTTCGGAGAATGCGGCGAAGGAAATGGCAGCTATTATCAAGCAGTTTAATCAAGTTACCTATGATAATGTAACCTTGCTGGAAGATCGGGTTGCTGAATTAACCGCATTGCTTAAGAAAGCAGAAGAACGAATCAAAGAATTGAAGGCTTTTGATATTGAGTATGCGCGTATGCAAAGGTTACCGGCAGCAGCGGTTATAAAAAAACCACTTAAAAAGAAGCATGTATATAGTAAGACTGAAACGCTGAAAAAATATACTGATACACCACATGATACGAATCAATCTGATAATGAAATGACTATTGATCAATTAACACTATCAGAGATATCACAGATGCCTCATGATGAGCGATTATCATATATTCCCACACTTGCACAACAGGGATGTTCAAATGCATATATTGCTGATAAACTGCACATCAGTATTGCGGAAGTAACTACCTACCTTTCATTATTTCCCGTGAAAGAAGTTACATAATATTTTATATTTAAGATTGTGCTCTTCATTTACCGATATATACTAATAAGATAAAACAGGTGTACAGTATACTATGAAAAATACAGTTGAGAATGAGTTCTATACTTCTTTTGATGATCATATTGTTATATTTCATTTAGGGGAAATTCTGTATGGGGTGTATGTGAATGAAATTATAGAAATTATGCAGGTGCCTGCCGTATCAGTAATTCCGCGTGCACCTGAGGTTGTTGAAGGGGTTGTTCATTTACGCGGTGAAATTATCCCGGTCATTGATTTACGCAAACGCTTTGGTGTTGTGTCATCGGTAAAAAAACGACGAAACAAAATACTTGTTGTTCCGCTTGATGATCGATTATTCGGTTTTATTGTTGATAAGGTTGATAAAGTTGTCGGTGTTTATAATCAACAGTTAAAACCGCCATTGCCGGTTATAACGGGAATGGAAACCCGTTTTATTAATGGATTAGCCGAAGTATCAGATACTGTTGTAATACTTCTTGATTTAGCGGCAATTTTACATTCAGGAAATACTATTGCTGTTACACGACAACCGACAAAGGAAGATATAGAATTATCACCGCTCGAGATTGAAGGGGATTCGTTAATGCCGATGAGTGATGCGAGTGATGATGCGGTGAGGCAAAAAACACAGAATGAAGTTGACGCTGCAACAACAGAAGCAGATGAAATTATTTCCGGCCCGATTGAACCGATTCATATTGTTAATGATACTGATGAAATGGATATTATTGCTTCATTAGGCGATGATCCGACTAAGGGATTCGGCGAACGTTTCATGGATGAAGAGGATGATAAATTAGAAGCACTTGAACCGGCTGAAGCACTTGAACCGGCTGAAGCAGTCGAACCGGCTGAAGCACTTGAACCGGCTGAAGCACTTGAACCGGCTGAAGCACTTGAACCGGCTGAAGCACTTG
>CAZBCL010000004.1:29295-53438 GCA_964490645.1 uncultured Spirochaetia bacterium
GAACCGGCTGAAGCACTTGAACCGGCTGAAGCACTTGAACCGGCTGAAGCAGTCGAACCGGCTGAAGCACTTGAACCGGCTGAAGCACTTGAACCGGCTGAAGCAGTCGAACCGGCTGAAGCACTTGAACCGGCTGAAGCAGTCGATATTCACATGCCCACTGAAATGAGTGATGTATTGGCGCAATTAGAAACAGGAGGCGATGCTGAAGCTGCTGATGAAGTAAAGGAATTTGATGATTTTTAATAGGATAAATAACACTACCGGTAAAACACAGGTAGTTTGTATTGATATTCATTAAGGAGACAGACATGTTATCCAAAACACCATTGGTTTATGCGATTATAATTTGGTCATTGCTTATGGTCATACTGACGATCGTCATAGGTCTTACTGAACAAAAAGTCGTACATATGATTACGATATTAAGTGCATTTCTTGTTGGAGGATTCAGTCATTTATTTTTAATGATGTATGTACATAAACGGTTAAATCAATGTATTGATTTTGCACGGGCGGTTGCTGACGGTGATTTGAATAAACAAATGTATGTTCAAGGCAATGATGAAGTATCTGAATTAGCGGATACCTTGAATCAAATGACCTATACATGGCGTACGATGATACATCAAATACAGAATGCATCGGATGAGTTGAATTCACTGTCATCGCGTATTCAGCATTCGCATGAAATTATCTCAACCGGAATACATAATCAGGAACAATCGGTTAATAGTACTGCTTCTTCATTTTCCACACTGGCAGCCTCGGTTGAGAATGTTGCTGATGCTGCACGGCAGGTGAATAAGTATATGGCAAAGGCAAATGTTGATGCAAAAAATTCCGGCAAAGCGGTTATGCAGATGGTACAGGAAATGAATCAGATATCAGACTCATCACAGCGTATTGTTGAAATAATTGATGTCATAGATGATATTGCTGAACAAACCAATATGCTGGCATTAAACGCTGCGATTGAAGCAGCCCGTGCGGGAGAACATGGACGTGGCTTTGCTATTGTCGCCAGTGAAATTCGTAAATTAGCCGAACGTTCTGCCGGGGCAACACATGAAATAACTGAGCTTATTTCTGCAAACACGGATAAAATAAAAAGCGGAACCTATATTTCACAAAAAGCGGGTGTTGCACTGGATCAGATAATTGAGAGTATTAATAATGTTACTACCTTAGTCAATGAAATATCAAAAACAACGACGGATGAATCAGTCAATGCTGATGTTATACGTGCATCATTAAAATCAATCAATGAAACAATGCAGACGAACACACAACAGGTCAATGACTTAGCGGGTTCATCGCAAACATTATTGAATCAATCAAATATGCTTCGTGAAATGATTGGGCGATTGGGCGTATAATGTGCCGAATAGTCTATTTCCGATGAATGTACATCGTTTCAGGATATACAAGCTATATCAGAATCAGGTAGTGTATGGCTGCGACCGGTAATCAGACATTAAAAAATTTTGTCATTGCAAAACCGATACGACTGACCGAAGAAGAATATACTCATTTTAGAACGATTGTATTGCGTGAAGCGGGTATAGAATTAGGCTCAAAAAAGAGAACAATGCTCTCAAACCGGTTGCGAAAACGTATTCGACAGCTCGGGATTCAAACGTTTGCTGATTATTATACGTATTTGAAAAAAAACATTAAAGTTGAGTTGCTGCATTTTATTGATGTGGTTACAACGAATGAAAGTTATTTTTACCGGATACCACGTCAATTTACCCTTCTGGAGAAAGTTGTTTTACCGGAAATTATCCAAACGAAAAAAGATAAGACACTTCGTATTTGGAGTGCAGGATGTTCAACCGGTGAAGAGCCGTATACCATTGCCATTATTATACATGAGCTGAAATCATTGTTCGCAGAATGGAACGTTGAAATTATAGCAACTGATATTTCACTCAGTGCTCTTGCGTATGCTCGTCGTGCTTTATACTGCAAACGGAAAATCAATAAAATAGATACTGCGTTATTACAGAAATATTTTACGAAAACCGCAACCGATAAAAAGGATGAAGAATCATTGTTCTTTAATGATCTTACGCCAATGTATCAACTTGATGAAGCTATTATGAATATGGTAACATTTAAGCAATTGAATCTTTTAAAAGATACTTTTTTTCGTAACTGTGATATTATACTCTGTCGTAATGTCATGATATATTTTAACGGTGAAACCCAGCATGCATTGATTGATAAATTTTATAACAGCATGAATGAGTATTCATGGTTGTTTATCGGACATGCAGAGTCATTAATTCGGCGTAAAAGTGCGTTCCAATACCGGAAAATATATAATGCGTCGGTGTATATCAAGAATGAAAGGGAACGGCAATGAGTGCATTTTCTGCATCCAAGTATCTTGATGCGTTTGTTCGAGAGACGGGTGATATGGTTGAAGGATTGGAAAGCGATATTAATGAATACAGCGCTCATCCTGAAAACAGTGAAATACTAAATGAATTATTTCGTAAAGCACATAGTATAAAAAGCAGTGCTGCGTTGATTCAGCTGGATCGGATGGCTGCATTAGCACATAGATTGGAAGATGTGCTTTCATTATTACGTAATAATACTCTTTCATTAACTGATGCCCTATCGGACGGGATGTATAGTACCGCGGATGCCTTGCAGAGTATGATGAAGACTATTCAATCGGGATCGGTTGATATTCAAAAAGATGGTGATGCGGCATTTTTAAAACTTGAGGAGATATTGCATACCTGTTCAACCGAGAGTGATACCGTATCTTCTTCTTCAGTTTCATCTAAGAAAGCAGATGATACCGCTGAACGAATAGTATTTACCGATGAAGAAAGCACGCGCGTAATTGCTGCTGCAGCGCAAAAATTACGTATTTTTGAGGTGCGTATTACCGTGCATAGCAATTGCCAATTGAAATATGCACGAATGTATTTGGTGTATTCTAATTTAAAGGAAATCGGTGAGGTTATTACTGCACGACCGGATATTGAGGCACTCTCACCGGATGAATGTATTGCTGATACTGTTTCTATTGTCGTTTCGACTGATAAAAACGAACAGGATATTCGGGAAGCATGCAATGTTGATGAAATTGAATCAGCCCATGTGCTTGATATTACCCCTGATGCGGCACAAGAACAGATTCATGTTTCATCGCCTACAATTCATGTTGAGGTCAATCGGCTTGATGTTTTATTATCGCATATTGCGGAGCTGGTTGCATTGAAAAATAAATTGAATAATTATATTAGTGCACTGGATGCTTCAAACCTTGATAAAGCAACCGTCTTTGATTATGTCGAGACGGTTAATGAATTGGAACGGGTTGGTGAGACAATGCAGCAAAGTATTATGAATGCCCGCATGATGCCGCTACGGCAATTATTTAGTCGTTTTCCGCGGATGGTACATAATTTAAGTGCAAAAATGAATAAACGCATTGAATTGATCATTGAAGGAAAAGACACTGAGGTTGATCGTGTAATTATGGAAGAAATTATGTCGCCATTAACTCATTTGGTGCGTAATAGTATTGATCATGGAATTGAATCTCCTGAGGACCGTGAGCATGCCGGGAAGAATCCGTATGGCACAATACGTATTCGTGCAGAACGATTAACGAATAATGTTGTTATTGAAGTGAAAGATGACGGACGGGGTATTGATTTAAAAAGTATTAAAAAACGAGCTCTTGCTGCCGGAATATTAGATGCGGGAAATGAGTATAGTAATGAAGAAATTATCAACTGTATATTCCACCCCGGTATATCCGGTGCGCAGCAGATTACGGAAACCTCAGGTCGAGGTGTCGGTATGGATGTCGTCAAGAAATGTGTTGATGATTTACAGGGTCGTATTGATGTTGTCAATTACCCCGGCGAGGGGATTACATTTACCATATTTTTGCCGCTGACATTAGCTATTACCCGTGTATTATTAGTAGATGTTGCCCCGATAACACTGGCGATTCCACTTGACGCAATTGATGAGACAGTTCGTTTGTATGAACGGGATGTTGTGATGCGTGAGGATGGTGAATATTTTGTAACACGGGGCGGTATGGTGCCGTTGCTGCGTATGCATACAGTGCTCGGTGTTGGTGATGAAAATGCATTACAGAAACATTATGTTGTTATTATTAAGTATGGAGATGAACGAATGGGGCTTACGGTTGATCGGTTATTATCCGAACAGGATGTTGTTATTAAACAATTAGAAAACCTTTTTTCAAACCGTGTCGGACTAACCGGAATGTCGATTTTATCATCGGGTGAAATTGCATTAATTCTGGATCCGTTTGAGCTTATTCATAATGTCATTCATAAAGGGAAGCATTAACCGCTGTATGCGATACTATGCGATCACGTATCTGCGGTTATAACACAACAAGAAAAAATATAATCATTATCGATTACATGCCGGCATTCTATCCTGTCGTTAGCTATGGGAAGATGCTTTATAAAATATACGGTGTTTAATGAAGTATTCTTCTTATGAATAAGTGAAATGTCATGAAAACCGATAAATACGTTTGTATATTGCTGAAGAGCTTTATAAATACTTTCTTTAATACTAAAAATAGTCAGCGCCGGTACGAGCGGTTCATTGGATTGAGTTACCCATTGCCATTCTTCTTGTGTGCAGAAACGCTGCAGTGTTCGTATGCTGATATTTTTTTGAAGAAATTCAATATCAGTTCCAAGAGCAGGTATTGTCGTTTGCGGTGCGACAGCGGCACAATATAATGAATCAGTATGACTGATTGAACCGGTAAATCCCGGCGGCCAGATCGGACGGCGTTTTGAATCACTTGGGATTGCAGGGCTGCCGCCACCGGCAATACGTAATGCCTGACGAGCGCAGTTTCTGCCGGCAGTAAACTCCGTCGCTCGTTTTTTACAAACCCCGGTTATTTGTTTCTGTTCTTCCGGGAATAACGATGATACGGGATACACCGTATCGGATATAATAACCGTGATATGGTGTTTATTCAACCATGCGTGCAGTGGCAGTATGTGCAGTGATGATTTCCGGTGCGCTGACAGGTGCATGGGTGAGACATCAATCATTGAGATTCCTTTTATTGATTTGAAAAATAATCATATTAATACTATACTTGAAATACAGTAATTGACAACCGTGTTTTCATTCCATAGTGTTGCATCATGATAAAGGATATGCCATGAAAAAAGTAATCGAAACATCCCGTGCTCCGGCAGCAGCAGGAGCATATTCTCAAGCGATACGTGCAGGAGACTTTTTATATATTTCCGGTCAATTGCCGTATGATGTTGATACACAGTCAATGGAAACAGGACCGATTGATCTTCAGACACGACAGGTTATGTCAAATATCGGTGAAATCCTTTCAGCGGTCGGGCTGGTTTACGAAGATATTGTTAAGGTTGATGTTTTCTTAACCAATATTGATGATTTTCCGGCATTTAATGAGGTGTATGGGCAGTATTTTGATGCATTTTTACCGGCTCGTTCAACGGTTGAAGTAGCGCGATTGCCAAAAGGGGTAAAAATCGAAATAGCAGCAGTAGCATATGACACGAAAGAATAGGTTGTCATACAATGAAAAGGATTTTGGTATTATCTGATTCGCATGGTACACGTGAGACCGTACTAAAAATAATTGATGCGGTTTCATCGTTTGATGTTATTTTTCATTGCGGTGATGGATGGCATGATATTGACGGTATTGCTGAATCGAAAGAGCATATTGCAGTATGGGGGAATACTGATACGGATAAATCCGGTATGGGAATGCGGATATATGAGACGCAGGGAGTCCGTTTCTTTATTACTCATGGTCATCAGTATACTATTAATTACGGCGATCGATTTTTAATTCGCGCTGCACTCACCCATAATGCACATTGTATATGTTATGGTCATACGCATATTCAGGATAATCAGTGTTTTTCAAAAATACATCTTTTTAACCCCGGCAGTGTTCTTGATAACAACTATGGAATTATTGAAATAGGAAATAATGCAAAGATGACCTGCACATTAAAACATCTTGATAAATGATGAAATATAGAGTATATAAAGGTATGGAGGAATGATCATGAAACGTATATATGTTTTTATTGTAGTAATTATGATGGTTGCGCTGTTGTGTATTTCATGTGCAAAAATGCAGGAAGTTATTGATAAGATACGCAATGCCCGCAATAAAACAGCACAGCGCGATACTATGCTGCCGGATCCGGTAGCGGTTACCGCTTCTGCAGGCTCAGCAGTTGATTGGGATGAAGTTGAAATCGGATATTGGGTATATAAGGATTGGCGCTTGAGTAATCCTGTTGTCGATCAGTGGATAAAAAAACACGGTGCAGATCTTGTATCTCGTATTAAAGCACTTCCGCCATCGACGACAATTGTTATTAATGGATATGCCTGTGCGATCGGTCCCCAGGGTCCGATACCCGGGTATGAACGTAAGCATCCGGGGAATGAAGAAATCAGCCGACGGCGTGCGAATAATATCAAGAAGTGGCTGGTACAGAAAACCGGTTTGGATGATTCACGTTTTACCGTTACCGCACATGGCGAACATGACTTAAAGCTTCCTGATAAACCGAAATCACAGGAAAACAGACGCGTTGTTATTACGGTTGAATAAAATACTTTAGTATTATGTTATCATGAACGCATATACACCATTTTAACGAAGTTCTTATAATAATATTGTACTCGTTCTTTTGATATGGAATGCTGATTAAGTGCCGTATCAGAGCTGTAAAAATGCTCTGCCGGTTTTTCCCCGATGGACAGGCAGTCAGCATAGTGAGATAAGGCGGTTCCGGGAAACGGATAAAAAACTGATAGAATAATCCATGCAGGCTGCAGCCGGCGATTGAATGCAATAGTTTCTAATATGTTTTCTTCGGTTTCCCCGGGTAAACCAATCATATTAAATGCAACCGGTTTTATTCCGAACCGCTTTACAAGAGCAAATGCATGTAATATTTCATCGTTCCGTACAGTTTTTTTCAATACTTCACGGCGAATATCTTCATTGCCGGTTTCAACGCCGATATGTATTCTAAAGCAACCGGCATGTTTTAATTGTCGTATCATTTTTTCAGTGAGCGTATCAGCACGAGCATTTATCCAAAACGGAATAGTAATACGTTCATGATACTGTGTACAGAAATCTTCAATCCATGTAGGATCCGCGGTAAAATAATCATCATGAAATGAAATACAATGTATACCGGGGTACTGTGCAACAACATATTCTATTTCATCAAGCATATTTTTTACTGAACGTCGCCGGATAAACTGTTTTCCGTATATATCTAACCATGAACTGTTAAAACAATATGCACATCGGTGCGGACAGCCGCGGCTGCTCATAAATTCTGCACCAATGAGCTTCGGATGTGTTTGAATAATGTTATGAAAATTAAAAATCTCACGATCGGGAAACGGCAACGTGTTGATATCAGTCGGCGGTAATGCTTGTGTTTTAATAACCGAATTATCCGACAATCGAAAATAAAAATTCGGCGAATCATAGGGTTCATCATTTCTGCGTACACTCTCAGCATATGCGAGTAATGCCTGTTCGCCTTCACCGTAACAGACTCCCTGTACCGGAAGTTCATTAATTATTTTTTCCGCATGTATTACAGCATGAATGCCGCCGACCAATATCGGGATAGAATAGTGTCGTGCAATATATCGGCAGATTTCCTGTGCGAGTGTATATTGAAAAGTAGTTGCGGAGATACAAATGAAATCAGGGGGAGTGCGCGCAATTGCCGTGCTGATTTTATCAGCATTGAAGGTATCAAGAATAAGGAGTGCGGTTTGGTGCCCATGCTGTTTAAGGACAGCTGAAAGATACCCGATACCGTGATAGTAACCAAGATAGACTTTGTTGTTTGGTTTGACAATGGGGTATATAAACAGAGCTGTACTCATATGCAGTATATACTATATAAATATATCAGATGATTTTCAACGTAAAATAATATCTAATACAGTTCGGTTATTATTGTGTGATTTCATTGAAGTGTTTTTATTAGTATCTGTAATTATACTTGCATCTGTTAAACGGAAAGTATCTCAGTATTGAGAATGCAGGTTCTGCAAACCGATATACTCATTATATCCGAATGGCAGTGTTGAGCATGCATATCCGGCGTTAATTATCATTTCATTCACGAGTAGTACATACATGGTAGTTATTTCCCTTTCATTACGGAAATATTACATAAAATACCATCTTTCTATGCTGAATAGTGCTGAAATTATAGAGAAAGACAATATATTATAAATAATTCTTGCATAATAGATGATACTGCATAATATTATATATACTATTGGTGGGGAACGATCTGGAAATGTATGATATTAATAAAAGTATATACAATAAGTATTATCATTTGCTTATTATGTACAGTACTCTATGCTGCCGGTCCTTTTTATGTCAGTACATCAGGTAATGACACTTGGGATGGATCAAAGGCAATGCCGTTTTTCACTCTTGAGAAGGCATTATCAGAGATGAGACCGGGAGTTACCGTTTGTACGACCTATATTGGTCCGGGGATATACGTTCAATCTCTATGCATTACCAATAGCGGTACGATGAATGATCCTCTGGTAATCATGACGTCAAATAATTCACCGGTTATTTTTTCTGCATCGAGTCAGCCTGTTGGATTTTGTATGAGTAATGCACGACATGTTATTCTGCAAAATATTTCGGTCAGCGGATTTAATGAAAATAATATTATCATCAAGAATTGTACTGATATAACTTTTTCTAATGTAACGGTTACGAATGCGCTCAGTGCTGCCGGGAAAGGAATAGCAATGTATGAAAGCAGTAATATTGCGATTAGGCATTGTACTATTGCTGATAATGGGAGTAGTACAGGCAGTGCAGGTGTGTTTTTAAGTGAGGTTCAGTCTGTTGAGATAGCAGCAACAAGTATAACTGAAAGTGACTATGGCGTGCTTACTGACGGAACTGCTGCAGTACGAGCAGTGATTATGCACAGCAATACCATATATGGTACACGCCGCGGCGGCATTTGTCTTATCGGCAATTGTTCTGATTGGGATATTCGATACTCATACTTTTCTGATATTTCAGGGCTTTGGAGTCGCGGGATTTGGTGTGATGCAGGAAGCAGCGGGTATCCGCATGCTATTACAATACGGGGATGTTGTTTTTATTCAAATGCATGTGGTATTTTTATTGATAATGGCGATGGGATTGTTGTTGATAAATGTGAGTTTATCAATAATGAGAGTCATGCATATTTTTTAGCGGATCCGGGTGTTGATAATAATGATGATTGTGTTGTCCGAAATAGTGTTTTTATCAGTAATGGGAATACCTTCGGATTCCCCGGTATTTATATTGATGACGGGGATAATACGGTTCTTATGCTTTCCGGTATAATTACCGTCGGTCATTTTAATGGCGGCATTGGGCTGAACAATCCGACACAGAATAATCAGATTATATATGATTCTGATATTACCGATGGAGTGTCAGGAGGAGTTACTTGCAGTAACTGTATTAATGCCGATCCATTGTTCAATAACATAATGTATGGCGATACACGGTTGTTGTCTCGTTCGCCCTGTTTTCGGTTATACCAAAATAACGGAACAAGCGGAGCGCATACTCTGACATTCTATGCAGTTGATAATACTATTAATATGGTTACTGCATATACACTTGTTTTTACGAGCGGACTTGAACGCGGTTCCATACCACCGGACGCTGTGCTGTCTATTGATTTTCCTGTCGGGTTTAATTGCAGTAGTGCACAATGCGGCGCAGTATTGAGCTCTTGGGGCGGTGGGAGTGCTTTATTTACGGTAAACGGTTTTGACCGGCATTGTATTATTCATCGGTCAGGCGGTTCTGCGACGGTTCCGGGTTCAACCGAAACATTAGTAATCGAAGGGATACGCAATCCGTCGATTGCCGGCGATAATTATTTTCCGCATATTACCGTTACAGATTCTACCGGCAACATTATTGAATACGAATCAGGGAATGCGATTATGATTACCAATTCTGTTTTACTTCCTGCAGAACCACTACGGATTGAATGGACAATGCCGTTTAATACGATGAGTAATTATAGTGCGACTAATACTGAAATTATGATTGCGTTTAATTCAAATATGAGCGGCAGTAGTGTCGCTCAAGCAGCAGCAATAAGCGGGGCAGGGGTTAGTGGTCTCGAATATGTGCGGGGGGATGGAACGCAAAATATCGTATTGCGCTGCAGCGGCAGTTTAATCCCGATGTATGAGTATACCATTACTATCGGCGCCGCTTCATCAACGATTCATGGTTCTCAGCTTGGTACTAATTATACTTTCACTTTCCGAACGGTTCCGGGTGTACCGTCAATGCCGTTGGATATAAAAATTTCAAATATTCGGACAAATGGGTTTGATATTATGTGGACTGATACCGCAGATAATGAAGAGGGCTATGCTGTGTATATAAGCACCAATTCGTATATACCGATTACTCCATTATATTATCTTGCGTCAAACAGCAGTGTCGTTCAATTACGCGGATTATCTGACGGAGATATGTATTTTGTTTGGATTGCGGCGTATAATGGTACCGGTCGAAGTAAATGTGCCCATACGAATCAAAGAACATTTTATTGCATCCCTTCCCCGGTGTGTTTGTTAAATATTAATAATAATTTTTCAAATATTATTCTGACGTGGTCAAACAGTGCTGAGAATGAAACCGGTTTGCGGATTTATCGTAATACTAATAATATCAAACCGATACCGATAAACGCTATAGCAACCAATGCTGCGGATAGTATAATCTATACCGATACATCGGTATCAAGTAATCAGACATATTGGTACTGGGTTGAAACATTTAATCCGGGAGGTGCTGCACCGGCAATATCAGCACGTATTTCACTATGTCCCGGTCTCCCGCGTACTCCTGAAAGCTGTATACTTCTTCCGGGTGATGACCCATCATCAGATATTACTGTTGCGTGGGTTGATCGTAGTACAAATGAGATCGGATTTTATATTACGCTTATGTCAAACGGCGGGCAATCATTATGTGCAGTATATACAAATCCGCCAAATAGTGTACAGTGCAGTATTTCAAATCTTGTTCCTATGACAGAATATACAATATGGGTTGAAAGTTATAATACGACAGGTTCAAGCGGTGCGATTCAGGCAACAATTGCAACTTTACCCGCTATTCCGGATGCTCCGAAGTTTATTTCGATTGGCAGTATTACTCATAATTCAATAGCCGTACATTGGACAGACATTGCCGGTGAGACTTCGTATTGTATTTATTACAGTACGATCTCGCAGCAGCCAAGTATGCCAACCGTACAACTCCCGTCAAACAGTGTTGACTATATACTGCGCGGATTGCATTGTAATACAACATATTACATCTGGATTTCCTCTTCAAATAGCAGTGGTTGTAGTCATGCGGCAGTGTTGCCGCATAATACTCGTTTCTGCCGTAATAATGAAGTTTTCAATACAGATGCCCTCTGTTGTTGTGCTCAGGATACATTATTTCATACATCAATAATGCCGAATCCGATAGAATACTTCTCTGATACGGATAATACTTGTACATTTTTCAATTTAACCTCCACTGTGAATATTAGTATATATAATTCGTTGGGAGAGAAAGTCATAGCGTTACATAAAAATGATAGCGGTGGATGTTTGAAATGGGATATGCATAATACGGTATATGAGAGTATTGATGCGGGTATTTATTACGCCCGCATAGAAGATCCATTGAGCGGTGAATATAAAATAATTCAATTTGCAGTTATTCGATAATTATATTGGATTGTCTGTGCCGGAGAAGGGAGTCGAACCCTTACACCCCAAAGGGCGCGGGATTTTGAATCCCGTGCGTCTACCAGTTCCGCCACCCCGGCTGTTGTCTAGTACGGTGAACAGTATCGGTAAATAAATCTTTCGTCAAGATATTTTCGGCTTTATAGCGGAATATAATAAAAAAAATGAATAATCAAAATACGCAGTGAGTATATACTGCGCAATGTTTCGGATACGACAATATAATTTAGTGAATAGAGGAGCGAAGGGATTACGGTGCTGTGGGTCGGGCAATGTTTTTCAGCACTGATTTTCCGTATACGTAAAATTTTCTGTTACATATCGTAAAAATATGTGCACTCAATTGGTGCGGTCGTGCCCGTACGATAAAATCAAGTTGTGCAATACGGTCACTAATGAAAATCATTTCACGGATGGTCCGTATTTTCGGCAGGAGCATCATAAGATTTTTAAATTGATCAGACCAGGTCATAAGATGCATTTTTTTTGCTAATGCGTCATTTGAGAGTCGTTCGTTGGTTTGTATATATTTTGTTTCCCATAGTTTTCTGAATTGTGTTGCCAGAATTGACACTGTTTTTAATGCTTCCCCCATACCGGCAGCTGATTCTCTGAGCTTCACGAGTAAGTTTTCACATCGGGGAAAATCTTCAAGGATGAGTGCATCAAAGAGGTCAAAAGCAAGAAAACTTCGGTTGAAACTGACAATCGGTTTAATATCCTGCAGGGTAACATTTGTCTTTTTATCTAAATATAATGTAATTTTATGTATCTCATTATATAAGAGATTCAGATTATTCCCGCAGTTTTCTTCAAGGAAATCAACCGCTTCCTGTGTTACCTGTTTTCCGCATTCAATGAAACGCTGGTGTATTTTCTTTTTAAAAGCTTCACCGAATAAAGTAAAGTTCACGATGCGGGTATTCGTTGTCAGCATCTGTTGTGCTGCATGGAGCTCTTCAGCGGAATTATATTTACGTTTGAATACATTCGTTCGTGCCGGAAATAACCCCGGATTATTATCACTGCGCCCGCTGAGGGATTTTCCATCAAACAGCCATACGGTTACGGTAGGAATTTGTGTGTCACCAAGCCAGTATTCAAGCAGTCCGTATACGTTTTCTGATGCGGCTTTTTTATCACGTGATGCGGCAAGATCGGGTATCGCATCTGCATTTTCAATAATCAGTAATCGTTCTCCGCCGAACATGGAAATAGTCGATGCATTATTAAATAATTCCCGGAGTGAGGTTTCACTTCCGAAAACATGATCATAATTGGCATCAGTTTTATCACGGAGTAAATGAACTTTGAGCTGTTTAATAAACTCGTTTTTTAAAGTAAACTCCGGTCCGAGAAAAATATAATGTCGTGCAAATTTCCCGTGTGTCAATTCATCCTGCAGCAGTGTTATTGCTTTATGATAATACGCCGGTTTTGGAAAATTTAAAACTTGCGGACGAAAACTTGTTGCCGTCATTCGTCAATCCATTGTACGATGGAACGTGCAGTACGTTCAAACAATCGTGCTCGTGCGGTTTCTTCATCTTCAACCGGTGGGGTTATGGTAAAATAGGTTATATGATGATGGATGGTGGTGTCCCGTAGCAATGCTTCAGTCGCGGGATCAACCAGCATGACAACAACAGCAATGCCGATATAATGTTCATCAACATGACCGGCATTAATATTCCATTTTGTGGTATCATTGCGATAAAAATCGGGATTATCGGTATCGGTTGGATAGGGTATTGGCTGTTTAACATATTCGGTTATTTGTGCAACAACGGCAACTTGTGCTTTATCGCGATTGTCAATCAGTGTGAAACGACCGTTGAGGATAATTTCATTACGCAGGAAAGAATGCAATTCTGAATCAATATCAGGAATAATAGTCTTATTGGCAATCATTGGAACATATAACGAATAGACTTCATCCGACAGCTGTTCGGTAACAACCGCAGTATTTGATCGACAGCCGGAAAGAAGGGTAATTAAATATCCGATACTGATTATCAGAAAAATATATTTCATACAGGCTTTCATTAATGCTCATTATATCGGGAAACACTGTTTCGTCAATATATTCGTTGAAATGATTATTTATTTTTATCGGTGATGTATAGCGAAGTGCTTACTTTTATGCTATTATTGTCATATAGCTATAGCTCCATATAAGACATGTGCAGCGTTTGCATATAGTTAGTTAATATTGTATGCGCTCTAGTCGATAATTGGTACTAAGGACTGATATTACGGCAGGAAGCATGAAAAACAAGATACAACGGCATATACTAATAGTACTGGTATTTATTGTGTCAGCACAAGTGAGTGCTCTTTTTGCAGCTATTGGCTGGGAATCAGCGCAATTACTCAGCTCTCCGAACGGGTTTCATCGGTATCCGGCAATAGCAGTACGAGGTTCAGTGGTTGCCGTTTGTTGGTATGAGAACACAGGGAGCAGTGGAAATATATGGTTTACGATAAGCCGTGATAATGGCAAAACATGGTCTTCCGGGAATACTATTGCTCATATAACCGAATCAAAAAAATCACTACCGTCAATAATACTGACAACTAATAATGAAGCGCTGGTTGTCTGGTCAGGTGATAATGAGACGATATATTGTTACGCTGAATCATGGAGTAATCCTGTATTGGTAACGAGCAATGAAGGTATTGCAACGTTACCGAAGATATTTTATTCAGAATATGAAAAAAAATATTATCTGTTTTATCATAAGCAAACTGATTCCGGCTTTCAATTGTGTGTAACCGGAAGTTCGGACGGTCGGAGATGGGATGCAATACATATTGTTCTTGGTGCTCAGTCCTCCGGGGTTAAGGGGTCATTTTTCCCGGCGGTTGTTTTTAATAAAAAAAAGATAATTCTTCTGTGGGAGGATCGGATTGCTCCTGAAGATGATCCGAAAGATCGTCGTGACAGTATATTTTGTAAAACATCAGCTGACGGTGGAAAATCATGGTCATCACCAATCAGGATTACCTCAGAAGAAATCAATGCGGTACAGCCGTCTGTACTACTATTCGATAAGAAACTGCATCTTGTGTATATTACGGACACAGCGTATGGGGTTAGTATGCCGGTCTATCGAATAAGTGATGATAACGGAGCGTCATGGTCGGAAGAGACCGTAGTACTGACCAATCATTTCGGTTCCTGTTATTATCCCGGAATCGGTATTGATAATAACAATATTATACGTATTTTATATTATAATCGTCGTGAAGGTAATGCGGAATTATACTATGCAAGCCGTGCAGCGGATGATGTAACCTCATTTAGTGAACCGAAACGTATAACGACTTCATCTGCTGATTCATGGAAACCGGTTATCTGCAGCGGTGGAAATCGTATTCATTTAGTGTATGAAGAACGTTCCTCAAAAAACAGTAGAATATTTTATCGTGTAAATGATCATAATGCCCCGAAACCAATAGTGCGATCGATAACCCATGCTGAATCACTGCCGATATGGAATACAAAAGCACAGTTTCAATGGAAGGTGCCGAATGATCCATCGGGAATAGAAGCATTGGCATATACTTTAGACTCCTATTCAAATACTGAACCGTTTATAGAAAATGCATTACCGCAGCAGCAAAGTGTTGCTTTTCAGGATCTGGAAGACGGCGATTATTATTTTCATATACGTACAAAAGATACCTTCGGAAATTGGAGTGACACCGAACATTATCATATTATTGTTGATACCTCGTATCTTAAACCGCCTGTTATTGCGTCACCAACCCATACTGAATATGAACCATCAACCGATCGATACATTCAGGTTGTTGCAACAACCCCTGATAAACGGCAAACGAAAATTCAATACGGCTGGTCAGAATCATCGGAGAAAGAACCCTCACGATTATACCAAACCGATGCATCAAATTTTGAACAGACACTTACCCGTGGTGAAAATGTATTATGGTCACGTACTATTGATAAACAAGGGCATACCAGTTCATGGGTGAAGAAAGTATATGCATACTGGTCAACCGACAGTTCTGTTAAACTAGCGGAACCGATATATAAGGATGTTACGAATACTGTTTTTTCTCGGCGGTTAAGCTATGGAGAGACGATATCTGAAATAATTACTGAAGTATTGGAATTACAGTATCCTTGGGAATTTAAATTATATCTAAAAAGTGTTGCTTTTTATAACGATATTGAGAACTTTGATGCGGTTAAACCCGGGTATCCGATTTTTTTCCCCTGTATTATTGCAAAAGAAACAAAATCACTTTCCGAATATGCTGTTGATATTTTTGGACAAGAACAATATGTGCACTATCTTGTTGTAAAAAATAAAAGCAATGAAGAAGTGCATGCCGGAGATACTATTCTTGTCCGCGATGTCGGATATCTGCGTACTGGTGATTTGAATGAACTTTTTACACGGCATCATAAACAGCGTATTGCACATAAGTAATATACATACTAATGAAAGATGCGAATTCAACTGATGATCTTTTAATATCACATAGAATCCGTATAAAGGGAGTATATGACATTACAACGTGAATTAACACTAATAGATGTTTTTGCATTGGCTGCCGGTGCAATGATAAGTAGTGGTTTGTTTATACTACCGGGTATTGCCTATGCGGCACATATCGGACCGGGGGTTCTATTTGCCTATGCTGCTGCTGCGTTTTTAGCATTAACCGGTTTGCTGAGCCAAGCGGAATTAGTAACCGCTATGCCGAAATCCGGCGGCGATTATTTTTTTATTAAACGAAGTATGGGACCGGCTGTCGGCACGGCATGTGGTTTGCTAACCTGGTTTTCATTGTCATTGAAAAGTTCATTGGCATTATATGGGATGGCATATTTCATACAATTAATTAACCCGTCAATTGGAATACTGGAAGTGCGCTATAGTGCACTTGGTTTGATTTGTTTTTTTGTTATTATTAACCTTGTTAGTGTAAAAAGTGTAGGGCGGCTTCAGCTTATACTTGTCGGCGGGTTATTAGTAATATTAATATATTATGTTATACGTGGGTTTTCAGCAGGTATGGCGACTGAAGTCATTGATATTGATTGGCAGCATTTTAATTTAAAACAGTATGTAATAACGTTCAAGGAGGATATTTTTAAAACAACATTTCCGCAAGGAATTCCGGCGACGATGGGCGAACGTGATTTATTTATTCTCTTCAAGGAAAAATATTTATTCAATATTGCCCGTGCTGCCGGAATCGTTTTTATTTCATTTGGCGGACTGCTAAAGGTAACCGGTGTTGCAGAAGAAGTGAAGAATCCTGCACGGACAATACCACTGGGAATGATATCGGCGTTTTTTATTGTAACGGCATTATACCTTTTGGTTGTGGGCGTAACAGTTTTTGTGCTTGATCCGAATGTCCTTGCTGCGACAAAAGCTCCGATTTCTCAGGGGGCATATGCCTTTATGGGACGTTCCGGATTGATATTATTAAGTATTGCAGCAGTATTAGCATTTATTTCAACGGGGAATGCCGGCATTCTTGCAGCATCTCGATATCCATTAGCGTTAAGTCGTGATAGATTACTTCCTGAGTTATTCGGTAAGCTGAATAAACAAAATACACCATATAGCGCCATTATTTTAACTGGATTTATTATGGCATTATCGGTTGTTCTTAATCTCGGTATTTTGGCAAAAGTTGCATCCACTGCATTAATATTGACATATTTTTTCTCATGTATATCTGTTATTATTATGCGTGAAAGTCGGCTGCAAAATTATCGACCGCAGTTTAAATCACCCCTTTATCCTTTATTTCAAATTATCGGAATAATTGGTTCAATATTCTTATTAATACTGATGCGTCTTGAAGTGCTGCTTTTAACGTTATCGGTTGTTGCTGTGGGATTATTTATATACTGGATATTCGGGCGAATTCGTTCAACCCGGGAGTCCGCACTATTATATCTTATTCAGCGGATGACGGCACGTGAGTTGACTTCACATATGCTGGAATCAGAACTCCGGGAAATAATACAGGAACGTGATAACATTATCAAAGACCGCTTTGATGCATTAATTGAAAATGCTGATATTCTTGATATTGACTCTTCGATAACGGTTGATGATTTCTTTCATTTAGTATCACAAAGAATGATGCATACATTATCCATGTCGGAAGAAAACATTTATTCAGCATTATGGAAGCGGGAACGGGAAAGTACGACCGTACTTTCACCGATTCTTGCAGTACCGCATGTGATTATTGAGGGAGAACATTTATTTCATATTCTGCCGGTACGCTGTAAAAAAGGAATACGGTTTTCTGATGAAGCACAAGAAGTGAAAATCGTTTTTGTTCTTGCCGGTTCAATGGATGAACGTAATTTTCATCTGCGGGCACTTTCGGCGATTGCACAAATAATTCAAAACCCGCATTTTGAAGACCGCTGGCTGCGCGCGCAAAGTATTGAAGCCCTTCGAGATGTTGTTCTCTTGGGTACCCGGCAGCGTTGAGTATAGTATATTATTTGCTCTGTAGGGAAATGTAGCGATTTATACTGAATAATCAGCACCGATTATCCGATATATAATATAAGTGTTTATGAACGCTGATATGATAACGATATTCACGTGCATCAAAAAAAGGAACAATGCATGAAAGTAAAGTGTTACGGTTCCCGTGGTTCAATACCATCGCCAATGAATAGTGCAATGATACGGAGTAAAATTGCTGCTGCATTACAATCAGCAATTGAACAGGGACTGACTGATCCGGCGCAGATTGATGCGTTTATTGATACTCTTCCGTTTGAAGTGGCGAATACCTATGGCGGTAATACAACATGTATGTATATTGAGGATGATGCGGGGAATAATATTATTCTTGATGCGGGTTCGGGAATACGACCGTTAGGATTGGAACTGTTGGGGAAAGCATTCGGCAAAGGGGAAGGAACTGCTCATTTATTTATTACGCATACGCATTGGGATCATATCATGGGGTTCCCGTTTTTTGTCCCTGCATTTATTCCGGGGAATAAAATAACTATTTACAGCCCGAAAGAAAAAATTAAAGAGCGTTTCGAAGGACAGCAGCGATTTCAGTATTTTCCCATAGCATTACATGAAATGAACAGTACAATAACATTTAAAGTGCTTCCTGAGCATTCTGCTGTTTCAATCGGAGAGACTGTTGTGCGGAATTTCATTCAGCCGCATCCGGGAGACAGTTATAGTTATCGTATAGAATGCAATGGTAAATCAATTGTTTTTGCAACGGATATTGAACTGTTTTTAAAAGATTTTGAATATCTGCAATCATGTGCACGTTTTTTTGAGAATGCCGATATATTGATATTTGATGCACAGTATACCTTTGAGGAAGCTTTGCAGAAAATGTCATGGGGACATTCATCAACAACAATGGCAGTTGATATGGCATTGAAAGCGGGCATTAAAGAATTATGGCTTTTTCATCATGAACCAACTTATGGCGATGAAAAAATAAAAGCCGTAACCGATCATGCTATAAAATATCTTCATACATTAGTGCCGGATAGTACAATGAAAATAGTTGCTGCGTATGAAGGACTGGAAGCAGTCCTCTAGCGGCCGTAATTACATGCTAATGTACATGAGTATCCCTCATTAGATAATACAATTATTTATATTTTGTAAATATTTTCATTATATCATTAAAACTTTTTGGCGTATATGTATTAAACATTTCTTCATCAACATAACAAAAATCAAAATGAGTTTTATTTTGATTAATATTTATATCCTCACACCATTGTTTAAGCCGGTTCATTTTCAAAGGGACATCTAAATCTTCCAGTCCTTTTGTTTCGACAATAACAATTTCAGAATTGCTGACTTTAATAATAAAATCTGGGTAATAATTTGACGGAGATCCGTCAGCATTGATATAGTCAATTTTGAAGTGGATTGCCGAAAAGTTTTTTGTATATGATATGATATCATCGCAATTTTCCAGAAAAGAAGCGAAGTTCAACTCAAGCTGACTGTCTCCGACAATTTTATTAAAAACGGATTTCTTTGGAATTATATATGCATCTTGTTTTGAAATAAACGGGTGTGTTTGTTTTAGTTTGATATAATTGTTTATTGTTGCAGTCCCTTTATCTTTTAAAGTTAAATTATTTATTTGCTTTTTGAAACTTTCAATAATAGTTTTTGTTGCTTCTACTTCCGATAGATTTTTAATAGAATTAAGGTCGTCAATATTGATAATGTGTGTAAACAGATGATTAATAATAAAGTCTTTTACTTTTCCGTAAAGAATATTATACCCACTGAATAATCCTAAATGTTGCATTATGCTACGTGCAAAAAATCCGATGGCATTTCGATAATCAGATATAACTATTGATTTTAATTCTGTATTATGACTGTGTTCACCGGTTGCAATATCTTTAAATACTATCGCTCTTTTTTTCTCTTCAGGAAATATTTTGTATTCAATTTTTTTATGATTAAATGCTGATATATCCAATTCAGAGAGATCTGTAAACTCTCTGTAAATACGTGGCGATAATATCGGGATTTCAATATCTAATTGATCAATATCTTTTTTCGTATTTTCGTTATCGACTTCAACTACGGTAGGTGCAATCGGTTGTGTGTCTGCATTCATGGGTTTATATATGAGTTCAACTCCTTCACTTTGAATTGATTCAACAAAATCCATAAAAGCATCAGTGCCGACAACACTGACTTCTTCAGCGATATCATCTCTGCCGAAATACATTCTTCTTAATCCTCTGCCAAGGGTTTGTTCAGGCAGAATATTGCTTTTAGATGAATATGCTCGCAATCCGACAATTGTCGTTACATTACGTACATCCCAGCCTTCTTTAAGCATTAATACTGAAATAATTGCTTTATACGGGCTATCCCATGAATCAATTTTATTTGATTGTTGACGTAATTTATCAAGTTCTTCTTTGCTTTTACCGGTTACGTTTTCTTTGATTTCACCGCTTTTATTTGTATGAATTGTTAATACCGCTTCATGGAATTCAGGATATGTTTTTTCCAAATATTCAGCGACATCATCACAATTTTTTGTGTCATCAGTCATTATAAAGAGAATCGCTTTTTTCCCGAGTTTTTTATGTTCAGGATATGCTTTTCGCCATTCTTCAACTCCAAGGTTTATATAGTCAGCGTATTTTTCCGTGAAAACAGCACTTTGTCGTTCATCCAATTTTGAACGACTTGCCGTATCAGGCAGCACCGGATGTTTGACGACATTTTGTGTAATTGCCTCAACCAGCGGGTAATCCGAAACAGTCTGAACAAAAATTGAGCCGTCGTTATGTTTCGGAGTTGCGGTAACATCAACTTGTAAGGATAAAAATGTATCTTTTTGTTTTAATTTATTATGAATATCTTCAATTGATTTAAACCATGCCAGTTTTGAGTCATGTATATGATGAGCCTCATCATTGAGAATAACAAGTTCATTAATATCTCTGACGATCCGTCCTATGTCTGTTTTTGAGTCGATTGTTTTACCGGTTGGTTTTTTATTGAGCATAAAATAATCGAGAGTATTATCATCATTAAAAGAGGGTTCAGTATCATCAGAGGTATATATTCGATGAATATTTGTTAAGAATATATTTCCGGTTTTTCTAACGATACTGATTTCATCTTGAATATGCAACGTCAGCTGAAAATCATCATGCCAATTTTGACCTTCATACCCGTTATCCGGAAGAACAGGGTCGCTGAAAAATATTTTCAAACCGTCAAAATCAGAACGAATACGGTCAAGTACGATTATATTCGGTGTGATTAAAAGAAAATTGCGTGCAAGTTCGGAATCTGGTTCATATAATTTATGAAAAAAACACCATGCAAGTATAAGGCTTAATACTTTTGTTTTACCGCTTCCTGTTGCCATTTTTATTACAAATCGACGCCAGTCTTCATCAAACGTTTTTGCGGTTACACTTCCTGATGAATCATATCTCAATAAATCATATTTATCTTTTATTTTTACCGTATCATACAGATAAATAACTGTTTCAACCGCTTCACGTTGAGCATAATAATATTGAAACGGGAGCAGTGTCTTGTCTGCTTGAGGTAAAAGATGTTCTGTTTTGAACCACCAGTTAAGCAATGAAATACTTGTTTTACTTGCGCCTTTATATTCATTATCACGCCATTGTTTTACTTCTTTTCTCAGATTATGTACAAACGGAGGCAGTAATTTTTCATAGCTTGTTTCACGAAACCTTTCATCAGCGGGTAACCAGCGAATATCAGGTTCAAGAATTTTATACGGTGATTGCGGAAAGTTTTTATGTATTGCCATTATTTTTTATCCTCAAGTTCTTTTATCGTTCTGTCTTTTAACAGTAATTTCATTTGATATATTGCGGTTTGATTTAGTTTTGCCAGTCTTTGTTTTTGCGATAGACCGTTATTGATGAAGTGGGCATTAAGGGTTTCCAAATTTGCAAGACACACCAATTGAGATACATTTGCATAATCTCTGATGTTTCCTTTTTTATCAGGATTTTCTTTTCGCCATTGCTTTGCCGTCTTGCCGAATAGGGACATGTTCAGAATATCAGCCTCAGAAGCATACACCTGATTAATTTGAACAGATGATAATTTTTCGGGTATAAGATTCTTCTTTATTGCATCAGTATGAATTATATAATTTATTTTTGTTAGATTTCTTCTGATATCCCAGCCGAGCTGTTTTAATTCCTCATCTTTCAGACGTTGAAATTCTTTAATAAGGTAGAGTTTAAACTCAACGGAAATCCATGAAGCAAATTCAAATGCTATATCTTTATGAGCATACGTTCCGCCGTATCGTCCGGCTTTGGATATTATCCCCTTCGCATTTGTCTTTTCAATCCACTGTCTTGGCGAAAGTGTAAAACTGTTTAATCCTGCCTGCTTTCTAAACCCGTCGAATTCGACGGGTTTAAAATTCGGGTTATGAAGCTGTTCCCATATTCCTAAAAATTCAATTGTATTTCTGTTTCTCATCCAGTTTCGGATTAAATCATCGGTACGGTCATTGTGTTTATATTTCGCAATGTCGGTGATACATATATAGTCTTCTTCTAACTGGGTTACTATTGTTATCTCTTTTCCTTTAACGTTTATTTTACTCATATTTTTCCGCCGATTGTAATTTCAATGATCTGCATGGTGTCGTTGCCGAACAGATCAACTACTTTTACGGCTACCTTATATCGTCCCGGTAGGCATTCATGATAAACGCTTTTTAAATCAATCGAGCGGTCTTTTTTCGTCCTGAAGCTTTGCCATTCGTTTTCAAAAATGTAGTCGCCGGTCCATTTTTCCTCAATTTCACCGCTCTCTTCATTTTTAACCCGGATTATTTCACGCTTACTTTCATAATCAAAATCAACTGACCAGTAATCTATCCAGTCTGTCCATGTTTTGGTAAGAGTTTCATACGTTACAATACCTTTTTTGTCTTTAAGGATTTTAACTATTTGTCCGTCGTCAACCGTGATTTTATGTTTTCCCTTTTTTAATGAGGCAGCAACCGTATCTTTACTATCCTGTGTATAATATACGGAATAATCCGTCAGTTCGACGGCAATACTGTTCTTTTTAACATGCGGTTTTATTTCAATATATGAAACATCATGAAATACAACTTGATCTTTTTCAACCGCTCTTTTATCAAAAACGTCTTTAGGGATATATTTCGGCGATATATCAATCCCTTTAGCTTTTGCTTCGTTCAGAATATTCGGGAAAAGTCCCATCTCAAATTCAAAAGCAAGTAAATCAACTTTCGTGATTCGATTTTTACGGCATTCAAGAATAAGTTCTTCAATAAACAATCGGGTAACCGGCAGATTTATCGGACCGATGGTTACCAGTCTGCCGGATTTTTTTCCCTGAAATGCCGGAAAATTGTCAACAGGCTGAGCTTTGTAAGCATGCAAAATGAGTTCGGTATAATGCGCTTCTTTTTGTTTTATCTGTTTTTCTTTTTCTTCTTCTCTGAGGTTTGCGTTTATGCCGATGTAATACTGACGTTCGTATTTACCGAGATTTAATACTTCAAAGGCTCTGTAATCTTTTCCGTTTTCTTTCAGTTCCCGTTGAACCTGAATCATTCTTTTTCGAGTTGTATGAATGGCGAACTTGCCGAGGTCGGAAACAATCCATTTGCGGTTTAACTTTTCAGCAACGGCAGCGGTGGTGCCTGACCCGCCGAAGAAATCTGCGACAATATCA
>CAZBCL010000004.1:53538-116445 GCA_964490645.1 uncultured Spirochaetia bacterium
TTCAGCAACGGCAGCGGTGGTGCCTGACCCGCCGAAGAAATCTGCGACAATATCACCCTTATTTGAAGATGCCTTAATAATTCGTTCAAGCAATTTTTCAGGCTTTTGCGTCGGGTAATTAACTCGTATCTTTGACATAGAATTTTCATAAGGTATATTCCATACATCATTTGGGATCATACCTTCATCAGGATAATATATTCTCCATTTACCTGCATCATATCTTTTTCTACATTTTATTCCATTTTCATCCATATCACGGAAATGGGATTCAATGTAATTAGAAGAATAAGGTATTTTAGCTTCAGATATATTAAAAAAAGGATTATTGGATTTTCCATAGTAAAATATTGTGTCATGTTTTTGTGCAAAACGATTTATTGGTCTACCAAGAGTTGAATAATGCCAAATAATTTCATTTACAAAATTTTCTTTTTTAAATATTTCGTCCATAATTAATCTAATGACAGAATTCAATCTCCAATCGCAATGCACATAAATACTGCCGTCATCGGCAAGTAAATCCCGCATAAGTACAAGCCGTTCATAAATCATTGAAATAAAACTGTCGGCGCCTTTGCCCCACGTATCACGATAAGCAAGTTCTTCAAGTATCCCCGGTTCTTTATGAAAAGTGTCATCACCAATTTTAATGTTTAATGAAAAATCTGCGCCGACATCAAAAGGCGGGTCAATGTAAATAAGTTTTATCCCGCCGTTCCTTTCAATTTCATCACGCAAAGCTCCGTTTTTTAACGACGATAAAATCAGTTTGTTATCACCCCAGATAAGTTTATTTGTCCATCCTTTTTGCTGTCGTCCCCGGCTGTCAAACATTTTCATCTGCAATTGTGTATCTTCGGATTTTTCTGCCCGCGGTTCGTCAACCTGCTCAATGACCTGAAAGGGTAGAACACTATTACAGATTTCATTTGTCTTGCCGTTCCAGATAAGTTCAACTTCTCTGTTATCATCAAAGAGAAGAAAGCGGTATTTATCGGGAAGTGGTTTTCCTGCTTCAATGAATTTTATAATATCCCGTTTTTCATTATCCGATAAATGCATATTAATATCTCCACATTATATTAATAAAAATCCTATAATCAATAATCATTATGTACGATGTATTATAAAAAGATTATACATCACGTCAACGGCGGACTTTTAATATTATTCAAAAAAAACAGTATGCATAACAATTCGGCTGATATACTGCATTGACAGTAATTCATGATCGCATTACAGTACTGCTATGAATGCAATCATTTGTACAATCGGCACTGAGATAACGCGCGGGCAAATACTCAATACCAATGCACAGTACTGTGCACAAAAACTCACGGAAACAGGAATTATTGTTTCTTCAATTAATTCAATTCGTGATATACCGGCAGAAATGATAGAAACTATTCAGTATGCGTATGCGCATCATTCGGTAACGATACTCTGCGGCGGATTGGGTCCGACTGATGATGATATAACCCGGGCGGCGGTTGCTGCGGCATTGAATCGTCCGCTGCAGTATATGCCGAAACTTGAACGGAATATTGCATCGTTTTTTAAAAGTATACGAAAACCAATGTCTGATGCAAATAAACAGCAGGCATATATTCCGCATGGCATGCTTGCTATTGATAATAAAAACGGAACAGCTCCCGGGTTTTATCTCGGTCATGATAATAAATTGCTTGCCGTTATGCCGGGCGTCCCGCGGGAAATGCAGGGTATGATGGAAGAGAAAGTCATTCCGCTTATTCGGCGAATGGTAAAAAAAAGCAAGAAAACAGAAATACTGGTAATCAAAACAACCGGTATCGGCGAGTCAATGCTTGCATCAAAGCTGATACGTCCGACGAAGGAGCTGCATGCGCTTGGCATTACACTGGCATATAAGGCATCAGCTGACGGAGTTCAATTAATACTTTCAGGTGAATCAAGCCATCGTTCATTGATTAAAGCAAAATTGCAAAAGGCAAAGGATAGTATTAACAAAGCAATTTCTGCGCATATATACGGTTACAATGACACAACGTTAAGCAGTGCTGTCGGTAAACTTCTCATACAGAAAAAAGTCATGCTTGTTACGGCGGAATCATGTACCGGCGGAATGCTGGGAGAACAGCTGACTGCTGTTTCCGGCGCATCACGGTTTTATCACGGCGGGTGGATAACTTATAGTAATACACAAAAGAGAAATGAATTGCAGGTGAAGCCGCATATTTTAAAAAAATACGGTGCTGTCAGTAAACAGACGGTCAGAGCAATGGCGGCAGGAGCGCAAAAAGAATCGGGCGCAGAATATGCCGTTGCTGTTTCGGGTATCGCCGGTCCTGACGGCGGAACACAATCAAAACCGGTCGGATTGGTCTTTATCGGAATAGCATATCCTGATCATACAGTATCGACACATCGTTATATTTTCCCCGGAAACCGTGCCATGATACGAAAACGAACCTGTACTACCGCATTATGGCTCTTATATCAACATTTAAAGAGAAATAATGCCTAATACACGTATTGTACTTGTTTGTCCGCTTCGTCGCGAATTACATGAGATTCGTTCATATATCGGCGGGGAATGGGTTGTTGAAAAAAAAGAGGGTTTTACGCTCTATCGGAATAGTACTTGGGAAAAGACGTATTCATGGTATTTGTATAGTGCATTAATTGGTACGGATATAAAAAGCATTAAACAAAAAATCAAAAATATTATACAGTATTATTCTCCCGATATAATAATTGAATTAGGGTATGCCGGAGGATTAGATCCCGAGCTGATGCCGGGGACAATGGTTATTTCCGATACTGCCTATTCACATACCGCCGCTCAAATGATTAACTTATGCAAATGCGCTGCGTTATCAGAAAAAGAATCAGACAATAAAGTGTGTTTGCATGCTTCTGTATTGTGTACTTCTGCAATTATTAATGATGATCATCAGCGTCGTCGGCTGTTTGAAAAATATCATACGGGTATTGTTACCGGCGAAACATATACTCTTGCTGAACAGTGTATGAAAAATAATATACAATGTTATAGTATACGAATAATTACTGATTCATATGGTTCGGATATAAATCATATGCATGCTGCGGAGTTTGCCGAATTATTTATAAACGGGATATCCGGATTAAAGGATATTATTAATATTCTTGCGAATGAAATTAAAGTTTGTAAAGAAGCGAACAATAATTATGGAAATAAGGAATTATTGTAGTGAAATAAGTCAATAACGTTGTAATTTTTCTAAAAAGTACATGAAATAAATAATTATTGACATTTCTGAAAAACATAGTAAGAATAGGTATTGCATGAAGGAGCTGAACATGGTTGATAGAAATAATGAAGTCATACGGATAAAACTCCCGAGTGATCCGAAATTTATTTCAGTTCTCCGTAGTACTGTTTCAGAACTTGCCCAAAAAATAGGGTTTAGTTTTGAACAAGCGAATGATATTAAACTTGCATTGAATGAAGCATGTGCGAATGTTATTGAGCATGCGTATAAATGGCAAAAAAATAAATCAATGTTTGTTTATTTTATAATTCATCCGGATGCACTTGAAATTGTAATTAAAGATTTCGGCAAAAAAACTGCAGTTGATGAAATCAAGCCCCGTGAATTGGAAGATTATCGTGAGGGTGGTCTTGGTGTTTTTCTGATACAGAATCTTGTTGATGAAGTACACTACGATACATCTCCCAAAATAGGAACCGAACTGCGCTTTATTAAACGAAAGTAAATATACAGCGCCCATATCAGTCATTAATTATTTACAATAGACACGAGGAATGTGCGGCAGGATTATAAATCTTATTGTTGCCGAAGTGTATACTCGATAACATCGTTTGCAATGAGTATATTTTATAATACAGGGTTGTACAAAAGAAAGGGCCACGTTGAGTGGCCCCGGAGCCTTGCGGCTCATCGAAATAAACGGATTCAAGTAATTGGGAGGGGAACTTTAAAAACCCATTTACTTCGACATTATATTATCGGTCAACTGCTTGAGTAACTTTATACCAGCTTGGTAAATATTCCGTACGCCTAACCTTATTATTAATGTAATCACTAATTAGGTAATAATGCAAGTAAAAAATAAAAAAAAGTAAAAAATAATTAAAAAAGTATTGACAAAATGGCACGATTTTGATAATTACCTGTTTACTCTTAAGAAAGTGCATTTCAACGAACGGTTGTATTTAGACGGTAAGATATAATTTTGCCCTTGTAGCTCAGTTGGCAGAGCGCATGCATGGTAAGCATGAGGTCACCAGTTCAACCCTGGTCAAGGGCTTGGCTTTATCATATACGACGCAGTTGATAACGTCGGAAAATTCGCAAAGTAGTCCGGTTGAAAAACAGCGATAAACCTGAGCATTAGAAAGGCATAGTACGATGGCAAAGAAGGGCGGACGTGAAATAATTATATTACAATGTACAGAATGTAAAAATCGTAACTATACGACGACGAAAAATAAAAAGACTCAAACAAATCGTTTTGAAATTAAAAAGTATTGTAAGTTTGATCGAAAGCATACGCTGCACAAGGAAACGCGAAAGTAAAAGAGTTATACTGAGTATGCGTTATTACGGTGCTCGCGTATAATTGATATACAGGCCAGTAGCTCAATTGGCTAGAGCACCGGTCTCCAAAACCGGGGGTTGCGGGTTCAACTCCTGCCTGGCCTGCCGGCTTGATAATGTTATTAAGGAACAGAGATAGGCATCTGTTTCGATATGGATAATGATATGGCAGAAAAAAAGAATGCGATTGTTGCCTTTTTTCAAAGCTCAATCAGTGAAATGAAAAAAGTTACGTGGCCGTCACAAGAAGAAGTAATCGGATCGACATGGGTGGTATTAATTACTGTTATTATTGTTGCTCTGATTTTGTATTTTATGGATTGGGGCGTAAGTCAACTCGTTGCCGTAATACTTGATTCGTTGCAGTTGTAGGAGCACAGTGTGAGCAAAGAATGGTTTGTTGTACATACCTTATCGGGACATGAAAATAAGGTATGTCAGTACATAGAAAATAAACTTGAACAAAATGATTCCGGGTTTAAAGACAATATCTTTCAGGTACGTATCCCGACTGAAGATGTTGTTGAAATGCGCGATGGCAAGAAAAAAAAGTTCAAGCGGAAATATTTCCCCGGATATGTTCTGATTGAAATGAATATGAATGATACGACATGGCATTTAGTTAAAGATGTACCGGGAATAACTAATTTTGTCGGTCAGGGTGGATTGCCGAAGGCGATAACTGAAAAGGAAGCCGGGTATCTGTTTAGTGAGAAACCGGAAAAGCAAGAGACGCAGGAAATCGTCAATAAGATTAATTATGTTATCAATGATCAGGTGAAAGTTATTGACGGTCCGTTTAAGAATTTTAACGGTATTATTGAAGAAGTGAATCATGAAAAAGGACGTTTAAAAGTTCGTGTTGAGATTTTCGGACGGTCAACACCGGTTGAAGTTGACTTTCTGCAAGTCGAACGCAGGTAGAGTATAAAACTATTAATAATTAGGATACGGATATGGCAGTAAAAGCAAAATCAAGAAAGCCGGTTATCAGTACAGTCAAACTACAGGTCCCGGCAGGAAAAGCAAACCCGGCACCCCCGGTTGGTCCTGCACTTGGACAAGCCGGTGTTAATATTATGAATTTCTGCAAGCAGTTTAATGATAGAACAAAAGATCAGATGGGAATGATCATACCGGTAATTATCTCTGTATATAAAGACCGATCATTTTCATTTATTACCAAGACACCGCCGGCAGCAATTTTGATAAAAAAAGCATTGAAAAAGGAAAAAGGTTCAGCCGAGCCGAATCGTAATAAAGTTGGACGCCTTACAAAAAAGCAAGTTGAAGAGATTGCGGAATTGAAAATGAAGGATCTTAATGCTATTGATATAGCCGGCGCATCGAAAATTGTTGCCGGAACAGCACGCTCAATGGGTGTTGATGTTGATTTATAGAGGTGAATAATGGTAACTAAGGGTAAACGATATACGGAAGCAGCAGCACTGGTTGATAAGGCAAAAGTGTATTCACTTGCCGATGCAGTCAGTATTATGAAGAAATTTCCAAAAGCAAAGTTTGACGAGGGAGTTGATATTGCGATTAAGTTGAACTTAAAAACTAATCAGCGTATTCGCGGGATCGTAAACTTTCCGAATTCAACTGGACGTGTGCGGCGGGTTGCGGTATTTGCCGTAGGTGAGAAGGCTGAAGAAGCAAAGCAGGCAGGTGCTGATATTGTCGGGGGTGATGATCTCGCAGAAAAAATAAAAAACGGTTTTCTTGATTTTGACGTTTGTGCGGCAACACCTGATATGATGAGAACCGTCGGGAAATTAGGTAAAATTCTCGGCACACGCGGTATGATGCCGAATCCGAAAACAGGAACCGTTTCAATGGATATTGCAACGGTGGTCAAAGAACTCAAAGCAGGAAAATATGAGTTTAAAAACGAACGCAATGGTGTTGTTCATTTAAGTGTAGCAAAGATTTCGCAGGAGCCGGAGGCTATTGTTGAGAATGCACAGGCATTGGTTCGGCAGGTTAATACAACACGGCCAAGTGAAGTCAAAGGCGAATACATTAAGAAAGTTACTATTTCGACGACAATGGGTGTCGGTATTACGATTGAACCCCGTAGCCTTATTGCATAATAAAAATGTAAGGAATTGCTGTTTATATATATAACGGTAGAGCGGCAGAATGTGGATAATGTCGTTACGATAATACCGTTACAAGGAAACAATTATGGTAAAACAGAAAAAAGTTGATGCTCTTGCACGTATTAAAGAGAGTATTGAGCAGAAACAAAACCTGATTTTCACTGATTATCGTGGTTTAAATGTTGAACAGATTACTGATCTTCGAAATGAACTGCGTAAAATCGGTGCAGAGTATACAGTTATTAAAAACACTTTTTTACGGCGTGTCCTGAAAGATTTGAATATCAATCTCGGCGAAAATGACGAATTGCTCAGTGGTCCTACCGCAGTGTGTATGACCGATTCAAATGATATTGTTGCACCCTGTAAAGTGATTAATGACTTTTCAAAAGATAATGAAAATCTTTCATTTAAGTTTGCATATCTTGAAGGTGCGGCCTGTACGTTTGATACCTTCAAATCATTAGCAGGCTTACCGAGTAAGGATCAATTGATTGCGCGTGTTATCGGTGGTATTAAACAGCCAATAACACGTATTCATCAATTAATTACAGGACCGATGCGTAAAATCGTTCTTGGTATACGCGCTGCAGCTGAAAAAGCGCAGTAAATTTAATTTTGATTTAAAATACGGAGGTAGACTCATGTCACAAATAGTTGCTGACACAATGGAAAAAATCAAGGGATTCACTGCTCTTGAATTAAAAGAGCTTGGCGATATGCTTGAAGAAGAATTTGGCGTTGTTGCCGCTGCTCCGGTAGCGGTTGCCGGTGCGGTTGCCGCTGTTGATGCCGGTGAAGAAAAAACTGAATTTGATGTTATACTGAAAGACTATCCTGCTGATAAGAAAATTGCTATCATTAAAGAAGTTCGCGGTGTAACCGATCTTGGACTGAAAGAAGCAAAAGAGCTTGTTGAAGCAAAAGGCAAAGCAGTTAAAGAAGCGGTTTCTAAAGATGAAGCAGAAGAAGTTAAAAAGAAACTTGAAGCTGCCGGTGCTACCGTAGAATTAAAATAACAGCACTGTACTATTACAGCATTTTTATTACGGGGATAGTATTAATGGTTCAGGTCATTAATTATTATTGTCTGCAGTAGTAAAGGAAATGTTGAGCAGTATACCTGCATTACGTATGCAGGTTGATAATACGGTATACTTGTACATGTCTTTTATATATGGAACGTTATGCAACATATCAGTTATTATACATGTAGCAAGGCATTGTTGGTAATAACAAACCTTCCTTCTGTATGTACATTAATGAGTACGTTGTAATTCGTAAAGGAGTGTGCCTCTATGGCAAAAGGACGGAAACATCGATATCTCGGAACCGGTCGGCAGCAGATGGAGTTGCCGAATTTAATTGAGATTCAAACAAAGTCATTTGATTGGTTCCTGCAAGCCGGTGTTGCACCGGAGAACCGATCACATCAGGGGTTAGAGGCAGTATTTCAGGAAACGTTTCCGATAACAAGTGACAATGATGAAATCAAGTTGACGTATACGCATTATATTTTGGATGATCCGAAATATGATGAAGTTCAAGCTCGCGATATGGGTAAAACGTATGCTGTTCCGCTGAAAGCGAAAATTGGTTTAGAGTTTCGTGAAACCGGTGAGATTCGTGAACAGGAAGTGTATTTCGGTGATTTCCCATTAATGACATCACGTGGAACATTTATTATTAATGGTGCTGAGCGGGTTGTTGTTTCACAGATACATCGATCACCCGGAGTATTTTTTAACTTTGATGATAAGAAACAGCTTTTCAGTGCGCGATTAATACCGGAACGGGGTTCTTGGCTGGAATTTGAGCTTGATATAAAAGGTGTATTGAATGTACGAATTGATCGCAAACGTAAGTTTCCGGTTTCAATGTTTTTACGTGCGCTTGGGTATAGTTCTGATGAACAAATATTAAAGCTGTTTTATGAAACTAAAGAAATTAAGATAGCGAAAAAACCATCACCTGAAACAAAGAAGAAATTAACTGATGATATTCTCGGACGTCGTTCCGCCCGGCGGATTCTCGCAATGCCGGAATCATCAGATGATGAACCGATGGTTATTTGCGAAGCGGGCGAAAAAATTAGTTCGGATATTCTTGAACAGATTTTTACTGAAAATATACCTGTTGTTGAAGTTATGGATGATCGCCAGTTTAAAGGCAGTGTCTCATTATTCAAAGCATTAGAAAAAGATGAGACGAATGATGCGAAAATCGGTGCGAAATACGGGCAGGTGTACTATAGAGAAATTATCAGCGAATTGCATACTGAGTTTTATCAGAGCAAAGCGGAAATAATCACCAAGAGCCGTGTTAAAAAGTATTTAAAAGATGGACTCTCCCAGATTAAAGCACGTGAAAAAGCTGAGACCGAATTACATGATGAAATAGAACAAGCGGTTGCTGAAGAAATTCAGAATCAATTATCAGAAGCACTGACGGTTATGCGGACTCGTGTCGAAGCAAAACAACGTGAAGAAGCAATACGAAAAATACATTTCATTCTTCGTCCGGGAGAACCGGTTATTGTTGAAAATTATGAACGGGATTTTCGTAATCAATTCTTTGAAGAAGGGCGTTATGATCTAGGTATCGTCGGGCGATATAAAATTAATAAAAAGTTTAATTATTCAACCAATGTCCGCACGCGTGCTCTTATTGAAGAGGATGTTAAAGAAACAATAAAATATGTTATGCTTTTACAGGTTCAGGAGCGTGAGCCGGATGACATTGATCATTTAGGAAACCGACGTATTCGTACAGTTGGCGAATTATTGGTCAATCAGCTTAAAGTCGGATTTACTCGAATGGAGCGTGTTATTCGGGAGCGATTAACTATTCAGGATGTTCAGACGATTACACCGCAAGTGCTGATTTCAATTAAATCAATTACTGCTGTGGTGAATGAGTTTTTCGGTTCAAGTCAATTATCGCAATTTATGGATCAAACAAATCCGCTTGCCGAATTAACCCATAAACGTCGTTTAAATGCCTTAGGACAAGGTGGATTAACCCGTGAGCGTGCCGGATATGAAGTTCGTGACGTTCACTATTCACATTATGGGCGTATGTGTCCGATTGAAACTCCCGAAGGTCCGAATATCGGTTTGATTGTTTCACTTTCAACATTTGCTCGTCTCAATGAATACGGCTATATTACAACCCCGTATCGTATTGTAGAGAAAGGTGTTGTGTCAAATAAGACGGTGTATTTAACGGCGGATGAAGAAGAAAATGTTAATATTGCACAGGCAAATGTTACTCTTGATGAAAAAGGGCGTTTTCTTGATAAACTTATTTCAATGCGGAATAAAAGTAATTATTTATTCGGCAGTCCTGAAGATGTTAATTATATGGATGTTTCACCAAAACAGCTTGTTTCTATTTCAACATCGCTTATCCCATTCCTTGAGCATGATGACGCCAACCGTGCATTGATGGGTTCAAACATGCAACGACAGGCAGTTCCGCTGTTATCAGCAGATGCACCGTATGTACAAACGGGTATTGAAGGTGTTGCCGCACGGAATTCGGGAGTCTGTATTATTGCACGAAATGATGGTGAAGTTATTGATGTTACTGCAGATAAAATTATTATTAAAGTTGATACTTCAAAAGCAGCAACAAAGACGGAAAGCGGTTTGGATTATGATGTATACACACTTGATAAGTTTCGACGAACGAATCAAGGGACGTGTTTTACACAAAAACCTATCGTTAATATTGGCGATACTGTTAAACGCGGTGAAATAATAGCCGATGGTCCTTCTGTTGATCATGGGGAACTTGCGCTGGGACGTAATGTTTTAGTCGCATTTATGGCATGGGAAGGCTACAATTACGAAGATTCAATTCTTATCAGTGAAGAAGTGGTGAAAGGTGATTATTTTACCAGTATTCATATTGAAGAATTTGATATTGATGCACGTGAGACAAAACTTGGGCAGGAAATTATTACCAGAGATATTCCTAATTTAAGTGAAGAAGCATTTGCTAATCTTGATGAGGATGGGATTATTCGTATTGGCGCGCATGTGAAATCAGGTGATATTCTTGTCGGTAAGGTTACTCCAAAAGGCGAGCAGGATCTGACACCGGAGTATAAATTACTTCATTCAATATTTGGGGAAAAAGCGCGTGAAGTGCGCGATACTTCATTACGTATTCCGCATGGTGTTGAAGGGGTTGTTATTGATGTTAAAATATTCCGTCGTGAAAGCGGTGCGGAGTTACAGCCCGGTGTTGAGGAAATGGTTAAAGTATATGTCGCACAGAAACGAAAATTGCAGGTTGGTGATAAACTTGCAGGGCGGCATGGAAATAAAGGGGTACTTTCAAAAATTCTTCCGGTAGAAGATATGCCATATTTAGAAGACGGCACACCGGTTGATATTGTACTGAATCCGCTTGGCGTTCCTTCGCGTATGAATATTGGACAGATTTTAGAAACACAATTAGGTTGGGCAGCTGAAAAATTACATGAAACGATGATTACTCCAATATTTGAAGGCGCCAGTATTCATAACATTAAGAGCTTATGCAAAGAAGCAGGCTTGCCTGAAACAGGTAAAGCAACATTATATGATGGCCGAACAGGAATGGAATTTAAGAATAAAATAACCGTTGGTCAGATATATATGTTAAAACTGAATCATTTGGTTGATGATAAAATTCATGCACGGTCAACAGGACCCTATTCATTAGTTACCCAGCAGCCGCTTGGCGGTAAAGCGCAGTTCGGCGGGCAGCGACTTGGAGAAATGGAAGTATGGGCATTTGAAGCATACGGCGCTGCAAATACGCTACAGGAATTACTGACGGTTAAATCAGATGATATGGTCGGTCGTGCGAAGATATATGAAGCTATTGTTAAAGGTGAAAATGCAATGGCTCCCGGTATCCCGGAATCATTTAATGTATTAATTCAGGAATTACGCGGGTTATGTCTTGATATAAATGTATTGAATTCAAAAGGTCAGCCGGTTGCATTATATGACGATTTTGGAAGTGATTTCCAACGCCCGACAACGAAGAAACTGAGTGCAGAAAGCCTTTTTAAATAATAACGCCATCGCTTAGGAGTACGATACATGAAAGAAATCAGGGACTTTGCAGCGATTTCTATTAAATTATGTTCGCCCGAACGAATATTAGAATTATCACACGGTGAAGTAAAAAAGCCGGAAACTATTAATTACCGTACTTTACGTCCTGAACGTGAGGGTTTGTTTTGTGAACGCATTTTCGGAACAACGAAAGAATGGGAATGCGCATGCGGTAAATTTAAATCAATTCGATATAAAGGTGTTGTGTGTGATCGATGCGGTGTTGAAGTTACGCATTTTAAAGTACGGCGTGAACGTATCGGGCACATTAAACTGGCAACCCCGGTTTCACATATATGGTATTATCATACTGTTCCAAGCCGCATGGGGCTGCTGCTTGACGTATCAATTAATAATTTGCGATCAGTGCTGTATTTTGAACGCTATATTGTACTTGACCCCGGTGAAACAAAATACAAAAAAAGTGAAATTATTACTGAGGAAGAGTATAATGAAATAATTGATATGGGCGGATATGGTTCATTTAAAGCGGAAATGGGAGCATTAGCGGTAAAAAAATTACTTGCCGAGCTTGATATTGATAAATTAGCCCATGATTTAAGAAACACAATGCGCGAGAAAGGCAAGAAGTCAGATCGCCGATTATTAAAACGTCTTGATATTGTCGAATCATTTCGTGATTCGGATAATAAACCGGAATGGATGGTCCTTGATGTAATCCCGGTTATTCCACCTGAATTACGCCCGATGGTACAACTTGATGGCGGACGTTTTGCAACTTCTGATTTAAACGACCTCTATCGTCGTGTTATAAATAGAAATAATCGATTAAAACGTCTGATGTCCCTTCGTGCGCCTGAAATAATAATTCGTAATGAAAAACGTATGCTGCAGGAAGCTGTTGACGCACTGTTTGATAATGGGCGCCGGAAACGCGTGGTTAAAGGTCCCGGCAATCGTCCGTTGAAATCTCTCTCAGATATGTTGAAGGGGAAACAAGGGCGGTTTCGACAGAACTTACTTGGGAAGCGTGTTGATTATTCCGGTCGTTCGGTTATCGTTGTCGGACCGGAGTTGCAATTACATCAATGCGGCTTACCGAAAAAAATGGCATTGGAATTATTTAAACCATTTATCATGCGTCGTCTTCAGGAACAAGGAGTTGTACAGAATATTAAAAGTGCAAAACGGAAAATTGATCGTGAAGATAAAGAAGTATGGGGAGTCCTAGAAGATATTGTCCGTGAACATCCCATATTATTAAACCGTGCACCGACTTTGCATCGACTCGGTATGCAGGCGTTTGAGCCGGTTCTTGTTGAAGGAAAAGCAATAAAACTGCATCCATTAGTATGTCGTGCATATAATGCGGATTTTGACGGGGATCAAATGGCAGTGCATGTTCCGTTATCAAATGAAGCACAAGTTGAATGCTGGATGCTTATGCTTTCTTCACTTAATATTCTTAATCCTGCAAATGGGAAACCGATTATGGTTCCGACACAGGATATGGTTCTTGGTATCCATTATTTGACCAAAGTTGAGCAGGGGGCAACCGGTGAAGGTCGTGCATATGCACGTATTGAGCATATCATTAATGATTATGAAGCAGATATGCTGACATTAAATACTGCAATAAAATTCCGTATTCCTGAAGGAAAAATAATACGGAAAAATAAAAGCATGCAGGAACAGGAACATAAAGGCGGGTTAGTTGATACGACCGTTGGACGTGTATTGTTTAATGAAATATTTCCTGATAATTATCCGTTTAATAATTTTATGCTGACTGATAAAGATTTAAATCGGATGATTATGGATATTTATAATCGTTATGGTGTTTCAGAAACAGCGAGAATTATTGATAAAATAATGCAAACCGGATTTAAATATGCAACGATTTTCGGAACAACAATCGGTATTGATGATATCATTGTTCCCGAAGAGAAAGAAGAACTGATCCAAAATGCGTATAAACGTATTGCGGAAACCAATCAGCATTATCAACGCGGGTATATTACTGATAAGGAACGCTATGGGCAGGCAATAGATATTTGGACGGGTGTTACCGAACGTATTACTGAAGTTCTGTTTAATAAATTAGAGAAAAGTCAGGATGGGTTTAATTCGGTATATCTGATGGCAGCATCGGGCGCTCGCGGGAGCCGTTTGCAGATTCGTCAGCTTGCAGGTATGCGCGGACTCATGGCCAAACCATCCGGAGAAATTATTGACTTGCCGATTATTTCAAATTTCCGTGAAGGTTTAACGGTATTAGAATACTTTATTTCAACACATGGTGCACGAAAAGGACTTGCTGATACTGCATTGAAAACAGCTGATGCAGGATACCTTACACGCCGTCTGATAGATATTGCACAAAATGTTGTTATTACGGAAGATGACTGTCAGACAATTAACGGGATAACAATAAAAGCAATTCAAAGCGGCGAATCTGATATAGAAACACTCCAGGAACGCATTATCGGTCGTATTTCGTTGGAAAATATATACTATCCTGATTCACGTGATATTATCGTTAAAATGGATGAAGAAATAACCGAGGAAAAAGCACGTGAAATTGACCGGCTTGGTATTAAAGAAGTTAAAATCCGATCAGTTCTAACCTGTGAAAGCAGACACGGGCTATGCCGTAAATGTTACGGACGTAATTTAGCAACAAATAAAATGGTCCCTATCGGTGAAGCAGTCGGAACAATTGCAGCACAGTCAATCGGACAACCGGGGACGCAGTTAACAATGCGTACGTTCCATATTGGAGGAACAGCACATAAATCAATTGAAGAAAGTAAAATTCAGCTTAAGTACCCGGTATTAATTGAAAAAATACCGAAACGAACGATTACTGTTGATAATGTTATTATTCTTTCCCGTCGTGGTGAGTTAGTCGTACGACGAGTATATTCGTACTGGAAAAAGAATGAACTGAAAAAAGTAAACAAAGATAAATTAAATAAAAAAGTTGCTCCCGGAACGAAACTCGGTGTATATCAGAGTAATGATGCAGTGTCAAAATGGGCGGGAACGTTTAAAGAAGTCGGTGACTATTATGCACTCTTAGGTGAACAGCAAACGATACGTTTACGAATAGGAACGCAGCTGTTTATCGAATTAGGGAAAATATATGATGCAAATTATATCATCGGTGAATTTGATCCATTCAACGAACCGATTATTAATGAGCATAGTGGTATACTTGAGTTTCGTGATATTAAACTGCCGGATACGCTTCGTGTTGAACGTGATGAGCAAACCGGTAACCTTAACTATCAGATTATTCAAAGTCGTGAAAAAGCTATTGAATTACAGCCGCGTATTAGTGTTATCCGTGATGATGGTAAAGGACGTGAGAATTATGTTCTTCCATTTGGATCAAACTTACAAAATGTTATTGATGTCTGGGTTGAAAATGATAATTTAAAAGAATTACAAACCGAACACGGCAATCTCAGTAGAATTGAAGATTATGCCGGTCAGCCATGGCAGGTTATGAAACCGGTTATTAAAAACGGCAAAATTGAAGGTGAACCAATACGGGTTAAACCCGGTGATATATTAGCGAAGATACCGCAAAAGCTTTCAAAAACGAAAGATATTACCGGTGGTCTACCGCGTGTTGCGGAACTTTTCGAAGCACGCAAGCCGAAGGATAATGCAATTGTTACTGAAATAGATGGTGTTGTTGAATTCCAGGGTATTGTGCGCGGGAAACGTAAAATTGTCGTTAGTAATGATGCCGGTATGGAGAAATCGTATTTTGTTCCTATCGGAAAATATCTAACGGTTCATGAAGGAGATTTTGTTAAAGCGGGTGATTCACTCAGTGACGGTTCAATTGATCCGCATGATATTTTGAAAATCAGCGGTGATACTGTTCTTCAGGATTATTTAGTGAATGAAATTCAGGAAGTATATCGTTTACAAAACGTTGGTATTAATGATAAACATATTTCAGTTATCATTCGTCAGATGATGCGCAAAGTTGCCATCATGGATGTGGGTGATACTAATTTTATTATTGGTCAACAGGTTGATAAATTTGTATTTCAGGAAGAAAATCAGCGTGTTATCAGTGAAGGCGGTAAACCGGCAACGGCAAAACCGACATTGTTGGGAATTACGAAAGCCTCACTGCATACCGATAGTTTTCTTTCTGCAGCATCGTTTCAGGAAACAACTCGTGTCTTGACGGATGCATCAATAAAAGGTAAAATTGATACACTTGAAGGGTTAAAAGAAAATGTTATCATCGGACATTTCATCCCTGCCGGTACCGGTATTAAGCAGTATCAGGATGTTGAGTTATACTATAATAAAAGCGGTGATATGGATAAACAACTGGGAATAACTCAGGAAGAAGTTGAGAAACTTCGTGAAGAAGAACGTATTCACGCTGAGCAGGAATTAATGGAACAACAATCTGTTCTCGCGGATATATCAGAAGACGAATAAAGGAATAGCGAATGCCAACAATTAGTCAATTAGTACGTAAAGCACGAAAACAGCAAAAAAAGAAGACCTCTGCACCTGCTTTACAAGGATGTCCACAGCGGCGGGGAGTTTGTACCAAAGTATCAACATTTACGCCAAAGAAACCGAATTCAGCACTGCGAAAAGTAGCACGTGTTCGATTAACGAATAAAATTGAAGTTACCGCCTATATTCCGGGTGAAGGGCATAACCTTCAGGAACACTCGGTCGTACTCATTCGTGGTGGCCGTGTAAAAGACCTTCCCGGTGTACGGTATCATATTATCCGCGGAACCTTGGATACGAGTGGTGTTGAAAAACGGCGGCAGAGCCGGTCAAAATACGGCGCTAAAAAGCCAAAAGCATAACGGGAGAATATAATGCGAAGACGTAGAGCGCAAGTAAGAGAAATTTTACCAGATCCGAAATATAATAGTATTCTCGTCAGCCAATTTGTAAAAAAACTGATGATGAAGGGGAAAAAGAGTACGGCAGAACGTATTATCTATCGGACATTTGATATGATTCAGGAAAAAACAAAGAATGATCCGATTGAAGTCTTTCAAAAAGCGATTGATAATATTAAGCCTGATCTTGAAGTAAAAAGCCGGCGGGTTGGTGGTGCGACGTATCAAGTACCGATTGAAGTCAGTACCAAACGTCAAACGATATTGGCAATTCGGTGGATTATTAATTATGCACGTACACGTGCGGGGCGTTCAATGGCTGAACGGTTAACCGCTGAGTTACTTGATGCATTTAATAAAACCGGCAGTGCCATTAAAAAACGTGAAGAAACCCATCGTATGGCTGAAGCCAATAAGGCATTTGCACATTACCGCTGGTAATATACCAACAGTACTAAAAATCTAAGACATACACATACGTAGTAAGGACAAATGAACTCATGGGACGAAAATATCCACTTGATAAAGTACGAAATATCGGCATTATGGCTCACATTGATGCCGGGAAAACAACAACAACAGAACGCATTCTTTATTATACGGGGAAGACCTATAAAATTGGTGAGGTCCATGACGGGAATGCCGAAATGGACTGGATGATACAGGAAAAAGAGCGCGGCATTACGATTACCTCAGCAGCAACATCATGTGAATGGCGCAAACATGGTATTAATATTATTGATACTCCCGGACATGTTGATTTTACCGTTGAGGTTGAGCGCAGTTTACGTGTACTTGATTCAGCAATTGCAGTGTTTTGTGCCGTTGGAGGCGTTGAACCGCAATCAGAAACAGTATGGCATCAAGCAAATAAATATCAAGTCCCTCGATTAGCGTTTGTTAATAAAATGGATCGCGTCGGGGCTGATTTTTTCCGTGTTGTCGATATGATCAGAGATCGCCTCGGTTCAAAACCGGTTGTACTACAGATACCTATCGGCAGTGAAGCTGATTTTCATGGGGTTGTTGATATTATTGATATGAAAGCTATTATTTGGAAAGGGGAGGATTTAGGGCAGACCTATGAGGTTGCAGAAATTCCGCCTGAATTGGATGAGGATGCGCAGTTGTATCATCATGATTTGCTTGAGGCAGTTGCTGATTTTGATGACGAATTAATGGATAATGTATTACATGAAAAACCGGTTGAACCGGCAATGATCCGGCGTGCGATCCGGAAAGGAACGATTGACAATAAAATTGTTCCTGTATTATGCGGTACCGCATTTAAAAACAAAGGCGTACAATTATTACTTGATGCAATTGTAGATTACTGTGCCTCACCGCTTGAAGTGCCGGCTATTCGTGGTTTTAATCCCGATAAAAAAGAAACTATTGAAACCCGTCCGCCGGATGATGACGGTCCATTTGCCGCTTTAGCATTTAAAATTGTTACAGATCCGTTTGTCGGTCGTTTAACATATTTTCGTATTTATTCGGGGACGTTAACCTCAGGGCAAACGATTTATAATCCGCGGACTAATAAACGGGAACGTATTAATCGTATTCTGGAAATGCATGCAAATAAACGTGAAGAACGCAAAGAAGTGTATTCAGGAGATATTGTTGCCGGCATCGGATTAAAGTCAACCCGAACCGGAGATACAATGACCGATCAGAAACATCCGGTTGTTTTTGAGAAAATGGTTTTTCCTGAACCGGTTATTTCAGTTTCCGTTGAACCGAAAACAAAAGGCGATCAGGATAAATTAAGTGAATCATTAGGAAAACTGGTAGAAGAAGATCCGACATTTCGTGTTAAGTTTGATGACGAAACCGGACAGACAATTATCAGTGGTATGGGTGAATTGCATCTTGAAATCATTGTTGATCGTCTTTTACGGGAATTCAAGGTCCATGCTAATGTCGGTCAACCGCACGTATCGTATCGTGAGACGATCAATAAAGCCATTTCAGAAAAATTACGTTATGTTCGTCAGTCGGGAGGACGTGGTCAGTTTGCTGTTGTTGAAATTGAAATAGAACCGCTTGAGCCCGGCGATGGGTTTGTTTTTGAAGATAAAACGAAAGGCGGTGTTGTGCCAAAAGAATATATTCCGGCGGTTAAAAAAGGTATAGAAAGCGCAATGCGCTCGGGGGCATTAGCCGGATATCCCGTTATTGATTTAAAAGCAATGCTTGTTGATGGTGAAGCGCATGCTGTTGACTCGTCAGATATGGCATTTACGATTGCATCATCATTATGTTTTAAATCAGCAATGACAAAAGCAGATCCGGTGCTATTGGAACCGTATATGAAAGTTGAAGTAGTATTGCCGGAACAATATCTTGGTGATGTCATTAGTGATTTAAACGGGCGTCGTGCGCAAGTCAATGCAACTGACACCCACTTAGGAGCACAACGGGTCGTTGACGTCTATGTTCCATTAAGTGAAATGTTCGGTTATGCAACGGCACTGCGAAATATTACGCAGGGACGTGCCAATTATTCAATGCAGTTTGCACATTACAAACCGGTGCCGAAACAAATAACTGAAAAAGTTATCGGACATAGTCTTGACAAATAATCATAAGTACGTAATATATGCTCTGCTTTGTTCGAAGTGGCGTATTGTTTCGAGTGAAGGTATCTACACCCTTTTGCAATAATGGCATCGTTTTGCTGATGACGTATTGTCGGGTCGTAATACATTATATATATATTTTAGAAAAATAATCCAATAACAGCCTGAAGAGCTGAAGGAGGAGCAAGGAAAATGGCAAAGGCAAAATTTGAACGAACTAAACCGCATGTAAACATCGGTACAATCGGGCACGTTGATCATGGAAAAACAACACTCACCGCAGCAATTACAAAGACACTTGCAGAACAAGGCGGCGCAGACTTTGTTCCGTTTGATCAGATTGATAAAGCCCCTGAAGAACGAGAGCGTGGTATTACGATTGCAACAGCGCATGTTGAATATCAAACTGAAAACAGACATTATGCACATGTTGACTGTCCGGGACACGCCGATTATATAAAAAATATGATCACCGGTGCAGCACAAATGGACGGCGCTATTCTGGTTGTTGCCGCTTCTGATGGTGTTATGGCACAAACTCGTGAGCATATCTTACTTGCTCATCAGGTTAATGTCCCTTCAATTGTTGTTTATTTAAACAAAGTTGATATGGTTGATGACCCGGAACTTTTAGAGCTTGTTGAGATGGAACTGCGGGAAGTATTAAGTCAGTATGAATTCCCGGGCGATGAAATTCCTATTATCAAAGGTTCTGCATTGAAAGCGCTTGAAGGTGAAGACAGTGAAGTTGGGAAACAATCAATCTTGGCGTTATTAAAAGCGGTTGATGAGTATATTCCGACTCCTGAACGTGATGTTGATAAACCATTTCTTATGCCGATTGAAGATGTCTTTTCAATCTCAGGTCGCGGCACGGTTGCAACCGGTCGTGTTGATAATGGTAAAATCAAGGTCAATGATAAAGTTGAAATCGTTGGTGTTAAAGAAACACAAAATACCGTTGTTACCGGTGTTGAAATGTTTCGTAAACTTCTTGATGAAGCGCAAGCAGGTGATAATGTTGGTTTGCTGCTTCGTGGTGTTAAACGTGAAGATATTGAACGTGGTATGGTTATTGCTGCACCGGGTTCTATTACACCGCATAAAAAGTTCAAAGGTGAAGTGTATGTATTAAATAAAGATGAAGGCGGTCGCCATAGTCTTTTCCGCAGCGGATATCGCCCTCAGTTTTATTTTCGTACAACCGATGTAACCGGTGAAATCAAACTTCCTGAAGGAGTTGAAATGGTTATGCCCGGTGATACGGTTACCATTGAAGTAGATTTGATTACACCGATTGCAATGGACAAAGGACTTCGGTTTGCTATTCGTGAAGGCGGACGAACCGTTGGTGCAGGTGCGGTAACTGAAATTCTTGAGTAGTTTTGTATACCCGAGAAAAAATATAAAAGAGTGCAAATAACACTTGCATTGTTTTTAAAAGTAGAGTATTTTATGCGCCAGTTTCTGCCAGTGTACAAACTGGCGCATTGAATGCATTCATACAGTGTGTATGAATAATAAAAAAATGCATACGTAACAATAAATGCTTTATGCAGTATAATTGAAACGATGCATAATTACAGTAAAGTAGGAATGAAATGGAAAGCGGCAATATCCGTGTCAAACTAAAAGCGTATGATTATCGATTAATTGATAAATCAGCACAGCAAATAGTAGAAACCGCTAAACGACATGGTGCAGTGGTAAGCGGACCAATTCCATTGCCGACAAAGATCAACCGCTTTACTGTCTTGCGATCCCCGCATATTGATAAGAAATCGCGGGAGCAATTTGAGATGCGAACACATAAACGGCTCATTGATATCCTCAAGCCTACCGCCGATACGATTGATGCTCTTATGGGTCTTGATTTACCGGCAGGTGTTCATGTCGAAATTAAACAGTAATCAGTCATTGTTGTAGCCTGATGTGCTTGACTGGACACTATAATAACGACCGTTCGGGAGGGCGTTAGGTTGAGTTACGTTTATGTTATTTTAACGAGGAACAGAAAATGTCCATTGGATTAATTGGCGAAAAAATAGGAATGACGCGAATCTTTTGTGATGACGGTACTGTTATACCGGTAACGGTTATTAAAGCAGGTCCGTGTCCTGTTGTTGAGAAAAAAACAATAGAGAAGCATGGATATACTGCATTAAAACTCGGATATCGTGAAGTAAAAGAAGGTAAAATGTCATTACCGGCAGAAGGTGTATTTAAGAAGAAAAATTTAGCACCGTGCCGGTATGTTCATGAGTTTCGTTGTGATGAAAGTTCAGTTGAAGAGGGTGCAACAATTGATGTAACACTTTTCAAAGAAAATGAATATATCGATATTACTGGCATTTCAACCGGTAAGGGTTTTCAAGGGGTTGTTAAACGGCATGGATTTACGGGCGGTAAAAAGACTCATGGTCATCACGGAACTCGGCAGGCGGGTTCAATCGGTATGTGTGCGTGGCCGTCAAAAGTTTTAAAAGGTCATAAAATGCCCGGTCAGATGGGAAATAAACGTCGAACAGTTCACAATGTTAAAATTGTGCGTGTTGACAGTGAAAACAATCTTTTATTAGTAAAAGGGTCGATAATCGGAAAACCGAGATCAATTGTATATATTAGAAAAGCACTTAAAAAACAAATGAAAGCCACAGTCGGCGCATAGAGAATAGAGAGAAGAATAATGAAAGTCGCATTAATTGACCAACAGGGTAATAAAAAAGGCGAGATAGACGCAAGTGATAAAATGTTTGGTTTTAAAAACAAGGAAAGCCTTGTTTATGAAGCAATAACAGCCGAACAAGCAAATATCCGTTCAGCCCATGCGTATAAGAAAACACGTGCAATGGTTCGTGGTGCCAATAGAAAGCCGTTCCGCCAAAAAGGAACCGGTAATGCACGGCAAGGGGGGATACATAATCCGCATCAACGTGGCGGCGGAAATGCATTTGGTGGGCAACGTCCGAATTATTCAGTTCTTTTACCGCGAAAGATGAAGAAAAAAGCAATATTTGCGATTATTGCTGATAAGTTTGAAAAGAATCAGATTAAAGTTGTTGATTCGTTAGTATTGGATGAGCCGAAAACAAAAATGATGGAGTCATTAATTAATGTTCTTTCCGATGCAACAACTATTACACTTGTTATGAAATCACCGGATCAAAATATTAAACGTGCAACACGAAACATTCCCTATATTAAACTTGTTGATGTTCATGAATTGAATGCAAATAAATTATTATACAATAATGAAATTATTATGACGCGTGATGCTTTGGAAGAATTGAATAAACGCATTGATACGGTGAAGGAGTCGTCCTGATGAATCCGAATAGTATTATTATTGAACCGATATTAACTGATAAATCACACCGTCAGCTTGAATTGAATAAGTATACCGTTAAAGTTGCTCAAAATGCGAATAAAAAACAGGTTATTTTCGCAATGAAGCAATTATTTAATGTAACGGCGATTAAATGTAATGTGATAAATGTTGGGGGGAAACCGAAACGTGGGACTCGTGGTATTCGCCCCGGTTATACGAATAAATGGAAGAAAATGATTATTACGCTGAAAAAAGGCGATAAACTTGATTTCTTCCAGGCAATATAAAGTTGTGAGATAAATTATGCCGATAAAAAGTTTTAAACCAACAACACCGACTCTTCGTTATAAAACGCAAACGACATTTGACGATGTTACAGCGAAAAAACCGTATAAACCCCTGACGAAAGGCAAGAATCGTATTGACGGACGCGGCAGTTCAGGACGGATTACAGTACGACGTCGTGGGAGAGGCCATAAGCGTAAGTATCGAATTATTGATTTTAAACGAAATAAAACGGATATTCCCGGTAAAGTAGCAACAATTGAATATGATCCGAACCGTACAGTTCGCATTGCACTTATTAATTATGTTGATGGTGAAAAACGGTATATTTTAGCACCACGTGATATTAAACCCGGTGATATGATAGTTGCCGGCGAATCAGTAAAAATTGCTCCCGGTAATGCAATGCCGTTGAAGAATATCCCATTGGGAACAGAAATACATAATATTGAAATGCAGCCGGGAAAAGGCGGACAGATTTGTCGATCAGCAGGTGGTGCAGCGGTATTGCTTGCAAAAGAAGGCAAATATTGTCATATACGTATGCCGAGTAGTGAGGTTCGTTTAATCAGCAGTCGATGTTATGCAACTATCGGTCAGTTAAGTCATATCGATCATATGAATGTAAAGATTGGCAAAGCAGGACGATCACGCTGGATGGGGCGGCGTCCGAAAGTTCGAGGGGTTGTTATGAATCCGGTTGATCATCCGCATGGTGGTGGTGAAGGAAAATCATCAGGCGGACGGCATCCTTGTTCACCGACGGGTCAGCCAACAAAAGGCTATAAGACTCGTAAGAAAAATAAACCGTCAAATAAGTATATTATTACACGACGTAAAAAGAAATAAAGTACCGGAGGCTTGAATGGCGCGTTCGCTGAAAAAAGGTCCGTATGCGGAACCGAAATTATTACGAAAAGTTGAAAAATTAAATCAGGCGAATAAAAAACAGGTTATTAAAACGTGGTCACGTCGTTCGACTATTTTTCCTGAGTTTGTCGGGCATACCTTTGCGGTTCATCAAGGTAAAAAATTTGTTAATGTATTTGTCAGTGAAAATATGGTCGGTCATAAATTAGGAGAATTTGCAATAACGCGATTCTTTAAAAGTCATTCACGTAAGAGTGATTCCAAGTAAAGGTAGGAATATATCGTGCAGGCTCATGCAATTGCAAAGTATATACGCGTATCGCCGAAAAAGTTGCGGCGAATTTGTAATGTAATAAGAAATAAAGATTTAGTTGGCGCAATCAATGTTGTAACGCATATGCAGCAAAGTAATGCGCGCTATATTTTAAAAATACTGAATTCCGTAAAAGCAAATGCATTAGTAAAGGATCCAAATATTACATCAGCGGATCTTTGGATTACGGAATTGAAAGTTGATATGGGACCGTCTTTTATGCGTTGGCGTCCGCGTGCACGCGGTCGTGCATATCCAATTCTAAAACGAACCAGTCATATTAGCGTGACTGTTTCAAATGAGGTATAATGGAGGCCGTTAGTGGGTCAAAAAGTTAATCCCGTTGGATTTCGGGTTGGTATTGTAAATAAATGGAAAAATATTTGGTATGCAGAAAGCCATTATGCCGAATATTTTTTGGAAGACGTTCGTATTAAACAATACCTGATGAATCATGTTAATGAAAAAAAAGATGCAAGTATTTCTAATGTTACCATAGAACGAAAACCGGGACGAATAACGGTTAATACCTATACTGCGCGTCCGGCCGTTATTATCGGTAAAAAAGGTGCAGAAGTTGATGTGCTGAGAAAAGCGCTTCAGAAAATGACAAAGAATAAAGTTGAAATGAAAATTATTCAGGTTAAACGCCCGGAAACCAATGCGAAGCTTGTTGCAATGTCAATATCGGCGCAATTAAAACGGCGTATGCCGTTTCGGCGTGCTATGAAAATGGCAATTTCAAAAGCAATGCAGAATGGTGCATTAGGCGTTCGTATTCGCTGCAGTGGGCGATTGGGCGGAGCTGAAATGAGTCGTTCTGAAGAGTATCGTGAAGGTCGTGTTCCGTTACATACATTACGAGCAGCGATTGATTACGGATATGATAAATGTAAAACAACGTTTGGCATTATTGGCGTTAAAGTATGGATATTTCATGGTGAAGTATTCGGCCCACCGGGCAGTGAACCGGTTATTAATGCAAAACGGATATAGCAGCAATAAGGAGCTTGAACGATGTTAATGCCGTCGAAAGTAAAATGGCGAAAACAACACCGCGGACGAATGCGCGGTAAAGCATATAGCGGATCAAAAATAAGTTTTGGCGATTATGCACTTGTTGCAAAAGAACCCGGATGGGTTACCGGACGGCAAATAGAAGCTGCTCGGCAAGCTATTGTTAGAAATGTAAAACGTACCGGTAAATTATGGATACGGATATTTCCTGATAAACCCGTATCAAAAAAACCGGCAGAAACAAGAATGGGAAAAGGTAAGGGTGCTCCTGAGTTATGGGTTGCCGTGGTTAAACCCGGTCGTGTTCTTTATGAAATTACCGGTGTCCCTGAAGATATTGCCCGTGCCAGTATGCGCCTCGCATCATATAAGTTTGGCATTAAAACCGGTTTTGTAACCCGTGAACAGCAATAGGAGTAGTATAAATGCCGCGTGAAAAAGTACATGAACTTTCAGACCGTGAACTTTCAAGTCGCCTTGAGGATTTATCAAATGAGTTGCGTGATCTGCGATTTAAAAAGGTAGTTGGTCAGGTGAAAGATAATCAGAAAATACGAAATATTAAACGTGATATTGCTCGCATTAAAACGCGTCAACGGCAAACTGAAATTGCATTAAAGAATACACCGTCAGTTGCGGCAACAAAAGAAATGAAGGGTAAAAAATGACTGAAGCAACCGTAGCGGAAATAAAAAAACGAAAGCTCGTCGGAAGAGTGGTAAGTGATAAAACGGATAAGACCATTACCGTTCGTGTCGAACGCCGTGTACCGCATAAAATGTATAAAAAGATTGTTACAACGTCATATAACGTTCATGCGCATGATGCTGATAATACTGCTCATACCGGTGATTTGGTCAGTGTTATTGAATCACGACCATATTCAAAAACGAAACACTGGACGCTTGTATCAGTCCTTGAACGTGCGAAGTAAAGGGAAGAACGATGATTCGTGAACAAACACAATTAGTTGTTGCTGATAACAGCGGCGCAAAAAAAATAGAATGTATTAAAGTTCTTGGCGGAACCCGTCGGCGATATGCCCATGCCGGTGATATTATTGTTGCAGCGGTTAAAGAATCAATACCGGCATGCAATGAAAATGTAAAATCAGGCAAAGTGGTTAAAGCAGTTGTTGTACGAACAAAAAAAGAAATACGACGTAATGATGGATCATATATACGATTTGATCAGAATGCGGCAGTTATTATTGACCTACAGAAAAATCCTGTCGGGACTCGTATTTTCGGACCGGTTGCACGTGAGTTACGTGAAAAGAATTATACAAAAATTATTTCGTTAGCACCGGAAGTGCTCTAAGGAATACAGATATGGCAATGAGCAAAATAAAAAAGAATGATATTGTAAAAGTGATTACCGGCAGAACTGAAGATAGAGGACGTACCGGAAAAGTGATATGGATAGATGCGAAAAGTAATCGTGTTTTAGTTGAAGGGGTAAATATTAGAAAAAAAGCGATGCGAAAAACTCAGGAAAGCCCGCAGGGAGGGATTGTTGAAATGGCAGTCCCGGTGCATGTTAGTAATGTCGCATTGATAAATCAAAAAACAAATCAACCGGCAAAGGTTGGATTTAAAATAAACGAAACCGGAAAAAAATTACGCTTTGATAAAAAAACCGGTGATATATTGGATACGGAGAAATAGCATGACGTATAAACCGCGTCTGGTAAAAAAATATAACGAAGAAGTTATTCCGGCAATAATGGAGCAGTTTGCATTAAAAAATAAACTGCAAGTGCCGAAGTTAGAGAAAATTGTTATTAATTGCGGCGTTGGCGGGGCAAAAGATAATGATAAACTCCTGACATCTGCTGTGGAAGAGCTTGTAACAATTACCGGGCAGCGTCCGGTTGTAACACGAGCTCGTAAAGCAGTTTCAAACTTTAAATTACGTGAAGGTATGCGTATCGGTGCGAAAGTAACATTGCGTGGATCATTTATGTATGAGTTTTTTGATCGTCTGGTGAATGTTGCATTGCCGCGTGTTCGTGACTTTCGCGGGCTTAATCCGAAATCATTTGATAAATTCGGAAATTATGCATTAGGTATTAAAGAACAAATAATTTTCCCTGAAATAGAATATGATAAGGTCGAAAGTATTCACGGAATGGATATTATTATTGTGCTTCGACAGAATACTCGTTTCCCTGATGTCGAACGCTCACGTGAGATGCTCAGAAAAATGGGAATGCCGTTTAAAAAGTAACAGGTAAGGATGCTATGGCAAAAAAATGTCTCAGAGTTAAGGCAAAACGCGAGCCAAAGTTCAAGGTACGAAAGTATAATCGATGTGAATTATGCGGTCGTCCGCGAGGTTTTTATCGTAAATTTAAAATATGCCGAATATGTTTTCGGGATTTAGCAAGCCGCGGTGAAATTCCCGGTATTAGAAAGTCTTCATGGTAAGAGGTGTAATGTGGCGATAACTGATCCGGTTGCAGATATGTTAACGATTATCAGAAATGGTATTCGTGCAAAAAAACCAAAAGTAGATATACCCTATATATCAAAAATGAAAACAAATATCATTCGGATATTAAAAGATCAGGGTTATATAAAGAATTTTAAAATTATTCGTAATAAAGATACTCATCGGATACTTCGGGTAACCTTGAAATATCAGGATGAGACACCGGTTATTACCGGTATTAAACGAATTTCAAAACCGGGATTACGGAAATATAAAGGCTATCAGGAAATCCCGCGCGTTCAGAATGGTATGGGAATTGCTATTATGTCAACATCGAAAGGTGTCATGACTGATGGTGATGCACGAGAGCAAAAAGTCGGCGGCGAAATTATTTGTAATATATGGTAGGCAGGTGTACGAATGTCACGTATCGGTAAAAAATTAATTACAATACCGGATGGTGTTAAAATTGAGCAGAATGCGAATACCGTAAAAGTATCCGGTAAAATAGGAACAACTGAATTCACCTTTTCGTCAGCAGTAAAATTTGAAATTAATGACGGACAGTGTACCGTTGTTCTCGTGGATGAAGCAGAGCGGGCATATTGGGGGTTAGCACGTGCGATACTTGCCAATATGGTTACGGGTGTTTCTGAAGGATTTACCAAAACACTGCTCATTAAAGGAACCGGATATCGCGGTGAAATAAAAGGAAAAACAGTTGTCCTTAATGTCGGATATTCTCATGTTGTTGAAAAAAGTATTCCTGAAGGAATTACCGTTGAAGTTCCTGAACAAAATAAATTAGTCATTAAAGGAATTGATAAAGCTATTGTCGGTGAGTTTGCGGCAGTTATCAGAAAAGTACGACCACCGTCAGCATATAAATCGAAAAGTGGTATCGTTAAAGGGATACAATACGAGGGTGAACGCCTTCGTGTTAAGGAAGGAAAGAAAGCCGTCTAGGCAGGGTAATTATGGTAACTTCAAAGCAATTACACAAAAAAATAAAGCGGCGTAAAATGCGCATTAGAAGTAAAATTCTTGGTTCATCAGAACGTCCACGATTATGTGTTAAAAAATCATTACGGCATATTTATGCTCAGGTTATTAATGATGTTGAAGGGAAAACACTTGCGGCAGCTTCAACAATGGATAAACAGGTCCGAACAAGTATAAAAAACGGCGGTAATCGTGATGCAGCTGCTATTATCGGTAAACTGATTGCTGATCGGGCAAAAGAAGCAGGTGTAAAGACGGTTGTTTTTGATAGAGGTATTGCACGATATCACGGAAGAATAAAGTCGTTAGCAGAAGCGGCGCGTGAAGGCGGATTGGAGTTTTAAGGCAGTATTATGAATAATAGAACATCAGATAAAAATTTTACTATGAATAGTTCCGAACCGGAAGTATTAGAAACCGTTGTTGCACTGCGACGTGTTGCAAAAGTTGTAAAAGGCGGGCGGAGGTTTGGTTTCAGTGCATTAGTTGTTGTCGGTGATAAAAATGGACATGTTGGTGTCGGTCTCGGCAAGGCGCGTGAAGTGCCTGAAGCAATACGAAAAGGTAGTGCAAAAGCAAAACGAAATATGATTACTGTATGCATGAAGAAACATACGATACCGCATGAAATGACTGTTCGGTATAAGGGCGGTAAGGTAATTATTAAACCGGCTTCACCGGGAACCGGTGTTATTGCTGGCGGGGCAACACGTGCGGTGCTTGAATATTCAGGCATTCATGATGTTCTTGCAAAAAATCTCGGATCATCAAATCCGATAAATTGTGCAAAAGCAACAATTTTAGCATTAAAACAGCTTCGTGACGCACGAACTATTGCTGATTTGCGGAATAAAAAAATAAGTGAAATATTTCAATAAGTGAAGTGAATATATGAGTAAGAAAATAAAAGTTACATTAAGAAAAAGCCTAATAGGGCAAAAGAAAAAGATACGCTTAACTGCACGTGCTTTAGGGTTACGTAAAATCGGTAAAGTAAAAGAGTTTGACGATACACCGGTTATTCGCGGTATGATTATGCGAGTAATTCATATGGTAGAGGTAGATGAATGAATTCTGAAACAATGACGTTAGCAGCATTAAATCCTCCAAAAGGAAGACGTGCAAAAAAACGGCGGTTAGGACGTGGTCCGGGATCCGGAAGAGGTAAAACTGCCGGGCGCGGGGAAAACGGACAAAAATCACGTGCCGGTGGAAATGTGCGCCGTGGTTTTGAAGGCGGGCAAATGCCGCTGCAGCGCCGTGTTCCAAAACGCGGATTTACGAATATATTTAGAGTTGAATATCAAATACTCAATGTTAAAGATTTAGAATATCGTTTTCCGGCAAATGAAGTTGTAAACAAGGAAAATTTAATTAAACATAACTTAATTAAAAAAGGAAGTGCAAAAAAAAATATGCTTCCTATTAAATTGCTCGGTGACGGTAAATTAACAAAAGCTTTTTCAATTGAACTTGATCGGGTAACCCCGGGGGCACGTAAAAAAATAGAAGCAGCCGGTGGTAGTATTGTTGAATTACTGACCGCAAAAAATAACAGAGCACAAAAAGATGCCAAACGGTCAGCATCACAATCAAAGAAGAATGACATGAGCAGTGCATCTGAAAAGAAACAAGCTGCACCGTCATCGCCCCCCTCGACGGATTCAGCATCTGTTGAGTCAAAAAAAGATGAGAATAAGGATACATAAGTATTATGTTGCAGGATGAACTGGGAATAAATAGAGTATTAAATATATTCCGCGTTAGTGAACTTCGGAAACGTATTGGTTTTACCTTGATGGTTTTATTAGTATTTCGAATTGGCGGACATATACCGACTCCCGGTATTAATTTATCGGCAATACAGCATATGACGCAAAACACCGGCGGTTTGTTTGCTATGTTGGATCTTTTTACCGGCGGCGGATTAAAGAGAATGACGATATTTGCATTTGGAATTATGCCGTATATTCAGGCTTCAATTATTCTTCAATTACTGCAGGTTGTTATTGATGATCTGAAAAAAATGAGTGAGAGCAAAGACGGCAGAAAAAAAATGCAGGAACTGACTCGGTATGCAACGATTGTCATCACGATTGTGCAGACAATAATGGTTGCATTTTGGTTAAAAAATCAAACAACATCAGGTGAAGGCGGCATATCATTCCTTATTAAAAGTATCCCTTTCCCGGTTTTTCTGATAATGGCAATATTTACATTAGTTGCAGGACAAATGGTATTAGTATGGTTAGGGGAACAAATAACTGAAAAAGGTATCGGAAATGGTATTTCATTAATCATTTTTGCCGGTATTGTTTCACGCATTCCGGCAGCGATTGGCAGTTTGATCACACAACAGCAAACAAATGCAACAGCTGACAGTTCAAGTCAGCTCATTCAATATGTTATGATACTTTTAGTATTCATGTTCATTGTTGCATTTGTTGTCTATATGGAACAGGCACAGCGTCGAGTCCCGCTTCAGTATTCAAAAAGAATAGTCGGACGAAGGGTATATGGTGTATCAGCAGATCATTTGCCGATTAAATTGAATCCGGCAGGAGTTATTCCGATTATCTTTGCATCAGCAGTAATGGTAATCTTTCCGGCAATTGGCAATATGCTTGCCCGTATTCCTGATAAGCCATTATGGCTTCAGGGGATATCCGCAACAGTTGCCAGTACTTCAGGATGGTTTTTTTATAGCGTCCAGTTTACATTGATTGTTTTCTTCTGCTACTTTTATACTGCCGTGACATTTAATCCTGAAGATATTACAAAAAACATCTATCGAATGGGCGGTTCTATTCCTGGTTTAAGTCAAAATAATGCAGCACTTGCAATTCAAAAATTATTAAATAGAGTTATTTTTCCGGGTGCTGTGTTTCTCGGGTTTATTGCTACATTGCCGGCTATATTATACGGATGGATGAAAATTCCGCAGGGGTTTGCATATTTAATGGGCGGCACGTCATTAATTATTATTGTTGGTGTTGCACTTGATACTATGAAGCAAATTGAATCACAATTAATTATGCGTCATTATCCCGGTCTGTTACGTCATGGTAAACTGAAGGGAAGGAGATAAATAATGAATTTAATTCTCCTTGGTGCACCGGGTGTCGGAAAAGGAACACAAGCGCATGCTATTGTTGCTGAAAAAGGACTGCCTCAGATATCAACAGGTGATATACTTCGCAGTGAGGTAAAAAAAGGAACTGACCTCGGGAAGCAAGCTGAGGGTTTTATGACCGCAGGTAATCTTGTTCCGGATGATTTAATTATTGCAATGATTAAAAATCGACTTGCAGAAGATGATTGTAAAAATGGTTTTATATTAGACGGGTTTCCTCGAACAGTGCCGCAAGCTGATGCATTGAGCGCAGCCGGGATTGTGATTGATAAGGTTATTGAGATTACCGTTTCTGATGAAGAAATTATAAAACGTATAACCGGGCGTATGACCTGTCCGGTATGCGGGAAAATATATAATAAATATTTTTCACAACCGAAAGAAGAAATGAAGTGCGATAATGATGGTGCTACCTTATCAGTGCGTGCTGATGATAATGAAGAAACAGTAAAGAATCGTTTAGCAACGTATAAAAAGCAGACAGAACCGCTTGTAAATTACTATTCGCAGAAATCGAAAGATGGGGCAACTCATTATTATAGTATTAATGGAAGTGGTACCGTCGAAGAAATAAAAGAACGTATATTTGAGGTATTAAAGAATTAAAGGCAGTAGTTTGTGGCGGTTAATCGATACTCAAAAAAGGAAATTGAAAATATTCGATATAGCGGTCAGATTGCTGCACATGCACTCCGGTTAGTAGAAGACAACATTCGTGCCGGGGTGTCAACGCAAGCGCTTGATGCGCTGGCTGAACGGTTCATTGAAAAATCAGGTGCCGTACCGGCGTTTAAAGGGTATCACGGGTTTCCGGCAACATTATGTACTTCAATTAATGAAGTTGTTGTTCATGGGTTTCCTTCAGCACGAAAGTTAAAAAATGCTGATTTGATTGGTGTTGATGTTGGAACGTATGTTAACGGGTTTTATGGTGATACTGCAATGAGTTTTTTAATTGGTGATACCGCATCAGGGTTGGTAAAAAAATTGCATCAGACGACACGTGAATGTTTGTATGCGGCAATTAAACAATGTATTGTTGGTAATCGCATCGGTGATGTTTCATCGGCAATACAAGCACATGCTGAGAAACATGGTTTTTCGGTTGTACGTGATTTTGTTGGTCATGGTGTCGGGCGACATTTACATGAGGACCCGCAAGTGCCGAATTATGGAGAACCGAATACCGGTATTAAGTTAAAGCCGGGTATGGTGTTTGCAATTGAACCGATGCTGAATATTGGTGATTACCGGGTTATGGTTGAGGATGACGGATGGGCAGTACGAACTGTTGATCGGTCGATGTCATGCCATTTCGAACATACCATTGCAATAACACAGGACGGACCTGAAATATTAACGTTGAGAGATAACGAGGAATATGTCTAAAGAAGATGTCATAGAAATAGAAGGTAAAGTGCTTGAAACATTACCGAATGCAATGTTCAGGGTTGAACTTGATAACGGTCATAAAATTCTTGCGCATATTTCCGGAAAAATGCGGATGCATTTTATACGCATACTTCCGGGTGATCGGGTAACGGTAGAGTTATCACCGTATGATTTATCACGCGGTCGTGTTATCTATCGTCATAAGTAATAGTAAAGGATAGTACAATGAAAGTACGAACATCAGTAAAAAAAATGTGTAATAAATGCAGAATTATCAGGCGGCACGGTATCGTGCGCGTCATTTGTTCAAACCCGAAGCATAAACAGCGTCAGGGATAAGGAGCGTATTCATGGCACGTATCGCCGGTATAGAATTACCGAATAAAAAACGAATTGAAATTGCATTAACCTATATTTACGGTATTGGTCCAACAACGGCTAAAAAAATTCTTGCTGTAACGGGGGTTAATCCGGATACTCGCGTATTTAATCTGGATCCTGAGGATGAACACAAAATTCGTGAAGAAATTGAAAAATATAAAGTTGAAGGACAACTTCGTGCAGAAGTAAATATGAATATCAAACGATTACAGGATATTAGTTCATATCGTGGAATTCGTCATCGGCGCGGGTTACCGGTTCGCGGTCAGCGAACTCATACTAATGCCCGTACACGAAAAGGTCCAAAACGATCATCAATCGGCGGAAAGAAAAAGCCGCCTCCAAAGAAATAACTGGTAATAGTTTTATAATAAAGGAGAAACAGGAGTGGCTGTAAAAAAAGCAAAAAAAAGCCGTAAGAAAAAAGAGAAGAAAGTTGTCAAAAAAGGCATAGCGCATATAAAATCAACCTTTAATAATACGGTTGTAACGATTAGTGATGTTAACGGTAATGTTGTTTCATGGGCATCTGCGGGAAGTATGGGATTTAAAGGTGCTCGAAAATCAACAGCGTATGCAGCGCAAATGACTGCCGAAACGGCAGCAAAAAAAGCTGTTGATATGGGCATGGAAGAAATTATCGTTGAAATGAAAGGTCCGGGAGCAGGGCGAGAAGCTGCCGTGCGTGCTATTCAAGCTGCCGGGATAAATGTTCGGACATTGAAAGATGTTACACCGGTACCGCATAACGGTTGTCGTCCGCGTAAGCGCCGACGGGTATAAAAAGGAGAATTCGCGATGGCACGATATACAGGTCCTGTAGACAGGAGAAACCGCCGCCTTGGTCTTGCAGTTAAGAAGTCAAAGAAAAAAAATCCGCCGGGGCAATTGTCTAAAAAACGGCGAAGAAAAATATCCGACTTTGGTATGCAGTTGCAGGAAAAACAGAAAATTAAAATGATTTATGGAATGCTGGAGCGGCAGTTTCGGCGTTTCTTTGAAATTGCAAACAGAAAAACCGGCGTTACCGGTGATAATTTAATTATACTCTTAGAACGACGACTGGATAATACTGTGTATCGTTTGAGTATGGCAAGTAATCGCCGACAGGCACGACAGCTGGTTAACCATGGGCATATTCATGTTAATGGACGGAAAGTAGATATACCGTCGTATTTAGTTAAAATTGGTGATGTTATTACCGTAAAAGAACGAAGTCGTTCAAATCACGAAATTCTGACTTCATTAGGGAATGCTTCAAGCAGAGTTATTCCTGAATGGGTGGAACTTGATATTGATGCTTTTACGGGGAAGGTTCTTGCATTACCGAAACGTGAAGATATTGATTTACCTGCAAATGAGCAGGCAGTTGTAGAATTGTATTCGAAATAACCTTTCAGTATAGCGGAGGATACTATATGGCAACGGTACCTAAAAATCTTATAAAAGGATTTAAACGTCCACGACAAGTTACCTATGAAACTGAAGAGAAAACCGCAACGTATGCACAATTTGTCGCCGAACCGTATGAACGTGGGTTTGGTGTAACAATAGGAAATTCATTACGCCGATGTTTGCTCTCAAGTATTCGCGGTGCAGCAATTGTTGCTGTTCGTATTGATGATGTATTACATGAGTTTACGACCATACCCGGTGTAAAAGAAGATATGACTGATTTTGTCCTGAACTTGAAACAAGTTCAGGTGAAGTTAAGTGAGGATATCGAAGAAAAAGTAATTGTCCTTGAGAAAAACGGACAAGGAGAAATAAAAGCCGGTGATATTGCCGTTGACGATCAGATTGAAATCATGAATCCTGATTTACATATCTGCTTCACGAATAAAGAAGCCCGTTTGACAATTACCATGCATATTATTACGAATCGCGGGTATCTTCCTGCCGAACGTTTTGAAGAGCTTAGGGAAGATATTAATACAATTCTTATTGATGGTATGTTCTCACCGGTAACGCGGGTTAATTACCATGTTGAGAATACACGAGTTGGACAAAGAACGGATTATGAAAAACTGATATTAGATGTTTGGACCAGCGGTGCGATTACCCCTGAGGATGCTGTAGCACAAGCAGCAAAAATTCTTAAGGAACATTTTACGGTTTTTATTAATTTTGAAGAAGAACCTGAAATTGAAGAAGAAGAGGAACAATTCAGTGAAGAAGAACGTCGTCTGCAGGATATTTTAAATACCTCAGTGGATGAACTTGAATTGTCCGTGCGGTCCACGAATTGCTTACAGTCTGCAAACCTTCGTACCATTGGCGAATTAGTTCAAAAAACTGAAGGTGAAATGCTAAAAACCAAAAATTTCGGTAAAAAATCAGCTGAAGAAATAAAGCAAAAGTTGACTCAATTCGGGTTGCATCTTGGTATGAAAGACATAAAGTATGTCCCGGCGGATGAGAATGAAGAAGCCGGAGACGACGAATAATCAGCGACGGAGCACAGGATAATGCGACATAAAAAACATATTATGAAACTTGGTCGTACACATAGTCATCGTAAAGCAACCTTGGCTAATATGGCATCGACTTTGATTTTACATGAACGAATTCTTACAACACGAACAAAAGCCAAAGCATTGAAGCGATTTATTGAACCGCTGGTTACTCGTGCAAAGAATAATACTCTTGCGAATAAACGTATTGTCCTTTCACGGTTGTTTAATAACCGGAAAGTAATGAGCAAACTCTTTGATGTTATTGCACCACGCTATATTGAACGTCCGGGGGGATATACCCGTATTATCAATTATCGTAAGCGAATGAATGATAATGCAGAGCAGTCGTTTATTGAGTTTGTTGAAGGAAAAGGATATTCAACAAAAATTACGATGCAAAGCCGGTTAGTCAAAGGAGCTGGTGACGGCAAAGCGAGTGGAGATGCAAAAAGCACTGATTCATCAGTAAAAAAGACCACGAAGAAAACCGGTAAAGGCTTATTAGGCGGAAAGAAAAAGAAAGCATTGAAAAAGGACGAGACTGCTGATGAGGCACAAGATGATACTGCTGCTGATGGAAAAACAAAGGTAAAGAAGAAGGTTAAAGCGACAAAGAAAAAAGCAGTTAAAACCGATAGAAAACCGGCAGCGAAAAAATCTGAGAAAAAAGAAACTGCAAAAAAGAAAACAACGAAAAAGAAGTCAGAATAAGACATTAAAAGGATATAATAAAGCCGTGAATACTGAAAAGTGTTGACGGCTTTTTACGTTATGGGACTACTGCTATCAGTAATTATATTATCTATTGCAACGATAATTATTGTATTGCAAAACACTGTTTTTTTGGCATTCATTACCGGATGCTTCATTATTGTAAATTGTTTATTTAAAGGAAGCAGACGCTTGTTTAGTATTCAGCGTGTCCTGCCGTTTATTTGTATATATTTTAGTTTGTTTATCGTACAGTTATTCGGTTATTCATCAGGCACGGTGATTTGGAGTTTTAGGTCGATAGTAATTACTGATAGTGCTCTCATCCGGGCAGGTTGTATTGTGTTGCGATTAATGGCACTTTGGCAGCTTTCATGGCTGGTTGTTTTTGCTTTGCCGCATAGTATATGGCAGCCGTTTATCATACAAATACGACGTTACAGTAAAAAAATCAATTTACCTATTGACCCTCTGATAACAATTATTTATACTACGGGTATGTTTATTCCTGTTATTCGGGCGCAAATGGCGTTAATTATTGCAGAACAGGGTTCTTTCAAAGATAAATTACAGCGGGTTTTAACATCTTCATTCAAAAAGTGTACAGCACTTTCCGCAGCAATATTAAATAGAATGCAATAATAATCATGGAGCATTAAAAATGGTACGACATTATAAACCAAAAGATACAAGTGATAAGCCTTTAAAAACAACATTTTTTACAAAAAATGATATTGAATGTCCGGTATGCGGGAATTTGTTTAAACGTGAAGAAATGTTTACCGGACGAGGACGATTAGTAGCCGGCAATGTTTCCGAGGAATTGCGGCGCATTTGGATGCCCGGAAAATGGGGGCTTATCAATCCGTTATTATATCCGATAACAGTATGTCCAAAGTGTTATTTTGCAGTCATGAGTGAAGATTTCTTACGAATAAAGGCCGCGAAAATTGAAATGGCAAAATCTGAAACGGAACGCCGGCAGGCAACAATAAAAAAATTATTCGGATTTTTAGATTTTACCATGAACCGTCAAATTGAACATGGTGCTGCCAGTTATTTACTTGCGGTGCAGTCATATAATTATATGGATCGATATATTTCACCAACGATTAAAAAAGCAATATGTTCTCTTCGTTCAGCATGGTTGTTTTCGGATATGGAAAATGAATATCCTGACAAAGAATTCGGAAATGTCGCACTTTTATTTTATCGCAAAGCACTTGGTTTTTACCATGATGCACTTAATCGCAGTTCACGAGCGGAAGAATCATTTGATGGAGTAAAATCATTTGGTCCCGATACAGATACTAATTTCGGATACGATGGGGTATTGTATTTAATCGGCTATTTGACGTTAAAGTTGGGATACTTAACTTCAGATATTGCAAAACGTAAAAATGATTATGAGAGTGCAAAACGATATATTTCAAAAATGTTTGGTTCGGGGAAATATGATAAAAATAAACCATCGCTTTTATTAGATATGACCCGTGATTTGTATGACGAACTTGGTGAAAAAATAGAAGAATTCGAGTCTCAAATGACGGTTTCTTCAGAGCCGAGTAACGAACAGGCATCGAAAACGTGATACGATACTAAGATATATGCATGCGGAAAATACGATTAATTATTCAATACGATGGGACACAGTACTGCGGTTGGCAGCGTCAGGTATCAGATCCATCGATTCAGGGAAAAATAGAAAATGCAGCAGGGAAGCTGTTTCAAAGAGAGATTAGTATACATGGTGCCGGACGAACAGATTCGGGTGTACATGCATTAGGGCAAGTTGCCCATTGTTCAATAGAATCAACAATATCTGATGAGAACATACTATCAGGGTTAAATACGTATTTACCAAATGATATACGTATTATTGGTGTTGCAACGGTTGATGCCGGTTTTGATGCTCGTCGGGATGCGCGAAGACGCCATTATCGTTATCGTATTTTTACCGGTAAGGTGCATTCACCAATGGAGCGTTTATACTCACTCCATTATCCGTATGCTCTTGATATTACCCTATTGCGTCGGTTATTGATGAAATACAATGGGGTGCATGACTTTACCGGATTTGCCGCATCATCAGATACGAATACAAATAAAGTGCGTGAAATCGTGCATACTGCTGTGCAGCAGTATAATCAACTGATAACCATTGATATTATCGGAAATGCCTTTCTTCATAATATGGTACGTGCTATTGTCGGTACGGTATTGATGGGACAAAAAGAAAAGTGGACTCCGAAGCAGATGGCAGCATTAATTAAGGAAACAGACCGTTCTTTAGGGGGGCCGACGGTTGCGCCGCACGGGCTTTTTCTAATACAGGTTATGTATTAATAGCTGATAAAAAGTAAAGAATGAGTATTTTTTAGTTGAAAAAGTATTATATATGAGTATCCTTGCGTGACATTAGTTTTTTCGGAGGATGTATTCTATGAGTAAAGAGAAAAAGAATGATACCTTGAAATCTGCTTCTGATGTTGTAAAAGATAAAGTATCGAAAATTTCTGAAGAGAAAATAACAGATGAGCCTGATACTGAAAAGCAACACCGGAACAGTGATAACTCCTCAGCAGGAGCAGATACCGCATCCGATACGACAGAAGCTCCGGTAATGCCGCATATTGATTTTATAAGTTATATACTTATGATCGGCACTGTCGGAATGCAGCAATTGGGTAAGATAACAAACCCGATAACCGGTAAAATAGAGAAAGATTTGCTGCAGGTAAAAAACACTATTGATTTGCTTGAGATACTTGAAGAAAAAACAAAAGGTAACCTGACGGAAGATGAAGATAAAGTGCTGAAAAGTACATTGACCAACCTCAGGCTTAACTATATAGACGAAACAAAGTGAAAGGAGTCTGATTCTCATGCCATGCGGACGAAAGAAAAAAAGAAAAAAAATAGCAAAACATAAACGTAAGAAAAAACGGATGAAAAATCGACATAAGAAAAAGAATAAGTAGGATATGAATGGCGACCCGTTCGAGTGATAAACAACTCGCAGATAAAATTAAAGCAGCACACCGACTTATTATAAAAGAGGTTCAAAAAGTAATAGTTGGGCAAACGGATGTTGTTGAGCAGCTGTTATGGGCAATTTTCGCCCGTGGTCATTGTTTGCTTATCGGTGTTCCCGGATTAGCGAAGACACTGTTAGTACAGACAATCGGGCAGGCGCTCAATCTGCAGTTTAACCGTATCCAATTTACCCCCGACCTTATGCCGTCGGATATTACGGGCACTGAGATAATAACGGAATCCTCAAGCGGCAAACGGCGGTTTACTTTTATCCATGGACCGGTGTTTTCAAATATTATTCTTGCTGATGAAATTAATCGTGCTCCTCCGAAAACGCAATCTGCATTACTTGAAGCAATGCAGGAAAAAAGCGTAACTGTGCTTGGAAAAACCTATCAGCTTGATCTGCCGTTCTTTGTTCTTGCAACGCAAAATCCGATTGAGCAGGAAGGGACCTATCCGTTGCCGGAAGCTCAATTGGATCGGTTTATGTTTAATATTACCGTTGAATATCCGAATGCGGATGAAGAACGGGAAATTGTTAAACAAACAACAACGAGTTATATTCCGAAAATTAAATCAGTGTTATCAAAAGCTGAAATTATACGATTACAAAATATGGTTATGCGTGTTCCGGCAGCGGATTATATTGTTGATTATGCCGTTGCATTGGTTCGTATGACGCGTCCGAATCAGGAAGAAGCGCCGTCATTTATACAAGAATGGATAAAATGGGGTGCAGGACCGCGTGCAAGTCAATATTTAATACTTAGTGCAAAAGCTCGTGCTATTATGGCAGGACGATTTTCCGTTGCACGGGAAGATATTGATGCAGTTGCACCGGCAGTTCTTCGTCATCGTATGATTACCAATTTTAATGCAGAAGCGGATAATATTCGTTCTGATGAAATAGTTCAACGTCTTATTGAAAAAATGAAAAAGTACTCTCATAACAAAGTTAAAAAAGCCGCCGCACGAAAGCGGTAATAGTGATACCTATTATGCAGAGTAGTAAGTGCTGCCGAATATATGGCAAAATCAAAATCAAAAGCAACACATAGCGATCTCTATCGAAAATATCTTGATCCGACGATTGTCGCACAGCTATCAGGATTGGAATTAAAAGCGCGACTGGTTGTTGAAGGCTTCGTCAGTGGTTTACATAAATCACCGCATCATGGATTCAATGTTGAGTTTACCCAGCATCGTCAGTATGAACCCGGCGATGAAATTAAAAATATTGACTGGCGTGTTTTTGCCCGCAGTGATCGCTACTATATTAAGCAATATGAAGAAGAAACAAATTTAAAAACTTATCTCCTAATTGATACATCTGCGTCAATGCGTTATTCATCCGGCGGGGGAGTGTGCAAGTATGAATATGCAACGTATCTTGCAGCCGCATTAGCATATCTTTTATTAAAACAACAGGATGCTGTCGGTTTGGGCTTGTTTAATCAGGAATTAGAAAAATATCTTCCGCCGCGATCAAATCCAACTCATCTGCGTGAAATTTTCACTATATTGAGTGCCGTCCAGCCGGCGATGCAAACGGATATTGCTGCTGTTTTTCATGCATTAGCAGAGCGTTTTCAACGGCGCGGGCTTGTTGTCATATTTTCCGATTTAATGGATGACCCGGCGATTGTTATACCGGCATTACAGCATTTTCGTCATAAAAAACATGAAGTGTTATTGTTTCATATTCTCGATCCTGTTGAAATAGAGCTCCCGTTTCGTGAGCATACACGTTTTGTTGATATGGAAAACGGCGAAGAGATACTGACACATCCGGAAGCAATTCGTGAGGACTATCAAAAACGAATCAATGCATATATTGACAATTACAAACGGCGATGCGGGCAGGCTCGTATTGACTATCATTTAATTAATACCAGCACGCCATTTGACTATGCATTACGTGACTATTTACGCAAACGGGCACAAATTAATATATAAAAGGAACCTGCCGATAATTCGGCATCTCTGCTGATGCCGCAAATAAAAAACGCTGTTTGGTGAACGATGGATACACTATAGCAGATTATAATAAGGCATCGTCCATATTATATAGTATTATTCATATATTTAAAAAAATCAGAGACAGAATTATCCGGGTTGAACTTTTATGATAATAAACAGCATTGAAAAGAGTAATAATGAATATGTATAAAAATATATGTTACTGATAAAATGGAGCACTATGCCGAAATGCTATTTAAAAAACAAAATGCCGGAATGCATCACATTCCGGCATTATTGATTCTACTTATAAATAATTTATCGATATACTTTCCATGCCGCATTAATTTTCTTTGATTTTACCTGATCGGTAGTCGTATTGATTTGTTTAGCGACTTTGCCTTTAACTTTGCATAATGATGATTGCGGGCTGACGCTTTTTACTTTTGCAATACCAAGTTCAATATCCGCACCGGGGATTATTTCACCGGTTTGCGGATGGGTAATTGGTTCGCCGGGGCGAATGACATAGAGTTTATATCCTTTTTTTATTCCATCATTGCTGCCGAGGTCAATGGTAATATACTTTTTCTGAACTTGAATAATATATCCGCGAAGCGGAAAAGCATTTACAAGATCTTTACCGAACTCTTTACAGGCGGCTTGAATTGTTGAGGTTATTTGAGCAGCGTAATTCTGCAGCGGGTCGGTTTTATCCTGATTTCCGCCGGTTGCTGCTTGTTCACCGGTAATAACCGTTGAAAGCAAATTAAAAAAGGCAGCTTCATCACTGACTTGACCTTTTTCTGCAGCAAGTTGTTTCCCGCTGAGTGTCCGTTCGTTATAATTTTTTGATATATGGGATGATTTTTGTCCTGCATAGATAATTTGTGCTGTTTCAACATTAACAATTTTAATTGAAATAGAAGCTTTCGTTTCAACCTGATCCCATACACGATAACTATCCAGTGGGGTCCCATTTTTATCAGCGAGCTGCCGTTCTTTCCGTTCTTTATTGATAGAGGTTTCCGTAACATCACCGAAAATAACAAATTGCGCACCGGCAATTTTCGCTATTTCAATAGCTGTATTCTGATCAACCATTCCTGATACTTGGAATTGCTGTTCATTAATAATATTAAGAATACGGCTGCGTTCAATAAGATTATGACGTCCAATTTTGATAATAATTTCTTCCATTTTCGCACGTGCAAGATTGTCTGAACCCGGTATTTGTGACCCGCTTTCAGTGAAATCAAGAATTGCTAAATTTGGTTTGTCGGCAAGAATGCCGATAGCAGAAAACAGAATTGCCAGACAAATAATACTGATCGTGAACGATGTGCGTTGCATATATCCTCCTTAAATATAAGTATCTGTTTGAATAGTATATAACTATCCTGTCTCATATGCGTAAATAACACGAATAATAGATACTGTCAAGAAGCAGGAAAGAATAGTAAATTATTGGTGCATAAATGCCGATATAAATAATTGACAGGTATTTATAGAAATAATAGCATATAAAAAATGAATGATGAGGTTATACGAAAGTTGCCATGCCGATAGCATCGAAAAAAGATATTGATAAAGTCATTATTATTAAAGGTCGTATTAAAGCGATTACAACCGGGACATTCGGTATATTTATTATCTTTATTAATAAATATACGCGTGAAATTGAAAGCAGCAATATTATTGCCTCGCATTATTCTTCCATGTTTGAGTATGATAATAGCATGCCTTGGGATGAATTTGAAGATACGATCAAAATGCTCAGATTTAAAGGAGAAATTGCTTCAAATATCTCAAGTGACCTGCAATTGCTATTTGCAAATACTTTGCAAGGGGAAGCAGTTGAAGAAATTGTTGAAGCAATTATAGCAAAACGCGAGTCAAAAATTGAACATACGTTTGTCGGTATGCTTTCAAAAGCACTTGCTGACAAAAATTGTATCTGTGAGCTTGCATGGCAGGAAGTATCACAGGAAGATATTCGTCTTGTTAATGATAAACGCCAGCGTCGGGAACGTGAAGAACGCCAGCGAGTTCAAAAAGAAGAAGTACATGAAGCAGAATCGGTTACCTTTAATGTTGAAGAAGGAGGCGTTATTCTCAATTGTTCATTACAGATTTCGCCGGTCTCCGGTGTGCCGATCACTGAAGTGCGGACTTCTGATGCGATTATGGTAAAAATAACCGATCCGACGGAACGCGGACGTTATTTTCTTAATTTATTAAAAGGGGTTAATGACGTCGGTCAGATAATACCGATACCGGCAGTGATTAAAGAACATAATACCAATTCATTGAATGAGCATGAATTACTCGTTGAAATTGGACCGGGAATTTATGGTCATATAATTGAAGAAGAAAAAGTAAAAGTAAAACGATATATACCGACGGAAACGGATGTTGCTCTTGCCGGTCATGGCGTCCCTTCAGGTGCAGTACAATCAATACGTATGAAATCAGGTAAATCAAAAAAGGGTGATGGTGTCCTCGGCAGTATGCCGGCATGGATGTGGGTTGTTGGCGGTGCAATCGTTGTTTTAATTATTGTTCTTGTTGTCCTTCTGGGAAATACGCAATAAATCAATATACGAATCTATTTGTCTTTGATGATATACATCATATGTTTTTCCGGTAATACGTTTATATTCTTCCCATTCATATAATGCCTGTGCATACTCATTCGGATTCATCTGATGCAATTGGGCAAGATTAAAATAAATATATCCTTTAAAATACGTATTGTCCGGTTGTGCAAGCGATGTAGTGTATTTCTTCAGTATTGCGGTATAGGATCGTTCAGCTTCGGTGTATTGAGCATTTTGCATCAGCATTTCAGCATACTGCATTTCATAACGCAGTCGTGACGGACGCTCTATGACCGTTATCTCTTTATCAATCATGAGCTTGTCAAAAAACAATTGACAAAAATACAAACGATAGGGATCAGCGGAAAGGCCATTTGGTGCATACGCATCTAATGCATATTTCCAGAGTCCGTAGCTTTTATATATTTCACCGATTTGATAGGTGATACGATAATTATTCGGTTCGATAGAGAGTGCTTGTTGAAAACAAAATAATGCATGATTATCCCATCGTTTTTTCATTGCATACAATCCCCACGTATAATACCACTGTGCAAGTTCTTTGCGATACCGTGTATGATTTTTATATTTTGTCGTTTTTGCCTGATGAATCTGACGGGCGATCGTAATTACATTTTTTGCCATATCAATACCGATAGCAGTATATTTTTTATAGTAATCATTATGCGTTTGCTTTACAAATGGGGGGGACGTCAGCAGTGTCTTCATATACGGGATATAATCACTTTTGTAGAAATCAGGATATTGTATACTGGACCATTTATATGTTTGTAATCTGCTGTCCCATGCATATACATCAGTCCAAAAAACACGGTATTTTAATTCAGCTGCCTGAATCAGACCAATTTCAACATGTACCAGCAGTTCACTGATGCCATCATTATCAAGATCGCGAAAAATATCTTTCAAATTGTCTTGACCAATCAGGCGAATTGAAAATACGTTTTTTTGTATCGCTGATGTTGTCGGATGGTTTGATAGCGTAAGGGTATAATATGACAGACGTTTATCTTCACAAATAAGTGTGATATACGGAAGCGGTTCAGTTGTTATATTTGTTGCGAGGGTGATATTCTGATAGAGCTGATGAGGGGTGTGTTCTGTTGCAGAAATGGTCGTATTATATTTACTTTTATTTTTCGTATAACATGAGATACCGTTAATCGTATCAATAATAATAAGTCGTGTGGTATCTGCAGAGTAAAATTGTCCGTGTATATGTGCATATGTGCCGAATTTGCTTATACAAAGTGTACCGATTTTTTTATTTCCATGTGTTATTATTGCAGTATTGTTCAATTCTTCAGTTGAAAGGGCTGATTTTGGCAGTGTATTAATACTATTCCAATCGGGGATATAATAACGGTTGCTTGAAGCAAGTATAAAGGGGCGAATTGAAGAGGTCCATTGGATCGGTTGTGACATCTGATGAAGGACAGGATTATGATTTTTTTCTTTCCCGGGGGGCGGTAAAATATATACTCTACCGTCATATGCCGTGATAACCGGCAGCCCGGATCGCGAGTAGTACATCATTGGTCGAACATCAGGGAAAAACAATGATCGTACAATGTGCATATCCTTATAGGTGCGGATTTCGCATAATCCTGACTGATACAAAAAATAAAGTCGGTTTTTACTTCCAGCCATACTGACAACAGTATCGGTAAGCGTATTTGTTGCCAGTACAGTGCCATTCAGTGATACCGTAAGGAGGGTGGTATCATCAATGCATTGATAAAGAAGGTTATTGATATATACCGGACCGGTGAGAACGAAATGACCGAGTTTAACGTTCATGGTGTATTTTTGCTTAGTATAATTGTATCCGTATAGCACACCGTCAGATGAGGTAAAATATAAAATATTGTTATTGGTTGCAAATACCGTACTGCTGAGAGGGATGTCGGAGATGGTGAAACTGTGTTGATAGGCGATTATTTGCTGATTATTTCGTTGTGCGCAAAGAGGATATTGGGGGAGAAGACAGAGAAGTATACCTGAAAAAATGAAAAAGAGCGATACCGATAAAAGTGCTGTTTTCATGATACCGGTGAGAATAGCGTATAAAGAGCAAGAAATCAAGATACAAGCACTGCAGAAGTGTTTATTTTCTTGCATTATCATACAGGGTATATTAAAATAAGTATGAAAATATGTTATATTTAATGAGGTTTATTGGTGAGAGATATACCCGTACTAATTGTATCATCAGAAATTGAGGGTTTTGCGAAAACAGGGGGGCTGGCAGACGTATCAAGTGCGTTGCCGAAAGAGTTGCGAAAACAGGGGGTTGATGCACGTGCGATTATGCCGATGTATCGTACAACACGCACATATATTAAGAAAATGAATTGTCACATTACTACTTCATATGATATTGCAGTTCCGGTTGGTTCTGAGCTGAAACAAGGGAAGCTTCATGAATGCTTTTTTAATGATGCAATGTTTTATTTTATTGAAAATGATGAATATTTTGACCGAAATGGTATATATGGGGAAGATGACCGTGATTATCCGGATAATCTGCAACGATTTACGTTTTTCAATCGAGCAGTGCTGGAAGGGTGTAAACTGCTGAATTGGAAGCCCGAACTCTTTCATTGCATGGATTGGTATACCGCATTAATACCGATTTATTTAAAAACCGTCTATCTTCATGATTTATACTTTACCGGCTGTACGACAGTATTTACCATACATAATATTGCTTTTCAGGGTATATTTTATCCTGATGAAATCAAAATTACCGGTCTTGATCACACGTTGTATTCAATGGAGAAGCTGGAATTCTTCAGCAAAATAAATTTGATGAAAGGTGCTATTGTCTATTCAACATTGATAACAACGGTCAGTCGAACGTATGCTCATGAAATACAAACGAGTGAACACGGGTTCGGATTGCAGGATGTGTTGCATGAAAGAAGCAATGATGTGCACGGTATTGTCAATGGTATTGATTATCAGCTATGGAATCCTGAACATGATGCATATCTTGAACAAGATGGCTTTACGGCGGATTCTATCGAAAAGAAAGAGGAATGTAAAAAAGCACTACTGAGAGAATGCGGATTATCATATACCCAGGGCATTCCGCTTATAAGTTTTATTGGACGATTTTCTCATCAACGGGGTATAGACATTATTATTGAAGCTTTGCCGACCATGATACGAGAAAATGTACAGTGCATTATTCTCGGAACCGGTGATTCGGTAACTGAGAAACGCTTGCAGTGTCTTGCAGAGCAATTTCCGGAGAATATTTGTCTTCGTATGGAGTTTAATGAGGGTTTAGCCCATAGAATAATAGCAGGTTCTGATATGTTTCTTATGCCGTCACGTTTTGAACCATGCGGCTTGACACAATTATATAGTTTACGATATGGTACCATTCCCATTGTGCATCATACTGGCGGGTTGGTTGATACCGTATTTGATTATGCGACAAAAGATGCACAACCGGATACGGTCAACGGATTTTCATTTAAGGGTTTTTCCATCCATGATTTACTGGAGGCGCTGCAGCGTGCTGTTGCTGTGTATCGCAATGAACCCGAGGAATGGAAGCACTTAATGCTCAATAGTATGCGACATGATTGGTCATGGGCTGCATCAGCACAAAAATATATTGCTGTCTATAAGAAAGCAATGCAAAAACATCGATAAGGAGATAGCCAATGCTTGAAACAAAAATTATTCTTGAAGACAAAGAGATACCAAAAAAATGGTATAATGTATTACCGGAATTGACTGATTTAAAAACCCCTTTAATGCCGCCGCTGCATCCGGTTGAACATACTCCAATGGACCCGTCTTTGCTGGAACCGCTGTTTGCTAAAAAGCTGATCGAGCAGGAAACAAATATGAAGGATGAGTATATTGATATACCGGAAGAAGTATTAAAGGTATATTCATTATGGCGCCCGACTCCAATGTTCCGGGCAGCAAAACTTGAACGGGCACTTGGAACACCGGCACGGATTTATTATAAATATGAAGGTGTTTCACCTCCGGGAAGTCATAAACCGAATACTTCAGTGCCGCAGGCATATTATAATAAAGTTGAAGGTGTTACGCGTATTACCACTGAAACCGGTGCCGGTCAGTGGGGCAGTGCTCTTGCTTTTGCCTGTCAATATTTTGATCTTCAGTGTGAAGTATATATGGTGCGCTGTTCATATGATTTAAAACCATATCGCCGAATTATGATGAATACCTGGGGAGCACAGTGTATTGCAAGCCCGAGTACAAATACGAAAATAGGAAATAAAATACTGAAAGACAATCCCGAACATTCGGGGACATTGGGCATTGCGATCAGTGAAGCGGTTGAATTAGCCATGCAGAATGATAATACAAAGTATTGTCTTGGTTCAGTATTAAACCATGTAATGCTTCATCAGACGGTTATCGGTCTTGAAGCGAAAAAGCAGTTCGCGAAAGTAGATGAAACGCCGGATATTCTCATCGGATGCTGCGGCGGCGGTTCAAACTTTGCAGGATTTGTACTGCCATATGTTAAAGATAAAAAGAACGGTTCAAAAATCAGGATTATTGCGGTTGAACCGACGGCGTGCCCGACATTGACGAAAGGTGAATATCGATATGACTGGGGAGACACCGGACATTATGCCCCGATGATGATGATGTATACACTCGGTAGTGAGTTTACCCCACCGCCGGTACATGCAGGCGGATTGCGCTATCATGGTGAATCTCCGATTATCAGTCAGCTTCGTAAGGAAGAATTAATTGAAGCTCGTGCTTATCATCAGCTTGAAGTATTTGAAGCAGCAATGCTTTTTGCACGAACTGAGGGTATTATTTGTGCCCCTGAAACATCACATGCGGTGAAAGCAACGATTGATGAAGCATTAAAGGCAAAAGAAGAAGGGAAAGAAAAAGTTATTGCTTTTAATCTTTCCGGTCATGGTCATTTTGATCTTGCTTCGTATTTGGCATTTCAGAATAATGAGTTAACGGATTATACTGTTTCGAAAGCAGATATTGAAAAAACATTGGCGGATTTACCTGATATTCAATTATAGCAGTAGATTACGCTCATACACAGTATCACGTGTCAATATATCAATTATAAAACCGGTAGTGAAGTTGTATCGGCTTCACTACCGGTAAATAATTGACACTTGACAATACTAAACTGATATTATGTAATTACATATATTAATTGACGAATCACTAAAAGTACTAGGCAGGTAACATATATGGAAATTAACCGGCAAGTTGTCGGCGATAAGAAAGTAATCAGTATTGCCGGCGAGTTGGATATGGGGAATGTCAAGGAATTAAAAGCTGTCTTTGACGAGGAAGTTGCGTCAGGAACACGCTATATTGTAATTGATATGGCAACGCTTAATTATATTGATTCATCAGGTATTGGTGCGTTTATTGCGTTAATGAATAAACTTCGTTCACTGAATGGATCGGTGACGCTTATGAAAATTCAGCCTGAAGTAATGCGTATCTTTCAGATGACAAAACTAACTGCATTTTTTAAAATTATCAATGATTTGAGTGAACTCGGCAGCAGCGGTTCTTCATCCGGTGGTTCTGCCAGCAGCGGCATTCAGCCGTTATAAATTGTATAATGCTCATCAGACTATTTTAATCTTCTTAAATTAGCATTAATAAAATATCAAATTAACCGAAAATAATATCAAAGCGTTTATAATTGAGATATGCGCTGTGTAATAATGCATAACTATAAATGGATGCCAAAGAGTGAAACAACAGATACCAAAGTATGCCATACGACGATTAATTATTAATTTTTCTTTTCTTTTAGGATTGACGGTATTAGTAATCGGCGGTTTAAGCTGGCTTGGCGTACATAAACTCCAACGGTATATTGCACGTCCTTTTTCCGATACCCATGCAAACCTGACTTATACGGATCAGTTACGTGAGGCAATTTATCAGGATCGGTTTGCATTCAATCGTATTTTTTCCGGCAATATCAAAGATGCCAAGATTCAGCATAATAGAGCACTGAATGTTATTAACAAAGCGATTACGACAAATACTTTAAATACAGTTCAAGAAGAAGCGCTTGCCGCTATTCAATCAAACGCCGCACAACTGGACAAACGATTTAAACGGCTTGTATGGAGATATACCCGCAGTAAACGTTATCTGACATTTGATGAGATATTTGCGAATGAGATTGAAGCCGGACGAATTATTAATCAAATCAATACAATTTTCAATAGTCAGCTCGCTCATATCCGTATATTGGAAAAATATAGTCTTGCGGTATCGGTACGGGCATTTGAACCGGTTAAAAAGTTTTTTGGCGATGCGTATTGGATTATTGCGATCATATTTTTACTTATTGGAATAATTATAATTTTAACCGGTGTAACCACGTACCAGTTATTTCAGGAAGTAATCGTGAAGCAAAAATCAGCAACGATAGTGCCCATGCCGGTACGGCAGATGAATACTGAGGAGGCTCGCAGGAAAGAACATCAGCTTGATGCTCTGCCGCACATTTTAGAAAATTTGAAGGAATACCGAACAAAACTGAATCAGGTTATCGGAACCCTTGCACATTCAAATCATATATTGAGCGGATCGGGAATCAGACGTAAAAATGAATTATCGCATGATTTGAAAGAAATACAGCAGATTTATAATAGCATTAGTACATTGCATGATAGCATTGATCAAACCGATTTAAAAAACAGTACTATTCGCAGTATATCAAATGACGGACGTGAAGAGATTCAGCACAGTAAAAAACTGCAGGATGACCTGATGCATTCTGCTGATGCATTATTATCTTATGTTTCTTCAACGGCATTATCACCGGATCAGGCAGCACAATTACCGAAGTATATTGCTGAATTAAAATCAACCATGCACGCTGTACACGCAACAAATGTTAAAGTTTTTGAGCTGGTTGATGGTGTATCTGAAGCGACATCAGGAATGCTGCGGGAGATTCAGCACAGTGCGCTGTATCTGAATGATGTACAAAGCAAAGTTCAGTATATATACAATACGGTAAAAGCATTAATTGAATCACTGGAAAAATCATTGCAAATTGTTAATAATAATACATTACAATTATCATATTTAAAAAAACTAGATGATTATTATGCAGGACAGATATATCTATTACAGAAATCCCTCTCAGAGATCACCTCTTCTAAAGCAGGTATACCATCAAATATTGATACTGCACCAATAGTGCAAAATACACGCTATGCGGCTCATTAAGGGATACAGTATCATACCATGTATTATTCGGTATTGACAATATCCCGTATATATGGTAGTACCTTGCCCGCGTTTGTTGAATAGTGCATTTCTATTATTTAAGCAAAAAGCAGTGTAACGATTTAACCGTATGGTTACGTGAATTATTTTGAAACACAATAGGTAGGAGGATTTTACATGTCGTTAAAAATCTATGTAACGAAAGATTTTGATCAGATGAGTAAAGTTGCAGCTGATTTAGTTGCAGCAGACATCAAAGACAAACAGCAAAGCAAAGGTGAATATGTACTCGGTCTTGCAACCGGTAATTCGCCGACCGGTTTGTATAAGCATCTTGCGAAAGCATTCAATGCCGGTGATATTGATGCATCAAAGGTAAAAAGTTTTAACCTTGATGAGTATGTCGGGTTGCCCGGTGAGAATGCACAACAACGCGCATTGCATCCGGAAAGCTACAGTTACTTCATGATTCAGGAATTATTTGCTCTGTTGCAAAAGAAGTTTGTTGAAACCAATGTTCCGTGGGGGACCTTAATTGATCAAAAAGAACTGATTAGCACTCTTGAAAGTGCACGTGATGATTATGAAATGCAAGGTTCAGATAAAGGGAAAGCCGTTGTTATTAAAGATGGCGCACAAAATGCTCTGTTAAAAAGCATTAAAGAAAACATTCTCGATGCATATTGGAAAAAAATTGATGCAGCAGGCGGCATTGATTTACATGTCGTTGGTGTCGGCGGTCGCGGGCATGTTGCATTCCATGAAAGTGGTATTCCATTTGAAGGCAATAAAGTATTGCTGGTTAAACTGGATGATAATACTGTTGAAAATGCTGTTGAAGATGGGCATTTTGCAAAAAAAGACGACAGCCCGTGGTATGCAATTTCAATGGGTGCTGAGCAGGTTTATAAAGCAAAAAGTGTACTTCTGGTTGCAAATGGGAAACGTAAAGTCGGTCCGATTACCGAAGCAATTCTTGGTGAAGTAACACCGGATGTTCCCATTAGTTACGGACAGAAATTTTCTGATAATGGCGGTCATATGATTTATGTTCTTGATGAAGCCGCTGCAGCTGATTTACTGGCGAAGGAAGATGCAGTAAAAGCAAAAGGGTATGAGCTTATTGACAAGCGTGGCGAAAGCTATCAGAAAGTTGAAGAAATTACATTTGTTCGTAATTCAGATACCGGTTTGCTGGGTTAATACATACAGAAAATAATAAATATATAGAAAAATATATAGAAAAAAGCGGCTCTTCTCTTTGAGCTGCTTTTTTTTGTATATTGAGATGAAGTGAAGCGGAGAATGTAAAGGTATAACATTGATATAGTGATGGATAAAATTATAAATAGCGTTCTTGTAATTGCAGCAGGGTATTATTTATAATGGTCAATAATCTATTCGTCGGTGCATAGTCGTGAAAATAATTAATGTAAAAATACAGCATGCATATGCTGAATGATTAAAAAACGTTATCATAGAGAATAATGGCTTTTTCAGGAAAATACTGCTGTATATGTTCCTGTAATGGCAATTCAATTGCTGTGTGTGTTTCAAAATAAAAGATTGACGGCATATAGTTGCCATGTTATAAACGCGGTCGAATGCTGAATTACCAAATATGGTGTACGAATACCATGATTGGTAATACAAACACATTCAGTTTATCCAACATGATTCTCATGTATATATTATTCAATCAAGGAGGCCAGTAATGGCAATAAAAATCGGTATTAATGGATTTGGACGTATCGGGCGGAATGTATTAAAGATTGCAATGGCAGATACATCAAAAGGTATTGAAATTGCACATATCAATGATTTAACCGATGCAAAAACACTTGCACACTTGTTAAAATATGATTCTGTCAGCGGTCGTTTTAATGGTACGGTTGAAGCAAAAGATAATGCTATCGTTGTCAACGGCAAAGAAATTTCCATTTCTGCAGTAAAGAATCCTGCGGAAATCGGCTGGGGAGACAAGGGTGTTGATATCGTTGTTGAATCAACCGGGGTTTTCCGTACTCGTGAAAAGATCTCATTGCATTTTGAAGCAGGAGCAAAAAAAGTTCTTCTTACAGTTCCCGCAAAAGACGAAATTGATGGCACTATCGTTCTTGGTGTTAATGATGATGTTTTAACACCGGATATGAAAATTGTTTCAAACGCCAGTTGTACAACCAATTGTCTCGCACCGGTTGCAAAAATACTGAATGATACTTTTGGTATTGTTAACGGTATTATGACAACAGTTCATGCGTATACAAATGATCAAAATGTTCTTGATATGCCGCATAGTGACCTTCGTCGTGCTCGTGCTGCGGCAGTTAATATTATTCCGACAACAACCGGTGCTGCGAAAGCAGTCGGGAAAGTTATTCCTGACCTGAACGGAAAACTCAATGGTATTGCTATGCGGGTTCCGGTCAAAAATGCGTCTGTTGTTGACCTTGTTGTCAATCTTAACAAAGCAGCAAGTGTTGATGATATCAATGCAGCAGTGAAAAAAGCAGCTGATGGCCCAATGAAAGGGATTCTTGAATATACTGAAGACCCGATTGTTTCAAGCGATATTATCGGTAATCAATACAGCTCAATATTTGATGCAACTATGACAATGACGATCGGCGAAAAGATGGTTAAAATTGTCAGTTGGTATGATAATGAGTGGGGTTATTCTAACCGTGTTGTTGATCTGCTCGGAAAAATTGGTTAATCAGTATTAAACAAATACCCTACTCGAAGGAGCCGGTATGAATAAAAAAACGGTGAAGGATGTCAACCTTAACGGTAAAAAAGTTATAATACGGGTGGACTTTAATGTACCGTTGGATGCCAATGGTGCAATAACAGATGATACACGTATTCAGGCAGCATTACCGACAATACAATATATATTGGAACAAGGTGCCTCACTTATTATAATGAGTCATCTTGGCAGACCGAAAGGTGAGGCAAAACCTGAATTCAGCTTAAAACCATGTGCTGTTCGATTAGGTGAATTACTTGATAATGAAGTGCATTTCATCAATGATTGTATCGGTGCTGAGGTTGAAAAAGCTGCAGCGGAATTACAGCCCGGTGATGTGCTTATGCTGGAAAACACTCGTTTCCATAACGAAGAGAAAAAGAACGATGATGAGTTTTCAAAGAAACTTGCGTCTTTAGCAGATGTGTATGTTAATGATGCATTCGGCTCGGCGCATAGAGCACATGCATCGACAGAAGGAATAACGAAGTATGCCGCGGTGAGTGTTGCCGGTTTCCTTTTGGAAAAAGAAATACAGTATCTTGCCAATACTCTTGCTTCTCCTGAAAAGCCGTTTGTGGTTATTGTCGGAGGTGCGAAAGTATCAAGTAAACTCAATGTTTTTCAGAACCTACTCGATAAAGTTGACTGCTTTTTGGTTGCAGGCGGTATGGCGTATACATTTTTGAAATCAAAAGGACTTCCTATCGGGCGCTCATTAATTGAGACGGAAATGGAAGTTGATGCTTTTAATATCATGAAAGAAGCTCATGCAAAAGAAGTTGATTTTCGATTGCCGCTTGATCATGTTGTTGTTGAGGAAATCAAAGACGATGCAAAGCTGAATATCGTTGGACTGAATGGTATTCAGGATAATCAGGCAGCTGTTGATATTGGACCGAAAACAATTGCAGATTTTAAAAAAGTTATTGCCAAAGCAAAAACCATTGTCTGGAATGGTCCGATGGGTATTTTTGAGATTGATAATTTCGCGAAAGGTACATTTGAAGTAGCGAAAGCACTTGCCGCATCTAAAGCAAAAACCATTGTCGGCGGTGGTGATAGTGTTGCGGCATTAAAAAAAGCCGGACTAACTGATAAAATTACCCATGTATCAACCGGCGGGGGCGCAAGTCTTGAAATGTTGGAAGGAAAATTACTTCCCGGTCTTGCCGCTCTTGATGATAAATAGAAACACAAGGAGTTGAAAATGCGTAAACCGTTTCTTGCTGGAAACTGGAAAATGAATATGACTGTCTCTGATGCACTGGATATGGTAAAAGTGCTGAAAGAGCAGGTTGCGGATGTTCAGGATCGTGATATTGCGCTGTGTCCGAATTTCACGGTTATTTATCCGCTTGCAGAAGCATGCAAAGGCAGTCCTATTGCCGTTGGTGCACAAAATATCTATTGGGAAGCAAAAGGCGCTTTTACCGGAGAGACATCTGCGGATATGCTGAAAGCTGCCGGAGCGACCTATGTTATTATCGGACATAGTGAACGTCGTCAATATTTCGGTGAAACGAATGAGACGGTCAATAAGCGTATTAAATGTGCGTTATCGAATGGTTTGAAGGTCATTATGTGTTGCGGTGAAGTGCTTGAAGAGCGTGAAGCCGGAAATGCCGAATCGGTTGTAAAAGATCATCTGAATGGTGGTCTTGCAGGGTTAAGTAAAAGCGATTTTGATGCTATTACTATTGCCTATGAGCCGGTATGGGCTATTGGAACCGGTAAGACAGCAACGCCGGATGATGCGGATGCCATGCATGCGTTTATTCGAAGTGAGCTTGAAGCGATGTTTGATAAGGATGTTGCTGAGAAAACCCGTATTCAATATGGCGGTTCGGTTAAACCGAGCAATGTTGATGAGCTGATGGCAAAACCGAATATTGATGGGGCGTTAGTTGGCGGTGCAAGCTTGAAAGCAGAAGATTTTGCACGGATCATTACATTTAAAGCATAAGAACATACATTCATATAAAAAAAAAGAATATATACAATGCAGGCTTTACAGCCTGCATTTTTTTATTTTCACGGGTTTTGTTGACGTTGCCCTATAATTATAGTACTGTACAATTATATCATGACATTTATGGAGGAATACGAATGGCAACAGTAAGTGAGTTTTCTAAAACAGCTGATTGGAAAAATGAAAAACATGTACCGGTAATTGAAACCCCGACTTCGTTAAAAAAAGGTGAGATGAACAGTATTACCGTAACGGTCGGTAAAGAAATTGCGCATCCGAATACAACGGAGCATTTTATCGGTTGGATTGCATTATTTTTTAAACCTGAAAATGATAATAATCTTTATAGTCTCGGTAAAGCAACTTTTGATGCACATGGTGCTTCCGCAGAAGGCGCAAATACTCTTGCTGTACTTACTGAACCATCTGTTGTATTTAATGTTAAACTTGATATGTCAGGTACATTAATAGCACAAAGCTGGTGTACTATTCATGGAATATGGGAATATTCGCTGGATATTACTCTGTAACAGTACGATTGATACATATATACAATAGCAACGGGTAACAATTTTCTGTTACCCGTTTTTTATATTCAGGGCATCAGAATATATTGACACCCTAAAGGTGTCGTGATACTGTTTCGTCAAAATCAAAGGCGGACCTATAATGCTCATTGATGCAATTAAGAAAAAACAAGCAACCGTTGGTATTATCGGGTTAGGATATGTCGGTTTACCGCTTGCAGTTACTGCTGCACAAGCAGGGTTTTCAGTGATTGGCTTTGATATTACTGCTGATCGTGTCAGTAATGTCAATTCTGCACAGAATTATATTGGTGATGTCAATGATGATGAACTGACAGCGGTTATTCAATCACATGCATTATCAGCAACAACGGATTTCTCAAAGCTCAAAAATTGTTCGGTGATTATCATTGCCGTTCCGACACCACTCGACATGTATCATCAACCGGATTTAACCGCCGTACGAGCTGCATCATATGAGATTCAGAAAAATATACAAACGGGAAGTTTAGTCATTTTAGAATCAACGACATATCCCGGTACAACAGAAGAGGTTGTACTTCCGATTATTGAAAAAAGCGGTTTAACGGCGGGTGTTGATTTTCATATTGCTTTTTCTCCGGAACGAGTTGATCCGGGGAATCCTGTTTTTAAAACAAACAATACTCCAAAGGTTGTTGGCGGTCTTACGAAACAATGTACAGACGCTGCTGCTGCTTTTTATCAATGCTTGATAACGCAAGTACATTGTGTTTCATCGCCGCGTACAGCGGAAATGGAAAAATTGCTTGAAAATATATTCCGCATTGTCAATATATCAATGATCAATGAAATGGCATTGTTAGCAGACCGTATGAATGTTGACATATGGGAAGTTATACAAGCTGCTTCAACAAAGCCATACGGGTATATGCCGTTTTATCCCGGACCGGGAGTTGGCGGACATTGTATACCGGTTGACCCGTTTTATCTTTCGTGGAAAGCACGGGAGTATGGCTTTAATTGTCGCTTTATTGAATTAGCAGGCGAGTTTAACCAAATGATGCCGCATTATGTTGTCACTAAAACAATGTATGCATTAAATAAGCATAAAAAAGCACTGCATGATGCAAAAGTGCTTATTTTGGGAGCTGCCTATAAAAAGGATATTGCCGATACACGCGAGTCGGCATTTTTTACCGTTGTTCAATTGCTTGAAAAGAAATATGCGCAAGTATCATTCCATGATCCGTATATTAGTGATATTACGGTAACGGTAAAAGGAACTGCAAAGAAATATTCATCAGCGGTCTTAAGCAGTGAAACATTAGCAGAAGCTGATTGTGTTATAATACTGACCGATCATAGTAGTTATGACGGGGAGTTTATTGCACAACACAGTACGCTGGTCGTTGATACGCGCAATTGCATTACCTCTCGTGATCATAGCCACGTATATCGTTTTTAGTTAAACCATAACATATAAGGAAGGTGATACATGAAAATAAACTTTATAGATTTACAAACACAATACCGAAATTTGAAACCGGAGATTGATGCTGCCATTCATGCGGTATTGGATTCTTCTCAGTATATCATGGGGACACAATCTGCTGCATTTGAAAAAGCAGCAGCAGCATGGCTTGGCGTTAAACACGCTATTGTATGCGGATCGGGAACACAAGCGATTTTACTTGCACTTATGGCATTAGATATCGGTCCCGGCGATGAAGTTATTGTTCCGCCGTTCACGTTTTTTGCAACTGCAGAAATGCCTGCACTTTTAAAAATCAAACCGGTGTTTGTCGATATTGATCCTGATACGTATATGATGAATCCTGATTTAATTGCCGATAAAATCAGTACTCGAACAAAAGCAATTATTCCGGTACATTTATACGGGCAGTGCGCAGATATGGAACGGATAACTGCAATTGCTCAAAAGAACAATATTGCTGTTATTGAAGATGCTGCACAGGCATTTGGCAGTGAACGGAACGGAACGAAAGCAGGGGCTTTTGGTGCTCTTAATGCATTTTCATTTTTCCCGAGCAAGCCGCTTGGCTGTTATGGTGAAGGGGGTATGGTAACAACCAATGACGATGCATTAGCTGAAAAATGTCGTCTTATCCGTGTGCATGGAATGAGTAAACGGTATTATCATGATATGGTTGGTATTAATGGGCGGCTTGATGAGATTCAAGCAGCAGTTCTGAGCGTGAAACTTCGCTATTATAATGAGACAATGAAACTGCGTGAAGAAAAAGGAGCGTATTATACAGAGCATCTGAAAGAATACGTAACAACGCCGGTTATTGATGCAGGAAACAATCATATATATGCACAGTATACCATTGCTGCAGAAGATCGTGATGCACTTGCAGCGCATTGTACAAAAAATGATATTCCAACAGCGGTACATTATCCGGGGGGATTATACAATCAGCCTGCACTTGCATTTTTACATGAAAAGACTACTGATTATCCGATATGTGCACAAGCTGCACGAACAGTTATTTCATTGCCGTTTTATCCTGACATTTCTCAAGAACATCAAGATATGGTGATTACAACGATACAGTCGTTTTTTGCCTAAGGCGTTGTAATAACATTCTACTCTCTTTATAGGATTCGGTATGGATAAAAATCAATTTTTACACTATGCGGGGACATTACCGGATATTCCAAGTATCAATCCGGCACAGTTTAAATCATTTGCCGTTGCTGCAACAGTATTGGAACACGATGGAGAATTACATTTTCTTTTTGAAAAACGGTCGGAACATGTGCCGCAGCCCGGTGAGATAAGTTTTCCCGGCGGGCGTTTCCAATCCGGTATTGATGCTGATTATCGTGATACGGCTATTCGTGAAACGAGAGAGGAATTATTAATTCGTACGGAACAAATAACAATTTACGGTGCATTGGATATACAATTCTCACTCATGAATAATGTGATCTATCCGTATTTAGCGTTTCTTGATATTGATGATGTTGCTGAATTGCAATTTGATACCGCTGAAGTTGCCTCGCTCTTTACCGTGCCGATCTCATATTTCATTAATACTCAACCTCAACGCTATCAAGTACGTTTTTCAATTTCTCCAACCTATATTGATGATACCGGTGAAACGGTAGTCGGATTGCCGGCAGATAAAATTGGATTGCCATCGCTTTATTCGCAGCCATGGGGGAACAAGAATGTCGCAGTATTTGTGTATATGTATGATGGTATTCCCATTTGGGGATTAACCGAACGTATTGTATATAATGTATTACGTGTATTTCATCAGACTAATAATGTTGACGAATAGTGTGTGCACGCTATAATACATAACAGTACGATCGGAAGGGGAGTAGTATGACCGGTAAAAAGAAAGTAACCTCAGAGAGTCAATCTCGGAAAACAATACGTTCACGTAAAAAAGCAACACCGATATCCGGAAGGAAAAGCACTCATAGTGCTTCTCGTGCGTATTCATCATTACGTCGTGAGAAACCGAAACAAAAGATTGCTATACCAAGGAACGGATTTACTGTAATACCGACTGCGATACGTGATTTCTTCAGCCGTATTTTTACTGCATCACCAAAAATTAAAGTACCGAAGATTAAAACGAAAAAATTGTCTTCCTATATGAAATCAGGAATGTATAAAAAGTATGATTCGCGTGATACAAAAAATATCGTGGCGATTGGCGTTGCGGTTATTATTCTTCTTGCATTGCTGCGAATGTGCAGCGGTCCGTCATTGAAACAAATTGAACAAAGAATCAGCGCAGGAAGAGAAACACCGCATGTACTAATCATGAAAGGCGATAAATTAGTAAAAAGAGCCGTACGGTATGCACAACGCGGGAAAAGCGGACCGGCAAATGCGTATTACAATCAGGGGTTACGCTCATATGATAATGCCCGCGGAATGACAGAACGTCCGCGCAGAAAAGAAAAAATACTAAAAAAAATGATTCGCGGGGGATTGAAACGCGCCGGCAGGCGTGATGAATATTCTCCGAAACGAGTTCGTGATATTCGCGATCAGGAAAAAGTTGTTGCAAATACTCCGAATGATCCTTTAAGCAGAGTGGCATTAGGAGATCAGTACACTGACACCGGATTGTATGAACAGGCAATTGAACAGTATAAAGCAGCAAAAATGTCTGATCCGGAAAATATTGAAGCACGGAAAGGACTGATACGAGCGTATGCATTAAATAATGATCCTGAGAATGCACAGCGTGAAGCAGACGAATTGCGTGCATTAGCGCAACGTTTAAAAGACGAAGGGAAAGCTCGTGTAATTTATAATTATCTGCAGGATAACCCCGGATCTCGTTATAACTCAAATAAAAATGAAAGCGGAGATTCAATTGATAATCATCTTGAACTTGCCCGTATTTATGAACAGGATGGAATGCTTGAAGATGCATTAAAAGAATATCAACGTGCATTAGCGATTGATCCGAAGAATACGGAAGCACGAAACGGGCGTCAGCGAGTAAAACAAAAAATTGACAATCTTAATAAGACAAAAAAACCGGAAAATATTAGTGAAGATTCAAAACAGAAAGCTCGCGCTGCTATTGAGCAAGGAAGGCGTGCTCTTCAGGAAGAACGCTGGGGTGATGCAGAACGTGCTTTTAAAAAGGCACGTAAACAGGATCCGACGAATCCGGATGCTCATAGCGGTTTAGCGCATTCGTATTTAGAGCAGGGAAAAGATGATGCTGCACAGCAAAGTGCCCGTGAAGCATTGCGGATTGATCCGAATAATCCCGAAGGCAACTTTGTTATGGGAAAATTATTGGAGAAGCAGGGACTTACTGATAAAGCTATTGATGCGATGAAAAATGCCGTTGCCGGCGACCCTGATAATTCACAGTATCATTATATGCTGGGATTATTATATTATAAAAAAGGAAGAGCAACCGGTCTTTCCGTGTGGTACCGAAAAGCGGTTGAACAATTCATACAAGTTTCAAAAACATATAAAAAGTATAATAAATCACGCTGGGCGATTGCCTTATGTCATGAAGGAACCGGGGAGAATGAAAAAGCGATTCAGGCATATATGACGGTGCTTTCACTTGATCCGGCATATCCGAATGTACATTATAACATGGGGTATAACTATTTTAAACGAGGCCGATATAAGGAAGCTATCAGTCAATTTCAAGCTGAAATAGGAGTAAACCCCGTAAACTTAGCAGCGTATAATAGTTTAGGAGAGTCATATTTACAGCAGGGGAAAACTGATGATGCAATTGATGCGTTTATGCAAAGCCTTTCGCAAAATCGGGCTAATGAAAATGCATATTATGGATTAGGGAAAGCATTTGAGAAAAAGGGGATGCGTGATAAAGCTATTGAAGCATATGAAAACACCCTAAAGATTAATCCGAATCATGCAACGAGTTTATATAATCTCGGTGCATTATATGAAGCTGAGGGGAATGAAAACAAAGCGATTAATTATTATAAACAGTGTATCAATGCTGATTCCCGTTACGCAAAAGCACATCATAATCTTGGACGTATTTACATGAATGAAAAAAATTGGGATCAGGCATTGCCATATCTGAAAAAAGCCGTTGATATTGATCCTGAAAGTGCCATTGCACAAAATAGTCTTGGCAGGGCATATGAAGAAAAACAGATTTATGATGAAGCAATTGAACGATATAAATCTGCTATTCGCATTGATCCCGTCTATACTGAAGCACATTTTAACCTTGGAAATGCCTTCTATGCAAAACAATGGTATGAAGAGGCGGAAAAAGAATATTTAAAAGTGTTGAATTTAAATGAGCAGCATGCGTCAGCACATGAACGTTTGGGGTATATATATTTAAAAGAGCTTAACAATAAAAGCAAAGCACGATATCATCTCCAGCAAGCATTGAATATTCAGCCTGATAATCCCAATGCATCAAAAATTCAGGAAGCGCTTGACAGTATTAAATAATCAAATGCAGATGAGTCGTGTACAGTGCGATTATCAGGCGGAGCGAGTATTAACAGCGTCGCGGAGTATTTTTGCATAAGCAGATAAAAAAGACATTTATCTTATCATACATCATTGCTCAAAGAGTCGCGGAGTGTTTTTGCATAAGCAGATAATAGAGACATTTATCTTATCATACATCATTGCTCAGAGAGTCGCGTAGTGTTTTCGCAAAAGCAGATAAAAAAGACATTTATCTTATCATACATCATTGCTCAGAGAGTCGCGTAGTGTTTTCGCAA
>CAZBCL010000004.1:116545-136299 GCA_964490645.1 uncultured Spirochaetia bacterium
AAAGCAGATAAAAAAGACATTTATCTTATCATACATCATTGCTCAGAGAGTCGCGGAGTGCTTTCGCAAAAGCAGTATTCAGCGCATGCCCGGGTTTGCGGGCGAAAATATATCCTTTTAATGGAGCACCGAGGAGAGCAAGGTCACCGAGCAGATCAAGGATTTTATGACGAACGCATTCGTCCGGGTAGCGAAGTTCTGTATTCATATATCCATCATCATTCAGGATAACGGCAATGTCGAAGTTCCCGCCGAGTGCGAGACCGTTCTCATGTAATTTTTGTACTTCATGCCAGAATCCGAATGTTCGCGCAGGGGCGATTTCCTCAGCGAATGAGTTTGGTGTAATATGATAATATGCGGTTTGATTGCGTAATAGAGGGTGAGGAAAATCAATAGTTGCAGAAATACGTAAGGTGTTATCAGGGATAAGTATAATTGCACCATCACCTTCTGTATAGTATACTGCTTTATCCGGTATAATATAGTTCAGTTCAGTCTGTAATTCCTTAATACCTGCCTTTTTTATAGCAGTAACCAATGGCGCTGCACTTCCATCCATAATTGGTAATTCGACAGCATCAATTTCTATAAGAACATTCGTTATTTCAAGTCCCATTAGGGTTGCTAATATATGTTCGGTGGTTTGTACTTTCAGTCCATTACCGGTAATGGTTGTGGCACGTTCATGTGATATAACTATGTCAGGTGTGAGGGAGAGTGTCTGCTGAGGATTATGTGCTGATCGGAAAAGAATACCGTGGTCAGCAGGTGCGGGCAGGAAGCGTACAGTACATTCCTTGTTGCTGTGAATGCCTATGCCTTTAATTTCAACCGGATGTGCAAGCGTTTTTTGACGTGTCATACTTAGAAGTATGTATCAGTATTATAGCGGTATTGCAATGCCAAAGTTATTTAATATTTAAAGAAATGCGGTTTTACGAAGAGCAGGATATACGGTAATTCCAGTAATAATATAAAAATATCATTGTGGTGAAGTGATAAATGCTTGACAGTATATTATATAGGAATATACTAAAATCAGCATGTTATATAATATTTATTCAGGATGTGATAATTTCGGATGACATATGAGTTGAAAGTTTTATTTACCCTTGGTTCGATACTGGTCCCGGTATATTTTTTACTGACAATCGTATTCGAGAAGCAAAAATCAAGCGTATATCGTGATGAACAGCTTTCTCTCTTTATTCCTGTATTTCTTCTTTTTTCATTGCGTGAAGCGGTTTCAGTTTTTTTCGGACATGTTCTTCCGGCACACTGGGAACAATTTATTGCACAAAAAGTTCGTTTAGCACAAATTATTGCTAATGTACCACATGTATTCTATGCTGAAATTGTAACTTCGCTTATTGCAATTATTATTACCGGATATATTTTTCTGAAATTACTGGATCTCTCTCAGAAGCAAAAAAGAACGTATATAATACTCAATATTCTTTTTGCTGTTGTTTTTGTGGCATCGGCGATATTATTATCCTCGCAACCATGGGTGCAGGTGTTAATAGCAAAGATATGGATAATTACAACAGTTAGTGTCATTATTGTGTATATATTTGGCGTATATTACGGTCAGGGTGAAGATATTATTATCAAGAATCGCTGGGTTCTTGTATCAGCATTAATTATTTTTATGTTAGGTATGGTATTGGTAATAAAACGTCCGGTTTGGCGTTCTGCGTTTAATATAGTATCGTATTTGTTAATCGGACAGGTCGTTATTCAACAAATAAAAACAGATTTCTTTGCGGTAATAAAGCGCATTGATGATTTACAGAGTGAGCAGAGTATTATCATGAAGCTCTTGCATGATATCGGAAACGCATTAACCGAAAATCCGAACATGGAAGACATTCTGCAAATGATTATTGCATATGAAGTGCAGGTTACCGGTGCCCGTGCCGGTGCAATATTGCTTACCGATAAAAGTAAGAAACATTTAATTCCAAGAATTACGGAAGGTTTTTTTCCTCCCGTTACACCGAGTGAAGGCTATATTGTCAGTAAGGAAAAGTTTTTAGTTAATAAGTTTATGAGCGAAAAGATTAATCTTGGCGAGAGTTATATCGGTCATGTTGCCGAGACTCGTCAACCGCTTATGATTCAGGATGCATTGCATGACAGCCGCATTGTACAGTCAGCAAAAGGACTTATGGATATTCGTACCGTTATCGCAGTTCCTCTGGCAATACAAAAGGAATTATTAGGGGTTATTGCACTGGTCAACAAAGAAGAAGGCGGTGCATTCAGCGAGGCTGATTTTAGTCTGGCAAATAGTATTGCTGATCAAGCGGCGATTACAATACGTAACTTTCATATGTATAGTCAAATGCTGGAAAAACGTCGTGATGAGCGAGAGATTGAAATTGCAAGTAAAATACAGCATGGTATGCTTCCGAATACATTTCCGAAAAATGATTATTTACATGTCTGGGCATACTGTCAGCCGGCAAAAGGTATCGGTGGGGATTATTTTGATTTTTTGGAGTTTGAACATAATCGTCTTGGTGTGGTTATGGCGGATGTTGCCGGGAAAGGTGTTCCTGCGGCACTGGTTATGGTTATGATACGTTCAGTTGTACGGTCAGTTGCGAAATATGATGCTGAAGCGGGGGATGTCGTCAAACAGGTTAATTATAGTATTCATGGTGAAGTAACACAGGAACGCTATGCGACAATGTTTTATTTTAATTATGATGCGTATAGTGGTCTTTTAAATTATTCAAATGCCGCACATGGTCCGATGCTGGTATATCGCAGTTTAACTGATGAGTATGAAATGCTTGATACTCCCGGTATTCCTGTTGGTATTGATCAAAATCAGGAATATGGACAGGATTCAACAATTTTAAATAGTGGTGATATTGCAATGCTGTATACTGATGGTATAACAGAAGCAATGAATGAAAAGCGTGAACAGTATTCTATTGAGCGGGTTATGGATTATATTAAAGCGCATAAAGATATGGATGCTGAAGAGCTTGGTAAAAGCCTGTTGCAGGATATTCAGGAGTTTGCCGGAGAAGCGCCTCAGCATGATGATCAGACAATGATAATTTTAAAAATAACATAAGGAGCGGTTTATGGAAATTGCAAAACGGGATGTAAACAATGTTGTTGTTTTTGATGTTATCGGGGAAATTGATTTGTACAATGCCCCTGATATTAAAGAGCTTATAAAAAACAGCATTGAATCGCAAAAGTATAACATATTAATTAACCTTGATAAGGTCAGTTATATTGATTCTTCAGGAATTGGAGCATTAATATCTTCATTATCGAATCTTAAAAAATACCAAGGGTCATTGAAAATTATCAATGTGCATGGTTCCGTCAGGAAAGTTTTTGAATTAACAAAATTGACGAACTTTTTTGAAATCTATGATAATGAAGAACAAGCACTTGCATCTTATAGTTAATGTGATATATAACAGGATATAATAACCATTGAGAAAGTAGGAGAAAATGACAAAAAGCAATTACCTTTTTACTTCGGAATCTGTTTCTGAAGGACACCCTGATAAAGTATGTGATCAGATTAGTGATTCAATTCTTGACGCATTGCTAGAGCAAGATCCGCAGTCGCGGGTAGCTTGTGAAACACTGGCAACAACCGGTCTGATTCTAGTAACGGGAGAAATTACTTCAAAAGGAACAATAGATACTGAACGTATTGTACGAGATCGTTTAAAAGCAATCGGGTATAATAATCCCGAATACGGCATTGATGCTGATACCTGTGAGGTTATGGTAAAACTTGATCAGCAATCTCCGGATATTGCAATGGGAGTAAACCCGGGCGGTGCCGGTGATCAGGGAATGATGTTCGGCTATGCCGTTAATGAGACCCCGGAACTTATGCCGTTGCCGATAATGCTGTCACAAAAATTAATGCTGGATTTAGCACAGAAACGCCATTCGGGAGAGTTTCCGTTTGTTCGCCCTGATTCAAAAAGTCAGGTTTCAGTGCAGTATGAAAACGGGAAACCGAAACGAATACCGGCAGTTGTTATATCAACACAGCATTCACCGGATATCTCTTTAGAGGATTTAAAGAAAGAAATAATAGAAAAAGTGATTAAACAGGTAATTCCGGCAGAATATTTAGATGAACAAACAAAGTATTTTGTTAATCCGACAGGCAGATTTGTTGTCGGTGGTCCGCAGGGTGATTGCGGTCTTACCGGTCGGAAGATTATTGTAGATACCTATGGCGGGATGGGACGTCATGGCGGTGGTGCATTCAGTGGTAAAGATCCTACAAAAGTTGATCGTTCGGCGGCATATATGGCACGATACATAGCAAAGAATATTGTATCAGCCGGTGCAGCGGATCGTGTTGAAGTACAACTTGCATATGCAATTGGTGTTGCCGAACCGGTTTCAGTGTTGGTTGATACATTTGGTACAGCACAGTGCGATGAAGCGAAGATTGAAGCGATCGTACGGGACACATTTGATTTAAAACCGAAAAGTATTATTGAGGGACTTAATTTACGACGTCCTATTTTTGTAAAAACAGCGGCATACGGTCATTTCGGCCGTGAACTTCCCGATTTTACTTGGGAACAAACTGATAAAGCCGATGTGTTGCGTTCAGCACTCGGTTTATAAAGAGAGGTGAAATTATGAGAAAACAGGTATGGTTGAGCACGTTCATTTGTGTTGCTATCGGATTATTAGCAGTGCAATGTGAAACGTTTGACAGAGAATTGCGGCAGAAGACGGAAGATACTATTAGTGATGCTGAGAGAATGCATGCGGATGAATATGCCCCTGAAACCTTTGATGAAGCACAGGCATTACGAAAAGATGCATTGGGATTGACCAGTGCAAAAAAAATGGATAAGAAAAACGGAAAAAATAAAAAAGCAAATGCGAAAATGGCAGAAGCAAATACTGCTGCACAGGAAGCATATACAAAAGCAGCGCCGAAATATACGCAGGAAATGATTGAAAAAGCAAATTCGGAGTTAGAGAAAGCTGATAAAATTAAGGCTGACGTTGCTGTTCCTGAATTGTATTCGGGTGCAAAAAACAATGTACAGCGTGCAGTTGATAAACGTTCATCAAAGAATTATAATGCTTCATTGGATGCTTCAGAGTCTGCTCTGGAAGCTGCAACGAAAGCATATGAAACGGCGAAGGAGAAACGGGATAATGCACAAGATGCTCTTGATAGTGCGTTGAATGCATTAAACGAAGCAAATAGTGTTGTTGATGATGAGAAAAACAATCCCGTTGAAAAAGAAATTAATAAGGAACAGGAGTAATACCATGCGGAGAACTATTAATTATATTATTCTTGTAGTTGCTGTTCTATGTAGTGCAACAATGGTACAAGCACAAACAACCCCATCGGTGTATGAACAGTTACAGACAGCGCTTGATAATGCTGAGAAACTGCATCAGGAAGCTGAAACGCTTTTTAATGAAGGGCATTATGATGAAGCGGAAGTAAAAGCGGAAGAAGCACGCAAAGCAGCACTTGAAGTAAAAGCATTACGTTTAAAACTGCGGAAAATGTACGAAGCAAACGCACGGATTCAGGATGCACAGTATTGGTATGATCGTGTTTCAAAAAAACTTGAGTATTTAAACGAACTGAATCAGCCTGTTTTTATTGCAGCACAAAAATTGCTGGAAAGTGCGCGTTCAAAGTTTAGCAGTGAAGATTATGATGGTGCTATTACTGACGCCACTGCTGCAAAGAAAGAACTGCTGTCATTATGGGCGCAGTATAAGGATAAGACCAATGATGCCGGATCGAAAAATGTTTCAGTGAGCGATTATAGCGATACGTATACGGTTCGCTTAATTCCTAAACGTCGTGATTGTCTCTGGCGAATAGCTGAATATGATTTCATTTATGGCAATCCGTGGAAATGGTCGGTTATTTATGAAGCAAATAAAGATAAAATTACCGATCCTGATTTAATTTTCCCGGGGCAGGTTTTCAGTATTCCCCGTCAGCGTACCGTGGAATCCGGAGCAACCGATGTTCCCGGTGATAACAGCGGAACGACGGTTATTCGCCCGACCGGTGATATCGAAGCAGCCGAACATGATATGATTAATGATACTTTAAACACGGATGAAACAAATGCACCGGCATCCGGTGAAACCGGCGGCAGCAGTGATACACCATTTAAATCAGAATAATTTGTGTATTGAATGACGATAGATAAATAATATACGATTTTTCAATTATTGTGGATTATGAAATTAACGATATAACGCTTGCTGAAGATGGAAAAGCACGTATTGAATGGGCTGAGCGGTTTATGCCGGTTATTCAGTCCATTCGCAGGCGTTTTTTATTGAAGAAGCCATTACGCGGTATACGTATTGCTGCAGATATTGATATTACTGCCGAATCTGCTGTTTTTATGCGGACCTTAACCGCAGGCGGTGCTCATGTTATGGTTGTTCGTGCTGATAATGCACATACCATACAAGATGATACAGCAGCTTCGTTAGTTAAGCATTATAAAATCCCGGTTTTTGCACTTCATAAGAATGCCACCCATGCCGATTATACACATATTCATAAAGTATTAGATACGAAACCAAATATCATTATTGACAGTGGTTCCGGTTTAACGACATTCATTCATAAAAGCCGTAAAGATATACTTGAATATATTACCGGCGGTGTTGAAGAAACAACAACAGGTGTTCGTCGAGCACGGGCAATGGAATATGCACATGCATTAAAATATCCGGTTATTGCGATTAATGATTCTCGTACAAAGTATATATTTGATAACAAACATGGTACCGGACAAGCAGCGATTGATGGTATATTACGTGCAACGAATATATTATTTGCCGGAGCGATTGTTGTTATCGCAGGTTACGGATGGTGCGGGCGCGGATTTGCACAGTGTGCTCGTGGTTTTGGTGCTCATGTTATTATTACGGAAACGAATCCGATTACAGCACTTGAAGCTCATGCTGATGGATTCGAAGTTTTGCCAATGATGGATGCAGTGAAAAAAGGGACAGTATTTATTACTGCAACCGGTAATAAACATGTTCTTACTGCAGATCATTTCCGAAAAATGAAGAATGGTGCTATTATTGGGAATATTGGACATTCCGATGTTGAAATTGATATCCCGGCACTGCAAAAAATAACTAAAAACACTCGTCAAATGCGACGGAATGTGATACAGTATTCATTAGGAACACGGAAGCTGTACGTTATCGGAAACGGGCAGATCTTAAATCAAATTGCCGCAGAAGGGCATCCGGCTGCCGTGATGGATATAAGCTTTGCAAATCAGGCGTTTTCAATTGAGTATTTAAAACGATATGCGTCGAAACTGGAACGCAAAGTATATTCTGTGCCGGTTGATATTGATGAAAATATTGCATTAATGAAACTGAATGCGTGTGGTGTTGCGATTGATGCCGTAACCCGTGTACAAAAAAAGTATCTTGCCGATTGGCAATAGATATAGATTTAATAATACGGTACCGAAAGGAAGGGTATTGATGAAATCGAAAAGTATACTATTTGCTGTTTTTACCATGCTGGTAATGTCATATGTAATGTGCGCTCCGCCAATTATGGAAAAGTATATTGAAACGGAGCTTTATCCGATTGAGTCATATCAGTATTCGGATGTTGAAGCTATTGCGGTGTTGAATTTCGATGCTTCTATTATTAAAAATAAAAAAGTTGATAATATCGCACTTCGGCAAAAAATAACCTATGATATTACAAAAGGATTATACCAGACCGGAAAGGTTCGTGTTATTCAGGGACAAACGCTGAGTGAAATGGGAGAAATTGAAATCGCCCAAAACACCAAGGGCGATTATAAAGCAAAAACTTCAACCATCCAGCGTGAAGTAAAATATGAAGTCAATCCATTTCAAAAAGTTGATGCCGTTCTTTCAGGGAAAGTTGTTGACTATGAGCTGAATCGTCAAGACCCTGATTATGATTATATTGAAATGATTATTCAGCTTGCTGATAATGTTGATGGGACACTCTATTGGGTAAGCCGTATTAAAGGATATTATAAAGACGTTATCTATACGACCTGCAATACTATCGCTAATCATACGTATACTGAACCGGGGGGAGCAACCGTTATGAGTGCCGGGATACCGGCAAACGGCGGAAATGCCGGTCCGGGCACGACACTCAATAGTTTGCCGCCGGCAGCAGAATAAGCACACAATACAGGGGCAGTTATTTTTGTTGTAAAAAAAAGAGCTCACCGGAGATATGACAATGACGGCATAATACTTATATGTATAGTTTGAGGAGGGAAAACTATTCTGTAGTTGTCGTGATTATCATTATATCGTATGTACACTGCACGGAAGAAATAGAATAAACTCAGTGCCATGATTCGGTTTGCTGATGCAGGTAATTCGTCCGTTATGTTTTTTAATTATTCCATAAACGGTATATAATCCTAACCCCGAGTTTTCTTGAGAATTTTTCGTTGTAAAAAAAGGTTCAAATATCTTTTGCTGTATTTCTTCTGACATCCCGATACCATTATCACGAACGCTGATTTGAGTATAGGGGGTTTTTTCATGCAGAATAAATCGTTCACGAAGTGTTAAATTCGGTGTTATTTTAGTAACATTAATAGAGAGCATTCCGCCGGTGGGCATGGCATCGCGAGCATTAATAACAAGGTTAATGAATACTTGCTGTAATTGTGAAGCATCACCGTCAATAAATAATTCTTCATACGGTAATGAAATTGAAAAATCAATACCGGGGGTTAGCATATTATCAAGAATATGCTTCATTTTTATTAGTAATTCTTTTAATCCGATGGTTGTTTCCGGATTGGTACCGCGGCGGGTGAAATTGAGTAATTGTTGTGTCAGCAGAGCAGCTTGTTCAGAACTTGCTTGTATTTGCTGCAGATACATATGTTCTTCGGTTTTCGGTGATACTGATTCATTCAGTAGGGTGGTGTAACCAAGGATTATACTTAATAAATTATTAAAATCATGTGCAATGCCTCCGGCAAGACGTCCAATGGATTCCATTTTTTGTGCAACCATAATCTGTTCAAGTAATTTTTCACGTTCGCTGGTATCGATGACAATAATTTGGCGGGCTGATTTATTCTGCAGTAATATTTCATGTGAAAGAAAGCTGATTTTTTTCTGTTTTCCGGAACGGGTGGTAATTGTTATCGTATGTGTTTCATCAGAAGAATGATTTTCTGCAATCATAATGGTGTTATTAAGGAAAGCGTTCCACAGATGATCTAAGGTATCAGCCGGTGTTGATTCAAAGAGTATATAGAATTGATTATTGACATACGTAATAAGATCATTTTGCAGCAGTGCTATTCCGAAAGGTGCGTTATCAACCAGTGCTTTGTATTTTCCTTCCGCTTCTAAAAGCTTACGTGCCATTACTGCATCCTGCGTGATGTTTTCACAGGTACAGTAAATCAAATTCGTCTGCAGAAATGAATCATACATATAATAAAAATTGCTATCAGTTATTATCCAAGTATCATTTGCCTGACGAAATCGTGCAATGATATTTCGTACTGTTTTTGTTTGATGCAGATGTAAGAGCGTTTTATTGACATCTTTTTTATCATCCGGATGGATAAAGTCAATCAACGGTGATTGCAATAATGACATTTTTGGCCATTTGCTTGCATTAAAGAGTTTTTCATCAGCATACTGTATTATCCCGGCAGTGGTCAGCACCAAAAAGAAGTCATTCGAGTTTTCGAGCATTAAACGGTAATTTGCTTGTGTCATACTGATTGCTTTTTTAAGCGTACTATTAATATGCTTCTCGGTTAACATGAATCGGTATAATAAAAGAATCAATACAAAAAGCATAAGACTTATAATGGTTAATGCAGCGATCTGTACTTGCAGTGCACGCGATTGTGTAATCATTGACGGGTGCAGAATAATATAGAGAGGTATATAATGGTCAGTATCAATGTATGGTTCTGCTGATCGTACAAAGTAATGAGCGAAGGCATCACGTGTTAAGAAATGACCATCGGCTGTATATGCGGCATTACTGCATGCAGTAAAGATATTAAGGATAGAAGATGAAGAGGTCATATTTGTTGTCAGTGTCTGAAAGGGTTTCTCTTGTTGCAGGATAGAATTAGAAAGTGAGATGCCGCTGATAATAAAATTACTGTTGCTGCAGACTATGACAGTGGGCAGGGCTGTAGTATTTACAACTGCCTGCGGGCGATTAATCCGCGTATAATTTTTCGTAATAATACGAAATACAGTTTGATCAATATATTCTTCATGGAGTTGCGTATGATAATGATAAATCTTTCGACCGATAATACTTGCCACAAGAAGTAAAAAGAGGAGTGTGAAGAAAAAAGTATAGAGTATAATGCTTTTCTGTTGTGGGTGCCGGAAGCGCAACACTGATATATGTACTCCTGTATAAAAACCGCTTTTTACATTCGGTTTCTAGGATTTACGAATACCGGTACTGCAACGATGTGATACGTATTCGTTCGCTCTCGAAGTGGTACGGAATAATTATGCATCAGCAGACAGCGATTGTAATGCTTCAATCAGAGAATCACATGGTGCGGTTACGGTTTTACCGTCCCGTCGTCTTTTAATCTCAACGGTTTTGTTTTCAATATATGTTCTTCCGATAATAATTTTAAGCGGAATGCCGATCAAATCCATATCTTTAAATTTTACACCGGGACGAAGCGGGCGATCATCAAATAAAAATTCCCATCCTGCATCGGTCAATTGTACGGCAATGGAGTCAGCGGCGTCTTTAAGCAATCCTTCATATTTTACAGGGATTATTCCGACATGATACGGTGCAACGCTGAGTGGCCATATAATACCGTTTTCGTCATGATACTGTTCGATAATCATTGCAATGCTGCGGTCAACCCCAATACCATAACATCCCATAATCGGATGGTGATCCGTTCCGTGTTCGTCAGAATATGTAACATTCAGTGCTTTTGAGTATTTATATCCGAGTTTGAAAATATGTCCGAGTTCTGTCCCTTTCTTTTCATGCAACGTGCCTGAACATCCTTCCATCGGACAGGCATCACCGGTTGTTACCAATCGGATATCGGTTACCGTGCTTGCCTGCCAGTCTCGTGTATAATTACTGTTTTTAAAATGAGTGTCTTTTTTATTAGCGCCGGTATATGCGTTAATGATTTCTGTTGCTGTCGGGTCAGCGATAATCGGTATATTCGATAAACCGATGGGTCCGGCAAATCCCACCGGGGCTCCTGTTGTTTTTTCTATCGTCATATCATCCGCAAGTGCTATTTCATGTGCTCCTAATGCGTTTTGCAGTTTTATTTCATTAATATCAAGATCCCCGCGAATACACGCGGCAATGACCGTTTTTTCTGTACGATAGAGGATTGTTTTTATAAAACGATGAGCATCACATTTAAAAAAAGCGGTTAATGCATCAATAGTTTTCGTATTTGGTGTATCGATTTCTTCCAGATTTTTCATTTCCGTGTCATGTGATTCTCTCGTATCAGGAGCACAGGTTGCTGTTTCAACATTAGCAGCATAGTTACATACCGGACAAAGCACAAGTGTATTTTCTCCGACTTCACTTGCAACCATGAACTCTTCACTGTCGGATCCCCCCATCGTTCCTGTATCTGCTTTAACAGGAATGGTGTTCAAACGCATACGTTCAAAAATACGATGATATGCGGCACTCATTGCGGTATAGGTGTCATCAAGGCTTTTTTCATCAGCATGGAAACTATACGCATCTTTCATAGTAAACTCGCGCGCCCGCATAACTCCATAGCGCGGACGAATTTCATCGCGGAATTTCGTATTAATCTGATACACGATAATTGGTAATTGCTTATATGATGACAGTTCATTTGCCATGATTCGTGAAAACAATTCTTCAGCAGTTGGACTGATAACATACTCGGTATTTGTTTGATCGGTAAAGTGTATCATACTTGAACCGAAAGTATCGAAACGTCCGCTCGTTTTCCATAACTCAGCGGGAAGTACAACACTGGCTTTGAATTCCTGTGCACCGACGGCATCCATTTCTTGCCGTATAATATTTGCAACATTATAAAAGACACGTAATCCAAGGGGTAAATAGGTATATAACCCGCCGGATATTTTACGTATCATGCCGGCTCTCAGCATGAGTTGATGTGATGTTATTATTGCATCATGAGGGACTTCCCGCAATGTCGGCAGGAAGAGTTGTGACATTCGCATATTGAGTATCCTTGAGAAAAAGTAATTGATTGTAATTCCTTACATATCATATGTCAAGTAGAGGGAATTGCCTGTCGTTACAATACGAAACAGCTTGACCATTCAGTTTTTCAAAACTACAATGCAGGTATGAATACAACACCATCAGAGAAAAAAATACTGTATATTATTGATATTTTTGGTTTAATATTTCGTGCTTATTATGCATTAAGCAGTGCCGGTATAAAAACGGTTGATGGGATACCTACCGGTGCGGTTTTCGGGGTAATACGAATGCTTAATAAGTTTATCAAGACCTATACTCCTGAGTATATGGTTATCTCATATGATTCTGCGGTACCAACTGAACGTAAAAAAAAGTATCCGAACTATAAAGCCAATCGTGATGAAATGCCGTCGAGCTTTCATCAACAAATACCGATTTTAAAAGATATCTTAAATGCAATGAATATCCCTTCAATCGAACGTCCGGGATATGAATCCGATGATATTATTGCAACACTTGTTGCGCATTGTAAACAGAACGGTATTGAAACACGTATTTTAACAAAAGATAAAGATCTGTTTCAGCTGGTTGATGATAATACGTTTGTTATCGGAGAGAGCGGTAAAGACAAAGATAAAACATTTTCCTTATTAGGGGCGGCAGATGCTGCTGAAAAGCTTGGTGTGCCGCCGGAACAGGTCGTTGATTTGCTTGGTCTTATGGGTGATACCAGTGATAATATTCCGGGAGTTAAAGGAATTGGACCGAAAACAGCACAATCATTATTACGGCAATTTGGTTCAATGCAGAATATTTATCATAATCTCGATAAAGTAAAAAGTGATTCAGTACGAGAGAAGCTGGAAAGAGATAAAGATGCAGCAGAATTATCGTATGCATTAGCACGTTTGCATAATGATCTCCCGATTGATTTTTCAATGGATACGTATAAAGTACGTGATATTAATTCTGCGAAAACGGCTGCATTAATGCAGAAATATAATTTTACCCGCCTTCTGAAGGATATGGCGCTGACTCCTGAACCTGATACTTCTCTGGAAGTGCACTATACGTTGGTATCAAATATAGAACAGCTTAATACTATGCTTGAAGAAATCAATACGGCAAAAATATGTGCATTTGATGTTGAAACTGATGGACTTGATGTACTTACGGCATCGTTAGTTGGCATGTCATTTTCTACTGCTGCCGGAACAGGTTATTATGTGCCGCTGGGACATATGAATATGTTTTCCCGTAATGAACTTGATCCCGTTGCAGCATTGCAAAAAATTAAACCGCTGCTTGAGTCTGAAGATATTCATAAGGTCGGACAGAATATAAAGTTTGATTATCAGGTCTGTAAAACACAGGGGATACAATTAAATGGGATCGTTTTTGATACTATGCTGGCAGCATATTGTATCAACCCACAGGGGTCGCATAGTATGGATAACCTTGCACAACGGTATCTCGGATATACAACTATTAAGTATACGGATGTCGTTGGAAAAGGAAAAACACAAAAGACGTTTGCCGAAATATCACCGGATGACGCCGTGCAGTATGCTGCTGAGGATGCTGATATAACATGGCGGTTATATGAATATTTCAATAAAAAAATAACGGAACAGAAATTAACCGGTATACTGCGGGATATTGATATTCCGGTTATGCGAATATTAGCGGAGATGGAATATTATGGTGTTTTATTAAATAGGAAATATTTAGCGCAGTTGGATGAAGAAGTTGCGGCTGATTTAAAAAAGATTGAACAGCAGGTCTATACTGAAGCCGGGGTTGTATTTAATTTAAAATCTCCAAAGCAGCTTGGTGAGGTGTTGTTTACTACAATGAAGATCCCACACGGACGTCGTACAAAAACAGGGTTTTCAACGAATGCCGCTGTATTGGAAGGGCTGGCGGAACAATATCCAATTGCAAAACGTATTCTTGAGTTTCGTTCATTATCAAAGTTGCGTGATGGATATATTGTTGCACTTCCGAAGTTAATTAATACGAAAACAGGGCGTGTGCATACTTCCTTTCATCAGGCAGTCACCTTAACGGGGCGTCTTTCATCCAGTGATCCCAATTTGCAAAATATACCGGTACGGGAAGGTATCGGCAGAAAAATACGGGAATCGTTTATTGCCCCTGACGGGAGTGTGATTGTATCAGCGGACTATTCACAAATAGAACTTCGCTTACTTGCCCATATCAGTGATGATCATAATTTAAAAGAAGCATTTTTACATGATATGGACATTCATACGAAAACGGCGTGTGAAATTACCGGATGCAGCATACATGAAATTACACCGGAAATCAGGCGTATGGCAAAAATTATTAATTTTGGTATTGTATACGGTATGACACGCTTTGGACTTTCAAAAGCTTTGCATATATCCGATACCGCTGCACAAAATTATATTGATACATACTTTGCCCGGTATCCCGGTATAAAAAAATATATGAATACTATACAAGAACATGTTATGCAAAATGGATGGGTTGAAAATCTTTTTGGACGGCGTCGGTATTTTCCTGATCTTTCTGCATTAAATGTAAATGAACGAAATAATCAATTGCGGCAGGCAGGGAATACGCCTATTCAAGGGACCGGTGCGGATCTGTTGAAAAAAGCAATGATACAGATTGACCGACGGTTTCGTGAGAAGCATATTCAATCACGTATGATAATTCAAGTTCATGATGAATTGGTATTTGAAGTCCCAAAAGATGAGCTTGATACCGTTATGCCGATTATTACCTATGAAATGGAACATGCCTATGAATTATCCGTGCCGTTGAAAGTTGATATTGGCTACGGTCAAACCTGGGCGCAAGCGCATTGAGGTAATTATGAGCTGGACACGCTATCCGATATTGGTTCGTCGTATTGGTATAACCGGTGTTTTTTGCAGCGGGAAAAATACCGTCAGCAGTATCTTTGCCGGCATGGGGTGTGTTGTTATTGATGTCGATCAATTAGGGCATGTGCTTTTAATGCGTCCTTCGATAAAAAAAAAGATACATAATACGTTTGGTAATTCTATTGTTGATACTGAGGGTAATATTAACCGTAAAAAATTAGGAGATGCTGTATTCCGAAGTGAACGTGCACGCTGCCGGTTAAATGCGATCATGCATCCGCCGTTGATTAAGATGGTTAAAGAGCAGATTGAGAAGAACAAGCGTAATGTTGTTGTTGTCAATGCTGCATTGCTTATCGAAATGGGGCTTCATCACTTTGTTGAAAAAATAGTATGTGTTCAAACGAAAAAAAGTATACTCTATCAACGTGCAGTATATCGAAATAAACTCACCCGTACGCAAATAAAAAAACGTCTTGCAGCACAACTCTCCTCTCATGAAAAAGCACATTATGCCGATTATTGTATTAGAAACGATCATAGTATCAGTCATACTCGACAACAGGTATATCGAGTATGGTATAAAATACAATTACGGTATAACAACGATGAACTATAAACAAACAGACCCTTATTCAATGTATGTAGTAAATCTTGATAAACAGCGTATAATCTGGATTACGGTCATTTTACTGATTCTTCTTGCCGCTTGTTTTGCAGTTGGTATGCTTATGGGGAATAAGCGTATTGCTGATATGCCGAATGACGCGCCGCCGCAACCGGTTCATGCCGCGTCTGCTGTTTCCACTTCGGGGAGTGGCGGGATTGAAAGCAATAATGATACTGAACAGGGGGAAAGTGCATTTACTTTTGTTGATGTTAATCGGGAAAGTATTCCAAATATACATAAACAAGACTCGATAGAGGGGCATCATGCGGGTGGGTTTGTCTCATCTGATGACTCTGATAGAGAAAAAATACCTGCTGTTATTGCAAACCCGAAAACAGTACATACACTCAACAGCCCTGAACATCCGCTGTATGCTGATGCAGCAAGAAAAGCACTCAATACTGATTCCGTTACCGATACCGATATCCGCATGCATACGCCATCTCAACCGGATTTAATTGACCCGATGGAAAAGAAAAGTATTAATGCCATACCTTCCGGTAAACAGGGGGGAGTAAAAAAAGCAATATCAAGCGTTCCGGTAAAAAAAACGCCATCAAAAAAAACACTGTCACGGTCATCCTCTCCAAAACAAACAGTATCAATGACTGCACCAAAAGTATTTACACGCGATCCGCGTTTATGCAAAGAGAAACCGTATTCAGTTCAAGTCGCATCGTTTATGGAAAAGAAATATGCTGATGAGTTATACCATGCATTACGTAATAAAGGATACACGCCATATATTATTAAAAGTAGTGTTAATGGAAAATCATATTATCGTATTCGAATAGGGGTCTATCAAAAAGAACCTGATGCACGGTGTGCACTAAAAGAAATGAAGCTACATCATAGCGGTGCATTTTTAATTACTCGTATACAAAAATAGTATTACTTCGCTGTTACGTCCCGGATTTTATGCATGATGGTTTTTACCGCATCTGCAGTAAACGGTGTTGTCAGAAAGTGTGATACTCCCAGCATGCTCAATTGATGAAGACGATTCGGCTGCAGATTTTGTCCGACAGCAATAATAATTGTTTTTTTATTAAGCGCATTAAACTTCTCCAAAAAATCTTCAATAGGCATATACGGGTTATCTTCCTGATAAAATAGAGCAGTATAATTTCGCATATGAAGGTTCGTGAATGCATCCGTTCCGCTTTCAAGCTCAGTGATTTCCGCTGCATATTCATTGAGTGCTTTTTTTATTGTAAAACGCATATTTGCAAGCCGCATAATTATCATAATATTCAGGTGTGTATTTTCCGATCCCTCATCTGAGATGGATGCCGGTTTATTTTTTATAACTGCATCAAGCTGGGAGAAATCCATTGGCGTTTTAAAAAAAGAAGCGTTTAATGAAAGTGCACGTTTTACTGCAGTATCGTTTTCGTCTGACCCAAGCATTATGATATGTGCATCGTTATCTTTAATGCGAATTTGCTGTAATGTTTCAAGTCCGCTCATATCCGGTTGATTAATATCAATAAATACAAGTTTCGGCTGTTCTTTAATTGCAAGGCGCACCCCTTCAATTCCTGAACGAGCTTCAAACGTAACATAATTGCGATTTGATAATTGCTGAACAAGACTACGCCGTATTGCGGTTAGTGGTGCGATTACCAAAGCTATTTGCATATTGTTTTACTCATAATATTTGTGTTATTATTCAGATACATAATGTACATTATTCGGTAAAGACCGGGCGTGATTCGGTCATGGTCAGTTCCGGAATATAACAGTTGTCAGATCGCGTTGCTGCCCAGAGCATCATCGTGGCGATCTCTTCCGCCGGAACAAGGTTTGCACGATTCATTTTTGCTGCAGGGTCATGAAATGGGGTGTCTGTTGTTCCGGGTTGCACGGTTGTAACGCGAATCAGTGGTGTTTCTTCACCGATATATTCAGCATTAACCGATTGACTTATGCCACGCAATGCAAATTTGGTAGCACAATACGCTGACCCTGATGGAATGCCGTATTTACCGATAGCAGAGCCGACATTAAAAATAATACCCCATTTTTGCTTTTCCATATACGGCAGTACTTCCTGTATCATTATATATGCACCGCGAACATTTGTTTCCAGCTGACTATCAAGATCATTAATTTTCATTTTTGTTATTTGATTGAAAACGCCGATACCGGCATTGTTGACGAGTATATCTATTGTTCCGGTCGGTAAGTTTTCATGTGCGTTTTTTACAAATTCTTTTATTTGTGCTTCATCACGTACATCACATACCTGTGAATAAATCTCTTGTCCCTCATCGCTTACTTCTTCAACAACCGCGGTAAGTTTTTTTTCATCACGTGCACACAAAGCAACATCACATCCGGCACGGGCAAACGTAATAGCCGTTTCTTTACCGATACCACTACTCGCACCGGTGATGATTGCTGATTTTCCTGCTAATGACATATAAACATTCATAATAAACCTCAAATATCGTGTGTGTAATATTTTTCGTACCACATAATATGTATAAATGACTGTATCGTCAATATTAAATGACGATGTATCTTGAAATCGCTGCTACAGTGTAATCTGCCGGAAATCTGTTTTTAATATAACAAAACCCTGCAGTACTATACAATAAAAATCCTGTGCGCAGCTATTATGTTGTGTATAACTTGTTGCCGACGCCTGCAGTACTATACACTGGAGCCTGCGATTGATGCAGAAACACTTGAAACTCAGACCGTAACAACAATATAAAATACTATACAATGAAGCGCCAATGTTTAGTTATTTATGTAGAAAAATAACGATTGGAATGTATTACAGATATATATATAAAAGCGGGCATACTCAATCAAACAGAATTTACAGAGCGAAACCGGATAGATAAATGCTTTTGATATATATAAAAGCGGGCACACAGTACCATATTTCGTACTGTGTGCCCGTTGCCGTTTTTCATATTCGCTGCAATAGAATACTGTCAGTATAGCCATCCTATTTCAGGTTCATAATAGTTTATTCCGGCCAAAGCTCTATTACTGTTAAACCACTGTTGTAATCAGCAATATAAGCAATGTTTTTTGAAATAACAACTTCACAAGCGTTTCCTGGTGTTGCTACAGTATATAAAAGTGAAGGGTTAGCCTGATTATGTATGTCAAATATTTGTAAACCATGAACTTGATTACCAATATACAAATATCTTCCATGTACTAAAACGCGTCCCCCTGCTCCACCTATATTTATTGTTTTAATAATAGAGGGGATTGACGAATGAATATCTATCACATGAAGGTTTCCTGATTGATCAGTAATATAGATATAATCATCAGCAATGTCTAAACTTCTACAATTATTTGATATATTAACCGTCCAAAGATAAACCGGGGTAGTTGGAATACTTATGTCAATAGCAACCAATCCATCATTATTCGCAAGATATGCAATGCTATTGTCAACTATTACATCTCTTGTATCCGATGTCTGATAATCTGCAATAACAGTTGGATTTGTCGGATCACTGATATCGATTATATATAAGCCATTCCATGTATTATTCCATCCACATGCAACGTATGCATAATTACCAGCAATATCCATATCAAATAAATATGTTTGTTTATGCCTTGGCATTGATCCGACTACGATCCCATGATACGGATCACTAATATCAATAACTTTTAATTGGGGGCTTCCTTGATTTTCTAAAGCAAGAAATGCATAATTATTTATAACTTGGACGCCATTATTTCCTTCGTATACATGAGATATATTTGTTGACCATGTAACAGATGGTGCAGCTGGATCGCTTACATCTATAATATTGAATTTTTTATCATGGGATGATGATGATGATCCCATATATACATAATTGCCTGAAATATCAAGATTTACATAATTATCTGATATAAGCTCAAGATTTGCAATAACATGCGGATTCATCGGTACCGGCTCCAATGTATTAAATACGATTAATACATAATTGTTTGCTGTATT
>CAZBCL010000005.1:0-44705 GCA_964490645.1 uncultured Spirochaetia bacterium
TACAAGCACTGCTGCGTCTGCTCATCAGCAACACAGTATTACTGAAACCGATACTCTCGGTACAAGCACTGCTGCATCTGCCTGTCCACCGGAAGAAGAAATATTTAATGCATTGACTCTTGGTGTACATGATTATATGAAAAAATGCGGGTTCACAAAAGCAGTTATCGGATTATCGGGAGGTATAGATTCATCACTCGTCGCTGCCATTGCCGTATCAGCATTAGGGCGTGATACGGTAACCGGTCTGCTTATGCCGTCACGATTTTCATCACAAAGCAGTCTTGATGATGCCCACGCTCTTGCACAAAATCTGGGTATAACAACTCATACGATGAATATTGACCACTTATTTGAACTATTTTTACAAACAACTGCTCCGCTTTTTTCGGGAATGCCGGAAGACACGACCGAAGAAAACTTGCAGGCACGAATACGCGGAACACTATTGATGGCATTTTCAAATAAATTTAATGCATTAGTCCTGACTACCGGCAACAAGTCGGAATTATCAGTCGGGTATTGTACATTATATGGTGATATGGCGGGAGGGCTCGCAGTGATAAGTGATGTGCCGAAAACCATGGTCTATACATTAGCAAAATATGTCAACAGCCCTGCATACGCTGATGTACCGTGTATACCAAAAAACGTTCTGACAAAACCCCCGTCAGCCGAACTCCGCCCCGATCAAACAGATCAGGATTCATTGCCGCCGTATTCAACGCTTGATACTATCATTACACAATATATTGAAAAATTTAAATCCGCCGATGAAATCGCTGCATTTAACCCGCAACTGCCGCAATCAGTTCTTTCCGATATTATTAAAAAGATTCATTACAGTGAATATAAACGCTACCAGGCAGCACCGGGATTAAAAATATCCGGTAAAGCATTCGGCTTAGGACGCCGTATGCCGATTGCACAGAAATGGCAGTAATTCTTGCAAGGGTTCGCAAAATACATTACTATAGACAATTAGCGGCAGTATATTCCGACTGAACCGACATTTTTCTTCTGACCGAACAGGCAGTATGGAAGGAACGTTAAAGAGACGATGCATATAGCATATGATTTACATATTCATACGAATTTTTCTGATGGTGATTATTCTCCTGCCGAAATTATCACTCTGGCGCGAGATAAAAATATTAAAGGCATTGCATTAACCGATCATGATGCAGTCTGCCGTCTCCCTGATAGTCTTCCTGATGACATTGATATTCATGTCGGGATTGAATTTTCTACATCAGAACAAAATGTTCACATTCTTGGATATGGACTTGACTATACTTGCCGTGATCTTCAACTGTTTTTAGACCACGAACAGATGAAACGCCGTGCCGTTATGATTGACATGGTAGAAAAATGCCGAAGACAGGAACTTTCAATCAGCATGGATGAAGTCATCGCAGTCAAAGGTGAAGCTGAAGGTGCACTCGGTCGTCCGCATATTGCCATGGTAATGATTATAAAAAAGTATGTCGGCTCTATTTATGAAGCTTTTTATAAATACCTTGGTACGGGCAAATCCTGTTATACCGATTATCAAAAGTTTACTCCTGAGAAAATAATAGAAAAAATACATCATTGGAATGGTATTGCCGTTATCGCCCATCCCGGTGCGATAAAGCCTCCCGGACGCGGAAAAGAAGCATTAATGCGGGTAATAGATGCCGGCATTGATGGTATTGAAGCTTATTATCCACGGCATACCAGTAAAAAAAGTCAGTATTATGTATATCTCGCTGAAAAACACAATTTATTAATAACCGGCGGTTCTGATTTTCACGGACGATTTAAAAAAGATATTATACTCTGTCAGGCAGGGGTCGTTCATGAATATTACCGCGAATTTCAAAATGCGCTCCACACAAAAAAGCAGCTCATTTGTCAAAGCAGGAAAGGCGCATGATGACCCGTCTTATTTTCATTATCATAATGCTTATATCATTATCACTGCCGATCACTGCTACAGCTCCTGATGAAACTGAAGGTGAAGTATCTGATAAACCATCAAGCGGTGAAATTGCTGCCGTTGCTATTATATCAACTATTATTATTACCGAAACAACGCATGCGCTCGTACAACATATGATAAATAATGACATAATCCTATCCAAAACAGAACGACAAGAAAAACGACGCCTGCGACGGGAAAAACGATTAAACAGAAGACTTGTTGATCCTTCCATGACAAATGCTGCTGCAGGAAATAACAGCATTACTAATAATACCAACGAAAATAATTCAGCCGATACAACAAATCAACACTCTCTATGCCATGATATAACCAATCATTCTATTATTACTCAATTTATACCTGCCGCAGAAAACACCCGTATGCGCCGTCCGGTGATACTCGCGCAACCATCCTTCTATGCTATTGGCGATGCATATTTTGCTGCCGGTGAATTTGATAAAGCACGCCCCTTTTATCTCTATGCTATTAAAATTGGAGAGCCAAATGCCGATCTTGCCCGCATGAAGCTTGAACGACGCAGTGAATTCAATATGTCCGCTCAAGACATTGACCGGGCAGCTGCATCCGCCCCCTACCCATTTGATATCATTAAACCGCAACACTGGAAAATTATCGAAAATAACGACTAGCATCAAACTAGTTATGATTCATCCAATATAATACTTTCAGTATTATTCATAACAGATATAGTCAAAATTGATGATCATACAGTATCATATTACCTCAAAAAGTGTCAACCGGGGCAACATCAATTTCAAGATATGTTCTTTTTTCAGCATGAAAAGAAAGCAATGCTTTTTTAATATCAGGAGCAGCCTTGTCATCAAAAAACAATAGCATTTGACGTCGGTAGTGTTTTTTTAATTTATAAAAAAATGCTTCAATCGGTCCTTTAACTGCAACTCCCTGAATTCGTCGCAGTGTTTCTAAATGATTACTTAACCGCAGTGCTTCTTCTTTAACGGCATCTTCCTGTTCACCGCGAACCGTCAATTTTATTAAATGTCGATACGGGGGATACTGTAATGCCGCGCGCTGCATAATTTCCTTTTCATAAAAAGCAGTATAGTCATGTTTCAGTGCACATTGAATACTGTAATGATCAGGATTATAGGTCTGGATTAATACCATGCCGGGTTTTTTACCACGACCGGAACGTCCGGCAACTTGTGTTATTAAATCAAATGTTCGTTCCGGGGCTGAAAAATCAGGCATCTTCAATGAGGTGTCCGCTAAAAGAATACCGATCAAGGTAACATTGGGGAAATCAAGTCCCTTCGTAACCATTTGTGTTCCAATAAGGATATCAATGTTATTATCACCAAACTGATGTAATACTTTTTCAAGTGCCCCTTTTTTTCGTGTTGTATCAGCATCAAGGCGAGCAATACGTGCATCAGGGAATTTTAAATGTACAAGTTCTTCAACTTGCTGAGTTCCGGCACCAACTTTACCAATTGCAGAAGATTGACATTTCGGACACTGCTCCGGTGCTGCTTGAGAATATCCGCAATAATGACACCGTAAAATCGGGTACTGTTCATAAAGATGATACGTCAAAGACACCGCGCAATGCGGGCATTCGATAACAGTGCCGCACGAATGACAAAGCATGAAGTTTGAATACCCGCGTCGATTCAGAAATAATATCGTTTGTTCATTATTTTTCAGTGTTGTCTCAATACGTCGCAGCAGCAACGTACTAAAAACACCAAACTCAACCTGCTCAGCACGTAAATCAATAAGTGCAACCGCAGGCAGCGGATGCGGAGTAACGCGTTCCGGTAATTCATGCAGCCGGACTTTCCCGCAGCGTGCACGATACATTACTGATAATGAAGGGGTTGCCGTACCATACACAAGACACGCATTATGTATATCTGCACGATAGCGTGCAACTAATCGGGCGTCATAGCGTGGACTACTGTGTTCTTTATATGACGGATCATGCTCTTCATCAATCACAATGAGCCCGATATTGTCAAGCGGTGCAAAAATTGCTGAACGCGGACCGATAACTAACTGCACATTCCCATTGAGTATACGCATCCATTCACGCATTTTTTGCCGCGGTGTTAAACGGCTGTGAATGACTGCCATTCGGTCAACTGAAAAACGACTTGAAAATCGGCGGATTGTTTGTGGGGTCAACGATATTTCAGGAATTAATAAAAGAGCGTTTTTTTCGCCACGAAGCACCTCTTCCATAATACTCATATATACTTCTGTTTTTCCGCTTGAAGTTACACCATGCAGTAGATGTTCACCACCTTCGGGTAATGATGCAATAATGGAATTAATAATATTGTTCTGGTGCGTTGTACGTACATAATCATATAATTCCGAACCTTTTTCTAAAGGCGTATTTCGTGTTGTTGGATGCACTGTTGCCGGTGCAATTTTAAATAATGCTTCTCCAAAACTTGAAAAAAACGTATCCGCCATCCACCTGCCAAGAGCAAGCTGTTCTTGTGTTAATATCGGTTCCTTATCAATAATTGCGGTTATTGGTTTGATGGTAATGTCAGCCGGCGGTGTAACATTAACTGCAATAACAAATGCAGTTTCAAGAGCATTGTTAAAATCAACATGGACCCGCTGCCCGGGATGACACGTATCGAGCACATTAGCAATACGATATGTAAAAGACTCACGAATGGGACGATTTAATACAACATCAACAAATGGATTGTCATTCATTATTGCGCAAACCGCGTATCATATTCATGCCGAAGTTGTTTAAAACAAGTGCGAATCTGATCAAGATTATTCGGATTCCGCAATGCCCAGGATGGATGAAAAATCGGCATTGTCGCAACACCATTATAGTCATATACTTTCCCTGCATGACGGGTAATTCCTGTAAATCCGAGAATTCTGTTTAATGCAGGATTACCAAGCAGACATATCATTCGTGGTGCAATAATGCGTATCTGCTCATCCAGCCATGACGCACAATTTTTTACTTCATCGTCCATCGGTGCACGATTCGTATTAACGTTTCCGGGTGGATGTGGATGACATTTTAATACATTGGCAATATATATTTCTTCACGGGTAAAACCAATGTCAGCAAGTAATTTTGTTAACAGCTGTCCGGCACGTCCGACAAATGGAATCCCTTGTATATCTTCCTGAACACCCGGCGCTTCACCAATAAACATTAACAGTGCTTCAGCACTGCCGATCCCATACACAACATTTTTTCTTGTCTGTGCTATTGTACAACGAGTACATTTCTTTGCGCGAAGTTCTGCTGCATGCAATGCTTGTTGTTTTTTGCGTCCTGCTGTTGTCATTGATACCGCTGCCTTTGATGGGGATATAATTTTAGTATGTCCGGGAATAGTATGTGCATAACAATAAAGATCAAGGATAATATCGTTCAACTCATTATATCGGTCATGAGCGTGCATATCAGACATTCTTATCCTCCCGTATGAGCTTAGAAAATACTATACGTCGTATCGTATGTCAAACCGGAAACGCCTTTAAAAGCACTCCCCGCTATTAAAAAATTTGTATTCTACTCAATTAAAGCATACTCGCAACTGCATATACTGCAGGATCGCATTGATATTGCTATGCTGTTATAAAAACGCTCTGCAGTACTATTGTAATAATTATATATAAATTGTAAATTGACAATATCGCATATTATATCAATAATAGTACTTGAGTATCTTAATCAGGAATACATACATGCAACAAAAGACTATCGTAAAAAAAATACAAAAATTAATTAAAAAGTATATCGCACAACGCCCGGCGGAAAAGTTTCAACCGGGCACCTCACACATACCTCTCCAAGTAAGCACTTTTGATGAACGTGAAATAATCTCCAGTCTTGAATCAATGCTGAGCACCTATGTTACTATGGGAAAGAAGACAAAAGAATTTGAACGCCTCTGGTCTGAATATATCGGTTCTACTCATTCGGTCATGGTTAACTCCGGCTCCAGTGCTAATTTGATCGCATTAGATGCATTACGCGATCCGCTGTTTACCAATCCGATTACACCGGGTGATGAAATTATTCTCCCCGCAGTAACGTGGAGCACTTCACTCTTTCCGATAGTACAAATCGGTGCAACACCGGTTATCGTTGATATTGATCCGGCAACATTGACAATGGATATAAACGCCATGCAAAACGCCGTAACAGAAAAGACACGCGCGATAATGCCTGTCCATTTGGTCGGATCCCCCTGCGACATGCCTCAAATAATGCAATTTGTTAAAGGAAAAAATATATATGTTATTGAAGATTGTTGTGAAGCACATGGGGCACAAATAAATAATCAAAAAGTTGGCTCGTTTGGAGATTGTGGGACATTCTCCTTCATGTTCGCCCATCATATAACAACCGTCGAAGGCGGGGCAGTAACAACAACCAACAAACGCTTAAATGAACTTCTCTGTATGAAACGTGCTCATGGCTGGGTTCGTGAACTTGATGCTCAACAACAACAAACATGGTATGACGCCTATCCAAATATTGATGGACGTTTCCTCTTTGCAACAACCGGTTATAATGTTCGTATGCCGGATGTAATAAGTGCATTTGGAAAAACACAACTTGAGAAACTTCCTTCTTTTATTAAAATACGAAGAGAGAATCATTTTTATTGGCTTGAACGTCTTGCACAATTTGAAGATAAAATTATTCTGCTCCGCGAACAACCGAATACTCGTCTTTCTCCTTTTGCATTTACTATTATTCTTCGTTCGGAGAAAAGCAGCCGAACAGATATTATGCGTTATTTAGAATCTAGAGGAATTGAAACCCGTCCCATAGCCGGATCAAATCTTATTCGGCAGCCATTCGCGAAACATATGCATATGAAAGTCCCGAATTCATTGCCGGGAGCAGATGCCGTACACGAACGAGGATTCTGGTTCGGTAATCATCAAGCTATTACAGAAGCTATGCGCGAATATATTGCAAATACTCTTATTGAATATTTTGAACGACACGATAAATAACGTACTATCAACGTTCGTTCTTAATTACTGCCGGTAAACATGATATATACAGCATGACGGCAAATAGATTGCCGATTATACAGACGTATATGTAATATTCATCCCACTATTACTGCCGGCAAACATGATATATACAGCATGACGGCAAATAGATTGCCGATTATTCAAATTTGCTTTTTAATACCCGTTCTATTACCAGTGCCGGCAAACATGATACAAATACAATATAACAGCAAATGGGTTATCGATTATTACAACCCGCCATGAATATTAAAGTTCACACATCACGCGCATAAAAACCACCGCTGATGATTATTACTGCTGAACAGGTTGTATTCTTTTATAAAGGTACACATCCGGTGCGAAAAGCACCATATCCTGCGGTAAATATGGTTTTTTAAATGTAATGCCAAATATTTCAGGAACAATTTCAAACTTTTTCACTAACTGAAATTTATCGGGATTATATAATAATTTATCAAATAATAATCGATACGGCGTATATATTTTGCCATATTTTTTATGTGATTGTAATCGATAATAATCTCTAAATGTCCGTTCGGTTACTAAGATATAATCAGTCGGAATTAAACTAAAAGGGTTTTCCTTACCACATAATACTGATTCCTGATTTCGACCAATAACTTTAATATTTGTTTGTTTCAGATTAAAAATAATTGGCACGCTTTCAAAAACCCGAATATCCAGAATAGAAGCATCCTCATCGATATGCTCATTTATCCAGTGTGATGCTTGTATTGTTGTTGTGGTCTTGCTTAACAGTTTATTAAACGCCAAAAAACGTCCGACATGCAAAATAGAAAGTATTACCAGCGACACAACTACGATAGTATATAACACACCGCTTTTTTTCTTTGCATACGTTGCGATTGCAAAAACAGTAACAGCAATTAATACTACCATTGCCGGATAGAATAAAAAGGAATAACGCACTACAATCCATGCCGCACGAATAAGCACTATATACTGCACAATAATAAATATAACCAATAGTGCGATTCGGTAATACTTTTGTTTTTTCTTAATTACCAAATAGATCCCATAGCCAACTGCAATGACAAACGCTATTGACAAGATAATACCAATACTGCAGTTTAATAAATGTGAAATAATCACAACCGGTTTAAAACCAAGCCCGGCAAATTCAACACTTGCATTGGATGATTGAATTATTGATATCTTTCGTATACCATAATAAAAACGTTCTGCATCAAATGGAATAAATGGAGCAAAAATCATTAAACTGATAAAAGCTGCTACCCCCCCCCATACAATGTGAGACCATGGAAGTTTGTCCAATTCAAGGGCTTCTCGAACAGAAATTCCTTTTTGTTTTATATCAGAAAACGGTATTGTTTTTGCGTGGATATAGTTTATAAGAAATGCAGTAATAATAGCTATTCCTGAAAAAATACCGTTGTATTTTGATCCAAACACAATAGGAAAAAGTGCGCACATAATAATAGCATTATGCAGTAACGGTTTTTTAATATAAAGCACCGTGTAATACAACATCAGTGAGCTTAAAAAAACAACAAACGTATCTGATTTATATATAACCGCATAAAATGCCGTGCCGGTCAATGTTGCAAATAACAATGCAGAAAGTGCCCCGACATAATAATTATCAGTAACTGCTGCTCCTAATAAAAACACAATAACTATCGTTAATAATGAAGCAATGACCGACAGCGAACGAAAGAAATAATAGTATCCGGTTGCAGAATTGAGCGGCACTTTAAAAACAGCATGAAAAATATTTTTCAGTCCATTATTACCGTTAACAATATTAAATGCATTTTTGTATATAATCGGTGTGGTTCCACCCTTATGCATTAACCAATCCGATAATGATTTTTTATCCTTCCGCCAATTAATTTGTAAAGTATGTCGAACTTTAAAATCTTCATCCTCCTGCAGTGCCATACTGAAATTTTGATTGCCTTTAATTGCAGTACCAATATCCGCAATTCGAATAAACAGAGTAAATACAATTATTATGCCCAACATAATATACGGAATAAGCGTATCTTTTCTTTCCGGTACTATTAAATCTTCTGAATGTATCCCCTGTTCATGATAGGGTTGTTGTATTGCTTTCGGTTGTACTGCAGTATCTGAAGAATGAGAGTGCTTTCGTTTTTTTTTCTTACTCATTAATTACTCCGCTTAATATTAATAAAATATAAATATCATATATATCTGTATTGAGCAAGATGTTTTTAATCCGCTTTTGTAAAAACCTCTTGCAATGCTTATCGTGCTCTATATAATTTATTGAAATATAATAATCTCTAAATAGAAAAAGGTTATATACATGCAAAAACACTTATTATACGATTATTTCAACAATTACACCCGTATTGTGATTGCATAAAGCATACTCTTTCCTGCTACGGCAAGAATGAGGGATGGTTTGAATTAATACTATAGCTGCTGATGCTTCTGTATAACGGATTATTCCTGTTATTCTATTGCTATTATTGTTGTTGACAATAAAGTGTATACCTGATAACTTGCCGTAATCGGTGAAACAGCAGAATTACCGATTCAGCAACGTATATCATTAAAACAAACGTAATTATTGCGTTTATTATAAAGGTAGGATAACGGGTAGAAACAGGAGAAAGTAACGAATGAAGCGTACTTATCAACCGAGTAACAGAAAACGACGAAATAAACATGGCTTTCGTAAACGTATGGAAACTGCTGATGGGCGTAAAATATTAAAACGTCGGCGCCAAAAAGGACGAACAAAACTAACTGTTTCTGATGAACGGTTTGGAAAGAAATAACCGTCTCCGTTTTCCACGTACATGTCGGTTGCGGCATCGTACTGATTTTACACACGTTATTAAGCAGGGAATACGTTTTACATTTCAACAAGGTCGAATTTATTATATTCCTAATAATGTATCGTTCTCCCGCTTTGCTGTATCCGTCAGCCGTAAAACCGGCAATGCAGTACAACGCAATCGCTTAAAACGTATATGCCGCGAAGCATTTCGGTGTAACCGTCCCTACCTTATAAAAGGATATGACATAATAATAATCTGCTACAAACCGTTTATTGCAAATACAAATGCTATTACACGGCTGTTACAAAAAGCAGGTTTGTTTGGTATAAATAGTGAAAAATAGTCTCATTCCAAAAAAAACAATATTCCGGCTGTCTTCTATTCCAATTTTACTTATTACATTCTATCAGACACTAATTCGACCTTTTATGCCGCCGGCATGTCGTTTTACACCAACATGCTCAGAATATTCAAAAAAAGCATTTCAACGATTCGGCATTATTAAAGCCGGATTTTTATCAATAAAAAGAATACTGAAATGCCACCCGCTTCATCCGGGTGGATATGATCCGATTCCGGAGGACGAATGATACATCAACGATACTTTTTTACAATTGTTATTTTTATGCTCGTACTGTTTTCAGCTCTATTGTATGCACAACCGGCAACAACACAGCAGCTTCATTTTTCAGACAGTCCAGAACATATTGTAACAATATCCAATACCCATTTAAAACTTTCATTTTCAAGCAAAGGCGGTCAATTAAAAAACGCTTGGATTCGAACAACAAATTGGGTCACCACGTATACCTATACAAAAAAACAAAACGGCACAATCAGATCAAATAAGCATATTACCGCAAAAGCTGATTGGGTGCAAATTGTTAATTATACACAATTTGCAGAGCAGCTCCAAATGAAGGGTGATCGCATCGTATTAGAAGCGCCGCTTGCCGCGGTTGACTGGAGTTATAGTTCGTATCTGGCATTTAACCTTGGTGATTATTCACTTCATAAAAAAAACGCTGATACAATTGAATTAACGTATACCCTGAAAAAGGGAGAGTTTAACGCACCAATTTCGGGTATTACATTGAAAAAGACAATATCTCTTGTTCCTGATTCATATCTATTCACTTTGGATTATGAACTGATTAATAATTACGGCAATTTAAATACACTCAAATCAACGGACCGCCTTCCGTCTCTGCAGGTACGCTGGGCACCATACCTTGGAAGCTCATTTACGCAGTCACGTGCACAACGACGGTTTTCCATGATGACGGGTGCTGTTATGGGCGGTATCCAACGTAAGGATTTTAAACAATTCGGCGGTCTGAAACAATGGAATATGGCACAATTTAAAAAGAAAAACGAAACCCATTGGAATAATGAATTATACGGGTATGCGCTCACTGAAAATCAGTATATTGCAATGGCGGATCGATATTTCATGGTTGCCATTACCCGTGGTTCAGAAACCGGATCAACTGCCGGTTGGTTTGTCAGCCGTGTTGTAAAAGAAAAAGCAGGAATGCTCGGGAAACAACCCATCCTCTCACGCTATGCAATTGGCGTAGAAACACGTATTCATGAAAGCCTCCCGAAAAACACCGCGCAGCACTTTAATTATACCATTTATCTTGGACCAAAGCACCGGCATCTTATTAAACAAGAAATAAAAAAGAATAATGAATATGCGCCGTTCTATAATCGTTTAATTTTTGCAACCGGTTTTAATCGTGCATTAGGTGTCATTCCGATATTTTTATTAAATTGTCTTCGCTCACTGTATGCTGTTTTTCCAAACTATGGTGTCGCGATACTCATTTTAACATTACTGCTGAAAGTTGTGCTCTATCCGCTCAGTGCAACTCAGATGAAATCCATGAAACGAATGCAGCTTATCCAACCGAAAACAACTGCTATTCGTGAACAGTATAAAGATGATCCGCAAAAAATGAATACTGAAATGATGGCATTATATAAAAAATACGGAGTTAATCCGATGAGCGGGTGTTTTCCCATGCTCCTGCAAATGCCAATTCTAATAGGGTTTTACAATGTACTCGGGAAGGCATTTGAATTACGAGGGGCTCCATTTGCGTTCTGGATTACCGATTTATCAGTCTCTGATACTGTTGCGCAGCTGACAATACCGTTTCTTAATACACCGTTTAATGTAAACATTCTTCCGATACTGATGGGAGTTTTAATGTTTATTCAACAAAAAATCACCCCCCAGCAGCAACCGGCAGCATCATCAGAAAGTAATGAAATGGCACAGCAACAGCAAAAAATGCTGAAGTTTATGCCGTTTTTCTTTTTATTAATATTATGGAATCTCCCCTCAGGACTTGTTCTGTATTGGACTTTCCAAAATCTCTTATCCATTGGACAACAGCTCATTGTCAACAACGCACCGGAAGAATCTCTTGAACAAATAGAACGAGCACAAAAAGGAAAACGTTCCGCATGGAAAAAACGTATTGATGAATTACAAAAATCTCGGCAAAGGAGGATGACATAAATGCTTGTAATTGAAAAAGAAGGAAGAACAGAAGAAGAGGCTATACAAAAAGCACTCGATGAACTTCAGGTAACCCGTGATCAGGTTAAAATTGATGTTATTGAGAAAGCAAAGGGGTCATTTCTTGGTCTCGGCGGCAGTAAAAACGCAAAAGTGCGCGTAATATTCGGCGGTGAAAAATCCGGTACCGCAGTAACTATTTTAAAAGAAATTTTAAAAGAAATGGGGGTAACGGTCAATTGTGAAGTTACCGAAGAAACCGCTGAACGCATTACCATTAGCATTGCAAGTGAAGAATCTGCGATTATCATCGGTCGGCATGGCAAGACTCTTGAATCACTTCAGTTTATTATTAATATTATTTTAAATAGTAAATCAGAAACACAAACGAAAGTAATCCTTGATTCTGAAAATTATCGCACGAAACGACAGGAAACTCTTGAACGTCTCGCCCATGCGACGGCTAATCAGGTCATTCGCTCGGCACGCGCTAAAACCCTTGAACCGATGAATCCCTTTGAACGCCGTATTATTCATATGGCACTGCAAGGTGATAATGAAGTTGAAACATACAGTATCGGTGAAGGAATATCACGTCGTGTCTGTATTACACCAAAAGGATCCGGTGCACCGCGCCAATCGGGAAATAAACGATATTCTCGTAGTAATGCCAATACCAACAGATCGCGGGAACGGTATTCTTCTAAAAATAAAAATCACCGCAACCGCGATACCGATTATTCCAATCGCGGCAACAACTGGAGAAACAATAATACCGATTCTGCGACATCGAAATACAATGACGAGCAAAGTGATTCTATTTCAAATGAGAGCCGTTCAATGCGCGAAATTGATCGGCAACGCAACAATGTCATTGAAAAATAATAAATACCATACTCTCCTTTGAGTATTGTATGCCGGAATAATGCAGCACAATGTGCAAATCGTATACTACGTACTATGAACCTGATACCATAGCAGCAATCGCAAGTGCTCTTGTTCCATCAGCTATCGGTATTATCAGATTAAGCGGCTCATTGTCATTTTCCATTGCTCAAAAAATATTCTCAAATCACCGACATTTATTATCAAGCACATCAGCACACGGCTTCATTATCAATCCGGAGACTTCGGTAACTATTGATGAAGTAATGACCCTGCGATATCACGCTCCGCATTCATATACTGCTGAAGATATGCTGGAAATATTTTGTCACGGATCACCGGCAATTATGCGTCTTATTTTCGAACTCTGTCTCTCCTGCGGTGCACGTGCAGCTGAACCGGGCGAATTTACACGACGTGCATACTTGAATGGGAAATTGGATCTCGCACAAGCTGAGGCGGTTAATTTAATCGGACGTTCCCTGACCACTGAAGCTGCCGTACATGCTGTTGCACAGTTGCACGGAAACCTCTCGCATGATATTCATCAGCTGAAACAATCAGTTATTGCACTGCGTGCTCACTGTGAAGCATATATTGAGTTCCCTGATGATATGAACACCGATACTGCAGCTCCGGCGGCACTGATCCTTCCCGCACTCAATCGTATTGAACAGGAATGCCGGCGGCTGAAAAAAACACGGCAAACCGGTATCATGATGATAGAAGGGGCTCATATCGTTATTGCCGGACGAACCAATACCGGAAAATCAAGTTTATTCAATGCATTATTGAACGAAGAACGGGTTATTGTTTCTCATGAAGCCGGGACAACACGAGATGTTATTACTGCAACAATTAATTGCAACGGCATCCCGATAACACTGCATGATACTGCGGGATTCAAAGACACCGTTAATGACATTGAACGTACTGCTCTTCATAAAACAAATGAATCGCTGCAAAAAGCAGTATTAATACTTGCGGTTTTTGATCTCGCACAACCATATACACCTGAAGACGAACGCATGATTACCCATATTCAAAAAACAACAACACCACTGATTGTTATCGGCAATAAAACCGATCTGCCCCGAAGACTTGAACTGCCGCCGTCAGTATCGTTTGACTGCCTGATATCAGCAGCGAATAAAGATGGAATACATACTGTGTATAATCACATTACTGAAAAACTCGGTATCAGTGATTATAATCCCGGTCAATCTATGATTCTTTCTGCTCGTATCGGAAAATGCATTGATGATATATATGCAGCATGTCAAAAAACACGTCAGGATATTACTGATAATCAACCGCTTGAATATTGTTCGGAAGGAATTCAGGATATTATCAATGCCCTCGATGCCATTACCGCACCAACGACCACGAATGATATTCTCGATACTATTTTCAATTCATTTTGTCTCGGAAAATAGATGAACTCTATGTTATGTACTTAACTGCATCCTGATGTTGTACCGCAGTCATCACATACCGTACATGTCCCGTTTCGCCGTACATGCATTGAACCGCAGTTGGTACATGCCTCGCCAACATAACCTTGTGATTTTGCCTCAGACATAGTCAGTGTTTTTCCGGTATTTCCTGCAACAACTGATATTTTCTTTTTTTGCCGTTTTCTCGTACCTGATTGTGGAGGAATAAAATCATCATTACTGTGTTCATTATCCGGCGGTTTTGGTACAGTATATTGTACTGTATCATTTTTTCCAAATGCCAGCGATGTCGTATCATCAGTGTTTTGTGTTTCGTTTTTCGCTTTTGTCGGAATGACATGTACTAAATCTTTTCTGTCAAGATATTCATACCCGATTGCCCGGAAAATATAGTCCAGTACTGAAGTTGCATTTTTAATAGCACCATGCCCCTGCACCATACCGGAAGGCTCAAAACGGGTAAAGGTAAACGAATCAACTAACTCTTCCAATGGTACGCCGTACTGAAGTGCTTTAGAAACAGCAACGGCAAAACATGACAGTAATCCGCGGAATGAAGCCCCTTCTTTATACATATCAATAAATATTTCACCAAGCGAATGATCGGGATATTCACCTGTTCTGAAATAAACTTTATGCCCGCCAACCGTTGCTTCCTGAACATAGCCGGTTCGTTTATAGGGTAATTTTCGGCGCATACGGAAAACCTCTGTTTTTTCAAGTTGTTCATGCACCTCTTTCGGCCCGACTGTTTCATCAATATCCTCTTCTTCAAACCCTTCCGTCATTAAGGCATCAATCGGATCCCCTGAACTGACATTTAACGGCTGACTGAATTTTGAACCGTCGCGATAAATCGCATTTGCTTTCAGCATTAAGCGCCATGATTCAAAATAGGCATCACTGATATTCTGTACTGAAGCATCATTCGGCATATTAATGGTTTTTGAAATCGCCCCGCTGATAAACGGCTGTACGGCAGCCATCATCCGTATATGACCCATTGGCTCAATATAGCGCTTTCCTAATTTTCCGCATTTACTGGCACAATCAAATATTGATAAATGCTCTTCTTTTAAATGCGGCGCTCCTTCAATCGTCATTGTACCGCAGATATAAGTATTCGCTGCATTAATCTGTTCATCAGAAAATCCAAGCGCAGCAAGCATATTAAACGCAGGATCATCCAACTGCTCATCACTTAATCCAAGACTTCGGCAAAACTCAACACCAAAGGTATGTTTGTTAAAAATCATCTGCAGATTAAATGCTGTTTCAATTTGCTTTTCTATACTGTCAACTTTACTATCCGTAAACCCTTTTTCTTTCAGACTGGTTCTATTAATATGCGGACACCCATCTAATGATTTATGCCCAACGGTATATGCGACAATGTCATGTATATTTTGTTCTGTATAACCGAGATTCCGTAATGCTATCGGTAATGCACGATTAATAATTTTCATGTATCCGCCGCCCGCAAGTTTCTTAAACTTAACCAGCGCAAAGTCCGGCTCAACACCGGTCGTGTCGCAGTCCATAACCAAACCAATAGTCCCCGTCGGCGCCAATACGGAAACTTGTGCATTGCGATACCCGTACTGTTCACCCAACTCAAGCGCCCGATCCCATGCAGCGGTCGCTGCTTCAACTAAATAATCATCACACTGTTTCGGATTAATCCCCTGTGGCTTTATAGTCAGCGATTCATATTCTTCATCTTTAACATTATGTGCCGCACGGCGATGATTACGAATAACGCGAAGCATCGCCTCAGCATTATCTGAATACTTTTCAAATGCCCCTAACTCTTTTGCTAATTCAGCACTCGTTGCATATGATTCGCCGGTCAACAGTGCCGTCAGAGAACCGGCTATCGCACGAGCATGATCACTGTCATACGGAATGCCCCAGGTCATTAATAATCCGCCGAGATTGGCATACCCTAATCCTAAAGTACGAAAATCAAAACTGTTCTGTGCAACTTCAGGGCTTGGAAACTGTGCCATCAATACTGAAATCTCAAGTGTTATGGTCCATAATCGTACAGCATGTTTAAATAAATTCGTATCAAAGCGCATTGTCTCAGAATTAAAAAACCGGAGCAGATTCAAACTGGCAAGATTGCATGCAGTGTCATCGAGAAACATATACTCACTGCATGGATTTGATGCATTAATCGAACCACTGTTCGGACACGTATGCCATTCATTAATTGTTGAATCAAACTGTAACCCCGGATCAGCACATGACCATGCTGCACGGGTTATTTTCTGCCATAATGAACGCGCCGGAACTTTCTTAACAACTGCTTTATCCGTACGACGAGTCAATTGCCATTCGTGATTATTCTGCACTGCGTGCATAAACTCATTGGAAACACGAACGGAATTATTAGAGTTCTGACCGGCAACCGTTAAATATGCCTCACCGTTAAAATTTGTATCAAACTGCTTAAAATCAAAATCCGTTATCCCCTGATCAACAAGCTGAAGAATGCGGCGAATATAATTTGCGGACACCCCGTCATGTAATGCTTTTTTTACCGCCTTCATTAAATCACGGTTTGCCATGAAATTTGTCGTACCGCCTTCATCGGCAATCTTTATAATTTCTTCAAGATGACTTTTATTAATCCTGCTGCCGGTTACCAGATCCGCAACTTTTAATTCTTCCTTAGCTTTCCAATCAATAAACTTTTCAATATCCGGGTGATCAATATCCAACGTTACCATTTTTGCTGCCCGCCGTGTCGTCCCGCCCGATTTAATCGCACCGGCTGCACGGTCATAAATCTTTAAAAATGACATGAGACCGGATGAGTAACCGCCGCCGGAAAGTGATTCGCCATCAGCTCGAAGAGCACTGAAATTTGTACCGGTGCCGGAACCATACTTAAAAATACGCGCTTCGCGCATTGCTAAATCAAAAACCCCGCCCTTATTAACAAGATCATCTTTTATTGACTGAATAAAACATGCATGCGGTTGTGGATGCGAATATGCGTCATGTGAAGCAGTAAGCTTTTTCGTATCCGGATCAACATAATAATGCCCCTGACCGGGACCCGTTATGCCATACTCAGTATATAACCCCGTATTAAACCATTGCGGTGAATTCGGCGCACCAATCTGAGCCAGAAGCATATATGACATTTCATCACGATACGCTTTTTCATCTTCTTCGGTATCAAAATACTTATACCGTTTCCCCCAATCAGTCCAACAGCCGGTTAAACGACGTACAACTTGTTTAATTGATTTTTCACTGCCTGTTTGAACACGCCCCTCTTCATCGGTAATTGGTAAACCATTTTCATCTTCAACGGGAACACCGGCTTTACGAAAATATTTTTGGGCAAGAATATCCGTTGCCATTTGCGACCATTGCTTAGGGACCTCAACATCTTTCATCTCAAACAAAAGGCTGCCATCAGAGTTACGCAGGGCTGATGGGCGCTTTTCATATTCGAAAAGTTCAAAAACAGATGCATCAGTCTTAGTAAAACGTCGCTTAATCTTCATTAAGTCCCCTCCGTAGTATTATTTTATAATTATATCAATAATTAGCCGTTTTTTTGTGTTTCCGGCAAATTAAATATTAATTAAATGCGTATATAACATAACAGTTGTATAGTTATTTAAACTATTACTATATACATTATCCGGTTATTACCGGAAAAATATTTTATTGTGCTTTTCAGATCAGGCATTAGCGTATCAAAAATAGTACTGTTACAAAAAATATTACAATTGCCATAAAAAAGCCGTAGGATCAGGCTACCAAAAATAAATATATAATTCAACAAATATTTTATTTCTTTGGTAATTTAAAATTGCGCTGAAAATATTCATGTCAAGGATTTTTTTAAAATTTCCAAATTTAAATCTAAAATGCCGTATATGTTGAATATAACAGCAGTTACAGGGCTGTCAAAATCGGGTAAAATAGCATATTTTTAATAAATTAACGTTCGGTAGATTTTTCGTCTTCTTAATTCAGTATGGTCTTTTACGTATTTATATACTACAAATATTATATGAAATTACATAGACGCCGTATTTTACATAACCGACTCTGCTTTCAGTAAAATAATTTTTAATCCTTCATCACTATGTTTTTCATGAATCTGTTTTAATTTTGTTGTCAACAATTTTACTTTCGTGTTTTCAGCGGCAATTAATAACATATTATTCAACGATGGCCAGATATGCGTTCCGTGTTTCGGTTCAGTTCTGCCTTCTCCGGTAATATTCTGAAAGACCGTAAACCCATCCTGTTTTGTTTCTTTCACTGCATCCATAACAAGTTGACTCAGTGAACGATTATATATAATCATCATTAATTTCATAGGTACTGCTCCTTCATGAAAATGTATTAAAAACTAAGCTTCTTTTTACCTTTTGAAAAACGTGCGGTAAAACGTTCCCACATAGTCGTGACAAGTGAATATGCAGTTGGAACAAGAACCAAGGTAAAAATTGTTGAGATAGCAAGTCCGCCAACAACTGCCCGTGCAAGCGGCGCCCACATTTCTGATCCTTCACCAAATCCGATTGCCATTGGTATTAAACCCATAACGGTTGTCGTCGTTGTCATAAGGATCGGACGTATACGCGTTCGACCGGCAGTAATCAGTGCTTCATTCATATCCATACCACGTGCGCGCAGAATATTCGCATAGTCCACCAAAACAATGGCATTGTTAACAACAATTCCCGCCAGCATAATCATTCCAATAAATGAAACCAGACTGAATGTTGTAAAGGTCAAAAGAATAATACCAACAACACCGATTAATGCCATCGGTATAGAAAACATAATAATAAACGGTTCAACCAGCGATTCAAATTGTGCCGCCATAACCATATACACAAGTATAATTGCAATAAGTAATGCCAATCCTAATTGTGCAAAGTTTTCCTGCATGTCAGCAAATGAACCGCTGAGTTTTATTTCAAATCCCGGCGGGATTACTATTTCATCATTAATTTTACGCAATACTTCACGTGATAAACCGCCAACATCAGGATTATCACTGGTAAAACCCGCTAAGACATTAATAATTCGTCGTTTATCTTCACGAGTAATACTAACCGGTCCGATATTACGTTTAACTGAAGCAAGGTTTGCAACCGCTCCGCTTTTACCGGCAAAGTTTGCAATAACCATTTGCTGTAAATCATCAACTGCATTACGATCCGCTTCGCGCAGTCGTACGATAATATCGATCTGCTCTCCTTTTTCATCAGTATAAAATGCTGCTGTTTTTCCTTGAAAGCCTCCTTGAACATTCATCGCAACGGAATATGCATCAAGTTCCATACTACTCAGCCGATTATGATCGATATCGACAACAAATTCAGGGAGTCCGTCATCTCTGCTTTTCCGAACATCAGCAAGTTCATCCATCCCCCGCATAATTTTCATAACCTCTTCAGCAAGCTGATTTGCTATTTCAAGATCATACCCGAATATTTGTACATTTACATTCTGACCGTTATCAGCTCCCCCCATTGATCCAAAAACGATGGTATCAAATTTTATACCCGGTATATTCTTGATAGAATCACGTATCGCATTCAGCATGTCAGTGGTAGAAATACCACGACGCTTTTTTTGACTGACCGCCTTAAAATATAAACTTGCATAATGCGAAGCTTGCGCATCAGCACCGCCGGGGCCGCCTTCTTTACTACCGATTAATTCCGTAAGCGTTCGAATATTTTTCTTCAGCATGGCATTCGATAATATACGCGCCTTAATGAACCGGGACATTTCATCCATACGTTCAATTGGCGTCCCGGGTGCCATTTCAACCGATAATACAAAGTTTTCACTATCGCCTTCCGGCATATTTTCTTTCGGCACTACTAAAATAAGCAATAATAATGAAATGATAAAAAACGAGATGCACGCCAGCATAACTAATCCGCGATTCTTCAATGTCCATTGAACAACACGAGAATACCACGTATCAATTTTCGTAAGAACAATGTCTCCCCATGTAATAACCCGCCCCCAAAGCGGCCATTTTTGTTTTTGCTTCGCGAAATCAATCACATCAATTAATCGGGCAGCCATCATCGGAACTAACGTCAGTGCAACTACCAGCGAAGTAAATAATGCTGAAATAATAGTCAGTGCAATCTCACGGAAAAACACTGTTGCCATTGATTGTTCTGCTAAGAGAATCGGAATAAACACACAAATTGTTGTCAGAGTTGATGCGACAATAGCCGATGCAACCTCGCCGGCACCGATAACCGCCGCATCATACGGATTCGCCCCACGCTCCCGGAACCGATAAATATTCTCCAATACAACAATTGAATTATCAACCAGCATTCCTATACCGATGGCAAGACCGGACAATGATATCGTATTCAACGTTACATTGAAAAACCGCATAAAAATAAATGTTGCAATAATCGAAATCGGAATCGCGGTAACGATAATTAAGGTACTTTTTAAATCACGCAGAAAAAACAGCAAAACGAAAAATGCAATGATCGCACCAAACAATCCGACATTGCGAACTCGTTGCAGTGATTCCATAATAGTTTCGCCTTGATTCCAAAACTCCCTGATAATAACTTTCGATTCGACATCTTCCGGCGAATACCCTTCCTGCTCTATTAATCTCTTTTTCGTTTTCTCATCATAAATACCAAGTTCGCTTTTAATACTGTCAAGTTTCTTTTTAAATCTTTTCGTAACCTGAACAGTGTTTTGACCCGCCTGTTTTTGTACGACAAGAAACAAACAAGGCTGACCGTTTCCACGCGCAATCGGCTTGTCTTTATCATACGAATCTTCAATCTTTGCAATGTCTCTTAAATAAATCGGCGTTCCGGCAGCACCCGTTCTCATATTAGCGCCGGCACGTTTAATAAATATAGAATTTAATTCATCCGGAGTAGCAAATTTTCCTTCAGTTCGTACGATATATGTTTTCTCCCCGGTTCGGATTTTACCGCCGGGAAGATTAACATTTGCCATACGTATTGCACGGATAACATCCTGAATGGTAATACCGAGTGCTGATAATTGTTTTCGATTACAATTAATATATATTTTCCGTTCAGCAGCACCATATACGGTAATATTACCAACCCCATTCACCTGACTTAACGGATCCGAAATTTTTTCATTTACAAAATCGTTTAATTCGCGCTGTTCCATATCCGATGACACCATAAACATATAAATCGGTATCATTGAAGCATCAAATTTTAATATCATCGGATCCTTCATATCTTCAGGAAGATATTCTCCGATCATGTCAATCTTTGCGCGTAAATCATTAGCCGCTTCCGCCGTATCAGTACCCCAGTCAAATTCAACGGATACTACCACTTGCCCTTCGGATGCGATTGTTGACATTTTCTTTACGCCATTGACTTGTGAAGCTGCTTTTTCAAGATACTGACCGACTGTTTCTTCCATTTCCTCAGGACCGGTGCCGGAATACTGCCCCCATATCACTAAAAACGGAAACTCAATATCCGGGATTAAATCAAGTCCTAATGCCGTAAATGAAAACATACCAATGGCTATGACAACACCGAAAATCATTGAGGTTAAAACTGGACGTCGTACCGAACGTTCGGATAATAACATAATACTACTCCTTCACGCTTTCTAATTCGTACTTATTGCGGCGGTGTTCGTTATAAGCACATTTGTTTGAGAACGCTCGTTCGTCGTGCTCTCCGCAGTATTTGATTTTCCGCGTAACAATTGTTTTATGGTAAACCGCGGTGAATTGATTTTATTTGTTCGTTCTTCGTTTTTTAAACTTTTATTATCTGCTTTCGTATTGTTCGTTTCCGTATCTACTGCTGCAGTAATACTCTGTAGTTTGTGTGTGAACAATTCTTTTTGTTCTTCCATCTTTTTTGTTTTTATTTTCATTGCAGATATCTTTTTATCCAACCCGTTTATTTTCTTTCGCATCATTTTTTCACTAAACGAATTGCTATTGCGTATTTCCGCAATAGATGAAAGCTGTTTATATTCCTTCGTTATAATATTTACTTTACTGTTATTACGAAGATTAATAACCCCTTCAGTAACAAGAATGTTGCCCTTGTTAAGACCACTTATAACTTCAACCATCTTGCCGCTTATTATTCCTGTTTTAATTTCACGTATATAGGATCGCCCATTTGAAATAATAAAAACAAATTGGGATTTCGTACTTTCTTTAATTGATCGCAACGGAACCGCAAACACGTTTTCAACTTCACGGGCAAATACCCGAACATCAGCAAACATTCCCGGTTTTAATAGTCTCCCGGGATTATCAAGCCGCACGACAGCACTAATAGTCCTCGTAAGCGGGTTCACAAACGTATCCGCACGTACTACCGTTCCTTCAAATTCAACATCAGGATATGCCGCAACCTGAACCGCTGCACGTAACCCTTTCCGAATATAGGGAATATCACGTTCGATAACATTGAGTTCAACTTCAACTTTCGAATAATCAGCTATCGTACAAATACGTGATTGTGCTGAAACCGTTGTTCCGGGGTCAACATCAATACTACCGACAATCCCACTGACCGGCGCTGATATGGCTGCAATAGAATATCCTGCCTGCTGACGATTAATAGTAGCAATTAATTGACCGCGCTGTACTCGCTGTCCTTCTTTAACAAGAATTGATGCAACGGTACCGCCTCCGCCATACCCGAGAGCAGGAGGAAGATAAACATCTGCTTGTGATACACCGCGAATATCCCCTGAATACATACGAATATCAATAATATTGGTTTTATGGATTTCAGTAACTTCAACCGGAATCAATTCTTCTGTTTGAATTTCCTGACTGAATATCATTTTTAATCCGAAGCCAACTATACCAAGTATAATCGCCACACCAAATGCTGCAAGAAATCCTGCAAAAAATGACACTGCCCGCTTTCGGCGAAAATCACCTTGAGTGCTCTTTGATGCTGTAACCGTATACGTTTTTTTTCTTGAATTCATTATTCAAACCGCCTTTCAAATAATTAAATTAATGCGCTGATGCGCCACGATGAGAAGCCCCGCCACTACTGCTGCTGACAGAAGCCCCGCCGCCGCCTGTACTTTTACTCGTACCCCCGCCGGTTGTTTCACTGCCGATGAGTGCGCGTTCCAATTTTGCTTTTGCTATTATATAGTTATACACTTTCTGAATATGTGTATTTTTTGCCGTTGCAAGCTGCAATTCAGCATCAGAGAGCTGTAAAGAGTTCATCAGTCCCTGCCGATATTGCCGGCGGGCAATACGAAGCGCTTCTTCAGCTTTTTGTACGTTTTGCTCAAGTTTTTTTATACTGTCACGTGCAACAATAAGTTGGTCATAGATAGATTTTATCTCAAGTTCAATATAATCTTCCGCAACACTTTTTGTGTTTAAAAATGAACGCTTTGAAAGCGCTGCTTTTCGCACCCCTGCCATTGTTTTACTCCATGGCAAAAACTCCGAAATCGTCCACGACGCCTGTAATGATAATACCGAGGTTGATTTCTCACCGCCGAATGCACCCGGTTCGGGATTGTATTTCCATTGATAAGCAAAAGTAACCTGCGGCTGATACCCTGCATACGAAAGCATTTGCATGCGTTTATTGATCGTTTCCGTTAATTCCAGCTGCTGTATATCCGCACGTTCGTCTAATGCCTTTGCCACGAGCGCTTCATAATCAAACTGCTCAACTTCATATTTAAATTCTCCGTTTACTGCAATATCCTGATCAGTGCTTTCGCCAATAATGATAAGTAAATTCTTTTTCGCCGTTGATATCATATTGCTCAATTGAGCAAGTTCCGGTTCAATATTCACCATTGCCACTTCAGCACGAAGAACATCATAGCGTGATGATAAACCGGCCTGATAATTCTGACGGGCAAAACTGACAGTATCACGCATTGATTGATACTGTTCCTGAAGTATCGACATACTTTCCTGCGCTATCATCACATCATAAAAAGCTTTGACGGTATTATAATGCACGGTTGCTTCTATCTGTCGTTTATTTTCGCGTTCTGCTTTATACGCAAGCCGTGCCATCTGCCATTGCAAACGCAGTGCTTGTCCCATATATAATGGCTGTGCAAGTGTAAGCGAAAACGATTTTGAAGTTTGCGGATTAATAACCATCGGATCAGGCTGATAAAGGAAAAAAGAACCGAATGCCGGACCGTAATCAGGATTCATACCGACAATATCCGTTTTATTCGGTATAACAACCGGTCCGCTCTGCATAACCGTTTCTTTGCTCATACGCATATATGACGCCCCGGCTGTTACTGAGGGCGTCATCCCCGCAAACGCGGCGGTAACATCCGCTCTGGCTTTTTTCACCGCATTATCAGCAATATATAATTCGCGGCTGTTCTCGGCGCTCAAGTGTAAACACTCATCAAGTGTAAACACACGAGCCGTTGCCGCCGCATTGCTTTCCTGCGCATGGCTGATTTGCGGAATTGTTATTATTAATACAAGCAATATAATGAGCATTTTTAATCTGTTACGTATCATTGTTTTTGTCTCCTTTTACGCCATGAAAAAATACGTCAATAACGGAATCACAATAGACTTGATCCGGTTCCATTCCGAAGACCATTCTCATCTTTCCGGCACCGCTGAGTAATGTAAGAATCAATATCACTAAGTGCCCTGAATCATGTTTTTTACTGATACTGCCTTTTTCTTTACCATTTTCAATAACACGGTATATTTGATCGTATAGTTTTTGTACGAGTCCTCTAAACCGCTGCTTCATTTCTTTCACATCAAGCTGCGTCATTACATATGCAACATTGGTTATGGTAATGGGAAGCATTTTTTGTGCTTGTTCAATCTGTGTTTGAAATAACATACGGCACTGTTCAATCGGATCGTCCGATTTTTCTAATGCTCGGCACAATTCATCAATTAAATCGTCAAATGTCTCCTGCATCATTGAAACAAACAATGTTTCTTTATTTTTGAAATAATTATATAAAGCCGCTTTAGAAAGACCGGCAAGTTCAGCAACTTCATCCAGTGTTGAATTCTCATATCCATACTTGTTAAACATTTCACGAGCAGCATTAATAATTGCAGCACGTGTCTGTTCTTTATAAAGATCTTTTAATTTTTTACCCATATTCAATTTCCATTAATACTTCATTTCGCACTATATAACTGACTGTTTAGTAAGTTACTGACCAGTCAGTTAATTACTATTTAGTAACATATACTCGGTTTTATATTTTGTCAACTTTTTTTATGTTTTTTTTCATCTTTTTTATCCTTCAGCTACTTCTTCCCACTGACATTGAATGTACTGTTTCAGCAACGCGCTGTATCGTAGTATCAAAACCGGCATACACTTTGTTTATTAATACCATAATAAATTATGAACACCAATACGACCTACCGAGTCTGTAACATAACCGATTATTACAGTAATTATTATTATTTATTGACAGTTTTGCTTTCTTTGCTACAGTATAACGGAGAAGCATAGTATGAAAAAAATAATTTCTTATTTTGTTAATAAACCGCTCACGGTAAACTTTATTTTTATTCTTGTTATGATTGCCGGAGGGTATACCCTAATGACGATTCAGCGCGAAGGGTTTCCCCGCGTTGATTTTGACGAAATCAGAATTACCACACAATATCCCGGCGCATCACCATCTGATGTTGAATTGAATGTAACGGTTAAACTTGAAGAAGCACTTGATGAAATAGACGGGATTAAACGCTATACCTCCATCTCAAAGGAAAACATATCGTATATTAAAATTTTGCTTGATCCGGATCATTATGATAAAGAAGGAACAAAAGCCGATATCCGGCGATGCATTGATAATGTAACCGATCTTCCGGCTGAAGTAACAAAACGACCGAATATTTTTGAACGAAAAATCGAAAACTTTCCGATTATTGAAACAATATTAACAGCATCAAATATTCCGGAGATGGAACTCAGAACACATGCACGTGTTTTGAAAAAATATCTTCAGGATATTTCAGGGGTAGCCGGTGTTGACGAAATGGGAATACGTGATCGTGAAGTTCAGATTAAAATTGATCTGGATAAACTGAATGCTCGTTTCCTGACACTTGATGATGTCGTTCATGCTATAAAACTGCATAATATTTCCGTTACTGCAGGAACACTTGAATCATACACCAGTGAGAAAACAATTGTAACACTTTCAAAGTTTGTTAATCCGCTTGATGTAAAAGATGTTATTGTTCGCAGCAATCCTGAAGGGGTTAAAATTCGCATTAAGGATATTGCAACAGTAACAGACACGTTTGCGGAACGAACTTCAATTTACCGTTATAACGGTAAACGGGGCATGTCACTCTGGGTTCATAAAAAATCATCTGCCGATATTATTCGAACCGTCAATAAAATTAAAAGTGCTGTTGCGGAATACCAAAAGAGCATTGGCGATACCGATATTGGTTTTATGTTCCTGCATGATTTTTCAAAACTCACCCGTCAGCGTCTGAGAATTGTACAAAATAATGCATTGCTTGGTTTTTTTCTGGTATTAGTATCTTTATTTTTCTTCTTAGATTTACGGCCGGCAATATGGACAGCATTGGGGCTCCCATTTTCCATCGCCGCTGCAATTGCTTGTATGCCGTTCTTTGGTATTACGATCAATAGTGTTTCATTAATGGGTATTATTATTGTTATCGGAATGGTTGTTGATGACGCCATAATTGTTGGTGAAAATATTCATCGCCATGAATTAAAAGGACTCAGCAGTGTCGATGCTGCCCGCCGTGGAACAATAGAAGTTGCCAAGCCGGTATTAACAACAATATCAACAACCATAATAGCATTTTTACCGCTCTTGGCGATAAAAGGGGTTGTCGGCAAGTTTTCAACTTCCATACCGATTATCGTAACGGCAACACTCATCGGCAGTTTAATAGAAGCATTTATTATTTTACCGAATCATATGTCCCATAAATCACCTGCACGGCAAACATCAGCAAAAACAAAGCACGCAGGTGCATCATTGCCGATGAAAAAGAAGCATCACTTTTTTAATGTTTTGTCTGATTATTATGAAACACTGCTGCGCAGCGCCTTAAAAAAGAATGTTTTTATTGTTATCATATTTTTTATTGTATTAGCATTAGTCGGCACATATCTCTATAAAACATTTACAAATAATTTTTCGTTATTTCCGGATGAAGGCGCTGAGGAAATATATATACATGGTGAAACAAGACTCGGCACTTCACTTGAAAAGACGGCAGATGCAGTACGAATTATTGAAAAAGTGCTTACAACATTGCCGGACGGAATGATTCTTAATTATAAAACCGCGGTTGGCGGCGGACTGCATGGCGAATATAATAACAATAATACCTTCGCATTATATATCAGTATTCCAGCAATACATGATCGTAAATACCGTATTCGCAGTGTACGTCCGAATGGTTCACCATGGAGAATGTCGTATACCAATTCACACGGAAAAACAAATCATCTGCTCTATGCAACAAGCTGTCTACTTCGACGGCGAAAAGACACCGCTGATGATGTTATGCGTATACTGCGAACATCCTTAACCAATAAACAGATATTTACAAATCTTTCAATGTATAAAGATGCCGGCGGACCGCCGCTCGGCGCACCGATTGAAGTTACTATTATCGGCAATGACAGTACCATGAGCCGTGATATTACACAACGAGTTATAAAATATCTATCCGAAATGCCGGGGGTTACTGATATAAAAAGTTCAGCACAAACCGGTAAGGATGAAATACATCTCCGTCTTGACTATGATCAAATGGCAGCAATGAAACTGAATGCAGCAACAATTGCGCAAAACATTCGTATTGCTTTTGACGGCACCGTGGTAACCTATCTTGATACTCCGGAAGAACGGATTGCATACCGCGTGCTCTTAAATGACAAGTATCGACGTCATAAAGAAACACTCTCAAAACTTCGCGTTCGAACGCGCCATTTTCATCCTGCGCCGCTGAGCAGTGTCATTAAACAGTCGGAAGCAGAAGGACCTGCGGACATACTGCACTATAACGGCGATCGCTCAATAACCGTAACCGCTCAAATCAACAAATCTGATGCTGCTGAAAAATCAGGAAAAACTGTTTCAGCTGCTGAAGTATTTACCGCACTGCGAACATACTTCCGTGAGTTTGCAAAAGACTATCCGGGATTCCGGCTTATCATTGGCGGTGAAGCTGAAGAGACTAATGATACCATGCTTTCATTTTTATTTACATTTCTGATTGCTGTACTTGCTATTTATTTTCTTTTGGTCATGCTGTTTCGTTCATTTACACAGCCGGTTCTTGTTGTGTCAGCAATTCCTTTCGGTATGATTGGTGTCGCATTGGCATTTTATGTACATAATATACAATTCGGCGCATTAGCAATCATGGGGGTTATCGGACTCGCGGGAGTTGTCGTGAATGATTCACTTGTTATGGTTGACTTCATCAATCGAGTTAAGATTAAAAAGGGGACCGGATTAAAAGAAAACATTGTGCGTGGTGCAAAGATGAGACTGCGTCCTATTTTACTGACAACCATCACAACCGTTGCCGGATTACTTCCGACCGCATACGGAATCGGCGGACATGATCCCTTTATTATTTCAATGGCAATGGCGCTGATGTGGGGATTAATATTTGCAACATTACTGACCTTACTCTTACTGCCGTGCTTACTCTCAATTATTACTGATATCCGCACGTATTATCAAGAATCAACAAAAACGATTCAAATAGTGTTGCCGCTTGGCATTGTTCTGACAACAGCATCCTTTTACATATTTATTGCACCCTTACTTATCAGTATGGCACAACAAACAGCGTTAACAATGCCGTTTGTTGAAGCATTTCTTATTTTCATTGTTGTTTTATTAGGAAGTATGAGTTTATTTGCAGTATCAATTACTGCAACGATGGGACTTGATACTATTATTCCAAAACAGGAAACTACTACCGATCATATTGACGTATAATTCAATACTGTAAATAAATGTGCTGTACTCCGGAAACCGATTTCATTTGACTCATCAAGTCATATCGTGGCTCAACGGTAAATGTTTCTCCGGCAGCAATAACTGTTTCAGTTTTTTGTTTTTGCCGATTTGTAATTCCTTTTTGCAGATGAATGAATACCGGGACATCACCATGAAAATCAATCAGGACATCTTTAATACTAATCAATGTTTGCTCGGAAAGCCCGATGGTATCAATAATAATATGTAATTCTTTCGCCTGACGAATACGGTAAAACTCATAGGTAAAAAAATCAAGCGCAAAAAAACGAGGACGCCCTTTCTCGGGACGCCACGTACGTACCTGCATAATAATCGGCTCTGACTGATTCGGATTACACTGGGCAGTAAACCGTTCATATAAGTGTGGATCATTAATATGAATCCATACATCACTGTCTTTATCGGTCAGCCGCACTTTTGCGGTAATGTGTTTTTTCTGTTCATGAAATCCGCGTTCCAGTCGAGTATATAATCCTCCGATTAAACAGACGGTGTCAGTTGGCTGATTCTGCAGCTGCCGTGTTGTTTTCAGCCCCCATACAGCAAACTCTTTTTCATACGGATCAAGCGGATCGCTGCTGAAGTAAAAATCAAATACTTCTTTTTCATGTTCCTGTAATTGCCGTTCACTCCATTTTTGCACATTCGGCATTTCATCTTTAAATGTTTCAGCTGTCGCTTCAGTGAAAAAATTCATCTGCCCGATTTCTTTATCCTGATGCAACCCTTGACTGGTATTGAGCGTATCATCCAGCGACTCCATCAGAGCAGCACGATGCCAACCGGTACAATCAAACGCACCGCTTTTTATCAATCCTTCGAGTGCACGGCGGTTAACCTGATGCGTATCAACACGATTGCAAAAATCACGCAATGAATGATAGGGTCCGTTTTTTTGTTCCCGGCATATTAATTCAGCTGCACCGGTGCCGACATTTTTTATTGCCGCAAGCCCAAACCTGATCGCTTTCCCGTGCGCCGATTCTTCTATAGTAAAATCAACACCACTGTGATTTATATCAGGCGGCAGAACAGTGATATGAAGTTCCTGCCGGCAATGGCGAATATATTTTACTAATTTTTGCTCTTTATCGCCGATTGCTTTTTTACCTTCCTGAACACTGGTCATCAGCGCCGCCATGTATTCATACGGATAATTCGCTTTAAGATACGCTGTTTGATATGCAACCAATGCATAAGCGGCGCTATGCGATTTATTGAAACCATAGCCGGCAAAGTTCATAACAAGATCAAATATTTCTTCCGCTATTTCAGGATCAAATCCTTTCTTGGATGCTCCGTCGATAAAACGTGTTCGCTGCTCTGCCATTAAATCATATTTCTTTTTACCCATTGCTTTACGGAAGGTATCAGCTTCACCGGCGGAATAACCAGCAACAACACGGCTGATATTCATAACTTGTTCCTGATAAAGAATAATACCGTACGTATCTTTTAATATCGGACTCAAAATAGCAGTGATTTTTTTATTTCGCTCATCAACCCTGCTTCGTTCATCGGAAGACATCCCGTCAATAACATGCACATACCGAATAGGTTTATGATAATTTTTTCCGTCAATGTATTGTTCCGCCATTTTCGCTTCCAACGGACCCGGACGGTATAACGCAACCAATGCCACTAAATCATCATATTCAGTCGGCTGCATCTGACGAATAAGATTTTTCATGCCGGGTGATTCAAGCTGAAACACGCCATCAGTATTTGTTGCCTGCAGCATTGCATACGTGGCTGAATCATCAAGCGGTATCGTTTCAATATTTATTTCAACACCTGTTTGGTCTTTAACCATTATTATCGTGTTTTGAATAACACTTAAATTACGCAGACCGAGGAAATCTACTTTTAAAAGACCAACCGCTTCAATATCCTCCATTTCATACTGTGTAATCGGCATTTCATGCCGACTATCTTTATAGACCGGGCTGTAATTTGAAATTGCATCATCACACAAAATAACACCGGCAGCATGTAATCCGAATTGACGCACCAATCCTTCAAGACGTAATGCATGGCGGCGAATTGTTCGTGTTCGATCATCCGTTTCCAGATATGCATTGAGTTCGGGATATGACACCAATGCTTTTTTCAAATCACTGTTCTGATCTCGAACCATATTTGCAATGTTCTGCTGTTCATTCGGTGTATACCCCAGTACGCGCGCAACATCTTTTAAAACCTGCCGTGTTTTCATTCTGCCAAATGTAATAATATGCGCAACATGATCCTCACCATATTTCTTACGAACATACTCAATAACTTTTGAGCGATCAGCATCAGAGAAATCAATATCAATATCCGGCATGGCTTTTCGTTCAGGATTTAAAAATCGTTCAAAAATAAGATTGTTTTTTATCGGATCAAGATTAGTAATGCCAAGACAATATGAAACAAGACTTCCGGATGCAGAGCCGCGCCCCGGACCAACCGGAACCAGCATTTTTCTGGCGGCATTAACAAAATCATAAACTACTAAAAAATAAGAACTGAATCCTTTGTTATCAATAATATTGATCTCATAATCAAGCCGCTGCCGGTGTTCATCGGTTATCACCGAATAACGTTTCTCTAATCCTTCATATGATAATTGTTTAAGATATTCACGATGCGACAGTCCGCCCGGAGTATTAAAACGAGGAAGGTGCAGATGATCAGGCGGGATATTTAATGCGCAATTGCATTTATGAGCGATAGCTGCAGTATTTTCTATTGCTTCAGGAATATCAGAAAAAAGTTTTGTCATTTCATCAGGCGAACGAAAATAAAACTGATCCGACGGCATAACTAGACGATCGGGATCTTTCAATAGTTTTCGTAATGCAATACATTTCAGCACTTCATGCGAGGCAGCATCGGACTGATCCATATAATGAACATCATTTGTTGCAACAATACCAATATTGAGCTCCCGCGCTAATGCAATTAATGCAGCATTTATACTCTCTTGCTTATCAACCCCATTGCGCATTATCTCAATATAAAAATCACCTTTAAATATCCGACTGTATTCAACCGCTGCCAGACGCGCATTGTTTTCATTGCCATGACGAATGCTGTATGCAACCTCACCGCTTATACATGCCGAAAGAGCAATCAGCCCTTCTCCATAACGGCTCAGCAGTTCGCGATCAATATGCGGATATCCGTAATATAACCCCTCAGTATACCCTAATGATGATAACTTCAGCAGATTTTTATATCCGTCATTATTTTTTGCCAGCAAAACAAGATGATATGCACGCGGAATACCGCTTTTCAATGAATGCTTTTTTGTATGACGCGATTCAGGCGCAACATATGCTTCCATACCGATAATAGGTTTAATATTTGCCGCACGTGCAGCTTTATAAAACTTTATCGCACCGCACATATTCCCATGATCAGTAATTGCCAATGCCGGCATACCGTATTTCACTGCTTGTGCAACATACGCTTCCGGTGTATTCATTCCATCAAGTACACTATAGGTTGAATGAACGTGTAAATGGATGAAATCCACACTCATGTTGTATGCTCCGGTAATTATTTATTCGGTAAGTTTTTTCTCAAGAAGTTCACGCGCGCGTTGCGGATTTGCTGTCCCTTTAGATTCTTTCATAACCGCTCCAAGCAATGCGCCGATTACTTTTGTTTTCCCGTTTTTATACGCATGCACCGTATCGGTCTCGGAAAGAATCACGGTATCAATTATTTTTTCAAGAGCGCCGATATCGCTCACCTGCCGCAGTCCCTTTTCTGCAACAATGTCTTCAGGCATTTTACTGCTCGTCAGCATTGTTTCAAAAACAATTTTTGCAGCTTTACTGGTAATCACTTTTTCATCAAGCAGCTTGACTAAACGTGCAGTCATATCAGGCTGCACCGGAAACTTTTCAATTGAAAATGACCCTTCATTAATAATCCGTGATATATCACCCATAATCCAATTTGCAATACCTTTCGGATTATGATACGCATCAAGTGCTGATTCAAAGTATGCAGCGAATTGATGATTATTGGAAATAAAATGTGCATCATAGTCTGAAAGTTCATACTCACTGATATATCGTTCAAGTTTTTGATACGGCAGCTCCGGCAGTTCAGCTTTCAGTTTCTCAATCCACTCTCGTGAAACAATAATCGGGACAAGATCGGGTTCGGGAAAATACAAATAATCATGTGCCCCTTCTTTAGAACGCATCGGTTTCGTTACATTTTTCTGCACGTCCCATAAACGAGTTTCCTGAGTAATGCGCCCCCCCTCGTTTAATACTTTTGTCTGCCGTTTAATTTCATATGCTAATGCTTTTTCCACATTACGGAATGAGTTTAAGTTCTTAACTTCTGTTTTCGTTCCAAGCGCTTCCTGTCCCACCGGACGAAGTGAAATATTCGCATCGCATCGCAATGACCCCTCTTCCATATTGCAATCACTGACATTAATATACTGCATTACGCTTTTTAACATGGTCAGATATTCATATGCTTCCTGTGGCGTATGCATATCCGGTTCACTGACAATTTCTGCAAGTGCAGTGCCGGTTCTATTATAATCAACAAAGCTTGCTTTAACGGATGCATCTTCAGAATGAATAAGCTTGCCGGCATCTTCCTCTAAATGCAGTCGGGTAACACCAATGTTTTTTGTACTGCCATTAATACGAATCGGAATATATCCGTTATAACTGATTGGTTTATCATATTGTGATATTTGAAAATTTTTCGGTAAGTCAGGATAAAAATAATGCTTGCGGTCAAATTTTGAAAACTCTGAAATACTGCAGTGTATCGCCAATGCCGCACGTATCCCTTTTTCAAGTACTTTTTCATTTAATACCGGCAATACCCCCGGTTGCCCCATACAGACCGGGCAAACATGACTATTCGGCTCTGCGCCAAATTGCGTGCTGCAATTACAAAATATTTTTGTTTTTGTATTCAACTGAACATGGACTTCCAGTCCGATTACTGCTTCATATTCCATAACTGTCTGTATCCTATAAAAAAAGTGTTTACATTAATACTATGATACCCCGCACAGGGCAAGTGTAAAACAGGGCTCTTCTCATGAATTATACTAATCGTACTATATTAATACTGACCGGTTCTCGTATACTGCTATATCTGAAAATAAATTCCTCATTATTTACTGATACCGGAAAACACCGAATTACTCGATAATGCAATAATACTGACGGTAATAGTATGTGAAAAACCGAATGCGCCGGTAGCAGTCAGTGTATAATCACAGCGGAAATCAGATCCCAAAATACCGTATAATATACCAATACCGCTGCTTAATTGTGTGAAACCCGGAATCGGCTGTGAAAAACCGCAACGTGCAAAAATCATGTCCCGATAACACATTTCAACCCCGCCGCCAAATGTAATTGCAGTCCCGTGGTATTGTGTACCTGCAACCGGCAGCAGGCTCACGCTTTTATTAATATCCCACTGATATGTTATTCCATATTCAAGTATTCCAAAATAATGTACTGCACGTTCATTTAATGTAAGAAAAACCGGTATATCCTTATACCGTACTGATATTTTCATTGCATTATATGTATACACGCCGCCGATACCGCATAATACACCGCTGCCGCGTGTTTTTGTATGGGTAAGATCAACATACGCAATACTGCTCCCGATACTTACTTCTCCTCTGGCGAGATCAGCAATTATCTTCCCATACGCTGCCTGCAAGCGAACATTCTCAATACTCATTTTTCCTTCAGCATGTCCGTTTAATGAAACCCTATCAATAGACGTACTAAAACGCTGCATTGAAACCCCGAATGCATCGGTATTGCTTGCATTATATACCATGGTAAATCCAAGTAAGAGTAAATCATTATTAAAATACCGTGATCCGGCTTGAACGGCACTTCGTACATATGGCAGCCCTGCCGGATTGCTATCCGACATTGACGCATCGTCAAGCACCGTGCCATATGATATACCCATACCGAGAAGCCGCGCATTGGGTACCGGTAACGTTGTGATCGGCACTGCTGCCGTCATTGCATCAATCTTCGGGAGATACAGTACCACTGCCAGTATTGTCAATATTAATGCAATGAAGCCATATTGGCGTTTCATCAGAATGCTGCTGTAATTTCCCATGTTATAATACCAACAACTTTTTTACAATCCTCGTATCATTGTTACCGGCATCACCAATCGTAAAAACAACGAAATACAACCCGGGTTCCAAAATACCTGAATCAGTCATACCATCCCATGTTATATATCCCGGACCATGAATCGGCGGAAGTGAATATATATGTCTGCCATTAATATCAAATATAGATATATTAATTGTTCCCGTTTTCTCTGAAACAAAATGCAGCACTTCGCCTTTTGTAAAATCAGGAGTATTATTCCAAATTTCAGTTGCATGGATTGAATCAAAGAAAGACGGTACTGCTGCAGCCGGCGGAAGTGCAGTGCTATTTGATATGATAATATGAAGTATACTTGTTGCTGATAACAACTCAGTATCCATCGCACGGAACGACAGTGTATACAGTTTGTTTGTAAAACTGCTGCTGTCCCATGTATTCGTATACACCGCATTTGACGCACAATGCATCAGCTGCCATGCATTCGTTTCAATACGATATGCAACCGAGTATACCGTGCCGTCATCGGTTGCCCGAACAATAAATGGTACAGCACCATTCAGCTGCGCTCCATTCGTCGGGTTAATCACCTGTATATGCGGTATTTGATTATTGGAAATAATAACCGCATTTACATTCGTTGCGTACAACCCTTCATTATCCCATGCCCGAACATACACATAATGCATACCATTACTGAGAGCAGTACTGTTTAAAACAGCATGGTATAACGAAGTGTTTGTTTTCGCTAATGGCATCCATGCTCCATTAGTGGCATCAACCTGATATTCGGCACCCCACACTAAAACATCATCATACACCGCTGCCGATAGGGTTATAGAATTTCCCGTAATGCATCCCGGCGGTGTATGTATTTCAATAAACGGGGCTTTATTTTCAGAACGTGACATCTTACTCAGATAGTATATAAAACAAAACATTGACGGCGCATTATAATCAATAGCAGGTTCATTACAGACATAATCTTCTTTATGATCAAACCATACCATACGTTCCTGAAATTTTGCATAGGCATCATCAGCCAATGCCAGTGCACGAAATTGTGCAGGCAACCACATTTCCCATTGTGTACGGGATACCGGTCCGCCGACAACAGCACCACGATATACTGTACCAAGAATATCAGCAGTCGGATGTGCCGGATGAAGCGGAGAGTGCTGTCCGACATCAGTAATGAAACATACCCCCCACTGATTCCTACCCAGCAGATAATCGCGTTGTGCAAGTGATGCCGAATAATAATAATCACTGCCGGTAATCAGCTCATACATAATTGCAAGCTGCGCTGTACACATGGCCAGTGTAAAAGTCCCCCATGTAGTTGAGGTTCCTAAATAAAACCCGCCATTATCAGAAATACTTTTAAAGTCGCTCAGATCACGAATCATATGTTTTTTGCAGTGAACCTGCTGAATTCCGGCACGATAGCATTCTGCGAATGCAATTGGATGAATCGCATCCCACGTAAACCATTGCTCCGCTTCAATTTGCTGAACATATCCATCAGCAATGCTTTGATATATATTACTGCCGGTTGTTAAATACAATTCAACTGCCCCAACGGTTAAATCATCCTTAAATGATTCTTCAAAATAAAAATTACTCGGTCTGCTGTGCTGACAATAATAATAATTCGTTCGATCGGCAAAAAGCGTTCCTGCGCGATTTAAACACGCATCGGCAAACGATGCATCATAAGAATTATACGACCGCGCTGCGATTGCCAATGCTCCCGTTGTTCGTCCGATAAGATTTGCACCAAACCCCGAATGCACGACACGCGGAAGACTTACTCCCGGCGGCGGAGAGATGTCATCTCCTTCAGGCAGCCGCCATACCGAATGGTCGGCTTCAACACCAACCTGATAATAATATCCATTCTCAGTCATTTTTAAAAGCCATTCCAGACCAATACGTGTTTGATCGAGAATATCGGGAATACCGTTTGCCGGATCGCTATCCTGTAAAACAGCAGCATAACCATAGGTTACCGCATAATCATAGGCAAGCATCAGTTCCAGCACTGTAAAACTCGTTGTTATTACAAACTTTATATAATCCCCGGCATCATGCCAGCCGCCTTCGGCGTCAATAACAGCATGCCGATCATTCGTATGACAAATACCATGAATATACGGCTGTGCATCACCGCATCGTTGTGCCTGATAAAAATCCAACATCGCATCAATAACATTTGAATATGCCTGATATGCTCCGATAGTAAACGGTGCTGACATACTGCCATCCTGCAGCCGAACACGGTACATTCCTTCTTCGGAAAATGCTGAAAAATCCCCCGCAAAAAGATAGGGATACCGTATCCCCCAATTATTGCGTGTCCAGGGAATACTATTACTGAATTGTATATTATTTGACGCCCGATAATCGACAATATAAAAATATTGATTTTCCAGATCATTGCTCGTTTGAATAAGAGCTATTTTCGTATCATTCGTTGCATATCCGATTTGATTGAAACTTATATAATTACTGTACTGTGCAAAAACTGCTGTTGCCGCTGCAGTATAAATCGCTATCCCAATTAATAATTGCTTCACGGTCATGTATATCTCCATAATGCACTCATCGGACATACACTCATATCAGAATACTATTAATACTACTATTGCTGCTAATACGTATACGTATCATTCTTACCATTCCTAACTTGACAGTACCGTATACCCGTTGCAAAGAACTGTTCTCTCGTAACGATAAATTTAAAAATCCATATTGTTAAGTTTATCAAACATATTATCAAGCCGGTTATGTTTAACCGCTTCTTTCAAGACGATATCTATTTCAGTTGAAGTTCCTTTACTAACCTTAATATCAATTTTTTCCGTTTTTAACACACTCCCGACATACATAATCATATAGGTGCCGGGATTAAGATTATTAAAAACAAAGCGTCCGTTTTCATCCGCATGAACGGTAAAATCCGTATCAAATGTCCGACGTCCTTTCTTTTGGAACAGATATATTTCTCCACCGCTCAGCGGCGTTCCGAAATTCATTTTATAAACCCGTCCGACAATCATGCCTTTCCGTTTTTTACATACTGCCGCATGTACTTCTGTTTTTTTATTATCTTCAATAACAATACTTTCCCGATATTCATTATACCCTGATAACGATAACATTAAATCATACATTCCGGTTTTATATGACAGCACTGTTTTTTTACACGCCCCGAGTCTATCATTATGCGCGGCAGACCAGTGCACCGGAACAATCGTGCCGTTTAATGATACCGTCGGATTATCAGTATGAGTAGTATAAATAATCAGTTCTCCCTTTTTTAAGGGTAAAACAGTAATTGTTGAGTTTTCATCGCTGATCTGAATATTTGATGCACTCACAACCGCATGTGCCGGCGGTTCAGCCGTAACAGCCGGTGCAGGTTCACTCACAACCGCATGTGCCGGCGGTTCAGCCGTAACAGCCGGTGCAGATTCACTCACAACCGCATGTGCCGGCAGTTCAGCCGTAACAGCCGGTGCAGGTTCACTCACAACCGTATGTGCCGGCAGCGGAATACCACTTGATTTAAAAACAAGCCTTTTTATATCACCTGAAGCAGTAGGATGCTGATCCTTACCGATATATGTTTTAACGGTTTCAATAACCCGGCGGCGTGTAACAAGATATGCTTCTTCACCGGTAATAATACCATCATTATTAATATCTCCCGTATGCGCAACTGCATCGCCAATATAATACGTAAAAACACCATGTCCTAAATTGCTCATTTCCCAACTGACTTCATTAGCATCAGATGAGCTGATAATAACCCGATTGCGAATTGTTATCGGTTCCAAATCAGTATATACTGCTGCACTCTGCCCTTCAGGTATCGGCATATCAGCAATATTTGCCGCAATCCCCCCTGAATGACACGCATCAAACATAAAACAAATATTTTGTGCCGCACAGGTATTCAGCAAGTCAGCAATTTCAGAATCCGTTAAATATTCTGCGTCATACATCCAAATGATATGTGCGACTCCATTCGGCGCACGAGAATCTTTGGTATATCCGCCATGCCCGCTGAAATATAAAAAAACCGTATCATTCCGTTTTGCCTGAGCAAGAAAAGACCGCATCTGAGTACGAATATTTTCTTTCGTTACCTGCGAACCGGTTATTAAACGTGCCTGGCTTTGTGGTATACCGCATTCTTCAATAAGAGTTTGATATAAATATGAAGCGTCAGACTCACATAATGTTAATGAACTGACCGACGATCCTTCATAGTTCGTTCCAAGTATTAATGCCCATTTTGAACCGACTTCATCAGCATGTAAAATCTGCACCTGAACAACACTTGTACAAATAAACAGTATTGCAATACCGCATACTATTGCTTTTTTCATAGTTTATATACCCTTTCTCTCCTGCGTTATTATGAATATAGCACATTTTATGGTACTATGCTATACTTATGTTACAAACCCGTGATATGGTATTATCATCGGCAATACTTTTTATCAAAGGACACACAATGAGTATATACGAAACTATTCTGCGCCGACGAAGTATTCGACGGTATACGCAACAACCAATTGAACCGGAAAAAATTGAGCTTTTATTAAAAGCAGCAATGGCGGCACCAACAGCACGTAATCAGCAGCCGTGGGAGTTTATCATTGTTGACGATACAATAAGACGTGAAAAACTTTCACGGTCACACAGTGCAGCCGGATTTTTAAAAGAAGCGCCGCTCGGTATTGTTGTCTGCGGTAATCTGCAGCGCTGTGCTGATGATATTACACAAGAATATTGGATTCAGGATTGTTCCGCTGCAATCACCATAATGCAGATAGCTGCCGTTGAACTTGAACTCGGCTCATGTTGGATCGGAACTCATCCCCGCACTGAACGAATTGCACTCATTAAAAAAGTTTTAGCCTTACCGGAAATAATACAGCCGTTAGGTATTCTTTCAATCGGGTATCCTGATGAAATTAAAAAACCTCGAACACAATTCACGAAAACCTATGTGCATCATAATAGCTGGTAATGCTATTTGATTGTATAAAAACGAGTATTTTTAACAATAAAGCATTCTTTTTCCAATTGGCGCACTACTGCCGTAACCCGTTCTTTCGTATCACCGGTTGCAGCGATAATGGCAGAAACAGTCATTTTCTTATTATTAAGAATACAACGCAGTACTTTTCCCCGAAGTTGGCGGTTTGAACCTGTGAACGGCGATTGCTTCGTATAATGCCGGCTTTTTCGTGCCGGATTCGGAAAGTGTTTTTTCAGCATAACGCCGTAATCCATTAATGCGGAATACCATTTTCGCGGTGTTTTTTTATCAAGGGTTTTTTCAATCAGCGGAATAAGACGATCATCATGAATGTTGTTTTTATTCTTAAAAAAGAAATGAATGAATACCGTCCGAATATTTGTTTCAATAAACACCGACGGAATATTAAAAGCAAATGCACGAATAGCACAAGCAGTATAATGCCCTATCCCCGGTAATGCCCGTAATGCTTCATACGCAGTTGGTACGATACCGTTATATTTTTTTATAATAATCCGTGCTGCGGCATGCAGTGATAATGCACGGCGGTTATACCCTAATCCCTGCCATGCTGTTAATACACTTGCTGAATGCGCACGTGCCAGTTTTGCAATATCAGGAAACCGTTTTAAAAAAGTATTGTATTTTTCAATAACCCGATCAGTTTGCGTTTGCTGCAGCATGATTTCAGAGACCAGTATCGCATACGCCGATGTTGTATGACGCCATGGAAAATCACGCCCATACTGATTATAGTAATCATAAATACACTTTCTAAATGCCCGCACTGTTATCGGCAGTCGAACAGCACCGTTCACCTTTTTCTGAAAAGCATCACGATCCTGCTGCCGGCTATTCATTATGATACTCGTTGTCATGTTATTGTATCCGATTTCATGTACCGGCACTATATATAATAGAGCGCATGCTTTCAATAATTAAAACTTCAGTATTGCATTTAAAGACAATACCGGTAATATTACGTATATATTATATTATTTGAGTATAAACATGACTGATTCAACAGCACTGGTAAGACTTTTTAAACACGCGGTAAAAACCATCGCAACAAACTATGACCTTGAAAATGTATTGAAACAAATAATCAATACGGTTTCCGAGGTTACCGCAGCAGAATCATGTAATATTTATTTGTTCAATAATACCACTAATGCATTAACGCTTGTTGCTTCAAAAATACAAACAACTAATCGTACACAAACCTGTTCACTGAAAATCGGCGAAGGACTAACCGGGTGGGTCGCACAGCATAAAAAGCCGCTTATTATTAATAATAATGCACCGCATGATGCGCGATTTAAAAAAATACCCGCCTTGCAGGAAGATTCCTATGAATCATTTTTCGCCGCACCAATTATCTATCATGGCGAACTCCATGGTGTCTTTAACCTGCAGCATCAATTACCCCATGTATTTACTGACGATGAAATATTGATGCTCTCACTTATTACCGATCTGATCGGCGGACCAATAACTATTGCACGTCTTATTAGTGATTCTCAACGCTCGGATAAACAGGTACAGTCAATTTCACGAATCAGCGAAGTGATTTCCTCTTCAAAATATCTTGATGAGAGTCTTTTTCTTATTTCAACGATTTCCGCTGAAATGATGAACTCCCATGTTTGTTCAATTATGCTGCTTGATCCATCAGGAAAAACTCTCAGTATGACCGCAACACAAACTCTTTCTGAAACCTTTAAATCAAAGCCGGATTTAAAAGCACATCAAGGAATCAGCGGTCGAACTATTGCAACACGAAAACCGATTATTATTAAAGACGTTACCAAAGATGCGGATTTTATGTTTCCTGATATTGCAAAAAAAGAACAATTATGTTCCATGCTTTCCGTACCAATGCAGATTAAAGACCGTATTATTGGCGTTATTAATATTTACACAAAAGAACCGTATGATTTCACTGAAAAAGATATTACCGTCATGCAGGCAGTTGCCCATCAAACCGCTATCGCTATTGAAAACACGCAACTTATAGCAGAAACCGAAAAAACACGTGAAGCCCTCGCAACCCGTAAACTCATTGATCGGGCAAAAGGCATTCTCATGGAAGAAAACAAACTTACCGAATCGCAGGCATATACTATTATTCATAAAAAAGCCATGGATACACGCCGAAGTATGAAAGAAATAGCTGATGCAATTATTACCGCAAAAGAAATACGTGATATGAAATCATAGAGGATCTATCGCGACACTAAGTTTCTTGTGCGCGGCACTAAAATCAAGCGAACCATTATATAATGCCCTGCCGCTGATAACTCCTGATATTTTACTGCTTTTAATGTTAATAATACTTTCAATGTCTTCCATACGACTGATACCGCCGGATACAATAACATTCATTGATGTTAAATTTAAAAGGTGGGCTAATCCATGCAGATTCGGACCGGACATCATACCGTCTCGGGTAATATCAGTATAAATCATTTCGTTAATATTCATATTTTCCAATCGGGAAACAATGTTTTGAACGGTATAATCCGATGATTCTTTCCAGCCGCGAATAGCAATTTTATTATCCCGCACATCAACCGCTACGATAATTTGCCCGGGATATACATCAACGGCTTCTCTGAGGAAATGATGATCGGTTATAACTGCCGTACCTAATACCGCATAATCAATACCAAGCTCAATAACTTCCTGCAGCCGTCCCATCTCCCGAATACCGCCGCCCAGTTCCAGTTGACACCCGACCGCAGCGGCAATTGCTTCTATAACACGGTAATTCTCAGTTGAGCCCGATATTGCCGCATCCAAATCAACAAGATGAATACGTTCTGCCCCCATATCTTCCCATGTACGCGCCTGATCAACCGGATCAATATTATATACGGTTTCCAAATTCGGATCGCCTTGCTGCAGACGAACACATTTTCCTTTTTGTAAATCAATGGCAGGAATAAGTATAGCCATATTATTTTCCCCGTACCGTACCTTTCGTTGAACGAACTTCTTTGATGCGTTTATCAAGAACGACTGCTTCACTTAATGCAATACCAAATGATTTAAATATTGTTTCAAGAATATGATGGGCATTGCGCCCATAGATAGCGTTGACATGTACCGTTGCTTTACACGCATCAGCAAAGCCATGAAAAAACTCTTCCGCTAACTCGATATCAAAATCACCGACTTTGCCGCTCGGTAATTCAGTATTAAAAACAAGATACATTCGACCGCATAAATCGACGGTAACCTCGGACAATGCTTCATTCAGCGGAATACGCGCTGTACCAAAACGCCGTATGCCTTTCATATCACCAATCAACTGCCGAAACGCCGTACCAAGACAAATACCGACATCTTCAACCGTATGATGATAATCAATATCAGTATCGCCTACCGCCTTGATACTGAGATCAAAAAATCCGTGACGTCCAATATGTGAAAGCATATGGTCAAAGAATGGAATTGAAGTATCAATATCCGTTTTCCCTGATCCGTCAAGTGCGAGATTAATAGTGATTGATGTTTCATTTGTTGTACGTTGCACTGTTGTTGTGCGCATGTAAATACCATACCTTTACTGTATACGGATTTTAAAACTGCATTTATCCGCTTATTTGTTCATTATCGGCACTAAAAAGCATGAAACTTAACCGTTATTCCCCTGTTCAGGCAGGTTTCAGTATTATTATATGCCTCTATTATATCCCCCTGCTTTAAAACAGAGATACCTATACGATATGATACAAAGTCAGACAATCAAATCAGTTTTAATATGGAGAGGGGATTATTGAATGCGTGTTTGAATAGTG
>CAZBCL010000005.1:44805-61557 GCA_964490645.1 uncultured Spirochaetia bacterium
TCAAAGGATTATTGAATGCGCGTTTGAATAGTACCGGCAGCGCTTTTAACAACCGGCTCGGGAATATTGCCATAACGATACGTTAGTAATGCCAGCCGTTTCTGTGCTTCTATTTTCCACGGTGAGTCATCATAATTATCAATAACTTTTTTATAAGAAAGCATCGCTGCATGATAATTCATTTCCGCTTCATAGGTTACACCGATATTAAATCCGGCCTCAGCAATAAGACTGCTGTCAGTATACTGTTCCTGTACATATTGGTAATTACTGCGGGCAGCACGCATATTACCTAATTGTTCGTATGTTTGACCGATATTAAAAGCAGCGCGCGGAGTTAAAATATGATTAGGATACTTTTCAACAAATTGGCGAAATGATTCCTGTGCATGTTGAATATCAGCATTATTCCCTTGAGCAACAGCTAATTCATATTCTAACATAGTTGAATAGAGGCGCATAAAGACGGTTTGTTTCCGTGCCGGATATTTACTGATAAAATTGTTAATAGTTTCACGTGCATATTGCAGATTTTTAATATACTGCGAAACATCTTCAGATTGTGAGGAAGTTAATGCACGATGATATAAAATAATTGCTTCATCCTTATCCTGCCGAAAATCTTCACGAGTATTCTGAAGCTGCATCAAACCAATAACCGCAGCAATAATAATCAATACGACAACACCCGCACCCATATAAAAGGGCTCAGGATTTTCCATAAACTTATGACGAATTGACTTTCCGAATTCGGCGATAGTATCACTTGGTTTAAATTCAGGTTGATGTGCCATAGCTTATGATTCCGTTATATTGTTATTTGAAGCGTTTGATTCTTCGTCTTCAGCGCTATTGTTTTCAGTCGTATCAATTTCGGTTTTTTCCGTTGAATCCGCATCAGCAGCATTGTTCGCTGTTTCCGCTAATGCACTGTCATGTATTTCATCATCAGTCTGTGCCGTATCAGTTTCATTGTTATCATCGGAAACAGCAGCAGGCTGTTCTGAAACTTCCGCCGTTTCTGATGCTGTAGGTATATCGGAGCGGTCATGTTGCTGCTCCGCCTTCACTGCAGCACTATCAGCTGTTGTATCCGGCGATGATTTCTCAGTATCCGTAGAATCAGCAGATGCGGCGGGTTTGAAATTCTTAAATAACTCACCCATTTTATACGTCGATGATGAACCATCACTCATATATTTGCCGATTTCTTTTCGTTCAACGGCATTTTCATAATCCTTAATACTTAAACTAATTCGTTGTGCCGCAACATTAATATCTTTAACAACACAATTAATCTCTTGACCTATTTTTAAAACATCTGACGGTTTTTCAATACGATTTTTAGATATTTCAGAGATACGAACATGTCCGTCAATATTCTCATCAATTCTGATAAAGGCACTATTTGCCGTTAAATTGATAACTTTACCACGTAATGTATCCCCGTTTCGGTAACGGTCACGTAATAAACGGTATGGATTAGCAGTAAGATTTTTTATACTTAAGCGTATACGATTATTTTCTTTATCAATATCTTCAATTCGGGCTTCTATATGCTGATTCATTTTGAAGTATTGTTCGGGATTTTTATATTTTTTAACCCATGCGACATCGTCAATACTTAAAAACCCGTCAATAACATCATCAAGCTGAACAAAAGCCCCCTGCCGGGTTATTTTAACAACTTTGCCGACAATTTTCTGTCCAATGTGATATTTACCCTGAACATCATCCCATGGATTCGGAAGAACCTGTTTTAAACCAAGGGATATTCTATGATTTGCTTTATCAATCGTAAGCACTTTTACTTCAACAACATCATCTTTATCGACTACTTCACGCGGATGGCGAATATTTTTTGACCATGTTAATTCAGAAATAGGAATGAGCCCTTCAATTCCTTCTTCAAGTTCAATAAATGCTCCAAATTGTTTTAAATTTGATATCGTCCCTTTAACAACATTACCAACCTGATAACGCATTTCAATATCATTCCATGGATTTGTTGTTAATTGTTTATATCCAAGGCTGACTCGTCCTTTATCTTTATCAATTTCAAGTATCATAACTTTGATTTTATCGCCGACTTTGAAAAAATCCTTCGGATTACGAACATGCCCCCAAGAAATATCATTGTTATGCAAAAGACCGTCAACAGCGCCAATATCAACAAAAACCCCGTAATTCATGATACTGCGAACGATACCTTCATGGGTATCGCCAAATGATGCGGTTGCAAAAAACTCACCCTTTTGCTGTTCACGAATTTCATCAATATATTCACGTCGCGAAAGAACAACTTCTTTTTTTCGGCGATTCAGACGAAGAATCTTAAAACTGAACTCTTGTCCGATAATGTCTTCCGCATTATTGAAGCGTATCTGACTTACCGGCAGAACAGCATCCATACCAATATCAACAATAAATACACTGTTTTGTTTCTTAATGACCGTTCCTGAAATAATACCGTTATGTTCATGCTCAGCGTCAAGCACTGTATCCCAGCATCGAATAATACGTGCTTGTTTCACCGATAGCAGCAAATTCGCATTTTCATCATCACGGCGGATAACTACTGCATCAACGCTGTCACCAACTGCAGGCGCAGTATCAAACTCATTAAGATTAATACGACCTTCATATTTATACCCAATATCAACCAGTGCGGTTTCAGCATCGACTGAAACAACCGTACCGGTATAAATAGTTCCACGCTGCAGATCTCCCAGCGGGTCAACATCATACTCATCCATTGACGGCATGTGTTCCGCTCGTGCATCAGCATCAACCGACGATTCTGATACATCAGCAGAAGCAGCTGTTATATCAGGTGTTGCGTCAGTTTTGATTGTTTGATTATTTTCTTCAGAAGGGGCAGGAGATTCCTTAATCGGACTCGCCGCCTCGGTGCCCTGCACCGGGTGGTTTTCATCTGGCATACACTGTTTCAACTCCGTTGACTGATATTAAATACGTATATTTCATAATACTTCTAACCATTTTTTTTGAACGCGGTCAATCCTAGTATGATTTGATTTTCTTGTCAATGACAATTGACTCACTTTTTACCTTTGCAAGTTTACGCCGCCGGCGTGCCTGCGCATTAATAAACTCAGCGGCTTCTTTACCGCTTTCATCATTTAAATACTTTTTTGTTTTTTGCAACTGCGCAATAAACCGATCGAGTAACGTTGCAATGTTGTTTTTATTTTCGACTATAATATCCCGCCATATTATTGCATCGCCTGCACTAATACGCGTCATATCAAGAAATCCGCTGCCGACTATTTTTTCAAGAACTCCCGGGGCGGTCTGTTCATTATTTGCAAATGCAATAAAATTCCACATAAGCCAATGAGGAAAATGACTTGATAATGCAAGTATACGATCATGCTTGTGTGCGCTCATTTCCAATACAACACTACCGAGACTTTTCCAAAAACTTTTTACTTTCCGTACATTCGCAGCATCTGATTTTTTCGTCGGCACAACAACACACGGCCGCCCGACGAATAATGCCGCTTCTGCATAACCAACACCACTCTTCTCTTTCCCTGCTATCGGATGTGAACCGACAAAACGAAACTGCCCGGCAATGTGTTCAATAGTTCGTACTATTGCTTCTTTCGTTGAACCCGCATCGGTTATTAATACATTCGGTGCTAAATACGGTAATAATTTTTTAATCGTATGCGCAATAACGTCAACCGGTGTACATACAATGATAAAATCACAATCGGCAAGAACCTCCGGTGAAGTGCTGTATTGATCCAATGCAAAATATTCGTGTGCTTTTTTCAGCCGTACGGCATTACGTCCATATCCGACGACACGCGTTGCCGGCCATGTTTGCTTAACTGCCAAACCAATTGACCCGCCGATAAGCCCGACCCCGATAATACCGATATTTTTAAACACTGCCTGCCTCCCTAGTCATGAGTGCCATATGGATATGAACCAAGTATTTTTAATAATGAGCACTCCCGTTCCATTGCACGCAGTGTTCGGGCAATTATCGGCTGTTGATAATGTCCGAGCATATCAATATAAAACATATATTCCCATACCTTTTTTCTGCTGGGACGTGATTCAATTTTTGTCATATTTACTTTATTCTTTGCCAATGGCGTCAATAACCGATGCAGTGAACCTGATTTTGTACTTCGTTTTACCAGACAGACCACTGATGTTTTATCTTTACCGGTTTTCGGCATCGCGGTCATATGCGGTGCAATAATTAAAAACCGTGTTAAATTATTCGTACAATCCTCAATATTTTTATTGCGAATTGGCACTGCATACGTTTCTGCTGCAATTTCATTCGCGATTGCCGCTGCTCCTTTTTTATGACGAATTAATTGCACCGCAGCTGCGGTTGAGGAGCTTTCTATTAATTGTGCACCCGGAATATTATTTTCAAGCCAAAGACGGCATTGCGCAAGCGGCTGCGGATGCGAATATACTTTTTTTATGCGCGATGTATCTTTTTCCCTGCTGATAAGATTCAAATGAATGGGAAGAAACAATTCACCGATAATAACACAGTGCGTATCAAGAAACATATCAAGCGCATGAGTAACCACCCCTTCGGTTGAGTTTTCAATTGGCACAACGCCATATGCAGCGCTCCCGTTTTCAACCATTTTAAAAATCATACTGATGCCGGCAACCGGCAGCGTATTGGCTTTTTTTCCGAACCGCCGTAAAACTGCCAAATGATTAAATGTTGCTTCAGGGCCAAGATAGGCAATAGGAGCAGTTGTTCTTTCTGCCCGCGTTACCGCTTCAATTTCTCCGAATACCTGCTGCATTGATGCACGAGACAATGTTTTTGATGTTACTGCTGAGAGAGTACTCAACGGCGGCGGGACGGAAGTTTTCTTTCGAGAAGCTGCCGTACGTACTGTTGCAATAATTCGTTCCCGTTCTTCAAGTAAGGAAATTATTTTTTTATCAACCCCCGCCAATAACTGCCGCGGAGTTTTTTTTGATGTCATGTATTATTCCTCAAAATTCCTGATAAAATCTTTCATATGTGTTTCAACCGATTTAATTATCCCCTCAATAACCTGTTTAGTGAGATCAAGTCGCTCAAATGATTGAATATGCCGTTTATAATATTTCCCGTCAACGCCGGCGCCTGCTTCCATTTCATATGATATCTGATCCGCACAATGAACCGCTGCAACATAATCCATGTTTTCTTCAGAGGCAAGCATCGGCATATGATGATGACTGGTTACTTCCACTAAACGCGACGGCATCCGCCAGATATATGCAATATTACTGCCCACTTCACTATGACTGTACCCCAATACTTGTTTTTCAGCAGTATTAAAATCAATATGATTTTTCTCCACTAATTTTTTAATGTCGTCAAAGTTTTCAGCCACATACCGGCAAAGAATAATTTTACCGATATCATGCAACAACCCGCCGATAAAAAACTGTTCCGTATCTTTATGATTAATATGCTCGCCGATAGAACGTGCAAGCATTGCTGTTGTCAATGAATGTATCCATAATTCATTACGTTTTAATCCATACCCGGGGAATTGCTTGTTCAAATATTGATATGCCGATACAGCAATAACAAGACTTTTTAACGTATCAAGACCAAGAATAACAATAGCTTCTGAAAGGTTAACAATACTGCGTGAATATCCGTAAAAAGCTGAATTCGCCAGTTTTAACACACGGGCGGTGAGTACGACATCCTGACTGATAAGTTTTTCAAACCGTTTTGCGTCAGATGTTGTTGATTCAATTTGCTGTAATACTTCACTGACAATATGCGGCAATGCCGGCAAACGGTTTGCATCCTCTAAGAGTACATTTTCATCTAAATTAATTTTAACCATACCTGCTACTCCAGTTCTAATGCTTTAATTTCATCAACATTTGGTAATTCTTTGAGCCCCTTTAAACCGAAATAATTTAAAAATTCCGCTGTTGTCGCATATAAAAACGGACGCCCGGGAATATCTTTTCTCCCTGCTATTTGTATTAAATCAAGTTCAAGAAGCAGTTTTAAATAACTGCCGCAGCCGTGTGAACGAAGATCTTCTATTTCCTGACGGGTTACCGGCTGTTGATATGCAATAATAGCTAAAACATCAAGCGTTATTGGTGTTAATCGCGGACGCGGCGGTCCGGTATATACTTTTTCAAGCTGTTGTTTGTATAACGGATTGGTAGAAAGCTGATATCCATTTGCAAAATTATTTAATATAATGCCGGCAGCACGCGCCTCATATTCTTTCATTAACTCATTGAGCGCTTTTTTCACATCAGTAGTTTCAAATGCCAGCACCTGTGCTATATGCGATACCGAAGCAGGTTTTGTCTGTAAAAACAAATATGCCTCAACCGTACCTTTTATTATAGCATACTCATAGACAATCGTTCTATCGTTTGCTGCAGTATCCTTTACTTCTTCCGGGACTGCCGAACTGTTATCCTGTTCCATCGCCTGCTGTTCCTTCTTTCTGCCGTAATGCTTCAATGTATATTTCACTAAAAAGGTCTTTTTGCTGTATTCGTACACGACGTTCTTTTACCAGCTGCAGCAATGTATAAAAAGTTAATATCATTTCAAACCGCAGCGAATCATCCTGTCCGCATAAATCAGAAAACGTACAGGTTGCCTCTTTATTCAGAATATCCAGTATTTCACCGGCTTTTTCAATGACTGTCTTTTCGTTAAAATCAAGCGTAACAAATTTATCAATGCCCGTTTCAGTAATAATTTTCAAATATGCCGAAATAAGATCAATAAGCTTTGCTTCTATCCATTCCCGCTCTCCTTCAAACTCCTGCATATCACTATGTCCCGTACGAAAATATTTTCCGTCATTGAATCCGCTTTTATTTTCAAGATACCGTGCCGCTTCCTTATACTTCGCATACTGTAAAAAATTAATAATGAATTCACGCCGCGGTCGGTCAATATCATCATCTTCATACTGTGTGTCCTGCGGTACTACCATACGTGATTTTATCAGCAAAATACGGCTCGCAACCCGAAGAAAATCAGCCGTTAAATTTAAATCAAGTTCACTTGATAAACGGACAAACTCCAGATACTGACGGGTAACTTCGGAAATAAAGAGATCAGTGATATCAATACGGGATTCGCGCACTAAGTGCAGTAAGACATCATACGGACCTTCAAATTGTTTTACTTTTACTGTGAATTCCATGGTATCCTAAACAGCTGCATGAATGTAAATATCATACGGTCAAATATATTATTTTGCCCGCCGGCATATATCCAGACAAACAGTCCTAATGTTATAATGATAGCGATAATTTCATACCTGTGCAAGCCTTTAATGAAGAGCGCAACAATATGCCCGCCCGTAAACGGCAATATCGGCAATAAATTGATAACACCCAGTTTGAAGTTTACTTCAATTAACGCCATCAGCAAACTGCCGGTAAATCTATCCCGTACCTGTACGGGATAAATCATCCACCATACAACCGACAGTACTAATGCCGCAGCAATATTAACGAGCGGTCCGGCAAGCATTGCCGCAGCCGCCCCCGATTTCCCGTCCGACATTTTCTCAGGATTAATAAGCATCGGGCGTGTCCAGCCGAGTCCATGAAACCAAATAAGTGTGATAAATCCGAGCGGGTCAACGAATGCAAGCGGTTTCCAATGCAATAAATCATATTGTTCTTGTGTCGTATCGCCGAATTTTTGTGCCAGCCACCCTTTAACATATTCATGCAGCATTATGGCAAACAGCCCTACCGGAATATATAACAGTAATTCAATAATACCGATTTTTATTTCTCTGAACATACAACCGCGGCCAATCTCAATGCACGTTTTGCGTACATTAGTATATCAAAACTCTTTATTTTTTTTATATTGTCATCCGACCGAAAATACGGTTTTACGATGGACATCACACTGTATCACGGATGTATGCAATGCTGCTCCATATCAATTAATCGGCTGCTTCAATCTTTTTAATTTCAAACCGTAATATCCCGGCAGGTATGGTAACTTCAATTTTATCGCCAACAACATGCCCATTTAATGCCGTTGCAATTGGTGAGGTAACGGATATTTTTCCGGCACGTAAATCCGCATTACCCTCATCAACAATGATATATACTTCATCTGTTTGTTCATCAGTATTATATAACGTTACTTTTGTACCAAATCCGGCATGTTCGGTATCAATGTTTTTTGTGTCGATGATTTCCGATTCCGCCAGACGCGATTGAAGCTGTGCAATTTTTGCGTCGATCATTGCCTTATGTTCACGCGCAGCATGATACTCAGCATTCTCACTTAAATCCCCTTTTTCCCGAGCTTCAGCAATTTCACGGGCAACTTTTGCAGATTCTTTCTTATGCTCCGCTATTTCAGCTTCAACTTTTGTATATTCTTTCCGTGATATCGGTATTGGCATACTGCACCTCCTGATACATCGTCCATTATACCCGTTACACTATTTATGTCAAATTATAAACACAGCTCTTGCAACCGGTTATAAACATGATACATTCACCCTATGGTACAAACACGGCTTAATAAATTACTGGCTCAATTCGGCATTGCATCACGGCGGAAATCGGAAGAACTTATATTCAGCGGCAAGGTCCGGGTTAATAATAAAACAATAACTAATCCGGCTGAAGAATTCGATGACCGCACTGTTCATATTACCGTTAACGGAGAATCAATAACCAATCGCACCATCCCGCGATACTATTTAATAATGAATAAACCCGCCGGCTGTATTTGTTCCCATGATGATCCCGATAAACGGACATCGGTCTACGAATACATTCGCCATAAAGACTTAAAACAAGCACGGTTATTCACCGTCGGACGACTTGATATTATGTCTCGCGGATTGCTGCTGCTTACGAATGATGGCGACTTTGCAAATATTATCATGCATCCGCGGTATAATATACAAAAAAAGTATCGCGTTGAAATATCCTCATCAATGAAAGACGTTGATTTAGCACGTATTAATAAAGGCATTAAAGCCTTCGGGGTTTCATATGCACCGGGGCATTGGAAAATAGAACGCCGTACACAAAAACGCACCATTGTTACCGTTACCCTTAATGAAGGGAAGAAGAATGAAATTCGCAATATCTGCCGGCATTTTAAATATACCATTAATGATATACAGCGCATACGTGTCGGTCCGTTTAAACTCGGCAGAATTGATGAAGGGAATTATTCTTTGATTAAAGGCGCCGCGGTTCGTTCTTTTATTCATACCGCGTTGAAAAATTACACGCGGGAAAGCACACCGAATAAATCATAATCATTATTATCTGTTATACATACTGATACTATTGTACCCGCTACTAATGAAGTTGTTATCGGAACACGCAGAAAACACATACCGTCAATATCCGGTGCAGAATAAAGCGGACGAACAATATATTCTTTTTCCGTTTTATTTATCATCATGGCATCAGTATTTTCAACCATACATTCAATAGTCGTATCGCGGCATGAAGCAAGAAAAGAGTATGATAGTTCCCGCCCCCGCTCAACAACAATCTGCTCGCGTTCTTCTTTAACGGTGTGCGGAACATCATCGTCATACTGATAGGAGGGAGCCCCTTCTTCATGTGAATACATAAATACACCCAATTTTTCCGGTTGATAGGCATCAATCCAATCAAGCAGCGCTTGAAAATCTTGATCGGTCTCACCGGGAAAACCGACTAATACCGTCGTACGAAGTATCATATTTGAATGCTCCCGCAACTGATCACTCAGCATAAACAGTCGATCCCGCGAATACCCCCGCTGCATACGCCGTAATATCGTTTCTGATGCATGTTGTATCGGCATATCAATGACAGGAACTAATGACGGAATATCATGCTGCAATGATGCAATGCGTACTGCCATTGCATCAGGATAACAATACAACGGACGAATCCAACGCACATGTTTGATGTCGTTCAGCAAACGCAGCAGCCCGTCTATTTTCAATGAAGCTGATGCATTAACACCATATCGAACAATATCCTGTGCAATAATATTCAATTCACAAACACCGTGTTGTGTAAAATACTCAACTTCCCGTTGTATATCCTCCGGTTGTCTGCATACCTGCTTTCCCCGTATGGAAGGAATAACACAAAAGGAACAGTGCCGATCGCATCCATCCGCAATGCGTACATACATACTGCCCGGTGTACTCTTGTTTAATCGCTGTGAATATGAAATTGCGCCAACAGTTTTTTGAAGCACGGTGCTGACTAATATATCAGGATTATGCACCCCATAGACTATATCTACCTCAGGAAGTTCTGCACGTAATTTTTCTTTATAGCGTTCAGATAAACAACCGCATACTATTAATGTCATCGGTGAACGGGATTGTTGTTTATAGGCAATGGCATCAAAAATATGCTGCAGGCTTTCTTCAACAGCAGGCTGAATAAATCCGCAGGTATTAATAATTAAAATGTCTGCAGCAGCAGGATCATCGGTATCACGAATGCCGTGCTGCCGTAATAGTCCGCCAATCAGTTCGGAATCAACCTGATTTTTTGGACAGCCAAGTGTATCAATAAAAAACCGACGCGAATTATTGGGCATTGCGAATTGTTATAATATGCCGTGTTTCATCATTCGGATCCGGCTGCCATGAAATAATTTTATTAATAACTTCATCACGCCGGCCAAGCCGTTCTTTCACTCCATTAATCTTTGCCTGAATAGCCCCCGCATTACCGGCACGAATTTGTATTGCCTTATATGCCGTATACTGAATCGGTTCGCCATTGCGATAATAAATATCACCTTCAAGCTCCTGCCCGTCTACATACGCTTTAATATAACTGGTGTCCTTAACGGTTGCCGTAAAAACAATTTCACGTTGTTCATCAGCATCTTTTACCCAGCTTGCCGGAAACCCGCCGATCGTTTCGGCAGTATCACTGCTGCCGGCATTCGTACCGGATGCCGTCATAAGAGCCTGCGTAATTGCCGATAATCCGCTCAGCTTCTCAAAAGTAATATTCGCCTGTTCCATATTCAAGGAGTTTAAGGTAACCGCAATATCTTTGCTTTCGTTCAAATCAATATCAAGTTCAATGCGCTGATGCAGCTGCATTTGTGAACGTACATTTGAACCAAATAGCAATAATGCGCGTATTGATTGTTCGTCAACTGCAGCATTGCTGAGCGCAGATGCATCAGGAAGTAATTCGGGTTTTGCAACATATACCTGTGCGGCATAGGCTATATTCTTATACAGTTCACATCGATACTCATGGTTTATATCCATATCAAAATGCTGTACTGTCCCGGGAAATAACTTTATAATTTTAGTGCTTGTTGTTATTAATGCCTCATTATTCTCAGGTGCTGAATTGCGCGGTATCATTGAAATAATAACCGGTATTAAAATCGCTAATAGTATGCCGGCAAAAATATATACGTATAACGGTTTTAATGTAAATGATGATAATGATGACGGGGCTTTCGGCAATACATCGCCGCTGTGTACATCTACCGGAGATACACGCACTTGTGATGCTGCCAGTAATTCATCATGTACTGACGGCACTGATGATTCATCATGTTCATGAACACTATGCTTTCCCGTACTCGCCGAACGTTTTCTGCCGCCGGGAGCAACAGACGGGACAGTATTGTCAGATGCCGTGAGTGATGTTGTCTGAACCGATTTTCGGGAAAGACTTTTATACATGGAAATGACTTCACTGACATCAAGCTCAAGAAGAGCGGCATAATTGCGGATGAACCCGATGGTATAGGTTTCACCGGGAAATACTGACCAGTCTTCCTGTTCGATTGCTTTTAAGTACTTCATGCCAATTTTTGTTTCAGCAGAAATATCACTTAATGATACTTTTCGTTTTTCCCGTTCACGTCTCAGATATGTACCTATCGATGCCATTCGTATCAGCTCCTTATATTACTTTATCGGAAAAAGCGGATTATCTATTGTTTCGTAATTCGCCGGTAAATCAAATTGAAAATCTTGCTCAGTCAATGCGGGATTGATTTCAATCTGTGAAAATACTATTGCAACAGTATCACCGCGAAGCGTTCTGCCACGGATTTTTTTAATCAGATGCGTTTTTCGATCCACCCATAATTTAATCTCTCTAAACCCGACTCGGGTTGCTTTTGCTGTACCGACTAATACCCAGCTGTTCTGCTCAACAGTATTCTTCGGTTCATCATTCGGTACATAATTAAAATTATACCGCTTTAATAAAATATCTAATGCTTCGCGCGTTTCCGTTCCTGACCCGCTTTCAGGATCAAGTTTTTGTTCACCAAGAATTTTCCGCTGCGGTATCCAAATCTGCAATGTCTTTGAATCGCTATATATTTTCTGTCCGTACGGCTTGCCAAAACTGATAAGAAATGTATCAGGAGCACGATATCGAAAATTCGCCGTTCGTTCGTCAAGTTGTTTTCCGTTTACGACTTTCTGAATTTGCAATACCGCCCATAACGTCTCAACCTGACTATACGCTTCACGCATTTTCATGATAACATCTTTGACATGCAATGTTTGTTGTGCCTGTATAACCGAAACCGCCAGCATAACGGTTATTACAACAACGATACTAATAAAAATGTTTCGTTTTTGCATATGCCTTACCTAATTATTATTATTGGCAACTATTGTGCGCTATTCCATGGCAGGTTGTCAACACTATTCACATATACCGCCCGCGCTTTTGAACCCTGTGCCGGACCGACAATTGCATCCATTTCCATGTCTTCAATCATACGGGCAGCACGATTATACCCGACTTGCAGTTCCCGCTGTATATACGATGCAGAACCGCGTTTACTCGTAACCACCAATTCGACTGCCCGACGATATAATTCATCTTTTTCGCGTTTTCCGGCTCCCGTGCCCTCCCCCGAATCCATGCGATCTTCAAAAACCGCTTCGCAATACTCCGGCTCAGCCTGTGCAGAACAAAAATCAACAACCCGCTTTATTTCATCGCCCGAAATAAACGACCCTTGGACTCGAATCAATGTCGGTTTGTTTGAAAGCATTAACAGCATATCACCATTGCCCAGCAATTTTTCCGATCCGTTCTGATCAAGTATCGTCCTGCTGTCTAATTTCGTAATGGTCTGAAATGCTATTCGTGTCGGTAAATTTGCTTTGATAACACCGGTAATGACATCAACCGACGGACGCTGTGTTGCAAGAATAAGATGAATGCCGACTGCTCGTGCCATTTGTGCAATACGCTGGATTGAGAGTTCAATGTCCGCACGTGCAACAAGCATCAGATCATAAAACTCATCAACGATAACCACCAGCCGCGGCATGGGCATGTATTCTTTCTTTTCATCATCCGACTTTTCGGTTTCAGGTATACTGTCGCATTTTGCATTATATTCATCAATACTCCGTGCACCCTTTTCTTCCAGACGGCGGTATCGATCTTCCATTTCCCGAACAACCCATCGCATCGCTTTTGTTGCTTTTTTTGCATCGGTTATTACCGGCGTCAATAAATGAGGAATGCCGCTGTACGGTTTCAGTTCAACCATTTTCGGATCAATCATAATAAACTTCACTTCATCAGGGCGAGACTTATATAATATTGAAACAATCATTGCATTAATACAAACACTCTTTCCCGTACCCGTTGCTCCGGCAACCAGTAAATGCGGGGCTTTCGAGAGATCCATCATTACCGCATCACCGGAAATATTCTTCCCTAATCCAATTTCCAATAAACCGGACTTCTTATATGAGGCTTTACGAACTATATCACCAAGGGTAACCAATGATTTTCGCTTATTCGGAATCTCAATACCCACTGCCGCTTTTCCCGGAATCGGTGCAATAATACGAATACGCTCAGCAGCAAGCGCCATCTGAATATCATCCTGTCGTGATAGTATTTGAGTTATTTTTACGCCGGGAGCAAGCTGAAGTTCATAGCGCGTAATAACCGGACCGCGAACCGTATCAATAACACGTGACTCAATAGAAAATTGACGAAGTGCCTCTTCCAATGCATCCGCCGTTTCTTTAATCCGCTCATGTATATTGCCTTCCGGCTCAGGAACCGATTCATTCAGTAACGTAACCGGCGGCAAGGTATAGTCATTATGCGGCGTAACTGCAGACACCGGCGAATCGGATTCAACCGTTTTTGATGTATCCAGATCATGTATATCCTGTAATTCAGGAGAATCTTCAACTGCAACGGCATCCGAAGTTGAACCGGTTGTATGCAGTGCTGCCGATAACGGTGATTCCTGATTGTGCACTGCTTTTTGATTTTCCTGCAATTGCGGTGCTGCATCCTGTGTTTCATTCGTCTCGGCAGTATCCCTATTACCATCAGGGTAAATAATTACTTTTTGTATAAACGGTGGTTTTTGAATTACAGAATGTTTTTCCGTAATTTCTTGCTTATGCGCAAATAAACCAAACAACCCTCCTGATGAACGTTGCTCAGATTGTTCATGCGATATGCCGAATGTGCCACATGTACGTTGTACATTTTCTTGTTCCCGCCGTAATGACGGTTTGCGTTTTTTTCGCGCTTGAATATTTTGACCGATTGCGCCGACTGCTTTCTTCAGCAGCTGCATACACATTTCAAAGATCGGATTAAATGAAAACCGTGTGATGAGATATAATGCTATTATAAATAAAGTAAATGTAATAAAAAATGTTCCGACACTGCCGACAAAGCCGGATAAATGATAACTCAATATCCCCCCGAGTATCCCCCCGGTTCGGTAAATCCCCGGTTGATACCCGGTTGGATCATACGATTCGCTTTGATCGCCCGCTGAAAGATTAAGTCCCGGGAAAAGTGCTGCAATAAATACAGCAAGCACAGGAATAAGAAGGAAAAGAGTAATAACCCGTACAATCATCAGTTGCGTGTTCTCATTGCGCAATGTCATCCAGCCGGCAATACCAATGATAAGCGGTATGCAATATGCCGCCCACCCGGCAAACCATCGCAATCCCGCCGCAAGCCATGCGCCGCCCTCGCCGAGCCAGTTTGAATATTCATGCGTTTCTTTCGGGAGATCTTCAAGTTTTTCGGTCAGTGAAAATGATATAAGCGCAATTAATATAAATAATGCAACAACTAACAGCAGCAAACCGATAAGTTCATGTGACCGATTTGCCATTACATTTATATGTTTTTGTTTTTTTTGTCGTGCCATCGTTCTTTGTTCCGCACATGACCGGTACGGGCTCCCCTCCGCCATTTACTGCAACGCAGTATAAATGGAGTTCATCTGTTTGTCAATGGTCTGAAAAAACACACGAGAATGTCATTACAATGATACTGTTTTTATTATACTGCCAAAAACCACACTCCATAGGTCGTTTTTAATATATAAACTGCTTCTGCATCCGTGATTAGATCAATATCTTTTTTATCAATAATATTCTTCAATATTCTTTTTCATTGCACAATACTTGATATAGCAATGGGCAAAAAACGGAAAAAGATATAATGATGTAAATCAGCCGTATAAAACAAAACGATAAGCGTTGACAACCTTTTTAGTATACGAATAATAAACATCATTCCATAAGTACACATGGAGAGATTATGCCGAAAGAAAGCAAAAAAATCCGAATATACTATTTCAGCGGAACGGGAAACAGCAGATACGCCGCATTTAAAGCAGCAAAACAATTTCGCCTTAAAAAATATTCGGTTGACGTTAAAGATATTGCCAAGCCTGATGCAGTAAAGAAACACAGCAAATTCGACATATTCGGATTTTTCGCCCCCGTCTACGCAGGCGGTATACCTCCTATTATGATTAATTTTATAAAACAGATGCCGAAAGGAAACGGGAAAAAGGGGTTTATTTTTCTGACATACGGCACCATAACAGTAAAAAATAAAATCAAATACGGCGGTCCGGGAAATGCCATAATGTCGGGGCTTCACATATTAAAATCATGCGGATACAAGTCTATGGGAGGTAACGCATGCGGAATGCCGTCCAATGTTTTCGATGTTCTCGAAAAAAAGCATATGAAAACCGTCTTTAATACTGCAGATAAATCTATTAAAAAATTCATTAATATCATAAGCGCCGGGAAAATATATATAAAAAAAGTGTCTTTCATATCCCGAATTATCAATGCTTGTTTTTATTATTTCTTTTCATTCGGGTATAATAAAATGGCAAAAACCTTTTTTACCGTTTCCGACCTATGTAACGGATGCGGCATATGCGCAAGAGTATGTCCCGTCAATAATATTAAAATGGCAAATCAAAAAAAGCGATCCGGCAGCAGCGGTAAAAAACCTCAATTCAGTCTGAATTGCGAATCCTGCATGCGCTGTATCAATTATTGTCCGAACCAAGCAATAAGCGCTGCAATTTTTACAAACGGAAAAATATTTTACCATGAACCGTCACAAAAATTAAAAGATGTGATAATGAGAAAATAGTTTTTATTTGGAACTTATATTAAAAACGACATATCAGATATACGTTTTTCATGTGAAACTATATAAATCAAACACGATTCAATAAATGAGTGCTATACTAATACTACTGCAGGCTCGAATAACCTCGACCCGCCTTCCCTGAAGACTGTTTATGAAAATCAGCGAACACGCGTTCTTTGCCACTGTACGACACCGCTTGCGGTAGGCTGTTTGCGGTAGGCTGTTTGCGGTAGGCTGTTTGCGGTAGGCTGTTTGCGGTGGACTGTTTGCGGTGGACTGTTTGCGGTG
>CAZBCL010000005.1:61657-92656 GCA_964490645.1 uncultured Spirochaetia bacterium
GACTGTTTGCGGTGGACTGTTTGCGGTGGACTGTTTGCGGTGGACTGTTTGCGGTAGGCTGTTTGCGGTGGACTGCTTGCGGCTTTCCGATAATCAGAGCTCTTCCGGAACATGACCGAAATGAAATTTAAATTATTCGCAGAAAATTAAACCATCGTTTTCAAAGCTCCTGAAAACGATGTACTTGGCAGAGTTATTATAACAAGTAATAAACACAAGGCTGATATCATTATCCGCGCATGTGCCGATAATCCGCTCGTTGCCTTTGAAGACATTCCTATGCTTATCGAACTTCATATAAACAGGGGCGGTGATTATAGTATTTACGACAATATACCGCTTGGTCTCAGGGTAGAAATATTATCTTTTACCGCACTCAGAGAAGCCGGGAAAGTGCAAAAATTCAATGTTCAGCAATTTATACCCGTGAAACAAAATCAGACCGGTTTAAAATAAAAATGAGCCCGAAATCGGGGTCGAACCGATGACCTCATCATTACGAGTGATGCGCTCTACCAACTGAGCTATTCGGGCACCTCAATAAGAGGCAATAAAAATATAAAATAATCTTTTATTTGTCAATCACAAGACTGAAGCACTTTGAAGAATCACTGACCATGCAATATGCAGAATGTGCAAATAAATATGCAAGGGGACGATTATAGTATCTTATTATTAACGTTATTAAAGACCGTATCACAAGCACCAACACCGTACGTTACTATAATAATTATTACACTGCCGCCGTTTAACATTATTTATTAAAAGGGAGGATATTTTTATATCCGATACCGGCAATCGCTTAGGATGTTATATCCGGCGGTGTGCTCTCCGGCGTTATTATGCCTGCAGGGTATGCTGCCGGCGGCTGTTTACCGATAATAAACTTTTTTGACCAGTCAATACGTGCCGTACGTTGCATAACAATAAACAACGTCAAGACCGCACCGATGGTAATTGTTATCCCTGAATATCCCTTAAAGAAAAATGAAAAGCTGAACAATACTAAAAATAAAAACTGACTTATTCCGGCTGTTACAAAGGCAAACTTTTTTCCGACAACAAGGCGCAGATAACTAACCACTAATCCTATCGAAACCGCTGAGGCAATAGAAAACGCTAAAAATAAATTAACAATATCAGCTAAGTATGCCAGCAATAAATGAAATGAGAAAAACGCCAATGCTAAAAGTGCATAATGCATAGTATGTAAATTAATTTCTTTAATAAGTGAAATGATAACGATTACCAAAAAGAAAAACAAAAGACATACCGGAGCGGCAAAAATGATACGTGCGGAAATTTCCCCCGGCTGCAGTTTATTCGGAACATCCATGCCAATGCTTTTACCCGTAATTAAATTATCAGCCTGCCATATCAGGTCCCAGCCATTATCAGCACGCTGTATTCGTTCAGTCGGCGAGCGCGAGTTATCGGGAAAATTAATCCGGTCAAAATCCGTATGCATTGCCAGACGAAAATTATTAACGGTTTCAACGCTGTAATCATCTCCGAAAATATAGCGCCATTCATCTATTCCCTGTGATGAGTATACTGTCCGAATTATTTTTTCATCATTCGGAGCAAGATATAATGAGGTCATGAGCCCGGAACTTTTTATATTATATTTCATTTCATCATCATGTGTTCCATTGTAAACATGACAATTTATATAGTCCGCTTCACTTGACGGCCACGGCAATATAAAGGTAAACGTGCGTCCGACACCGCTTGTGTTTTTAAAGGTAAATGTCCCTGCAAAATCAACGGTATACGTTGCATACCAAATAAGCCCCTTGCGTTTATGTTCCACATTAAGCGACACATCAATATCACTTGCCGCAGGATTGAAAGGCACTTCTTCGGTAACGGATTTTCCGTCCTCATTACGCGTCAAACGGGTATAAAATATATACGGCTGGTATTGACGATGTACACCGCCGATATTTTCAATCGCCATTCCTTTCAGTGATGTGTTTGCAGTATCGGTACGGTGTATCATGATCGCACCAAGAATCATCCATGCTATAGTCATAAGAATAAATATCGTTACAATACCTACTATTTGATTACCCTTCATATTTCCTCCCTGAATGAGATCGCGTAATAAGTACTATTATTATAGTACCGGTCATTAAGAGCGCGTAACAATTCTTTCTTATTTAGAAAACCAATACTGATAAATGTTCAGTATCGTATTCAAAATGTACACTTTTTTGTATTATCAATGTTCATAATGAACCGATTTTTGTACGACTTTTAATTGCACCAATGTAATAATAAATATCAGCACAAATAAAAACCATGCTGCCGCTGAAGCATATCCTAATTCAAATTGTCCCCGAAAGGCCTTGATATAAATTAAATATACCAGTGTCCGTGTATACTCCGGCGCATTTTCACCATACATTGTCCATATCGGTGTAAATATCTGAAAATTCCAAATAAGCGCCATAACCAAAATAAAAAAATGTGTCGGTCCTAATAACGGAAAGGTTATGTTTTTAAACTTTTGCCACCACCCGGCACCGTCAATATTTGCTGCTTCATAATATGTTTTTGGAATACCCTGCAATGCTGCCAGATAGAGCAGCATGTTGTATCCGGCACCGGACCATGTTCCCCAAAGAATGATCGAAAGTTTTGCAGTACCTTCAGTACGAAGCCAATCCGGCGGATTCATGCATTCCAATCGAAGCAGCATCTGATTGATCATACCATTCCCGCTCCACAACCCTTTCCAGATAACTGCTGTCGCAACGACTAATGCAACAACCGGTAAATAAAATATCGTTCGATACACCACTACCCCGCGTATCCGTGTATTCACCAGCAATGCCAATCCCAGTGAAACGCCCATTCCCAATGGAATACCTGCCATATAATACACGGTATTGCCCATATACCGCCATGTTGTATGGTTAAATATCCGCTCAGGATGCGTCGTATCAAAAATCAGATTAATGAAATTATGCAGCCCGATAAACCGTGCCGGCATCAGTGCCACTTTATCAGTAAATGCCCACATCAGTGAAATAATTGTTGGAATAAGTGTAAATGCAAGAAAGAAAAGCACATTCGGAGAGATAAAGAGAAATCCGTCGATAGTATCCTGTAATTCTTTTCGAGATATTCCTTTTTTATTATACCGCTCTATATGTTGCACCGTTGTTTCAGCACTGCTTCGCTTTCTGCGTTTTTCCATATTGATATTATCGCGAAAATCACTCGGGGGTCAATCAGATTATATCAGAACGGTATCCCAGACTGACTTCAATCCGATGCTCTATGGACATTGTTTATCGCTTTCTCTATGATAAAATTATTTTTTCGGAACAAGAATATACACTTCATTCGTTGCAACAAGAATAGATTGCACCGTTGTTCCATTCGGCATCATTGGTATAATAATATCCGGCATCGCATCGGATGGCAGATGTTTCATTGTATTCGTTTCAGTTTTTAACCGATTTAATTGCCCGGGCTGTGTATTCGTCATAGTATACACCGCCGGCGGTGCATTTGAAACACATACAGATAATACCATCCGCGTGAAGACCATATCATTGCCGATACACTGCTGCGGCCATACTGATGCAATATCAGCAGCTCTATTAGAAAAGACAATTACCGGTGTGATAAAACATGACGGATGGGGTTTCATAAACGGCATCAACTGCTGAAGAACGACATCAGCTAAAATACGATCGCCTGCGGGGTTTAAATGCAAATGATCATAATGCAAACCGGTTTTAATTTTTCCGCTGCCGTCATCAAGGGCGGCATATACATCAGCAACGTTTGACTGCCGCCGAATAAAATCATTAACGGACGTTGTATACCGCTGATAACGTTTTGTCCACGAACTGTAGCCACCCCAAGGATTCAATGTCAATTTAATACACGGCAGGTTATTCGACGCACAATAGGTATATATTTTTTTGAGATCATTGGTAATACGTGAAGGGCTGTAAATATTATTAACCCCGCATTGTACAATGGCAATGTCATATTTGGATATAGACAACGAATGTATCAGCGAAACGATATCAAAAGAACGAGTGCTTTTATGTGCTAAAACAGTATAGTCCCACCCGGTTGCATCATAAAGATAGTGCTTAAAATATGCACTCGTCATAACTGAATCCCCGAAGATTACAACGTTCAGGGTATTGATCGGCTGATAATTCGTATATATCCATTCCGCCGCAGCAGCACCGGATATCATTAATATGATGAGTATTACCGGTAATATCTTTTTCATACCATACAGTTTACTACTGAAGAGAAAATTGTCAAAGGCGAATTACACACTACTCTATTTTTAACAATAGCGTAATGAATTGAATATATCGTTATAAAAAATTGCATCTGTATATACGCAAGTACTGTTTAAAAAACAATTACCCGCTTTTTTATGAAAAATGCATACCTGTTTTAATGTAATCCCGTATTGTTGTCTCATTGCGATACTGCTATTCTGCATACGATATAGTTAAAAACCCTGCGGTGATTAATTTACACGCAGGGTTTTTACGAATCGCAATCGACTTACACTCACTGTTACGCATACAGATCAACATGCTCCGAACTGTTCCGGGTCAAATGTTCCAACAATCGAGCATTGCCATGTGTTGTCAAATACAAAAGCATTTCTACACTATGCTGGTCAATAACCATATCCTGTATGGGCGGACCGTATGCATGGTGTGAAACAACACGTGCCGATGATGCGACAGAAGGAGACGATAATTTGACCTGTTGTATATGCGGGTTTGTCCGGTTGGAAGCCGGATATCCGGTGAGCTCCGATTGCGGATGCACATCCATGTGTCGAATCACAGAAAGAGCTTCCATGACGCACCTCCTTGTGGCCAAATGCCCTCTCCCATATACATATATCGGCGTTGCAAGTGAAAATTATAATCTAAATATTACCGTATACTGTATACTGTATACTGCCGGTAACTGCTCGTGAATGTTTTCCACACCGTAATTGTCTGCCGATATACGTATACGTAAAATATAATTGTCTCGGAATAAATTTCCGTGAACTGATTTATATAAAAACCGAGATCGTTTCTATTTTATGTATATAAAAGTTTATATGAACAATTATACTGTCTCTATCCGGAGTGTAAAAAATAAGTTGGGAAACCACATACATGAAATAATTTATTACTATCCCCCCCCGTATGAGTATACGAAAATCAATCGGTAATGCATGATAGACATATATTTCCTGCATTTTAATACTAAAAAACCGCAGACAATACTGTCTGCGGTTTTTCTGCACGCCCGGAGGGACTCGAACCCCCAACCTACTGGTTCGAAGCCAGCCACTCTATCCGGTTGAGCTACGGGCGCGTATAGGACAACGCCGGAATAAACCCCGGCGTCGTCTTGTTTATCTCGATGAGCCGCAAGGACTCCAGAGCAGGGTGAGTGATGGGAATCGAACCCACGGCCTTCAGGGCCACAACCTGACGCTCTAACCGACTGAGCTACACCCACCGTATAAATAGCATCTTTGTAAAGATGCATTCATTTGTGTGTATATTACACAACCGTATTGCTTCTGTCAAAGCAGTTACAGGATATTCGGTTATTGAACTTCACAGCATGTATACCCGTATAAACAGCATGCTCTTTTTTTCTATATAGTGTATACACCTGAAAAATTCAATCAATCCTACATTGATGCCGCAAACTGCAAATCTTTTTTCAGGCAGCGCCTCCATCAGCACGCCCGGAGGGATTCGAACCCCCGACAGTCGGCTTAGAAGGCCGATGCTCTATCCAACTGAGCTACGGGCGCCGGTATGTCTTCGGGATGGTGGGATTCGAACCCACGGCCTCATGGTCCCAAACCATGCGCGCTAGCCGAGCTGCGCTACATCCCGTTTATCCTTTACTTCAATACATTTTCAGAATAATACAGTATCATCACTCACCGGCAGTGTTACTATATCAGTTGTATTGTAAAGGTGCATTATAGTATGTGTGCTTTTTTAAATTGTCAAGCAGTCAATACATATAATATAAAACATTGTCTTCACAGTATCACACATAAAAGATATAAAAAAACATCAGTATATATATACTATCCGATTTCAACCGTCAAATACTGTATGTTTTCTTTTGTACAATAATACTGTTTATAATGATTCCATTGCTACACAGGGCATTCACGTTCTCGACAAATTATTGATTGATTATCATGTATCAGGAGGCGTCGCAATCACAAAACGCTATCCCGATACAGTCCTGTTTTGTCATATATTACCCTTGCTATTGTATAGTCATTTCATTACAATAGTACTCGGAAAATCTCAAATACGCAACAACCGATCGTTTTACGCATATCCATATTGCAGAGGAAGACAGGTATGACACGATCAAACAATAATGACAATAACCCTACAAAAAAGAAACGATCCCGCTCATCAGGACAAGTAACTCTTAAAGATATTGCACAACGTTCAGGACTTTCTATTTATACCGTCTCGACTATTTTAAATGGCAAACCCGATGCCTCATTAAAAACACAAGAACGTGTAATAAAAATAGCAAAGGAATTAAACTATCGTCCGAATTATTTCGCCCGCCGACTTAAAAATGTCATGGCAAATACCATTGGTCTTGTTTTACCGTTTGATTCAACCATTTTTACTTCAGAATCATTCAATCTCATGCTGCAGGGGCTTGAGCCGGCCCTTTCAAATCATGATTATCGTATTATGCTGCTCTGTGTCGGACCGCAATTTGAACGTCGTGATCATTATATACAATTATTCCGAGAGAAAATTTTTGACGGTATTATCGTATTTGCTCCCGAACCGAAAGATTTTGAAATAATGATGCAGGAACTCGGCACACTGCCGCTTTTACTGATTAATAGTAATGAAGAAAATCATGGTATTAACTTTATCGGTGTTGATAATATACAGTCCATTTATACTATGACACATTATTTAATACAACACGGGCATCAGGATATTGCGTTTATCAATGTTCCGCATTCAATTGCAGATGCACGTGAACGTTTTAAAGGCTTTCATAAAGCAATGACTGAACACGCTCTGCCCATTAATGATTTATTTATTGTTGAGACAAACTGGTATTGTGAACGTCCCGGATTTAACGAAGCGGCACAATTGTTACGCGATCCGTCAAAACGTCCAACTGCTATTATTTGCTTTGATGATATTATTGCCATTAATGCTATTAAAGCCGCTCATCATGCCGGTTTAAATATTCCGAATGATGTTAGTATTGTCGGATTTGATGATATTCCCTATGCAACATTAGTTGAGCCGCAGCTCTCCACTATTCGGCAGCCCCTTGAACAGATGGGACATGCCGCCGCGGATAAAATTATTCGTATTATTGAAGGTAAAGAACCTAATATGGTGAGAAAAACATTCCATGCCGAACTTATCGTTCGCGAATCAACCGGTCCGGCGCCTGCATAATGATATACCATTCACATTTTCGCACTGTACTGCTATACAACAATAAACGCCGGTAAAACCGGCGTTTATTGTGTTATTACATAATTTAAATATATACGGTATGTACTATTCTGCAATAATCGCTTCAGACGGACATGCCTCAACACACGAACCGCAATCAGTGCATTTATCAGCGTCTATTACATAGATCGGATCGCCTTCACTGATGGCATCTTCAGGACATTCATCAACACATGAACCGCATGCGGTGCAATCATCAATAATTTTATGCGCCATTAAATGCCTCCTTATTTAGTATTCAATATAATTATCACTGACATCCGTCAGCGTACGAACGGTTATATACTACATTGCTGTGTACGTCAATACCCTACCTCTTCTCCAATAGATATATTAGTATGTCCTATAATTAAAACAGCATCGTAATTTATGAGCACTTAGACACAATGTACAAACATTATTAAGTAAAACATATCCCCGCCGATATTCAGTATAGGAATAATGTAATTATTGTATTAACGATAGTATACGGTGAATGAGCTCGTGATGCGAAAAATTAAATTACTCAGTCGTACAGTATGTATTAGTATTCTCTACGCTTTATTACTGCCGATTGTAGTACATGCAATACCAACCTATCAGTATAATCGCTGTGATTATCACCGACTCCCCGATGTTGCTGAATTATTTAATTGCCGAGAATATTGGGATTCATTTTCACGAAAAGCAATGCTTCGGTTTGAAGGCAATCTTATTCAGATGACCATCGGGAACAATGTTGTTTTCTGCAACCGTGAACTCTATACGCTGCACGCCCCGCCAATAACCGTTGATGGTACCGTCTATATACCGAAAGAATTATTAGAGTATATAGAGAAAACATGTATAAAAACTCGGCCGGAACCGGACCAATCACCCCACAATAATGCACCGCCACTCATCGCCGCCGATAAACCGGTAAAAAAACCACCAACGGGAAAAACTGCCGGATCGGGACAATTCCACAAACCGAATAAGAAAAATGCTGATTCTATTCGCGTAATTGTTCTTGATGCCGGTCATGGCGGAAAAGATCCGGGAGCATTAGGACAAAAAGGCTTGCGTGAAAAAACCGTCGTTCTTGCCGTAACCAAAAAAGTGGAAGCAATTCTCATACGCGAATTAAAAGGTTCGGTAAAAATCATCACCACACGCGATGATGATACTTTCATTGAACTGAAAAAACGTTCTGAAATTGCGAATGCGGCGGCGGCAAAATATGGATCCGGTGTTTTCATCAGCATTCATGCAAATGCATCCCTTAACAAAAAAGCACATGGATTTGAAACATATTATCTTTCTGAAACCGCATCAGATGAAACTGCACGCCAAACAGCTATGCTGGAAAACGGCAATATTCTCATGAAAGAAAAAACCGGCGGCAATGAAGTACAGAATATTCTGCTTGATATGCAAAACGAAGAATTTTTACAGGAAAGCAAACATATTGCGCTTGCAATGCAGGCATCGTATCAAAAAACACTATCGAAAGACACGCTCTGTAAAAATGTAAAATCAGCAAACTTTTCCGTTCTTCGTAATACTGTTACAATGCCGGCAATACTCACTGAAGTTGGATTTGTCAGTAATCTCGATGAAGAAAAACAATTACGCAATGATGAGCATTTAAACAAAATTGCACGTGCTATTTCCGATTGTATTATTGCATTTGTTAAAGAGTATAATAAAACTGACGGTTTTACTGACAGCTCATGAGCATCATGGGTAAACACCTGCACTTGAAATTCAAACATCTGCGAATGCATAAAATCCTTCCGCACTTTTAAACAGTATTGCTATTTAAATAAATCATCGTGTATCACTCAGTAAAACACTCTTGATTTCTTGTAGTACTGTGCTATCTTTTCTCTGTAGGCAGTAATATTGCCTTCATTGAAAAATAATCATAGTTGCCCTTATTTGTTACTGACTTAAGGAATTCGGCATCACTCCGATATTATAAGTAAAGAAGCCTGTATGCAGCACTGATGTGATAAGCAGTGTATTGTAAATACCATACTGATAAGGAGCAGACATGCCAGCCGCCGTTTCCGGACTTGCATCCGGTATGGATACCGATGCGATAATACAAAAACTTGTCGAAGCAAAATCCCAGCCTATTAAAAACCTTGACCAAGAAATGGAAATGCTCGGCTATAAAAAAGAGGCATGGCGCAAACTCATCGAAAATTGCCGGGCATTAGAAAAAGCATCAAAAAAATTATACAGTTTTGATAATGTATTCGGTGAGCATATTGCCGAAACCGATGAACACTATCTGACTGCCAACCCTTCACGTACGGCTCAAAACGGCACTTATACTATTGAAATTAAACAAATTGCATCACAGCATCGAATAAATACAAAAAAAATTCCGGTTGACGCAGTATTACCGTCAAGTCAACTTGATATCACGGTTAACGGAATCACACGAACAGTACTCTTCAGCGGCGGCGGACTTGAAGAACTTGCCGAAGCAATTACCGCTGATGCAGAAGATATTGTTACCGCTAAGGTATATAGTGTTGATGCAGATAATTCCGTCCTCAGTATTATTGCACAAAAAAGCGGTGCTGATAATGCTATTCATATTACTGAAAAAGGTTCTGCTATTATTGATACCTTAGAATTAAAAAGCATTCCCGGAAAAAAAGGTGCGGTATTATACGCACAAAATTTTGAAGAGTTTGAAACATCAGCACTCCTTCCGTATGCCGGTCCTGAAAACACATCCTTCCAACGCGATACGGATAGTCTTACCGCATTGCACCTTGATGACGAAACGGAATCGCTCGGTGTGCAATTGCAGGGAAATACATGGAAAGAAATGCGCCTGCCGTCAACACTGCGCGCTGATAAAAACAGTGTTATTACTTTTCGGTATCGAACGCAATCAATGCTGCCGTCAACGACCAATGCCGGTCATGAACCATCACCCTACACCGCATCAAATATCCTCCCCGCAACAAATGCAATCGCCGTTGAAAAACGCATCGGGAGCGCAACGGTTAAAAATGTTACTATCCTCGGTGCACCCTATTCGTTTCATGCGGGCGATCAACTCGGTCATAGACACAATTCACCCGCTGAAGAAATAAAACCGGTCCTTCCGGCAGAAAATGAAAGAATTATCGGAATCGGTGTTGCCTATAAAAGCGGCAAACGCCGTAAAGAATATATTAATCATTTAACGTCATCGGAAAACGAATGGCGTGAAGGCAGTATTGCACTTTCAGACGTTATGAAAAACAATCAACCCTTTGACCGAATACTGCTGTGCGTTGATGATCCGAATACTGTTATTGTTTTTGATGATATTACCATACGTGATACAACCGATCATCCGCCGGAATATGCGCATGAAATAAATCCTGCCCGCGATTCAATTTTTTCAATTGACGGCATAACATTCCAACGCCCTATTGCAAAAGACATTAATGATGCTATTCCCGGTGTTGGGTTGAGCTTAAAACGAGCAACGAAAGAACCGTTATCACTGCTGATAAATTATGATATTGATTCCATTCAAGATGCACTGGATGAGTTTGTTTCAACCTATAATGAAACAATGGAGTTTCTCAACGAATTCAGTAGTGTTGAATCAGGCGGAACACAGAAGACAACAGATGCAAGTCTGCTTGCCGGTGAAGCAACCTTAATGAATTTAAAAAGCCGTATGAAGTCAATCATCATGAATGCATATCCGACCGATGCAAAAGAACGTTTAGCCCTGCTTTCACAGCTTGGCATTTCAGCAGGAAGCTGGGGATCTTCATGGGAAAACGTCCGCAAAGGCATTCTGAGCATTGAGCAATCAAAAATTGAACAATGGCTTGAGGGTGATATGGAATATGTTGCTCAGCTTTTTGGAAATGATGTTGATGAAGATTTGCGTGTTGATACCGGTGTTGCGTATACCATGAATGAAACATTACACTATTTTACACAATCACGCGGTATTCTTGACACTAAAATGCGAATGATTGATTCCCGAATAGAAAATAAAGATAAAACAAAAAGTAATATTGAAGATGACATTGTTCGCTATGAAGAAAGTTTACGCCGAAAATTCGGACGAATGGAAGCTAATCTGGCGGAATTAAACCGCGAACGTGAATATATGAATGGTCAGATTCAAGGAATGCAGAATAATAAATAGCAACCCGATACACATTAGGAACCAATAATGAATATCTATATTAATAATGAGAAACTTGACTTTACGCTTGAAAAAGAAAAAACCGCTGCAGAGGTTATTCGTGCTATTGACGGATGGCTTTCCGAAAACGGATCAGGGGTAATAACTGTTGATATTGACGGTACGCACATTGATGATATCGAACACATTGAAACAAACAATCTTGAAACAATATCAACGATACATATTACTGCCGGTCGTATGGCTCCAACCGATAGTGCAGGTGTTTGCAGAGAATTTGAAACGCATAAAAAGCATCTTTCTGCATTCAGCCAAAACATTGAACAAACCGTAAGCAGCCTTCAAACCGGACATGATGCATCAGCAATGAATGATATTATTGAAATGAGTGATTTATTGAACAATATTGTTATATTATTTGAATCAGCCCGTATAATGAAAAAGCTTGATTTCACCTCTATCGAACACAACGGCACTTCACTTGAAACATTCCGTAATGATTTTAATACACTGCTTAAAGAGTTCAGCAATGCGGTTGAGCATAAAGATATTGTACAACTCTGTGATCTCTTGGAATATGAAATAAAACCGCATATTGCATTACTGCAAGACTTTATTGATGTAATTATTCAGCACATGAAATAAAAACCATCATTCATTACTCATATACAATGATGCTATGCAGCTGCACTTAAATCGCGGTATTAATCAACCTTTAGAATAGATATTATATCCAGTAATTCCTGAAACTGTGATGACAATTCTTCCGTTGAACTTGCTAATTCCTCCGCCGCAGTCGCTGTTTGCTGTGTAATTTCATTGCTTTGCGTTACCGATTGTGAAATTTCACTTGATGCACGAGCCTGTTCAGAGGTAATGTGAGTAATATTTTGAGACATTTCACTTAATGTTTGCGACAGGGTATTCACTGCTTCGCTGTTTTTCACCTGCACCATCGTCGCTTCAACAATGTTATTGCCGTTATCAGATGAACGCGCAGATGTTTCTTTAAGAACATTAATCGCTTCTGCCACTTTATTAACAATATCATTACCGGTTTGAATGCGTTTATTATTTTCAAATAATAGCTTTGATATTTCTTTTGAAGAATCAATTGAACGCTGTGAAAGTTTCGACACCTCCTCAGCAACAACCGCAAACCCGCGTCCATGCTCGCCGGCACGAGCAGCTTCAATACTTGCATTCAGTGCAAGCAAACTGGTATTGTCGGCAATATCGCGAATGAGGGTAACCATTTTTTCCATTTCAGATGAACTGCCCTGAATATTGTTCATACCGATAATTGCGGCTTCAGACATATGAACTGCCTCTTTTGCCTGTTCAATTGCTTTTTGCGATTCTTCCTTAACAATTTTTGCAACACCGGCAACATCATTTATTTTTTTTGATAATGCGGTAATATTATCTCGTGATGCAATAACCATTTCATTTTGTTCCTGCGATGCATTGGATATTTTATCGACTGAATCACTGAGTCCTCGAATAGAAATTAAGATATTTTCAAACGCCGCTGTTTGTTCCTGCGCCCCCTGTGCAAGATTTTCAGAAGTAGCAGATAATTCCTCTGCTGATGAGGTAACCTGAAATGCCGTTTCTCGAATACGTGTTATTATTGAACGTATTTTTTGAGTGAACGTATTATAATCACGGGCAATACATCCAAACTCATCACGATTAATAATTACTATTTGCTGTGTTAAATCCGCTTCTCCGGCAGCAATATCACGAATACGATCCTGTACCTGCCGTAATGGTTTAACAATTTGATCATGCAGCATGGCAATCACCAGCGTTGAAATTATCGATCCAATGACTATTGCAACAGATATTTTTCGCCAAAAAATAACTGAGATGTTATCAATACTGATATGACGATGAATAATACCAGCTGCGCTAACAAAGAATAGTATACCAATTCCGACGGCAATATATGATGAGAACAATACTAATTTATTGCGAACATTCAAAAAACGATACTTTGATGAAAGCGCTACTCCCTGCGTTGCATGTTCCAATAATTTTATTATAATCGCATAAAAGGGAATATTAAATAAGGTAAAAAATGATATTACCATCAACAGCATTAAACCGACTTCATACAATGAGATATCCAATCCGACATATCCCCCGCCGACATACACGCTGAATAAAATAGTAAAAACACCGTAAATAGGAAATAGTATTATTTTATAAACGATGATACGTTTCAATGATATATAAAACAACTCTTCATGTATACTCGTATTGTCTTCAAGATACTTTTTAACATTGGATATATACGAAAATAGAAGACCGGTAATTGCACTCAGCGAAACAACAATCATAGGAAAGGTAAACGGATTCAGGAGTATCTTTTTCATTTGATCCATGGTTAAAATGCCAATGTACACAATATATACAATATATATAATCGTTGGTCCGAGAAGACTTCCGAGTATACAGAGTTTAACCATATTTAATTGTGCATAACGTTCTTTCAAATTGGTTTCATTTTTCATATTTAATGATTACACCTTGTTATAAAGTATACTGAGTATAAAATAATACAAAACTCCCAAGCAAAGCATTGTATGTAACTATACATTATGATTGTTTATACAACAATGACTTTAATTATAGCGCAGTATAATAAGAGAGGTGTTGCTGCTCCTTGTAAGGTATTACAATATAGTACGATATCATACTATATAGTTATAAAAGTATACTTTTGAAACAGTTTCGGCAAGGAATGATTTGCATTTATATATATTTTTTATCGTTCATATATCTATCATAATATGCGCAAAAAGAGATACATTATTTTTCGTTACGAAAAATACACCATACTATAAGTATGCAGCAGCCCTTCGGTATCCCCGAACACTCTGTAATACGATAAAAAAAGACCCGGGCATAAACATACCCGGGTCACACACGTCAATGCAGAGTACTATCGGTACTGGTGTACCGGTACTCTATACGCCTGTACTTACTGTAACAGTGACAGTACCGACGTTGTTTTCAGATTAGCTTGTGCCAGCATTGCAGTACTTGACTGCTGGAGAATTTGATTCCGTACATAATCAACCATCTCTTCAGCCATATCAAGATCACGGATACGGCTTTCAGAAGCCTGTTGGTTTTCATACGCAACCATCAGCCCACGTGATGTATGTTCCAGACGATTCTGGATTGCGCCGAGATCAGCACGTTGTTTGCTGATAGTATCAAGCGCTTCATCAACACGCGCTAGTGAAGAGTTTGCATCTTCAATAGTCTGAATTGAGATCTGTTGCCCATCCGGACGCAGACCAAGACCGTTGACGCTCATATCACCAACAAATGCCTGAACCCGCTGCCATGCGTTTGCACCAACATGGAAGTGGATACTTGCCTGCGGAGCAGGTTGATTTGCATTGTTGGCAGCAGCACGCGGGTCAGAAAAGCGACCGGTCAGCATATGCATGCGGTTAAATTCCGCCTGACTTGCAACACGATCAACTTCTGCGATAAGCTGGTCAACTTCAACGGTAATTTGAGCACGATCACGATCCGAATAAATACCATTCGCTGCTTGAATAGCAAGTTCGCGAACACGCTGGAGAACATCCTGTGATTCCTGCAAGTATCCTTCCGTCGTCTGAATAAACGAAATGCCGTCTTCGACATTGCGTTCAGCCTGACGCAAACCGCGGACCTGACTCCGCATGCGTTCGGATACTGCAAGACCGGATGCATCATCACCGGCAGTGGTAATACGTAATCCTGACGAGAGTTTACTGATGTTCTTGTCAAGACGCCACGCATTAAACTTTTGATGACGATGTGCACTGATTGCACTGATGTTGTGATTAATAATCATTCGTCTTCCCTCCTGGACATTTTTTACGAATCTGAGCATCCCTGCACAAACTCGTTATTTTGTATGGTGGGTAACCGACACGGTATCCCATGTTCAACCGACACGATTAAAAACGGTAACCCTGACACCCGCGTTTCAGCGTCAGCGGAAACCACTGACGCTGAAAAATACGGATGCTCCCATATAAAACCTATTTTGTATCAGCTCCGGTATTAGCCGAGCAGCTGAAGCACAGTCTGGGGTTTAATATTAGCCTGCGCTAACATGGCTGTTCCTGATTGAACAAGAATCTGATTCTTGGTTAAATAAACCATTTCTTCAGCCATATCAACATCTCGAATCCGACTTTCCGAAGCCTGGGTGTTCTCATACGCTACCATAAGTCCGCGTGCCGTGTATTCCAAACGGTTATGGAATGCACCTAAATCAGCACGCTGCTTACTGATTTTTTCAAGACCTTTGTCTAATACCGCTATCATTGAGTTTGCACTCTCAGGTGTTGAAAGCGAAAGTATTTCGCCGGTGTTCACATTACGCATGCCAAGTGCGGCAGCGGTCATTGTGTTCACATACACCCGTTCGCGCTGATCGGCGTTCGGTCCAATGTGAAACCACATTGAAGCGGAAGCAACACCACCGGTTCGCGGGTCTGCGAATCGTCCGGTGAAAAGCCGCATTTTGTTAAATTCGGCTTGTGAACCTATCCGATCTACTTCGTCAACTAACTGCGATACTTCAACTTGTATCTGCATACGATCTTCAGTGGTATAAATACCATTTGAAGCCTGAATCGCCAGTTCGCGAATTCGTTGAATCACGTCCTGCGCTTCCTGCAGATACCCTTCACTCGTCTGAATGAATGAGATACCATCTTCGGAATTTCGTTCTGCCTGACGCAAACCGCGAATTTGGGTTCGCATCTTTTCCGAAACGGCGAGTCCTGAAGCGTCATCACCGGCGCGGTTTATCCGCAATCCTGATGATAACTTCTCCATGTTTTTGTCAACTTCCCAATGCGTGAACTTTAATGTTCGATGTGAATTAATCGCACTGAGATTGTGGTTGATAATCATGCTTTTCCTCCTTGAAAAACGACCGCCGATGCTTTTTTCACCCTAACGAGTGCTGCTCATAGCATCGGAGGCGATTACCACCCCAATCCGTAACAGATGCATAATACAGCCTGTTCAACCCCAGTATCACAGACCGACCGACAGCATGCTGTTACAGTCATTGTATCTCACCACGCGTGAATCCCTTCACGCGGGATTGACGATATTTTGTTTATCAAAGAACTTCGGCAAATTATGCCGTATCTTATTAATCGGCATATAGTATGAATTACTTGAGGAAAATTTTTACTTTTTTTTCAGGATTTTTGCAGAGGTTATATGATTTGATGATTCTCGTTTCGCTTCCCTGCGTACGAATCCTTTTTCCTCCATGAACTGTTCCAACACGAAGCCGGACAGCAGCCTCTGAAAATCATCCCGTTTCTGATATACATCCCGCTTTCAGAACCTGCTCTACTAATAAGTCTATAGTTACTATTCTATTATGTCAACACCATTATTTAGGCATCTTTGTATACCTCAGTCTTCAGCAGCCGCAAACACCTCTGTACCTTCCGTTTTCAGCTCTACCGGTATCCATATCTTGGTTTTTAATTCTTTTATTGGTGTTTCTTTCGGATTATTTAAATATTCCTCAAATAACGGACCTGCTTCCTGATACCCGTTTTGTTCAATCCATGCTGATAATTGTTGTGCTGCATGACGAAGACCGCTGTAGGGACCTGTATGTATTATCACTGCAGCTTGTTGAAGTGCCGGATATGTTTTTTCTTTTATCTTCCCTTCCGGATCAGCCGCTATTTCATTGGTAACGGCAAAAGCAACTTCTAACGTATATTTATTGTTCTGTCGGTTTGCATAGACGATCAGTACCCGAACATTTTCCGCGGGTATCTCATGCAGTGAAAAATAATCGTTCATACGGCGTACCATCGGAAACATTGCTGTCATGCCGACATTTTCCGCACGTATATATAAAACACGAATCGGTTCAACTGAGCTGACGGCAACATCAGTAATCGGCATAACTGTACATGAAAAAAGCACAAACACCGCACTGAAAACCACCCCGGTGCGCATGATTCGATAAATTGTTTTTGTCATTATTACATCTCCCGCAATTCAGTAGTCATGTTATTAATGTAGCGGGCATACCACGGTTTGTCAAAATGTTTTTATTGATTGTCTTCAGATAAAGTTTCAGCGGCGTTTTTTATTAATGATCTGCATTATGACAAGATATAAAATACCAAAACTCACTAATAAAAACAGTATTGTTATTGTCCATGTAATAAGTGTCATATTCCCGCCTCTGCTGAAATACACGATAATTCGGCACGAAATAGATGCTGTATATATCACAATACGATATGCAATAATGCATAGTTATAATAATCGCACTATTAAATATACGTTAACCATCCGAACGGATCATCAACCCGTGCTTTAATAATATCAAAGAAATAATCCTGAATGATTTTCGTTATCGGACCGCGCTTTCCGTCGCCGACAATTCTGTCATCAATACTGATAACGGGAGTAATTTCAGCAGCCGTTCCGACTAAAAACACTTCATCAGACAGATACAATGCTTCACGCTGAATCTGATGATGTTCACAACGAATATTTTTTTCTCGAGCGATTTTAAATATACAATGACGGGTTATCCCGGGTAATATTGACGATGTTGACGGCGGTGTATATAATACGCCGCTACGCACAATGAAAATATTCTCTCCGGACCCTTCACTGACAAATCCATACCGATCAAGCGCAATACCTTCATTATAACCACGCTGCATTGCTTCAACTTTTATTAATTGACTATTAATATACGTTCCCGCCATTTTTGCCATTGTCGGAAAAGTATTCGGTGCAGGACGGTTCCAGCTGGAAACACCGGCGCGAATGCCTTTTTCCAATGCTTCAGAGCCAAGATATGTCCCCCAATCCCATGCCGCAACAGCAGTTTCGATCGGACAATCAAGCGGGCTGACTCCCAGCGAGCCAAAACCGCGATATATAAACGGACGAATATATGCATTACTGAGTTTATTTTTCCGTACCGTCTCAACACACGCATTAACAAGATCATCAATAGTGTAATCAGGAACAATATTATATATTTTACAGGTATCAAATAAACGAACAATATGATCACGAAGACGAAAAATTGCTGAACCTTTTGTATTATTATAACAGCGTATCCCTTCAAATGCACACGTTCCGTAATGAACAACATGCGACAGAACATGCATTGTTGCATTTTCCCAAGGAACAAATTTTCCATTCATCCAAATTGTATCGGCTTTCATTGCCATAGATTATTCTCCTTATTGTGCCGGCGCTATGCATACTATCATGCTCTTATTTGTATTGTCAATATGATTTGCTGTTCTCAATAAACAGAGCAATTAAATTAAATACATCCTGATAAAATATACTTTATTTATGAAAAAGTATGCATTATTGCACTGGAAAAATATAAAAAAATGGTTTATAATATGTCGATAATGAAATCATTAATTCAATAACTACAGGTACATCATGCCGGATTATAAAAATCAGCCGCGTGGCGATATACAAAAAATGCATATTGAGACTAAATACGGTGTTGAATACGGCAGTGATCAGCATAAGCGAGAATTGAAACGTGTCCGTAATCTTCGTGATACCCTGATCCGCGATAATGCTACCGAAAAAACACAAAAAAAAGAGGGCTACGTAAAAGAGCTTGCCAATGATCTGCTTGATTATATTGAGAAAACTGAAGCCGACCCGCGCGAACGAAATTTTGTTGACAGTATTCTTCGTAATGCCACCCTAACTCCGGAACAAAAAGTTGCCGCTCTGAAAAAAAAAGAACGGGAGCTGAAAAAAAAATACGTTAAAAAAGAACAAAAAAGCACTGAAGACGGCAAACAACAGAAAAACAACGACCCCATGCCGACAGAAAAACCAACGGAGCCAAAACAAGGAATTCTTATTAATTGGTGGGAAATAACGAAATGGGCATGGCGAAGCGGTTGGATTACACTTTTTCGCCATCGCATTAAACCCGCAATACTTTCCATTCTGAGTAATGATATGTTCGGGCAAATCCAGAAACTCATCAATCCCATTAAATATATACTCAATGAACGCTTTGATAATATCACCGCTCTGGAATACAATCTGCTTATCTGTTTTCTTGACCTTGCGGTTGCATTACGCAAATTTACCATGGTTGAAATAAATACCCCGTTTCTTGCTGATGATATTGAATCTCCCTTAAAGACCCTTGCGCATGCATATTACAAAATAATTTTTAATAAAATGTATCGTAATGCAGAAGTTACCGCTATTGCAAAAGCATTGCGCGGTGATGAAAAATACGGGCTTGATGCTTCAAATATCATTACCCTGCAGAAAATGGTAAGTTATTTTCATGATGAAAATCTTGAACTGCTTATCAGAACACTATTTATGACACACTCCTCATTTAATCGTATTATCAGCAGCGGCGATGTTAAGGAGTTCTTAGGCATGTTAACATTCTCCGTTGATGATGAAAAAGCCAACTATACCGAATCAGCACGCATGAAAATAAAAGAACGTGAGAAAAAAGAAGAAAACGAACGACGAAAAAAAGAAGAAGATAAAAAATGGCGCGAAACACTGAAAGTAATGATACGCGAAGGAAATACCTATTTTCGGAAATTAGCGGAATATCGTACTGCGAATGAAGAAGAGTTCATCGCCGAAATGAGGAAACGGGAACGCTTTCCGGTGTACTATGCATATACATTATTTAAATCATTTGAGTTTGAATTTCATGAATTACTCAGCGGCAATCCTGTTCATTTGAATTTTGACGGTGATCATCGCGAAGAACCGATTATCACCGATCCTGAAATACCGAAAATTATGGATACTTTGTACCGCCGGGTTACCAATAATCAGGATTATCGTACTCTGCAAAGCATTACGATACCCGTTGAAGAAAACGCTGATACAGAAATTGATATTAATCATGCGCGTGCATTGCAATGCCGTGAGCTGAAAGAAATGATTTTTAATGAAAGCGTTAAAGTATCAGCGGCAACGCAAGAACAAGAGCGAAAAGCACGCAATCTGATGAAAGAACCACGCAGTTTGTTTTTTAATCTTGCTGAAAAATTGATCGCACAAGGTCGTTTCCTTGAAAACTCAAATTTAAATTTTTACGAAAACGCTCGTATTAATTTCCCGAATGAATCAATTATCAGAAAAGCGCCGGGAGCAATACTCAACTATAAAAATTCAGACACCAATGAATACTTTATCAACGGGATGCTCACCACCGTTAAAGATGCTATTCGTGTGATGGCAGCCATGGCGTACTTTATTGCATTTGAACTGCGTAATGCCAACGTTTTTAGAATTATCGGTGAAGCAACGACATTTGCAGAAAAAGTACTTAAGGGAAAATAACAAGACTTATTGCGACAAAAACAGGCATGGTAATAACCGCTGCGATATACGTATGTAGTATACCATTCCCCATAAAAGCAACCTGATCATCCGTACCGAATACTTTTGATACAATTATCAGATTTGTTGCCGGCGGCGCTGCTGCTTCGACAATCATAACTAAACGAATATATTTCGCCAGCATTTTCGGATCGGCAGCATTAACAACCAGCTGTTCAATCGGCGCCAGTGCCATAACACCAATTATTAATAATGGAAACAATATCATTTTTGTAATAATAACACCAATGAACTTTTTTTGGAAATGAAGCTGATGCTGCGGAATTGATGCCAACACTCCTCCCAAAACAACAACAATCAGATTAATACCGACATCCGCAGTCCATTTCATCGGTATAACAATACTGTGCGGAATGTATTTAAAACTGCCGGTTAACGCGGTTACCAGTCCAATAATAATACCGATAAGCGGCATATTCAGTTTAAATCGAAACCGTCCATTTTCTTTTTCCGCACCGATATACCCGACTGCTATCGTCCAAAATAATAACATAAACGCAAGTAAAAAGAATAAAACATATACAATAACCGAATCAGGCACTATCGGTGTTAATAACGGCAACGGCAAATACCCGGCATTATGCATGCCGATAAGAACAGTCATATCGCGTTTTCGGTTTTCTGAAAGGTGTGGGGTTACGGATACAAAAAGACGCCCGATCAGCACTTGTAATGCTATCAATACTATACATGCGCCAAAAAAAATAACCATCCAATGCGGACCGTTCCCGATAGCATCGTCCCACCCCGCACTAAAATAATAAACAGAATAAACGGGTAAAAGAACATTCATGGTTATCCATAAAATCGGCTTCAAGAAATGATCACGCATATACGAGAAACGAAAGACTGCAAACCCAATTGAGATTAATAAAAATAATTTCCCGAGCGCAAGCAGGACCGGTGTAAAATCAGTCATACGCTGCGATTCCTGCATGAACGCATAAGAAGTTCACGGGCGGTTTCACGAGCAGTTTCACTTGCTTCATCACCGGACATCATTGCCGCCAATACTTTCACGCGCTCATCATGCGGCAATAAACCGACACGGGTAACTGTTCTGCCGTCCGTAATCATTTTTACGACATGCAGGTGATGATCAGCACGTGCTGCAACCTGCGGAAGATGGGTAATAGAAAACACCTGCCGCGCAGCAGCAAGTTCCTGTAATTTTATCCCAACGGTTTCGGCAATTTTCCCGCCGATCCCGACATCAACTTCATCAAAAATTAACGTTGGCACAGTATCAACACCGGCAAGAATTGTTTTCAATGCCAGCATAATACGTGACAGCTCACCGCCGGATGCAATACGCTGCAGCGGTTTCGGTTCTTCACCCTCATTCGGACTGATAAGAAACTCAACAACATCAATGCCGTTTTCAGTAACACAATACCGTTCACCGTCAATTTCAATAAGACCCTCTTCACCGATACGATATCTGCACTGAACAATAAACCGTGTTTTCTCCATCGCAAGACCGGCAAGCTCATGCATCGTTTTTTCTTCAAGCAGCTTCGCTACAACACGGCGGCGGCCTGAAAGCTCAATAACGCGCTTCTGCAATTCAGTACGTAATGCTTCCCGTTTTTGTTTTAAACTTTCTTTCGTTTCTTCGGAATTTGTAATTGCTAAAATATCACCAATACACTGTTCACGATACAGAAGAATTTTTCCGATACTTTCTCCATACTTTTTCTTCAAGCGCTGTATTAATTCACGCCGCTGTATTATTTCTTCCAGACGATCGGGGCTGAACGTAATATTTTCCTTATACTGCCGTACTGATTCGATAACATCCTGCAGCGTATAATGCGCTTCCTCAACTTTTTGCCGAAGTGAAAGAAGGTTCTTATCAATATCCTCAACTGATTGAAATACCGACAATACCCGTTCAACGGCACCGCCGGCAGCATTATCATTTTCATATAACATACGATAAGTCTCATCAACCGCTGCATACAGCTTCTCGGCATTACTTAAAATGCGTTCTTCTTCCTCAAGTTCAATGTCTTCATGTTCCTGTAAGGCGGCATCATCTATTTCTTTTACGGCATATTCCGCAAGTGCTACACGACGTTTCTTTTCTTCTTCATCCAGCTCAAGCCGGTGTATGGTGCTGTCAATTTCAGTATAGTCGTTGTAGATTTTTTTTACACCGGCGGCAAGCGATTCAAGTTTTCCGAAACTGTCAAGCACCTCACAATGCCGCTTTGCATCAAGCAGTAACTGATGCTCATGCTGCCCATGAATATCTACCAGAATATCGCCGGCACGCCGGAGTATGGAAAGCGTTGTCGGCGATCCATTAATATAACAATAACTGCGTCCTTCACGATTAAACTCACGTTTTAATATAAGCGGTTGTCCGGCATCACAATCAATGCCGGCATTTCCTAAAATTGACGGTATCGCAGAACGTTCATCAATAGTTATCATCCCTTCAACAACCCCTTTATCAGTACCGGAACGAATCATATCGCTGCTCATGCGCATACCGAGAATCGTATTGAGTGCATTAATAATAATTGATTTTCCCGCGCCGGTTTCGCCGGTCATTACCGTCAGTCCGCTTTGAAAGCGAATTTCCAAATCATCAATGAGAGCAAAGTTTTTTATTCGTAAATATTCAAGCATCAGCGCTGCAGCCACCGTAATTTTTCAACAATAATATCATAAAACCCTCGTTTTTGACACCGAATCATATGTGTCATATATTCTGAACGCTTAACTGAAATCCGATCGCCCTTCTGTAATACCATAGTATGCAGTCCATCAACGGTTAACGCAACTTTACCGCGCATATCATCAACAAAAATGGTCAATTCTTCACTGAACCCCAGTACCATCGGACGCACGGCAATTGCATGCGGAGAAATCGGAATAATAATACAGGCATCAAGTTTCGGGCTGACAACCGGACCGCCGGCTGATAATGCATACGCCGTCGATCCGGTCGGTGTTGCAATAATATACCCGTCACCACGAAACCGTGACATAAGTTTTCCGCCAATGTAGGTTGAAATAAGCACCGTGGTGGTATCAATGTTTTTAACAATAGCTCCCTCATTCAGTCCTGTTGCAACCGCAATGGTTTTATCTCCACGCATGACAGTAAAATCAAGCATCATACGTGTATCCATACTGTAGTTGCCGGAAAATATATTATTCAATGTCCCAATCATTTCTTTTGCTGATGTTTCAGATAAAAAACCAAGATGACCGATATTGACGCCGAATACCGGAGTTTTCGTTCGTTTTAATATACTTGCCGCAAGCAGCATTGTGCCGTCACCGCCAAGCACGACAACCAGATGCGCTTGTCGTGCTAATGCACGTGCAGTACAATTATATTTAAGAAATGCTTTCGGTTTATGCTTCCCGCAATACACCATCAGCGTACCGTTCTTCCTGATAATACGATCATGCAGTTTCATCAATGCTCGCTCAGCACCGGGTTTATTAAAATTAACGACTGCACCAATAACTGAATAATCAGGCGGTATATTTTTTCCATTGCTTTTCATATACTATCCGCACCGTTTCTTTAACACTTTTATATGAATTGTAACGATTTATACGGACTTCGTAAAGAGACCTTATCACTGTTTTTTTCTGTTTAATATTATTCATGTTTTCAAGCATCTCCGAAAACTCTATACACCATACGTCCATAAAGGGGGCGTATATACCCTCCTCTTTCGTAATAGCGGATATAGAAGTCCGGTCTGATCAGATTCTCTCCTCGGCAGCAGTACGTAATACTTCCAATAAAATTGTAAATTTATTATAAAAATCACCCGCCTTTTTCGTCAATATATGTATCGCGCCCATTACATCCGTATGCATAAAATACGGAAATACATTGAGAGCGAATCATTAACGAATGGAGGTTCGGCAATGGATTATTTGTATATGTTATTAGACAGAGTTGATGAAGGGGGCTTGTTTCCGGGATTAATATATTTACTATCATTCATTTGGTTTACATGGTTATTTTCAACATTTGCCAGTATTTTCATTACACTATTTAGAAATTTATTATTTCCTAAGAAAGACATTTATCAAAAAAAACATGACACGGTCGTATATTAAAAAACAATAATTGCCAATCCATTTAAAAAGAAAGTGGTGTTTTATTTCATATACGTCATACTATTAATCACGTATCATATATGGAATAGTAATGCAGTAAAAAATACCATTGCATTTATTGCATGCGCCGTTTTTCAAACTCCGGCAGCACTTCATTGATAATAATATTAAAAATAAACGGATCCCAGTGGTTTTTTACCTTTTCTGATTTTAATATTGAATACGTCTCTTCAAGCGAAAATGGTTGTTTATACGGACGTACTGAACGGCATGCATCATAAATATCAACAATATTGACAATCTGAACAAGCGGGCTTTGTCCGCGTTCACGAAAGGTAAGATATTGCGGATGATGATTGCCGACAATCTCAAGAATATTCGGTTCATCAATATTTAAATGAACCAATGCTTCAACACCAAGCCGCGGATGCTTTTTCATTACTTCAAACTCTTCAGCAGTTAAACTGCCGGGTTTATTGAGTATTTCTGGCGGGATCAGCGTTTTTCCGTAATCATGCAATAATGCGGCAACGCCATATCGTTTTAAACTATCAATATTGAAATTAATCTTTCCGAAATCCTGTTTGAATGCATCCCAAAATTCATTGTCATTAATGTATTGTCTAAAATGCTGCAATGCGCGGACGGTCAGCAAATAAACTGAAAAACAATGATTATACGTATACGTATCAATAGTACGCAATGACTGAATAACCGCATGCAAATTATAATGATCCTGTTTTATTGTTTCGCCGACAATTTCAGCCGCTGTTGAAAAGTCTTTATGCGTCAGTGTTGGAGTATTGAGAATAGTATCAATTGACGGAGCCGTTTGTTCATATAAGCGAAGTGCTGTACGACCGAGTACAGACTCAATTTTCTTATGATGTTTTTGTTTTCTTTTTTGCTCGTCCATTTCCGAAACGTTTTTTTCCCGATCAATAACAGGAAGCACCATATGTTTATGAATATCCTCAACATAGGTATAAACCGGAATATGAAAGATTTTTTCCGGAGGATGGGTATTCTTTAAAACCAGCAATGCTCCTTTATTATTAAACAAATCAGACTTTGTTTTACCGTTTTCATCAATGAAATGATTAATATCCTCAATTTTTGAGAGATGCTTATTATTATAATATAACGGTTTTCTGTTCACCATTGTTTTCCTTCATATATAAGATACCGTATACTGAGAAATATGACAATACTAAAACAGCACGAAATATGCTCCATGAGAACATTATCCAAACAGACAACGACTGCCATATCGCTGTCATTGAATAAATGTACTGGATTTTTAATTGTAATTATGCTACATTATGGGTATTAAAATCTTATACGTTATAATAAACATGGAAACATACTATGAAAAACAATCAAACAATTACACTGCTTATGCTTTTTTGTATTATCAGCGTTCCGTTTATATTTGGTACAATCAGCTGCAAATCAACCGCTGAAGTTGTTGAAGAAACAACGCCCGAACCGGAACCCGATCCTGAACCAGCCTCGGAACCCGTTGCGGCGCGATCTGTTACACCGCCGCCGACTCAGCAGATAAACGTGAATGATCTTGCTTTTTCTGAAGAAATAAGCGGATGGGGATATAAAAAATGGGACCGCGCCGGTATACAATCAATTCTCAGCAAAAAAGGAAATTCTTTAGCTGAAAAAATACGTACTGTGCCTTCTGAATATACCATTATCGTAACGGGTTATGCTGATGCCAGCGGTCCGGAACAGCCGGTTGCGGGCGAAGAAAATGATCATCCGGGAAATATTGAAATCGGTCGCCGCCGGGCACAAGCAGTTGTTGATTATTTAGTTGCACAATACGATTTTCCCGAAAGCAGGTTTTCTGTTCGTTCTGAAGGAGGCAATTCATTAAAAAACCCTTCAAACCCGAAAAGTCCCGTAAACCGCCGAGTTGTCGTTTCTTTTGAACCGCCGCCGGAACAATAATATATCGTGTAATAATGCCATTATATACAGAGCACCGGTTTAAATTGAATATCGACGGCTGCACAGGTACATTAAATAACACCTGTATACAGATTTAATAATACATTGATTAAATATATATCCCCTCTTTCACTGAACACCAATAAAAAGCTGTATGTACTGTTAATAATAAAACTGATTAAACGGGTATTGATATAATACGACGTGCTACCGGCGTTTACTTAATAAAACCAGTATAACAAAATGCAGTAATGTTATTATATTCCCGAGACGTTTAAATGGCTGATTACATATTCTAAAAAGCCATTCCAATCCGATTTGCCGCATTTGATACGGTGCACGAGCAACGTTCCCGGCAATAACATCAAACGAACCGCCAACTCCCATACAAACCGGTATTTCTAATATATCCTTATAATTATATATAAATCGCTCCTGCCGATCCATTCCCATTGCTACAAAAAGCATCCCCGGCTGTGCTTTACGAATACCGCGGGCAATAATTCCTTCGCGTTCCGGCGGGTAATAACCATTATGCTGTCCAACAATTCTTAATTCGGGATGCGTTGTTTTCAGTCGTCTTGCTGCTTTATGAACAACTTTTTGAGCCGCTCCAAGAAGACAGATCGTCCTTTTTTTTCGTACAGCACAACGAATGAGATCAATCATAAAATCAATCCCGGTTATACGTTCCGGAAAGGGGCGACCAAGAAATCGTGAAGCCCACACAATGCCGATACCATCGGGGATAACCATATCAGCACTGAGAATGGCATCACGCAAAAAACGTCCTTTTCGTGTACGGGCTTTCATGAGCATAAGCGGATTCAAAGTAATAATATGATGGGTTGTACGTTTTTTCTCATCAAGCATTTGTTCAACAAGTGAAAGAAGTTCGTCTTTCGGAAGCGGGGTTATCGGAAACCCTAAAAGTGTAATATGCGGTATTGGCGGCATATCGTGAGTATATTCCTGTATCTTAAAAGGTCAAAGAAAAAACATTCTTTTAATAAAATATTTCTCTTGAAACTATTATACAAATTGTGTATATTATCTTTATGTGTATTTTACACAAAAAACAGAAGGAGGAAAATAGTACCATGAAGAAAATTATGCTTATCGCGACTATTGCGGCTTTATCAATTCTGACAGCCGGTTGTTTTTTGGGTAAACCGAAAATTGCTGTTATGAATGATGATGCAAGCGGAACCCCGACATCAGGAGAATACGGCAGCTACAAACTGTCAATTGAAGGTGAAGAAGTGAATGTCGGAACATTAGCGGGCGGATCAATGAGTGACTGGGTTAAGGTGAAACAAAAGAAAGATGACCCGATTACCATGATACGAACCAGAATCAAAACAAACAGTTCATCGAAAGAAGCATCAACAAACTATCATTTCTTTAACCTTAAAAAAGGTACAAAGTACGTTACCGATATTGAGGGCGAGGAAATCAGACCATATAACTACCAACCATAATAGAATTAACGAAAGGAGAATACATAACATGAAAAAAGTAATATTATTCAGTATTGCAGCTATTGTTATTTTTTCAATGGCCGGCTGTTTTCTCGGTGCACCGAAATTTCGTATATGTAATAAAGGGACAGAGGCGCCAAATGCTCACTTCTCAACCCTTACGTATAAGTATAAAATCAACGATACGGAATTTGATGTATCATCATTGGCAGGCGGTACGGCAACCGACTATGAAAAGATTAAACCGGAAGATAAAGATAAATGGACAATTATTCAAACAGTAACGGTAAGCGGTGTTGTCGTCGCAAATACAACAAACATTGGCCATAGAAAAATTAAAAAAGGCACGAAAATGGAAATTATACTTGCTGATCCTAATGTAGAATTAAATGTCGTTGACCTGAAACCGGTGTTTTAATACACTGTCATTGATTACGAAAGGAACATTATTATGAAACGTATAACACTTATAATATGTGTGCTCATTGCGGTATTTGTTCTCAGCGGCTGTTTTCTCGGGAAACCAAAAGTTGCTGTACAAAACCCATGGACATCTCAAACAGTAAAAGAAGGGATGATTGCAAGCGGTACATCTGCTCCGACATCAGCTAAAGTTAAAGTAAATGATGCCGAGTTTGAAGTCATTAATCTTGCCGGCGGAGCGATAACTGATTTTGAGAAAATAACCCCTGAAGATATTGTAACTATATTATCCACAACTGTTGCTTCTAATGGAACTCAATATAAAACTAATTATCTTCCGGTGAAGCTTAAAAAAGGAAAAAAATATATTATTGAGGTTGATCTAAGCAACGGTAACAAATCGATTGAACCTTATAATAAACGCCCGTAATCAAACTGAAAGGAGCAAAACACTATGAAACATTTAACATTTTTAATAATAGCAGTTATGACTGTTTCGCTGTTAACCGGCTGTTTTCTCGGTGCATCGAAAATTGCCGTATTTAACGATTATATACAATCACCGAAACAAATCTATACAGCCGGAGGCGGAACCGAAACCTATTCAAAAAAAATAACCATCATTGATGAAGTGTTTGACGTTACATCACTTGGAGGCGGTACAATGACTGATTGGGTAAAAATTAAACCCGAAAAGGATAAACCGATTACTGTTCTTGTAACCTCAACAGTAGGAATAACAAACGAGATTTCAACAAACCATTTCTTTGGTAAGTTGAAAAAAGGTGAAAAGTATGTCTATAGTCTCAATAATGGAGATTTAACACCCTATGTATTAAAACCATAGTTTACTTTTTAAAAATGAAAAATAGAAAACCGCATTGCAAAACAATGCGGTTTTTTTATATATATTCTCTTGGATGATTTTTCTGAATTTATTTAATCCGAACTCATACCATCACGATATAAACACATTATTGGTTATTGAGCATGCATTAGCCATATGCATCACATCAATTGTTCTTGAATATTCTTCACAATTGTGTATATAATTCATTTAGTCTTGATATATTGTCATTACTATAGGAGTTTCTTTTATGAAGCGAATAGTTATTCTTTTTCTGTTTTTTATTATTGTTATTACCGCCGGTAATTGTGCTCCAAGAATTCGAGTCAGAAATGCAACAGGCTCAGATATGAATATGGGCATAAATATTATTATAAATGGTCATTATTATTCTAATGATTCTATGCTGATAAATGATCGTGCCGAGTTCTCCGGGGTCTTGAAAAACGGAAAAACAACTAAATACCAACGATGTGCAACCGGTACATTATGTATTGAATACGATTTTAAAAATACCTCCTTATATATTACTCCAACAGATGCTTTCAGTAATACATTTGAACTGGAAAAAAGAAAACGTTATACCTATACAAAAACATCCAATGATTTGAAAAACACTGTACAACAGCCGGTTTTCCTGACTGAAGACTCAACGAGCGGATTACCGACGGAATAATAAATAATACTCAATCCTTATTTCACGACACTGCCGTAATACATTGAACTGTTTCCTGATTATATCGTATTTAATTGTATTAATATTCATAATGCTTTTTTATTCATTATTATGTCAATAATTTATTCTGTTATATATTTACCGTCCGTTAGAATACACGAACACCGTATAAATAGTTATATGCCTACCGTAATAAAATACTCTATATATCTTCTTCACTGCCCTCGAACAAAGCCCGATAAAGACAACATAAATACTGCATTGTATCTATTTATCTCTGTTGCAGTTCATCGAACAAAGCCCGATAAAGACAACATAAATGCTGCACGGTGTCTGATTATCTCTGTTGCAGTTCATCGAACAAAGCCCGATAAAGACAACATAAATGCTGC
>CAZBCL010000005.1:92756-98590 GCA_964490645.1 uncultured Spirochaetia bacterium
AAGACAACATAAATGCTGCACGGTGTCTGATTATCTCTGTTGCAGTTCATCGAACGAAGCCCGATAAAGACAATATAAATACTGCATTGTATCTATTTATCTCTGTTGCAGTTCATCGAACAAAGCCCGATAAAGACAACATAAATGCTGCACGGTGTCTATTATATCTTCAGTACTGTACCCCTTGTCAGATATACAATTATTCTCATTTACAACAGCAATACCCCATGTACACTTGCATTCATGTTCCGAAGGAAAAATATATCTCCACTATATAGTATAATTATTATTATTACACTTACCGCGGCATTTCTGCATACTCTATGGAGAATAAATCAAAGAATTACCTTTCCGGAAGATTCATATATTCTTATCGAAACTGCCCCCGAATCGCTGAATAATCCTGCAATTAAAAACACTGCATCCGTACTCTTTTCACTTATTCGTCACGCAACAAATACTATTGACATCGAGACAAGCTATATTACAGCATCCATGACAAAACTTGCCGGTCTTCTCCTAAACAAAGCAAACCACGGGTGCAGGGTTCGTATCGTTCTGGCGGATAATACTGCTGCCCGTCAGGGAATAGCTGCTCTCGGCATTGGCGGACAAAAAAACATTTCCGTTTATTATAAAAACATCGCGCCCCTTGGAACACGTTCCTACGGCGCACTGCACTGTAAACTGTGTATTATTGATTCCGCACACGTTCTTGTCGGATCGGCAAATTACAGTATTCCCGGTATGTATAATAATCGTGAAATGAATCTCTATTGCAATAACAGTAATTTTGTACGTATCTTCGTAACTCTTTTTAATGCTGATTGTAATAATGAACATGATCAAATCGCTGATATGTTCGGCACAATAGACAGCAGTGCATCAATACCCTCCATCCCGATGCAGAACCGCTGGTTGATTCTTGAAACAGCTCCCGATAAATGGAACAGCATGGCAATTCCCGATCAGGAAAAAATACTGCCGTTACTACTTGCGCGTGCAACAAACAATATTGTTATGGCACTCTATGATTTCACTGCCGGTACGGGAACCCTGCCGATACAAAACGCATTAATTACTGCTGCTGCACGTGGTGTATCAGTGAAACTTCTTCTTGATAAAAACGCATTGTATACCCACGGAAACAGAAATCCGAAACAAACTTTGCTGCGCCCGCTGCAGGAAGCCGGCATTGATCTGCGCAGCATCAACCTTTCACAAAGCGCTATCGCCGGACCGGCATGTATGCATGCGAAATATATCGTTATTGATAATTATCTATTATGGCTTTCGACAGGAAATATCACGTATAGCAGTTTATACGAAAACAGAGAATACGGGGTAGTACTGATTGATCGGACGAATGCATATTATGCGCATACTGTTTTTACACAGGATTGGAAGTCTGAATATTCTCATCGGATAATGACAAATCAGAAGGATGCGATTTTAAATATTCAGTAAGCTGGAATAGATTAATATATCGTTTTTCCAGTAATATCTGCGGTAAGGTAACCGGTTCCGGAGTATCCTTTGTCTTTTCGACAATACCCTGACATTCTTTCAATTGTTCCTGAGAAATTAATCCTAATTCAAACAACCCGCTGCCGAGATCCAATTCCTGTATTGGACGTTGTCCTTTAAGCGTTCTGATTTCATTACGATAATTTATTATATCTGATTGCACCTGGGTTAAATAGGTCGTAGTATTTCGCAGCCGGTGAGCCAATATTTTTAAAAGATTTATACCGACACGCGGTGATTGCATAATTACATGATCAAGATAATTGCCGGGAATAATCATAAACTCAGAGTCAGTAAGGACTTCCAATGTTGCCGAACGCGGTTGATGCAGCAGTGCAGCGGATTCTCCCAAAAATGTTCCTGTTGTATTAATCACCGCGATTATCATTGTATCAACGATAACTTTTACCGCACCGGCCTGCAGAATATAAATATCATCGGAAACTTCACCCTGTTTACACAGGATTGCGCCTGCCGGATATTTTTTCTTATAAATTAAAAATTCGCGTCCTTCAATGTCCACGATATGCTCCTATATGCTCTCAGCATACATAGTATGTACTTATTTATAATATCGGATATTTAAACAGGCTTATTTAGGAGTAATTGGCAATTATATCAGAGTATATGAAAGTATGCATGGTCTCGTGAAAGTGGTATTATTCGTTTCCAAGCACATTACGAATAATCTCAATTTCTTCAAATGCAGTAAAAAATGCCTCGACCACATCAGGATCAAAATGTGAACCGGTATCTTTTTTAATAATATCAATTACTTTATCAATTGGAAACGCCGGTTTATAGCATCGTTTTGAACTCAATGCATCAAAAACATCAGCAAGTGCGGCAATACGACCGTAAATATGAATTTCATCGCCGCGTAATCCATTCGGATAGCCGCTGCCGTCCCATTTTTCATGATGCATGAGTGCAATAATACGGCATGCTTTGGTTATTTGATTATCCGGATTATTAAAAATATTTCCGGCAATAATCGTATGGCGCTCCATAATACGCCGCTCATCAGGGTCAAGCGGACCGGGTTTAAAAAGAATGGTATCAGGAATGCCGATCTTACCGATATCATGCATTGGGCTGGTATAAAGTATCAGCTCAACTTCATTTTTCGGCATACCCATTTCACGAGCAATAACGGCACAATAATTACTCATCCGTTTAATATGATTCCCCGTTTCGGTATCGCGATATTCAGCGGCAGTTAATAACCGTGCCATTATATCATAATTGCTTTTTTTAATACTCTCGGTCAACTGTGCGTTTTGTACAGCAACCGCTGCTTGTGATGCTAATGACATAATTAAATCTTCATGGGATTTCTTAAATTTTACTATCCTGCCGTTATCCTGTGCATTAATAAGCTGCAAAATACCGATTACTTCACCACTGTTATTTTTCATCGGCACCGTCAGCAGTGATTTTGTACGATAGTTATCTCTTTTATCCACTTCCTTATTAATTGAATACGGCGCATTCGCTGAAAGATGATACGCATCATTGATATTAAGCGGTGCGCCGGTTTCGGCAACATAACCGCTTATTGATTTTTTTGAAATAGGAATAATAATATCGCCAAACATTGTTTTTAATGCACGACCGCCGAGACTTCGTTTTAAACTGTCATTTTGCAGAACCGTAAATCGAAGCTGATTATTTTCCCGTAAATACAAACTGCCGCCGTCTGCATTGGTAAATGAACGCGCTTCTTTTACAATTTTATCCAACAGCAGTTCAAGATCATTTTCACTGGAAAGCAAAATACCAATTTTTACCAAATCACGGAGAAATTTCGCATCGGTCTTTTTATGGGTATCACGAACAACTGCGTTCGGACCTTTTTTGCGTGGTTGTTGTTTTGTTACTGCTTTTTGAGCAGTTTTCTTTTTATTCTTTTTTTCGGAGACTTCTTTTATCTTTGCGGTTTTTTTCTTTTTTGTTTGACCGGTTTTTTTTCGGGAGAGTTTTGTTGTTTTCTTTTTTATCATAGTGCAATCTCCGTTAATACTTTTCTTCAGCATACTATCAGTTTATTCTACCAAACTGCCGGTTATCGGTAAATGTAAAAAAAACTATTCCATAGCAACGATACTGCCCCATATAGTAAACAAACAATTACTGCCGACAGTAACCTCAAGAGCTATACGTTCAATCGTGTATCTATCATATCTTTATGACGCTGCACTAATGCTGATAGTGCAGAGTAAAATTCTTCAAGGCTTTGTGAAATTACTTTTGTTTCGGATAATACCGGTAAAAAGTTTGTATCGCCGTTCCAGCGCGGCAGCACATGCATATGAATATGCTTATCAATGCCCGCACCTGCTCCTTTTCCGATATTCATACCGATATTCCATCCGTCAGGATGCAATAATGGTTTTAATATTTCCTGAAATATCTGCGCCTGCAGCATCAGTTCAGATAAAACCGCACTGCTTAATTGTGAAAGACTGCCGGTATGCATATACGGAACAATCAGTATATGTCCATTATTATACGGATATTTATTGAGTATTACAAATGTCTGCGGTCCTCGATATACAATAAGGTTTTTCGTATCCTTCCGCTGCCGTGCAACACGACAAAACAGGCATCCAAGCCCGTCTTTACCACTCATTCCTTTTAAATAGTGAATACGCCACGGCGCCCATATATGCTTCATAGTAATAGTATATCCTATAATCACCGGCAGCGTCAATCATAAGCATACAACTTTTATATTGTCGTAAGCAGTGAATTACAGTATACTCTGCATATGAACGAACAGGAAAAAAAAGGCATTATACCGGTTGTCTTAGTCAGTGATATTGACACCGCAAAATCATTTTATATTGATTTTCTGGATATGACAATAGTACGCGAAGGCCGTGATTTTTTAGTATTGCAGTATAATGAAGGCATTATCTGTCTTGAGCAGCATTTATTTTTGCCCGAACAAACTCAGTGTAATCTGCATATCCGTATTTTTGTCGATAATGTGAAAGTCTATCATAACCGCGCCCGTGAGAAAAATATTGCAATTAAACAGCTTATACAAAATACTTCGAGCGGATACCGTGAGTTTATTGTTACTGACCCGTTTGGTACAAAAATCAGAATAGCCGCCGAAGTAAACGAATAATCATAAAGCAGGAAATACATAATGAAAATCGGTATTATCGGAACGCCTCAATCAGGAAAAACAACTGTCTTTCGGGCGCTCTGCGGCACGACAGCACCGGACAGCCGCGGAAGCGTTAATCTGGCAACTATTAAAGTGCCCGACAAACGTATTGATCGGCTTGCTGCATTGTATATGCCGAAAAAAACTATTTATGCCGCCATTGATTTTGCTGATTTCGGTATTGTGATTGATGCAAAAAACGGCTTGGATGCGCAAACCGCTGCGCGCATAAAAGAAATGGATGCTCTTGCTCTTGTTATTAGCGCCTTTCGTGCAACTGACCCTGCCGAACCTGCTCTTCAGCTGAAAGAAATCATTGATGAACTGATACTCCTTGATCAGGTTGCGGTTGAGACACGACTTGAACGAATGAAAAAAGATCGAAACCATGATGCGCACGAAGAATCCGCGCTGACTGAATGTCTCGCCCGTCTTGAATCAGGAAAACTCCTCCGCGGAATTGAACTGCAGGATATTCAGCACCGGCGAATCGGCGGTTTTCGCTTTTTTACCCTGAAACCTATTCTCGCCGTTATTAATGAAACCGAAGAACGATATAATAAAACACCCTATCCGGGGCTTCATGAATTATCTGCCGAATATGCGATTGAGCTTTTTAATATGTCCGCTCCTATCGAATTTGATTTATCGACAATGCCCCCGGAAGAACAAACCGCTTTTCTTGAAGAACTTGGCGAATCCGAACCGGCTCGTGATCGATTCATTCAGGCGGCATATCATAATCTTAATTTAATTTCTTTTTTTACCGTTGGAGAAGATGAAGTTCGCGCATGGACTATTCAAAAAGGCACTTCGGCGCATCGCGCTGCAGGAAAAATACATTCTGATATTGAAAAGGGCTTTATCCGCGCAGAAGTTATGCGCCATGAAGATCTTTTAGAGCTCGGCAGTGAAGTTAAAATTAAAGAAGCCGGAAAATTCCGTTTAGAGGGAAAAGAATATATTGTTGTCGATGGCGATATTGTACATTTCCGGTTTAATATCTAATCATTATTATTTTCCCGGCTCAGAGATTAATAGCGCATATACGGCAATGTATATGAATTTGCATTCAATCAGCGCTGTATCTTTGCAGTGAAATTATTTTTACGGCTGCCGGTACGGGTTT
>CAZBCL010000006.1:0-22240 GCA_964490645.1 uncultured Spirochaetia bacterium
AAATGGAAATTATACGGAAATGGAAATTATACGGGATAGCGGCGGGGGAATTGATTCGCTAACAGTATTATGCAGAATGATTATATCATTTTGTTACATTGTATAAATCGGTTTGATTAATAATAAGTACATTAAATAAATTATATCATACATGCACTACGAGGCATGATATTAGTTATAGCGGGTATTATATAGAAATATATTTGACTTTTTATTATGAAAAAGTATCTTTTAAAATGATTGTATATTTATGATGTATTGTCTTGTTTTTTATGCGTAATAATTTTTCGATACGGAAAAGTATAAGAATTATGTATGATGGTATAGTTGTCGGGTAATTGTATATATAAAACCCGCATACTGAAAATGTTTTAAAAACAATGGTGAATTTGATGGCAGATTCTTCCGAACAGGAACATTTAGTTACAGAAAATTATTCACAGTATGAAAATGATATGCAAAGCACGTGCATAGAAGAACATACAATATTTAAATATATTGCGGAAACCGCTAATTACGGTATTGCGGTTGTAAATAATCGTGGTCATATTATTTTTATCAATAACTACTTTGCCGAAGTTCATCAAAGAAGTGTTGCTGAATCATATGGAAAGCATTTATCAATTTTTCATACTCCGGAACAAATGAATTTTGTTAAGGAATTACAGTTACGTCTTGCTGCTGACGGCGAGTATTCATCAACTGAAGTATGGCATGTAAAAAAAGACGGGACTGAATTTCCAATGCTGATGACGGGCAATATTATTCCGGATGATACCGGAAAGCCGTTATATTTCTTTACCAATGCAATAGACATTACAATACAAAAAGAAGCTGAAACGGCTCTCGTGAATTCACAAAACATGCTTAATACTATTCTGCAGAATATGCCGGGTGGTATGATTTTAATCGGAGAGGATTATCGCATCGTTACGGTAAACTGCCGGACCTGCGATATTACCGGGTATTCAAAAGAAGAACTTGTCGGCAATCTTTGTGATACTATTTGTCCGAAAGGATCGGAATCAAAAGAATGTCCGATATGGGCGAAGGGAGCGAAGGGGTTTCAGGAAATGGATACCGCGGTTAAGAATAAAGATGGACGTAAAACACCGGTATTAAAAAATGCCAGACGTATAACAATTCAAGGCAAGCATTATATCATGGAAAACTTTCAGGATATAACGCAGCGCAAACATGCTGAGCAAAAATTAACGGAAAGCGAAGAGCGGTTCAGATTGATTGCTCATTCAGTCAATGATGTATTTTATGAGTGGAATGTTGAATCCGGGACATTGCAATGGTTTGGTGATATACATGCTGCATTGGGGTATGCTGCTGATGAAATTGAGTTTACGATACATAACTGGCTGGAGAGAATTCATCCTGATGACAGACCGGCTTTGGATGAAGTGATGAGTGTTCATGCAGTATCGGTAGAGCCGCTTCATTATGAATACCGTGTTATTCGGAAAGACGGGAGCGAACGAATATGGCAGGACAATGCGTATCCGATACTGAATGGCGATGCTGTTCCGGTCCGCTGGGTAGGTGGTATTTCAGATATTACGAAGAAAAAGAAAACAGAGCATTCATTGGCGCAAAAAAACAAAATGGAATCAATCGGTGTATTGGCGGGAGGTATTGCGCACGATTTCAATAATATTCTTGCCGGTATAATGGGATATAGCAATGTGTTAAAATTAAAACTGGAGAAAGGAACATTTTCATCACAGAATACACTTTCTCAATTAGATAAAATAATTTCCGCATGTTCTCGTGCAAAGGCATTAACAGTAAAATTATTAGGGTTCTCACGGCAAGGACAATACAATCCGCAAAATATTGATCCGAATAGTATTGTTTCGGAAGTAAAAAATCTTGTTGAGACACAAGCAAATATTATTGGAGAAAAAATATCAATTCATACCAATGCTCGATCATTTATATATGCTGATGAAACACAATTATATCAGGTTATTCAAAACTTGGTTATCAATGCATTTGATGCCGGCAGTATTGGTTGTGAAGTTACTATTTCAACGAACACTGTTCGGGTTGATGAGCCGTTTATAACACATATGGGCGAAATACCGTCAGGCGAGTATGTGCAGTATTCGGTATGCGATAACGGGACCGGTATTCAAGCCGACGTATTAAAAAGAATATTTGAGCCGTTTTATACCACGAAAAAAGATAAAGGAACCGGTATGGGGCTTGCCATGGTGTATGGCATTATTAAGAATCATAATGGATACATTCAAGTAGAAACTGATTTATCAGCTGAACATCATGGAACCGCATTTCATATATATTTACCGGCAGTTGAACGGGAGAATAATAAAAATATTGAAATAACCTGCACCGGACAAGATAAAACCGGCAGCATTCTTGTTATTGATGATGAACGAATTATACGAGAACCGATTCAGGAAGCGTTAGAGCTGCAGGGATATACGGTTACGACTGCGTCAAACGGACAGGAAGGCATTGATGCTTTTTTGAGCGGTAATTTTGATATTGTATTGACTGATTTAATTATGCTGAATGGATTAAGCGGCATTGAAGTCTATAAAAATATCAGAGCTCTTAATCGGAATGTTCCGATTTGTATTATGAGCGGTTATCAGCAGGATTTTGAAGTTCAAAATATACTAAGTGATGGGGCAAACGGTTTTCTTGCAAAGCCGTTTACTATTTCTGAATTATATACACTTGTTGAAAAAGTTTTATATAACAAAAAACAAATTAATACTATACTGCATGAATATAAAAGCGTATAGCAGCGGAAAGTGTTTTTATTCCATAATTACGAATGATGAAAATACTATTATTGCATGGGGGTGCCGGTTTGGCATTGTTTTTTCGTATAAGGGATATTCATACATTGAGTATATTTTTTCCTTTACGAGTAAAATGCAACGTACTATACTTTACTATGAACGGATATTGAATATACGTACTAGGAGGGTCGGTTTATGAAAAATCTATTATTTGGAATATGCGCAGTATTGGTTATCTGCAGTGTTAGTTTTTCCGATACATTGGTTGATATGAAAGTAGGGTATGCGGGTCCAAAAGATATTTCCGGCGGCGCATGGGAAGGGAATGTTTTATTCGGTTTTTCTGTTGATGATATGGTTGGACTTGGATTCTCACTTGGTGTGTTGTCAAAAAAGTTCCAAGAAGAACAAACGGTATATACACAACAACTTGGCTATGCAACTGAAAGCACGGTAACTCATAATTTTGATTCAAGTATATTGTTATTGCCAATGCTGTTTAATGTTAAGGTAATGATACCGTTGCCGGGTTTAATACAACCATATGGACGCGGTGCGCTGGGGTATGAAGTGTTATATAATCATCAGCGGGATTGGGTTAATGATAAAAAGTTTAATTATTTGTATGGCGGATTCGGGTGGCAGCTTGCTGCCGGCGGGCATATTAATCTTGGAATGCATTCAGGGTTTGAAGTGGAGTTAGTGTATAATCATTCAAAACCACAACGTAATGGTACGCGAAAAGAAGGAGCGCCGATACGGAAAGAAGTAAATGTTTCGGGCATCGGAATTCGTTTCGGTATTACGTTTACCATATAAGTAAAACAATAATAATCAGTACGAATATAAATTATGATAAAGCGCGGTTTGTAAAAATTGCGCTTTTATTTTAATTTTTCTCTTGTACTATATTGCAAATTCGTATATAACTAATGGTACCACGTTTGCGGAGAGATTCTATATGCATAAGCATATCATACACGGCATTGTTATAGCAGGGATGGCACTCTTAATACTTGTCAGTATTGATTGTACATCACGAAAACTTTCAGTTAGTGAAATTCCTGAAGAGATGCATGGTGATATTCCTGTACGTGAGCGCGGGCAATGGATGAATGATCAGTATGTTGTTCAGGTTGGTGCGTTTACAAATATTAATAACTCCGTTGCTCATGCAGCACGTTTTACTGAAGATGATTATCCGGTCTATGTCTTAAAAGGATATGTTGATGGACATGAATATAATCGTGTTCAGATCGGACCGTATGATTCAAAAGATGATGCGATTCGAGTGCGTGATGAAATATTAGAACTGTATGATGAGGCAATTGTTGTGCCGTTGCAATATGATCTGAAGTAGCAATCAGTATCATATCGGCAGTAGTGATTATATACTGATAATGTTCTGATGCATGCGCATTCATTTTAAAAACATATCTTCATTTATTTCCTCTGCAATCAGCCGTCCTTCGAAATACATTAAACAACAGGTTGTGAAAAAATGCTGTTGTGCGGCATCAATAGCAGTCCTGCCAAATCCTTTTTTGAATCTTATTGTACCGGTAAATATATCTTCTAATAATAATGCAGCACTGCCGGTTATTGTTTTTACTGCTTCGTGTTTGAGACGTGTTGATTGATTATAACACGCACGGGCAAATTCCAATACCCCGGTTTCTTCAACGGCGTGTAGATATCTTTTCTTCGGCATATTCATAATCGCGTACTTGAGAAAACTATGATATTCTTTTCTTTTTGGGATTTCATATTCCCGTAATAGTTTTACTATTGCGTATTGAGCGTTCATGCTTTCCAATGGGGTTATGGTGTTTTTAATATGTTCAATGTCTGCATGTATCTCATCATGCAGGCGCCGGGGATAGTTGCGTATAAGGGAGCTGAGTGTCTTTGCTTCGTATGCAGCTGCACGAAGAATATTTAATCGCGGTATCTGAAGTAATACAGTATGTAAAACTCCCTGTTTATCGGCAGTACGAATCCATTCATCAAATGGTTTGCCGGCAAAAATACGCATATGCTCTTCATGTTCAATCATCTGCGACCAGCGTATATAACGGTCATATACCGGAAAATCAAGTTGTTTTGTTTTTAATAATTCCATAAGTGCCGTTTTCACTAAATATCTGACAATACGTTGCCAGCGTTTTTTCGGTGGGCTGCTGTTTATTGATTGTTGGATATCATGTTGTATTGTTTTTGAACAATTCATGAGTATTCTATGGGGATCATTTTCAAAGGAAACAATTAATGCTGCCAGCATTGTTTCTTCAATGTAATTTGTTTTTAATAAGGTGTTAATACAATATTGAATATTTTTATTTGAGAGCGTATTAAAAAATGATTCTAATTTCCATGGAAATAATCTGCTGTCATGAAAATAAATATCAGAATACTTCTGTAATATGTCAGTAATATTATTTTTATTTAGAACGAAGGATACCTTCTTTCCGGTTATATATTCATATAATGCAATAAGACGTGTCTTTGAGATGTGTATATATATGTTATCGGTGAACGGTATTGCACTATTGGTAAAATGCAGTACTACTCCTTCATGATTCATGGAATACGGTAATGTTTTTTCTATCGTTAGCATATGTACAGTAGTGTTGTGTAATGTTATCGTTGCGAGTGTGTGCAATAATTTTTGATTCAGTGATTCAATTACAGTAGTGTTGTTAGCATCATCACGTGAATCAAAACAATATATAATATCACCTTCCAGATGGGTGTCGATGGTGCGATAGCATGTAATAGATTCCGTGTTGATCTGGCTTTGTATAGGTGGCGCTGTATCTGATAGAATTGATACACGGTTCGGCGCTATGCCGTATATATGTGATAATATATCATACATAAATTTAAGAATATAAGCTATTATTTTACGAATATTATTATTTTATATTTTTAACAGATTTTTCTTGAAAAGAATAGATAATTATGGTAGTTTAAATAAACTTTTCTTGAATGAACCACGGGAGGTGAACGTTTAATGGCTACAAAGAAAAAAGTGACGAAGAAGAAAGCAGCGAAGAAAAAGACTGCAAAGAAAAAAGTAGCGAAGAAAAAGAAAGTAGCTAAGAAGAAACCAGCGGCGAAGAAAAAAACCGCAAAGAAAAAAGTGACGAAGAAGAAAGCAGCGAAGAAAAAGACTGCAAAGAAAAAAGTAGCGAAGAAAAAGAAAGTAGCTAAGAAGAAACCAGCGGCGAAGAAAAAAACCGCAAAGAAAAAAGTAGCGAAGAAGAAACCAGCAGCGAAGAAGAAAAAGACGGTTAAGAAACGAAAATAATAGTTTTAGTCTTTTTTGTTATCTTTCTATGATGTAACCCGCCATTTACGTGGCGGGTTTTTTTATTGTCGAGAATGAATAGAATCAATAGCGTCGATATAAAAAAACGCCGAATATTGAGTCGCAATAACGGCGTTTTATTGTTCATGTACTATTATATTAAATCAGTACCAAGATAGCGGCAGTGTTATTCGCCGCGTACTGATTTTAATTCTTTAATAATCGCCGGTACGGCGTCATGCACATCAGCACAAATACCATACGTGGCATATTTAAAAATCGGAGCGTCAGGGTCTTTATTAATGGCCACAATAATATCCGAATTTTTCATACCGGCAAGATGTTGAATGGCACCGGAAATACCACAGGCAATATATAATTTCGGCTGTACCGTTTTTCCTGTTTGTCCAACCTGATGATGCGGCTCAATCCAGCCGGCATCAACCGTTGCACGTGATGCGCCGACAGCACCGCCAATGCACTCAGCAAGCTCATGTATCATGTCGAATTTCTCTGGACTTCCAAGCCCGCGTCCACCGGATACAATGATATCGGCATCAGATAAGTTTACAGCAGAGCCGCCTTCATGAAAGAGCTCAATAATTTTTGTACGAATACTATCTTCAGTAACCGTTGTTTTCATCGGTACTAAAGTGCCTTTACGATTTTCATCAAAGACACCGCGTTTTAATACTTTTGGACGTACGGTTGCCATTTGCGGACGATGTTTCGGACAAACAATCGTTGCCATGATATTACCGCCGAAAGCAGGACGGGTTTGCAGTAATTCTCTTTTTTCCATATCGATTTCAAGTTCCGTGCAATCTGCAGTCAGACCGGTATAAATTTTGGAAGCAATACGTGATGCTAACGCCCGACCAATGCCGGTTGCACCCAGTAAGACAATCTCAGGTTTTTTCTCTTCAAGTAATGCACTGATAGTCATACTGTATGCATCAATACGGTAGTGTTCTAAAATAGGATCATCAAATACATAGACAACATCAGCTCCCCAGCCGATACATTCCTGTGCACGTTGTTCGATATCCTTACCGAGAATAAAAGCGTGAACTTCTGTTTTTAACTGATCAGCAAGTTTTCGTCCTTCGCTGATTAATTCTATTGCAACACTGGAAAGCTGTTTGCCTTGTTCGTGTTCGGCAAAAACAAAAATTCCACGATATTCATTGAGATCTTTAACGGCACCGGCAGTTTGTTGAGCATCGCTTTCAGAGACCAGTGAAATAGCATCAACAGGACAAATATCATTTGTGCAGGCACCGCATAATGTGCAGCTTTCATTGACAACAGCAATATCACCATCAATTGATAATGCTTCAAACGGACACACATCAACACACGCACCGCAGGCAGTACATTCTTCTGTAATTTTTATATATGACATGATTTGCTCCTTCTCTAGAATAATTTTTCTTTACGAAGACAACTGATAAGTTCGCGTACCATATCCGGTACTTCTCCCCCCAGCATTCGGGTATCGTATTCATGTTCCGGGGTAAAAATACGAACAACCTTTGTCGGTGAACCATCCAGCCCGATTTTACCCGGTTCAGCGTTTAAATATGCGGCGTCCCATACCGGGATGTCGGCTTTTTTTGCTGCCATTTTTCCTCGTAATGAAGGATAGCGTGGTTCGTTGGATTGCTTTACAAATGTTAAAACTGCCGGCATTTTCATTTCTACGATTTCATGCCCATCTTCAAGCAAACGAGTTACCGTGATAGTATCATTATTAATTTCAAAGGATTTTGCATACGTTGCCTGAATCCAGTCTAGTTGATCAGCAATACTTGGTCCGACTTGAGCGGTATCACCATCAAAAGCTTGCTTTCCGCAAAAGACTAAATCAACCGCACCGGCTTCTTCTTCAATTTTTTTAATTGCCCGTGAAAGCGTATATGCAGTTGCCCATGTATCAGCACCCGCAAACTTTCGATCGCTGATAAGCACAGCTTTATCGCATCCCATTGACAGTGCCTCACGCAGTGCTTCTTCAGCCTGTGGCGGCCCCATACTGATAACCCAGACTTCCGCACCGTTTTTGTCTTTCATCTGCAGACCGGCTTCAATGGCATTTTCATCAAAGGGATTAATAATAACCGGTATACCATGACGAATAAGGGTATTTGTTTCCGGATCAATACGTACTTCGGTAGTATCCGGAACTTGTTTAATGCATACAACTATTCTCATAAGAGTACTCCTTTTTTATGTATGTTTTTTTTCGTGTAAAAATTTATGTAATGCTGCTTCTGCTGCTTCTTGCTCAGCATTTCGTTTACTGCTTCCTGATCCCGAACCATATTCATGTCCGTGAATAATAACCGTCATTTCAAATATTCGCTGATGATCGGGACCGGTTTGTCGTATTAATCGATAATACGGACGTTCTTGATATATTTTCTGAACCTGTTCCTGCAGCATTGATTTATAGTCTTTTGTATGTTTTCCTTGCAGGACAAGTTCAATTTCAGGAACGAAATACGAGCGTACAAATTTTAGTGCACGCTGCACGCCGCAATCATAATACACCGCACCGATAATTGATTCCATGGCATCTGCTAAAATTGACTGCCGATCCCGTCCGCCCGATTTTTCTTCACCGTGTCCAATTAATAAATACTGACCAAGGTTGAGGGATCGTGCTATTTTTGTCAATGTTGTTCGTGAAACAACGACCGATTTAATACGGGCAAGTTGTTTCTCGGTAAAATCAGGATATTGTATAAACAAATATTCATTGACGCCCAATGCAAGGACCGAATCGCCAAGGTATTCCAATGTTTCATTGTGTTTTAATTTCCGGTTTGCTTCATTAACATATGAGCGATGCGTTAATGCGCGATTCAACGTGTGTATGCATTTAAAGCGTACTTTGATTAATTTTTGAAATGCCGTAAGAGATTTCTTTCGTTCTTTATCAATGCGCATGAACGGTTAATCTGAATATTTTTTAATTACTAAGGTCGCATTATGTCCGCCGAAACCGAATGAATTTGATAATGCAATTTTAACGCTTTTCTCACGTTTTTCATTCGGACATACATCAAGATCGCATGCAGGATCTTGATTTTCAAGATTAATCGTCGGAGGAATAATGTCATTTTTACAGGTGAGCGCTGTTGCAATACATTCGATACCGCCGGCGGCACCCAGTAAATGACCGGTCATTGATTTTGTTGATGAAACAACTAAACCGTTTTTACAATGATCACCAAATACCCGTTGTATTGCCTGACATTCAGCGGGATCACCTTGTGGGGTTGAGGTCCCATGGGTATTAATATAATCAACTTCAGTGGGAGTTATACCGGCATCGGCGAGTGCATTTTCCATTGCTAATGCTGAGAACTCACCATTTGGTGCCGGTTGAGCCATGTGATGACCGTCATCACTTAATCCCCAGCCAATCATTTCAGCATATATCTTTGCACCGCGTTTCTTCGCATGTTCAAGTTCTTCAAGAATAACCACGCCGCCGCCTTCACCCATAACAAATCCGTCACGGTCTTTGTCAAACGGACGACTTGCTTTTTTCGGTTCATCATTACGTTTTGAAATCGCCTGCAGAACCATAAAACCGGCAATACCAAGTCCGTTGCATGCCGCTTCACTGCCGCCGGCAAACATAATATCAGCTTTACCGAATTTAATATGATCATATGCGGTTCCGATCGTATGATTTGATGTTGCACATGCTGAGGATATAGAAAAATTCGGGCCATGAATTTTAAATTCAATAGCAACCATTCCCGCAGCCATATTACTAATCAGCATCGGAATAAAATACGGACTAACTCGTTTCGGACCTTTTTGATACGCTTCGTAGTTCTTTCCCCATACTTCCATTCCGCCAATTCCCGAACCGATGATTGCGCCGAATCGTGTTCGATCAACAGCGTCAAAATCAATACCGCTGTCTTGAGCTGCCTGCACGGCAGATGCAACACCAAACTGACAAAAGGGGTCCATTTTATGCCAGAGAATCGGTGAAATATTTTTTGTTTGTACTGCTTTCGGATCAAAGCCGTTAACTTTACAGACAACTCTTGTTTTGTAGTCTTCAATATTCGGAAAGTCTTCTTCTGTCAGGGTTATTGCACCGGATTCACCGTTTAATGCATTTTTCCAAAAAGTGTCAATATCATTACCGAGAGGTGAAATACACCCCATTCCGGTTATTACAACTCGCTTGCCTTCCATAATTCCATACTCCTAAATACTTCAGATTAAAATAATTATTTATTATCCGGATTCACCGGATTGTGTTTAATATAAAATAATGACTATTTAGTATAACGTTTTAAAACAATATTCAATATTTTTTTGATTGTTATGTTTTATTCAGATGAAGTGTATTATACACCTGTCAGCAGCATTATACGTATATACAGTACAGGGAAGGCGTTATTGCCTCCCCTGGGACTGTATCGTTAAAAATGCTTGCGCATACCGAAATGTTTATTTCGCATGCTCGTCGATATATTTAAGAATATCACCAACGGATTGAATTTTTTCGGCGTCTTCATCGGGAATATTGATATCGAATTCCTGTTCAAAATTGTTTACCAATTCATATGTTGCGATAGAATCCGCACCCAAATCATCGACAAGTGAAGCCCCTTCAGTTACCTGACCCGGATCAACACCGAGGTGCTCAGCTATCATGCTTTTTACTTTTTCAAAATTTGACATGATAAAACGTACTCCTTTGTTTTGTTTTATACCGCGCAGTTATGCTGCGGTATATAATTTATCTTACAGTGAAATAACTTTCACCGACATAGGCTATTTTTTTCGTTTTTTTGCCGCTAATTCACGAACCAAAATATTATTGATAATCAACCGTTGTATCTGATTGGTACCTTCATATATTTGAGTTATTTTCGCATCGCGCATGTATTTCTCGGCAGGATATTCTTTCATATAGCCGTATCCACCAAGAATCTGAAGTGCATCAACAGTTACTTTCATTGCAGTATCAGATGCCATCGTTTTTGCCATTGCAGCATATTTTTCAACTTTTTGCATTTTGAAGCCGGCGTCAACCATGCGGGCAGCACTGTAGGTCAATGCACGGGATGCTTCAATTTGTATTGCCATATCAGCAAGCATGAATTGAATTCCCTGAAAACTGCCGATTTTCTGACCGAATTGCTCACGGGTATGAGCATAATCAATTGCTTCATCGAGAGCACCGGTTGCAATACCGACTGCTTGTGCAGCAATTCCCGGACGACTATTAGCAAAGGTCTGCATACCGATAAGGAAGCCGTATCCTTCACCGCGTAATATATTTTTTGCGGGAACTTTACAGTCAGTAAAAATCAATTCGCGTGTTGCGGATGAACGAATTCCTAATTTATCTTCTTTTTTTCCAAATTCAAACCCGGGGGTGCCTTTCTCAACAATAATACAGCTCATACCGCGGGCACCTTTTGTTTTATCGGTATTACAGAAAATGGTATAAATATCTGCTTCACCACCATTGGTAATCCATTGTTTTGTGCCATTTAAAATATAATGATCACCATCTTTCACCGCAGTTGTTTTTACTGCTGAAGCATCACTGCCGGCTTCAGGTTCAGTTAAACCGAATGCAGCAATGGTTCCTGAAGCGATACGCGGGAGATATTCTTTTTTTTGTTCTTCGCTGCCGCTGAGAATAATAGGGAATGCACCGAGTGCATTTGCCGCAAATGATACGGCAACACCGCCGCATACCTTTGAAAGTTCTTCAGTTGCCAGACAAAGATTCATAACTCCCTGCGGGTCTTCCGGATCGTTAAAACCGCCGTATGCCTGATCAATATAAAGACCGGTTAAATCAGCTTTGGCAAGCTTTTTCATGATTTCGGTCGGGAATTCATTTTTCTCATCAAGCTCAGCACGAATAGGTTTTACTTCATTTTCCGCAATATCACGTACAAGCTCAATAATTTCAAGTTGTTCTTCTTTAAGAAAATATGGATTGTCTTCTTTAACAGCCATCTATTACCTCCAGATTTAGCTCATATAGACTAATGTCAAACCGCCGTCAACCGTTAATGTTTGCCCGGTAATATACCCGGCTTCATCTGAAGCAAGGAATAACGCTGCATGAGCAACATCTTCGACACTTCCGAGTCGTGCAAGCGGTATTGCTTTCAAATATGCGTCAATCGCGCGTTCAGGGAGTTTATCCGTCATTGCCGTTTGAATAAACCCGGGGGCAACTGCATTTGCAGTAACACCGCGTTTACAATACTCTTTTGCGATTGTTTTTGTTAATGCAATGACCCCGCCTTTGCTGGCCGCATAATTTGCCTGACCCGGATTACCGATAATACCACTGATTGAGGCAATATTAATGATACGTCCGTATCGCTGCCGTGCCATTTGCATTGCAACGGACTTACTAACGTTAAATACACCTTTAAGGTTAATATTTATTACAAAGTCAAAGTCTTCAGGTTTCATGCGCATCATTAAGGTATCGCGCGTTACCCCTGCATTGTTGACAACTATATCGATACGTCCAAACTTGTCAACGATTTTCTTAGTTTGCTCCTCAACACTTGTATACTCGGTTACATCACACTTCAGTGCAAGTGTTTCAACCCCTTTTTTAGCTATTTCAGCCGCTGTTTCAGCCGCAAGAGTGTCATTTACATCGGAAATGACGATATGAGCGCCTGCATCGGCAAACTTTTCAGCAATTGCTTTACCAATTCCCTGGGCAGAACCGGTAACTAATGCAATTTTATCTTTTAACGTCAACATTGTTGTATCCTCCAATTAATACTTAAAATATAGAAACTATTATCAGGCGTTATTGTTGCATGTTTCAACAATAGCGTCAATAGTCGTTGTATTCATTGCTGACAGAACAAGCGCATCTTTGTTAATTCCCCGCATCATACCTTTGATAACCGGTTTTGCGCAGGGTTCAATATAACGCATATGTCCGTTATCTAAAAAACGGCGAAGTATTTGGTCCCATAAAACCGGTGAGGTCAGCTGCTGTACCATAAGCGTTTTGATTTCATCAGCAGTCGTAACCGGCTGAGCGGTTACATTTGAGACAAACTCAATAGTTGGAGCGGCAATATCAATAGTATGTAAAAATGCTTCAAATTGTTCGCTCACCGGCTCCTGTAATTCACTGTGAAACGCACCCGATACCGGCAATAACATTGCTTTACGCGCACCTTCAGCTTGTGCTTTTTCACAAAGGGCTTCAACTGCGGGATATTCTCCACTAACGACAACCTGCATGTCTTTAATATTATAATTCGCCGGAATTACATAGCCATCAATACTTTTACATAATGCTTCAACTTTTTCATTTGTCATGCCTAATACTGCCGCCATCGTACCCGGACGTGCATTTCCTAACTCATGCATTAAGCGACCGCGTTCAGCAACAATTTTTAATCCGGTCATGAAATCATAGCTGCCGGCTGCAAATAATGCCGCATATTCACCTAAACTATGACCTGCGGCGGCGGCGGGTATAATACCCTTGTCATTCTTTAATAGTGCGGAAAGTCCCGCCGTTAACAGATAAATAGCGGGTTGAGAGATATTCGTTTGTGTTAATTCTTCGAGAGGACCTTCAAACATTATTTTCAGCACGTCAAAATCAAGTGTTTTTGCTGCTTCATCAAAGAGTTTTTTTATTGTTGGATTTTCATCGTATAGTTCTTTCCCCATACCGACTTTTTGTGAACCTTGTCCCGGAAACACAAAAACAAACGAATTATTCATAGTTTTTCTCCTAAATTAAATAGATTATCGTATATATATAAATATTTATGGTAGTTTGGTAGTCAATACAATTGAAACGTAGTATATTACCAGCGGAGTATTGAGGCGGCCCAGGTAAATCCTCCGCCGAAAGCAACCATGGCGAATAAGTCTCCACGCTGTAAAAGATTTGATGCTGCCACTTCAGCTAATGCAATCGGTACGGTTGCTGCTGAAGTATTGCCATATTTTTGAATGTTAACAAATACCTTTTCTTCATCCATACCAAGTCGTTTGCCGACACTTTTAATAATTCGTACATTTGCCTGATGCGGAATAAGCATTTTTAAATCGTCAACTGTTTTACCGCATTTTTCAAGCGCGGTTTGAACAGCAGCTGCCATGTTTTTAACGGCAACACGAAATACTTCATTACCGGTCATTTTCATATAGTGCAGTCGTTCATCGACGGTTTTATGTGTTGTCGGATTAAGAGATCCCCCTGCGGGGAGATTTAATAAATGTTTATATGAGCCATCGCCGCGTAATTCAAAGGAAAGAATACTGCTTGGAGAATCTTTCGGTGCTGCCTGAATAACAGCTGCACCGGCACCGTCGCCGAATAATACACATGTTCCCCGATCTTCCCAGTCAGTAACATTCGTAAGTGTTTCCGCACCGATTACGAGTACGGCTTCATACGTGCCTGTACGGATAAATTGCGTTGCTATTGATACACCATAAATGAAACCGGAACATGCTGCTTCAAGATCAAACGTTGCTGCTTTTGATGCACCGATTTTTTCCTGAACTAATGCGGCAGTTGCCGGGAATATCATATCAGGTGTAATTGTTGCAACAATAATCATATCAATATCATTAGCGGTAATACCGGCTTGCGCAATTGCTTTTTTTGCTGCTTCAGCAGCAAGTGCTGATGTTGGCGTTCCCGGTTCGATAATGTGCCGTTCTTTAATACCGGTTCTTTGTGTAATCCACGCATCATCCGTATCGACCATTTTTTCAAGGTCGTCATTAGTTAGGATTTTTTCAGGGACATAAAAACCGGTTCCGGAAATATATGCATTTCGAAGTGTATCAGCCATATTGGATATCCTTTATACTGTTGTAATCAGACTTCATCCACGGGACTTGAGGGAACAATAGTATCTTCCCAGACAAGGTGCATTTTCATAATTTTATATTCTTTCAATGAATGCGCTATTGCATCATTGACATTATACTGCAAGAAATTTTTTGCTGTCAAGAGCCCTCGTGAAACTTCAGAGGCGACGGATGAACCATGCCCGACAATACAGGTGATATTAGTGCCGACAAGTGGTGCACCGCCATATTGACCGGGATCTATTCTTTCTTTTAACTTTCGGAATGCCGGTTTGAGCATGAGCCCGCCGGCTTTACTGATTATTCCTCTGTTTATTTCAGTACGGAGCATTCGCAATACTGATTTAAGAGTTCCTTCCATTGTCTTCAAAACAGCATTACCGGTAAATCCGTCAGTAATAGTAACGTCAACATTACCGCCAAGAATATCTTCACCCTCGATATTTCCGATAAAATTGACCGGTATCTTTTCAAGTTCCCGGTGTACTGTTCGTATCAATTCATTGCCTTTTTCTTTTTCTTCACCATTTGAGAGTAATCCAATGCGCGGGGTTTTAATACCGAGAATTGAATGTGCAATAACTTCTCCCATAACAGCAAATTGCAGAAGATACGATGGTTTACAGTCAGGATTTGCACCAACATCAAGCAAAAGACAGGTCTCACCGGTAGCAGTAGGCAGAAATGAAACAATTGCAGGACGTGCAACACCTTTTACGCGACCACCCGTCATAAGTACTGCCGCCAATGTTGCTCCCGTATTACCGGGGCTGTATAGTGCATCTGCTTTTTTATCGCGTACGGCGCGTGCGGCAACAATTATCGAAGCATTTTTTTTTGTTCTGAAAATTTCTGTGGGAGAGTCATGCATACCGACATGTTCAGGGGCATGTAATACTGATACTTTTTTGCTGTCAAAAGACAGTTTTTCCAATGCCGGATATATCTTTTTCTCATCTCCGACAATCAGGACATCAAGTGCATATGAATTGACCGCATCAATAACCCCGGCAATTATTTCTTCCGGCGGATTATCAGCGCCCATTATGTCAGCAGCAATACGCATCGCTTTCTCTTTATACTGAAATATTATTCTGTGCTTTTTGCCCGCTCGGTAAACTTCATTATCTGGCGGCCTTTATAAAAACCACATGACGGACAAATGCGATGGGGCAACTTCGGGGCGCCGCAATCCGGGCATACTGCAACACAAGGAGCTGTTGCCTTATAATTTGCCCGTCTACTACGCGACTTTGATTTCGATGTTTTAAACTTTGGAACTGCCACAGTTCCCTCCTAAATATTTAAGCGGCAATTATATACATACCCTCTGTACTGTCAAGGTACTTTATTGTCTTTTCTTAAAGCGTTCAGGGCTTGTATCGTTTATTTAAAGAATATTGTATCATCATATTTTATAAATAGTTTAGTGTCGATCTGGATGATACAAGATACATGGAATGAAATACATGCCATTTTGCCGTGAATTATTCTATTTTTACACAACATTTTGATTATTATACGATTTGCAAAGTGAATATATGCCGTATATCAATTGGAAATATGGTGTTTTTACCGGATAGTATGCTTTTATTGTACATGCAGTATAAATTATTGCGCAACGATGACATTGATAAACATGAGGACAGCTGCAATAAAGGTTGTAGCGGCAAAAAGGAATTTCAGATATTTTGGTTTTGTTTTTAAAGCAAGAGCGCCGCCTAAAAGCCCGCCGCATACTGCTGCTGCTGCAATTGGCAGTGTCTGTACTATATTAAAGCTGCCATGTATGGCATGTCCCGTAAAACCGGCGAATGCGGTTGCTGCTACCATTGCTGATGCTGTTCCGACAGCAGTACGCATTGGCACACCGCATGCCAATACCATGAGCGGAACCAGAAATGATCCGCCTGAAACACCAACCATACCTGAGAAAAAACCGGTAAGCATGGTAAGGGGAACTGCTAACCACAGATTTATTACATATACTTCATTATTGGATTTCAGGTTCAATACCCCCCATTTTTGGGTTGGTTCTTTTTTTTGTTCTTTTGCGCTAAAAAGCATAGCTACGCCGGCAATACCGAGTAGAATCGAAAAAATAATTTTTAATTCTTTACCGTTGAAACGCTGTGCTGCTAAACCGCCAATAAACGCCATACTTGCCGTGATAATACCGAGAATAAGTGCAAGTGGCACTGAAAGTGTTTTCGCTCTGCCGAAAATGATAGCAGCGGCAATTGCGCCGGTAAACAGTATAAACTGACCTGTTGTTGCTGCCTCATGCATTGGTAAACCGGCAAGTACAAGCGTGAGAAGATAAAAATTACCGCCCCCACGCCCTGTCATACTCATCATTACTGCAAGGGCAAATATAATAACTGCAATGACGGTAATTTTAAGCATGATTATTATTCTTTTGTTATATTCGTTTTTATTCTCTGTAGTAATTTTCCGGGCAGTATGAGGTTGGTAACTGCTTCGTAACCGCCAAGAGTGATATATACATTCGTATATCCTTTCATACGTAAATATACATACACAATAGCAGATCTCGTACCGGCACTGCAGAATATTCCGATTATATTATCCTTTGGGATCTCTTCAATGCGGTTGGGTATTTCGTCTATAGGGATATGCAGTACGTTAATATGGTGTTTAAGGTTTAATTGTATCGACTCAACTTCGGGAAGCGAACGTACATCGAGAAAAACCGCAGAATCTGTTGAAAATAATTTTTCCATTCCAATCTTATGTTTTCCGGCGCCAAAAAAATCAAATGTCATTTCCTGTACTATCGTATCCATATCATGCATAGTATTATTCTCCTTGATATTTAACGGGTGTTTTCCAATTCATACTGCCGGCGCGCCTGAATAACTTTTAGTGAACAATTTAAAAACTCAACAACGCATGGAATGACAAGACGATATTCTACTGCTTGTCCTTTGCGGGTATCATCGACAATGCCCGCAGATCGCAATACCGTTAAATGCTTTGAAACGGTTGATTGATCCGCACCGATTATTGAGACAAGTTCGCCAACAGTACATGCACTATCAGATAATCGATGTACAATTGCTAATCGTGATTCATGAGCAAGAGCTTTAAAAATCCGTGCCTGAGAGCGAAAAGGGTTTTGCATAATTATTGTAAAGTCCCCTGAAGTTGTATAATATATGGCGTAATGACCATAAGACAATATATACATATTACCGGCTGCTGTCAAATGAAATTCTGCATATCAAAGTATATACATAACTTCTCTCTGCCGGATTATCGTGTAATACTATTTCTTGCAGCAATTTGATTTGCTGTACTATACAGTATTGATGTTGAGAGTTCGGAACAGTCGATACGTAATGATAAAACAAGTTTAAAAAAAATAAAATCAGACGATATATGTATTAGAATAAACATGCGTACTATATAAAGGTTTCTATGCGAGAAAGAAGAAAAATATATCTCATTATCGGAATTATATGCTGGTGGATAGTGGGGCTGCTGTTTATTTACGGGCGTATATTATATGCGCGTAATTTAAAAGGGTCTCTTGTTCGTGGTTCTGAGCTTGTTATGATACATGATAAGGATAGATTATATTCTGCTGCAGCGCCTGAAGATGCCGAATTAGAACGATTACTTGCACAGATTGATGCTGATTCATTTGATAATACAGCAGTTTATCAAAGCTATATTGAGTCAACGGTGGGTATGCCGCCGAAAGATCATAATCCGCATATAGAAAATACAGTTTTGCCGAATCAGCCGTCGAAAGATGCAGTGATTCACAATACGGATACTGCATATGGTAAACGTGTTGCCTGTATTGGTGATTCTATTACGTGTGATGGCGGCTATATTTGGCAGCTGCAGCAATTATGTCCCGGATATCGTTTTGACAATTATGGTATTAGCGGACAGACCTCATCACAAATCAGACGACGTATTAATGCACACAGCGGTTCATTAAATGAGAAACAAGTAAACTTAAGTGAATATGATCAAATTATTGTTCTTGCAGGAATTAATAATATTGCTGAACCTGAAACCGTAAAACGAGACCTTCAGGCAATATATGATGAAGCACATGATCAGGGACTTCGTGTTATTGCCGTAACCATTTCACCATGGAAGAATTACGAAACGTGGACTATTAAGAAACAAGCAAACACTGAATATATTAATGAATGGATTTTATCATATCCGCGCAATGTTGATGTTGTTGTAAATATTTATGATATTCTTGAAGATAATAATAATCCCGGGTGTCTTCGCAATGATTGTCGTGATGCAGATCGTCTGCATCCGCGCTATAAAGGTCAGCGAATAATCGGCAAACAGATATTTACCACAGCATTTACGGATTAATACACTATTACTTAATGGGAAGTAAGCCTGTATTCGCGGCATCGCCCTTTATCCTTTAATACAATAATTACCGGCAGATATATCAGATTACTGTATGATACTGTTTTATATCCGTACTATTAAACGTGCTATCGGGATGGCTACTCGGCATTAATAGTATCGGTGAAATAAAGCGACGGTATATTCTTGACAAATTACAAAACAACGCAACAATAGTTGTCATGGCGTTAATTATTCCCGATACGACGGATGGATGGCAGACAACAGCAGGTGAAGCGCGGGTGTTTCATTTTTTTAAAACACAGCTGCTGCCGCATACGGAATATATTGTATGGTATGCAGCAACGGTTACCCGAAAACGTTCACAAAGCCGACGCGAAGCGGATTTCGTTTTATATTCACCGCATACCGGTATTATTGTATTTGAAGTCAAAGACTGGTCATTAGCATCAATTAATACATATAGTGATGGTACGTTTTATATCAAGGGTCATCCTTCACCGTTTGAAAATCCATATCAATCAGCACGCCGGTATACCTATAATTTAAAAGATTCGTTACAGAGATATCCGCAGTTATGTCATCAGAGCGGAAAATATGCCGGCAAGTTTCTTTTTCCGATCAATCCGGCGGTTATTTTCACGAATATTAAACGAGCACAGTGGGAGGCATCAGCATATGCTCCGAGTATCCCTTCGCAATCGGTGCTCTATGCTGATGATATAAAAGAAATGAAAACGAGTGATACGCCGTCCCCGCTTCGTATTCGATCCATGCTGCAGGAATTAGTACAGACGCGATTTGATTTTCAAGCATTGACCCATGAGCAGTTTTCAATTATGAAACATCTTTTGCGTCCGGACGCGCATTTGCCGTCGGAAAAACCGCGTATGAAAATTCCGAAAGAATCAGCCCGCCGAAGGTGGTACATTAATATGCGCAGTCTTGATATATTACAGGAGCGTGAAGCGTATACACTTGGCGGAGGGCATCGTCTTATACAAGGCATGGCCGGTTCAGGAAAGACATTGGTTGTTCTTTTTCGCGTGCGAATTTTAATGAATAATCCCGAATGGAAAAATCGGCGCATTTTATTAGTCTGTTTTAATATAACACTTGTACGATATTTACGGCAAATGCTGCAACAAATGCAGGTTGATACCGATCGCCCGAATTTAACGATTACTAATTTCAATCAATTATGTTATTCATTGCATCGTGGTGAAGATGAACTGCCGGTTAATCCGGATGCATTGGCACGAATGACGATACGCGGCATCAACAGCAATAGCATTGATACACCGGCATTTGATGCAATTCTTGTTGATGAAGGACAGGATTTTTCGCCGGCGATGCTGGGAGCATTGCAGGGGCTTTTAAATCCGCGTACCAATCATTTCGTTGTAACGTTTGACCCTGATCAGGATTTATATAACCGATGTATGTTATGGCCGACTTCAAGCGGGACGGTTACCAAGCGTCCGGTTCATGTTCTGCCGATGAGTTATCGCTGTACATCCGAAATCCAGGCAGTTGCTCATGCGGTGATGCCGCCGTCTGATACGCAGGAGGCAAAACGAGAGAATGAACCGGTTCCGGCTATTATGACACCGGAAGCATTGAATCATCATGGTCCATACCCCGCAGTAGTACAATGCGCTGACAATAAGACCGTTTATACAACCGTGAAGAAAACTATTATTGATGCACTGCGTGCCGGTATTGCTCCATCCGGTATCGGTATTATTTATTTTCGGCGAAGTGATTACGGAGGGTTATGCGGCAGAATTGCGGAGCAATTACGGGCAGATTCTATTTCTGCATTCAATATAGCAGAGTCACCGGAAGCAAAAATGAATTTTGACATTGATTCAAATAGTGTTACCGTTTCGACTATTTACAGTATAAAAGGATTTGAGTTTCCATTGGTAATAATTCTCGGCACGGATAGTCTGCATCAGTCTGACGGAAAATGGAGTGAGGAGGATGCATGGCGGCGGTTGTATGTTGGCATGACTCGTGCACAGGAGCATGTCGTTATTCCGTATATCAGTGCAAATATGTATATTAATACTTTGATAGAAACGATTAGTGTATTACGTAATAAAAAGCAGTTTGTACCTCAGACATAGAATAATCGTGCTCGTATGAATGCTTTTTTATTTGGTAAAGAAAGTAACATTATCAGGCGGTGTGATGCGCGTGCCGATGGTTATTGCATGATTGGTATACCATCCGCCGTTTACTTCCAATGCATACAGACAGGGTTGTGTTGAAGTATAGTGCTCAGCATTTTCATCAAAGGGTTCCATAGTATAAATATCAGTAATTACCCAATCTTGTGAAATATATGCAACATCAATCGGTATCGGACAATTACGCATCCAAAATCGGAGCACCTGCGGTTGTTCAAAAACAAAAAGCATGCCGTTTGTCGGACCGATGGTCAGACGGTACATTAAGCCGCGCGCACGTTCCATATCCGAGTTTGCAATTTCAGCATATACAGAATATTCATTGATTTTTAATATTTCACGATCGAGCGCTTTACGTTCACAATAAGCAAGCAGTATTACTGTTGAGAGGATTAATGCTGATAGTATTATTTTTTTCATTATGGTACCATTCCCTATATAAACAGTAATTGTATATAATACTATAATATATATAAAATCAACAATAATTATATACACAATAGTATGTAATACACCTGCATAATGATATGGTGATATTGCAATCCAATAATGGCACGGACTCTCAATGTTTTGTGTACCTAAATAGCGAGGGTATGTTTTTTCTTCGTACTTTACCGAACTCTTTCACTATAGAGTATATTGATACCGGCAGGCGTAATTGTTTCAACTAACTCAGCAATTGTGCTGACAGTATCACTTTCACTATA
>CAZBCL010000006.1:22340-98518 GCA_964490645.1 uncultured Spirochaetia bacterium
GCGTAATTGTTTCAACTAACTCAGCAATTGTGCTGACAGTATCACTTTCACTATAGGGTATACTGATACCGGCAGGCGTAATTGTTTCAACTAACTCAGCAATTGTGCTGACAGTATCACTTTCACTATAGGGTATACTGATACCGGCAGGCGTAATTGTTTCAACTAACTCAGCAATTGTGCTGACAGTATCACTTTCACTATAGGGTATACTGATACCGGCAGGCGTAATTGTTTCAACTAACTCAGCAATTGTGCTGACAGTATCACTTTCACTATAGGGTATACTGATACCGGCAGGCGTAATCGTATAATTATATATTTTCGAGACTAGATTTTTCCGATTCTGAAAATATTTTATCCGTATCAAGCAGAATAATAAGACGGTTTTTATATTTTGCAATGCCGTTGATATATTTGCGATCAATATTTTCAGATATAAAATCAGGAGCGTCATCAATTTGATCATGTTCAAGGCGAATGACTTCCTGAACACTATCAACTTTCAATCCGACATATTTATTATTGACAGAAATAATAATTACTCTGGTATGTTCGGAGACCTCTTGGTCATCAAGATTAAATCGCCGACGTAAATTAATAATCGGAATAACGGTATCATTTACTTTGTGATTGATAACGCCTTCAACAAAATCAGGCGAATTCGGGATATGCGTTACTTTTTCAGGCCGGTTAATTTCTTGTACTTGCAAAATATCTATACCATATTCTTCTTTTCCGAGTGAAAAATTAACAATTTGGTGTTCCTGCATTGATGCCGGTGAATTCATCCGATATACCGTATCCTTTTAATTTAAATATAATGCATACATTATTATTGTAATATCTGCTCCAGTAATAAAGATATAGAATAAAATGAGATAGTCAAATAAAATTTAATAAAAAGTTTTGCAGCGCTGTGATGAAGGGGGGGGGGATATAAGAAATTGATGCCGGCAGTATTACAGATGTGTATCGAGTAAAAGACCTTTGCCGCTGATAATAGCATGTTCGTGCATTGCTCTGATTGTTCTTATATGAATGCTTATTTCATGCGGCGATAACGATCGACGTGATTGTGTAATATGACGGCGAAGTTGCCCGACTAATATTTCAGCATGACCTGTTGTTTCATATACTGTATTCATAGCAGTACTCCTTATGAATACTATCGGTGAATTTAAAATATTATTAATAGGGTTGATATAAAAATAATGAAGAATTAATGTATACCAATAAGGCTGAGTACATATCCGATAATGATGCCGAATGCCACATACAATACTGCACGTAATATTTCATCAATCAGTCGCGGGGGTTTTACTATCGTACAGCGAATTTCCTGTATTTGTTGCGTTACAGGATTAATAAAAAGTATTTCATGTGCTTTTGAAATATGTGCAGCAATGAGTATTGAATGCTGCAGTTGAGGTATTTGCATATTCAGAGGCTGTTCATTTGCAACAAAACCATAATATCGTTTCCCGTTTTTCTTTAAAAGAAACGGAATGGTTGTATCGGAAGAAAACAATTCATCATCAATACTCAATGTACACGGTGCGGCAATATGCAATTGCAATAAGGTGAATCCTGCTTGTTTAAGTACAGTCCATGCATTTTTAACGGCGGTTGTTTCATTATGTAATGAGCGTCCGAGTTGCCGCGATCGCTGCTGATGAATCAAATATATTGCGGTTAAACCGCCGGTAAGGAGTGTTCCGAATATTAATACTATTAATTGTTGTGTACTCATAAATACAATACCTGATTAATACTATCGGAAGAAAATAAAAATGCGTGAGCGTCGGTTTATGAATTATTTGCCAATGAGAGCGCATACCGAAACTGGCTGAGTGTGAAACCTTTACGAATAGTCAGTCGCGGCAATTCATAAATCGCGTCATTAATAGTGATGGCGGCGAAATCAACAGTGAATGCTCCTTCATATCCTGCATCTTTTAGAATATCAATAACGGTTTTATTCCGTGCACCATAGGGATATGCAAGATATTTTATTGGATGTCCGATTTGATGTTCAAGAATATTTTTTGAAACGGTCAGTTCATCCGTGATACGTTTTCGATAGTCTTCCCATTTTTCACCGTTTTGTTTTTTACTGAGCATGGGGTGGGTATGCGTATGACATTGAATATCAATTCCGTACGCATCAATTTCCCGTGCCATATCCCAGGTTAGGGCGTTGCGAGCATGACCGACAAAGTTGTCGGTATAAATGAACAGTGTTGCTGAGAAACCGTATTTTTTCAAAATCGGATATGCGACTGTATAGGTGCTGCGATATCCGTCATCAATGGTTATGACACATACTTTTTCGGTAAAGGACCAATCGTTTTCAAGGTGGGCGGCTAATTCACGTACCGTTATTACTTTCCAGCCGCTTTCATGTAAATGATGCATTTGTTCTTCAAACTCTTCCGGTGTTACCGAGTAGGAGTTTTCTCCATTGAATCCATGATAACACAGTACCGGTATTTTATTAATGGTGCCGCCTTCAATAAACTTATACACTTCGGAAAGATTAAGTTTTTCTCCGGGGTTTTCTGCATGGCGGGCAATTGCTTTTTGAATAAGGGAATGATATTTTTTTAAGAGTTGTTTATCGTTTGGATTCTCATCAAGTTTATTGTTAAGAGTGGTAAGATGCGTTTCTGTAATCATGCGGCGGCGGAGTGATTCAATGTTATCATTATAGTGTGCGAGATCATTTTCAAGTTGTGTCGTATTAGCGCGCAGTGCTTGCAGGGCGGCATTCGTTGCCGCAAGGGTTCGTTTAAGATTGTGTATGGTTTGTTCCTGTTTTTGTATTTTCATTCGTGCTGTTGTTTCACGTGCATCAGAAATTTCTGTATTTTTGATGGCGGAAAGTAAAATTGTATTACTGTTATTAACCGAACACAATGCTGTTTTCAACCGGATAATTTCCTCTTCATGTTCTTTGCTGCGGTTTTGTTCGGTAATAAATTGTGCTTTCAAACGGGTGTTATCATCGCGGGCGACAGTACGTTCCTGCAACAGTATTTCGTTGTTTTTCATAAGCGCTTCAATATCCGAAGTCAGCTGCTGTATTGTTTCTTTTTGCTGAACCGTATTGCGGCGGAGTTTTTTAATTGTATTATCTGTACGGCTACGATGCCGTGCATGATTGGTTTTTATTTCGGTAATGTTTTCTTGTAAGCAGATGACTTTCTTTTCAAGACGTGCCTTTTTTCGTAATACTGTATTAAGTGTGTGGCGCTGTTTTTTAATTGTTTTTGCCAGCTGTTCTGATTGATTTTTCCGAGTGCGCAGAGCAATTTGGCATGAATTATTTTGCGTTTGCAGCTGTAAAGCTTTTTCATTTAAATCATGCAGTGATTGAGAAAGCCGCACATTTGATTTTTCTAACTCTGTTGCAGTGGTGTCGTAAATATTCATACGGTGTTGTAATTGTTTGTTTGAATATGCGATGTTTCGTAATTGATTTGTTGCGGATGCATGGATCTGTTCAAGCAGTGCCAGATTATTTGATACGGTATTGAAAGAGGTTTGTAGCGTATATAGTTTTTGGGCAATGATAGTATTTGATGAACGCATATCTTCTATTTCAGAAGATAATAATTTTAGTCGGGCACGATAGGTGTTATTTTCAGTTTGTATATGCCGTATCGTGTTGCTGGCAGTTTGATACTTTTTATGCAAATGCGGCAGAGTTTCATCATGCAGCCTGGAGAGTTCGTTATTATAGGTTTTACAGCGCCGGTTATAGTCATTATTTAATGCCGCATAATCGGAGAGTTTTTTTCGTAATGCGGCTGCTGTTTTTTCAAGAGATTTATTTTTTGTATTCAATGTACTCAAACGCTTGTGCAGTTCCGTGGTCTGAGCGATTAATGCAGTATTATTTGATTGTATTACTGCTATGCGTTGTTCACGCAAATGATATTTATTTAGCTGCCGGAGACTGTCAGCGTATTGTACTTTCAGTTTGCTGAGCACTGCATTTGATTTTTTCAATGCGGCAATATGCTGTTCGTCAGCAGCATGCTGATTGATATAACTGATATTTTCATGATGTAATGCATTCGTACGTGCCGCTGCTGCTGCAAGAGTTGTATGTGTTGCCTGTAATTGCGATTTTAATTCTTTTATCTGTTGCTGATGGCGTTTATTGTCCCAGCCAAGTGAAAGATACGCGCCGCTTAATACATTATAGTCATCGCATTGGTGACGGTATTTGTTTTCGTTTTCAGCAATGATACGAGCCTGCTGTTTGTTGGTTTTATACAGATGTGCGGACTCATTGCGTAAAGCAGAATAATCATCGTCTAATGCGGCATAATTGCTTTTCAGTGTATCGTATGTATGTTGAAGAGAAGTAATGGTATGCGTGGCGTGGCGATAATTATCATCGAGTCGGGAGTTTGACGATAAAGCATGATTGAGTTCAGTGTGTAATTGTTTGTTTTCATCTTTTTGTAACGCTGCCGCAGCACGCAGTTCATTCATGCGTTGCATCAATTCAGCGTTTTTCTTCACCAGCGCATGATATCTATTTGTATGAGCACTGTTTTCCTGCTTCAATAATTGTATATAGGTATTGGTGTTCATCAGTGCATTTGATGCAGTATAATAGTTTTCCTGCAGTGCAATAAAGCGGTTTGAGAGAAGTATAAGCCGATTAGAAAAATCAGCTGCGGTTATACTGAGAACCCGGATATTTTTATTATATGTTTTACCGGTCTTGCGGAGTTTTTTATTTTCTGCATGCAGCGTTTTATTTTGATTTTGAATTCGGGTCATTTCAGTATTTAAAGAAGTAATACGTTTATTGTACTTTTCTTTTAGCGAGGATGTTTTTTCATCGGTTATGGCACGTTGTTTCGTTCGGGCAGCATTCTCTTTTTCAAGAGCAGCGTGTAAGGTGTTGAGTTTGTTTTTGTATTTATTTAATACCGCAATTGTATTGCTGTTTTTTTGTGCCGCCGCGCTGTATTTTTTTTGTAGGGTATTATTCTCTTCACGTATAACAGTAAGCTGATTGCTGATAGCATGATGGTTTTTGCGAATAGTGCGTAATTCATCATACAGTATTTGATTGCTGATGCGAAGATTGTTTACTTGTTCAGTCGAGGTTTGTGAAAGATTGTTTATACGATTACGTAATGCTGTTTGCAGTACGCGTTGTTGTTGACGTGCTGCCATCAGTTCCTGCGCATGGTTCGTTATTGTTTGTTTCAGCAATTGAATATAGGCACGATTTTCTTCACGTGTCGTGTTGTATGCAGAAATCGTATTTTCAAGACGTATACATTTTTCTGCAAGTGTATTAATATGATGCTGTTGTTTTTTAATACGATTACTATCAGCAGTATGCCGACTGCTGTAATGAGTACGTGTTTCGAGTACAGCTGCCTGCAGTATTTTATTATTAGTACGATATTGTGTAAGCATGTCATTTTGCGATGCGATAGTATTTGAAAGAGTGATACTATGTGTTTGTAATTCAGCAAGCGTTTTCTGCAGGTTGGCTGCCATAGCGTGTAAATAGTTATTACTGACAGATAGTTTATTATTAATCGTATTGAGATGATTGGTTTTATGTTTAGTATGAACAGATACGCTTTTCGAGTAATAACGCTGATTAGAGAGTTGATGCTGCAGTTCGATAATTTCTTTCCGTATTAATAATTGTTGTGCTTCAGCTGCCTGCAGTTTTTTCTCAGCATTGAACCAGCGGTTTGACCATATCATACTTAATTTTTCAAGGTGATGCAGGGTGTTTGTCGATGAAGATGTAGCTGGAGATATATTTGTACGAAAATGCTGTGTTAATGAAGCAGCCGGTACAGCAGCAGAAGTTTCCGCGTGTGAACTAACGGAAAGCAGCAGCATCAGCAACAATACTGCCGAAATAAAAAAGTTTGACATAGAATATCGCGTGAACATAGCTTGTAATATATATATCGAAAAGAATAGCGGTGTGGTTTAGCCCTGAAAAGATATTTTTATCGCAGCATACCGAGATTTGACGCAGCTGTAATCCATGAAGTCTGCCATGCCCGCCAGTCTTCATTCACCATTGAATGCAATGAAAGAAGACATAAACCGTTAATATAACAAACGTTGCCGCTGTGTATTGTCTGATTAATAAAATTTGCCGTATGCTGTGCGGTATAGGCAATAGTATATATTTGATCATCACGAGAGTTTGCCGATTCAGCGGAATTTTTTAAAAAGGCATGTTGTGGTGCTGTTATCCCCAGCAGTATATGCGGTATTCTATTCAATGCAGTGTTTAATCCGGCGCACAGGGTGTTAATTCGCTGTAATCCGTCCTTAAAATTTTGATTATACGCTGTTGATGACAGGTCGGTTTTATCAGGAAGATTAATAATTATTTCATCCGCTTCAGTAAATAACTGCTGCCATACGGTTGTATTATCCATATATGCAGTATTAATATCATGTAATGATAGGGTAATGCTGATGTGTATAGACGGATAAATATGATTAAGATAGCGAAGCCATTGTGCATAATCCCGTACCGGAAAAGTGGTATTTGACACTATCGGCAGCGTAAAATCAAAATGAAAATTATTTAATCCGAAAGTTTCAATGGCACGGGTAAGAGAATCATTAAAGTTTTGAATCCAGTAATCATCGTCAAGCAGGACCGTCGTTCCGATAGTTCCGGAGAACCATAAAAAAACCGACTGTTGCCGAGTATACGAATTTATTTTATTGATGAAACTATCCATATCTTCCGGGAAATAATTAACCGTAACATCACCGCTGTTTACGGTTTGAGCAAAGAGAATATAACAATGATGTATATGATTATCGTACAGAATATCGGCAAATGAACGTAACTGCTCGGGTGACCAGTTCACGGCGTGAGAACGAAGTCGAATACCATTGATCATTTCCGGTGCTGCCGGAATATGAGCCGGTGTTCGTATAGCAGTATTGAGTTGAGTATTCGTATAGGCGGGTTCTGTAATTACGGCATGATTGTTTGCAGATGCCGTGTTCTCTTGATGCAGGGTTTTTGAACAGGTGCTGCCGAGTACTAAAAGACAAGTAGAAAACAATAATACGGACATCCGATATTTCATAATTACAATGTACCATAGAACTGTATTTTTCGCAAGAAACATAGCTGTACTGCAATACGTAAATATTTTCATTATTCGTCTTATTAAAAATTACAGTTGACCGATATTTATGAAAGAACAAACTGCGTCTTCAAACTCAGGAGGATACCATGGAGAAGAGACGTTTCATGCTCACAAGTGTAGTGATAGTATTAGCAATACTTCTTTTACATGCCAGTACACTTGGTGATGAAATGCTTAATGTTGTCAATACGCCGACAGCATATTCATTAATGCGCGGATTTTATTATGTTAATATGAATGCGTACGGCGGCGGAGGTATTAATACACGTATTGCGATTGGTTTAACCGATCGCTTAACGTTGGGATTAAGTGAGGATGTTGAAGGTCTTGTCGGGCAGCATCATATGCGATGGTATGTTCCCGGGGTGCTTGCGCGTATAACCTTTCTTTCTCCTGATGAATATCCGATTGGTTTTGCACTTGGTTATGATTCATTTTATTTTGGTGAGCTTGCGAAGAAAGCACATACCAGACCGATGGTTAGGTATACTGAAGATGGAACAGCATCAACAAATGTTCAGGAAGAATTAATATACGGCATATATTTTGCCTGTACGCATCCGTTTATACTGCTGCAGGGGATGAGTAAACTGAATTGGGGGCTGCGTATTCCGTTAGTTCCGTATGAAGCGCGTGGGAAGGGTGAAAATATTTCTACCTATATCAGTATGATAGTTCCATTCGCGGCGGATTTTCGATTATACGGCGAGATTGAAAGTATTTATTTCAATGCCGCGCGAGCAGGTGAAATTTTATATAATGCGGGATTCCGCTATAATATTACGCAGGAATTAGGGCTTTCATTTAAACTGCATTACTCAATGGATAGAAATATTAATCCGACACAAAAACCAAGTCGTGTTATTTGTATTGAGTATCAGAACTTGTTTTACTAAGCGGTAAAAACCCGAATCCGGCGGCCGGAGTATACATTCCAGATAGGGTCCCGCCGGTTATTCGGTCATGTATAGATTATAGTAGTATAAGCACAACAGTACGTTGTGCTTTTTTTTAGTAGCGTATCATTTCGATATACACGAGCGCCGGTATGAAAAAGGTATGTTATAATAACGGCAGTACTACTGTTCCGGAGAAAACTTCTGAAGCCGGACCGGTCATAATAAGTTCGCCGTCCGGTTGTTGTGTAATACGCAATGTTCCGAGCGGTAGATGAACGGTTATACTTTTTTGGTGGGTATGGGTTTTCATAAATGCAGCGGCAGAAGCGGTTGAACCGGTACCGGATGCAAGTGTAATACCGCTGCCGCGCTCCCAAATACGCAGAGCAATATTTTTATCATCAATAATCTGAACGAATTCAACATTGATTCGGTTTGGAAACAATGCATGAGATTCCAGCAGGGGCCCCCACTGTTCAAGCGGGATACGATCAACATTTTTAGTAAAAATAACACAATGCGGATTTCCCAGTGAAAGACAGGTTGCCGTAAAAGTATGGCGTGCGACGGTAATATTTTGTTTAATGAACTCACGCATTCGTGTTTTTATCGGGATGCGGGTGCAGTCAAAAAGCGGTTTTCCCATTGCAACAGAAACGCGGCGGACTGTGCGGTTATTACGGGAAAGAAAGAGAGTTAATTTTTTTATTCCTGCTTGTGTTTCACAGGTAATTATTTTCTTTCTGATAATACGGTGTTCATAGACGTATTTTGCCAGACAACGAATACCATTACCGCACATTTCAGCTTCTGACCCGTCAGCATTAAACATGCGCATACGGACATCAGCTTTTTTTGATGGCAGTATTAATATTAAACCATCACTGCCAATACCCGTATGCCGATTACTTACAATTCGTGAAAGCCGTTGCGGATTACGTATGGCAATGGAAAAACAATTAATATATATGTAATCATTGCCGAGTCCGTGCATTTTAGTAAATGATATTTGTTGCTGCGCCATAGTACTATATTCCTTATGGAGAAATATCGGGTATGTCTATTTATTACCTTGCAAGCGATATATACGATTAAACCGGTTCAGCTTCTTCAATGAGAGCTGCTTCTTCAATAGAATCATGCCTGATATATTTTATTAGTTCAAGACAATTAATTTCATTGTTTTTATATTCATAATGAATTTCATTCATGACTTTTGTCATCAGATATATACCAAGTCCACGCGTTCGGTATTCATGAGCATGCTGCTGCAGGTTCGGGAGCTTTGCTTCTGTCGGATTAAATTGTTCGCCGTTATCGGTAATGGTAACATAAAACTTATCAGGATCGAAATCAATGGCAACGGTTAATCGTTCGTTTTCATCATCTTTATAATTATGTTCAATAACATTGGCACAGACTTCATCAATTGCAAGTTCAATATGTGCACATTCGGCATCTGAAAATGATGCGCGGCATGCTTGTGTATGAACAAATGTTCGAATAGCATGAAGATTTTTTCGGTGAGCGGCAACGGTAATGGAATTGTTGTCAGGAATGTCTTTCATGATACCGTCCCGGTTGACGGGCCTTGTTTTGTTAATGGTTGTTGGCTGGCGGCGGCTGTTTTTTTTATGGTCCGCGGTATACCGTCTTTACATGCTTTAACAACTAAAAAGGCAATATCGTCATTCTGCGGGGCATCGCCGACAAATGCATCAATATCAGCAATAATGTTTTCAACGAATTTTTTCGGTTCAAGAAGAGCAAATTTATTGATGGCGGCATGAAAACGTTCTTCACCGTATTCTTCACGATTTTTATTCATTGATTCAAGAATGCCGTCTGTATACGTAATAATTATATCACCTTCATGGAGCTGTAAACGGGCTCCTTGCAAACGCGGACGGAATATTTTATTTTTCTTCGCGCCAATAGCGATACCTTTCGGCGGGAACGCTTTACAGCGTCCGGCTCGTTTCGAATAAATAATCAGCGGGTCATGTCCTGCATTTGCCAATTCCAATATCATCGTTTGGGTGTCCAATATACCATAGAAACATGAAACAAACATTCCGGGATCAATATCCGGATACAAGAGTTCATTGGTACGGCACAATGTTTCAAAAGCCGATGCTCCCTGAAAGGCTTGAGTGCGAATAGTAGAACGGGTCATGACCATGACCATCGCTCCCGGGACCCCTTTCCCCGAAACATCCGCCATAATTATACCGACACGGGTTGCATCAATACCAATAACATCAAAATAATCGCCGCCTATTTCTTTCGCGGATTTATAAAACGATCCGTATTGAACACCGGAAACATCAGGGAATTTTTTCGGCAACAAGGACGTTTGAATATTTGTTGCGATACTAAGTTCGTAGGTAAGCCGTTCCTGCTCTATCATTGATTTTTGAGCTTCAAGCAAGCGTGAGGTCATCGTATTAAACTCAACCGCCAATGCTTCAAGTTCATCTTTTGTTGCAACATCAATCTGATAATTCAGATTTCCGTTTCCGATTTCAACAGCACCTGCATGGAGTTTTTTAATCGGGCTGACAATATACGTGGAAAGAAAAAACGCCGCAGTAATGGCACCGCCGATTACCAGCAGTGATACAATAAAACCAAGCAGTATTGTTTTATTTATTTCACGGGTAATAACTTTTTGCTGGAAACTGACCCGCGCAAGTGCAATAACCTGATCACGTCCGCCGATATAGGTAACAATGGGAAAAGCATATTCCCGCAAACGGCGTCCGCTGCTGAACTTAACCTTTAATCGGTTTGTTGCTGCTGCTAACGTTATATAGTCTTTCCAATCATCATAGGGGATAGGATCTTTAAATACTGCACCTAACGGAACGATAATTTCTCCCTTATTGCGGAAACTGTCGATAATAAAAGCATTGGAAACACCGGATTCGGATCGGACAATATCATTGACGAGCACAAGAGTATTGAGCATGGAACCGCCGACAATGTCAAGATCTTCACTTGCGGTGCGTGCTATCGTGCGGCATATTAAACGTGCTTGTTCATCCAAACGAAGTTCAAGTTTTTGACGTGTTTGATTGATAAGGATAGTGCTGATAACCAGTACAATGACAATAGAAAATATTCCGATAAGAGCACCGATTTTTATCTGAATACCGAATGTAAAACGCCCAAGACCAAATGGCAATTCAATCTGTGGTACACCGGAACCGGTTTGCGTTTTCGGTTCTTGTTTTTGAGACTGCTGACCTTCAGACTCGGACATAATAATTAAAGAACATTCCTTTATTCAGTGCCGGATACTATTGTTGTGCGGATACTTCGCCGGATTCATTTACCGTTAAAATACTGCTGCATCCTGAGCAACGATATTTACCGGGCTTATTCACTTTTAATTTTTTACCGCAGTTCGGACACCCGAAGATGAGCGGAAAAATAATATCAGCAATGGCTTCTTCAGCACCGGTTCCGGATTCAGCACCATTACTTCCGCCTATTGCCTCAAGTGCTTCACTTTCATCACGAACGACTTCAAAGAGACTTAAAAAACCAAGTAATTCAAAAACCTCTACCACTTTTTTCGTTAAATTACACAGGATAAGCCGTCCGTCATCTAAATCATCAATTTCTTTTGAGAGCGCCATAAAAGCGCCAATTCCTGCTGATGATATATATTCCAATCCGCTGGCATTAATAATCAGTTGATGATGATCACTTTCGAGTTTATCGAGAAGGCTTGCTTGAAATTCACGGGCATTATACGAATCAATATAACCCTTGAGCCGGATTATTAATGTATTGGTATCCTGAGAGTTTTCGAATTGGATTGTTATTGCTTCTAGTTGTTTTTCTTCCATAATTCCTGTCTATATCCTCCTCATCTCAGCCGGTACATTAGCATAAGGATTACATACAACGTATACCATGCTTATTATAAAAGACGATTTATCATTGTCAACTGTATTTGTTAAATGCAGAGCCTAAATATTTGTACAGTATTACATTAATACTCTTAAAACCATTATATACTTAATAATATAATAGGATTTTTAAAAAATGTGTATATTTAACTGTTTGATTATTGACACGAGTCATCGCGATGTTATTATTTGCGTATTATGAAACATTTTACTATTGGGGATAAAGAGTTTCCGCATAATGGTCCGCCGTTGCATGTTGCTGAAATTGGCTTAAATCATGGGGGAAGTGTAAAAAAAGCTATTTCATTGATGTTTGAGGCAAAAAATGCCGGTGCCGATGCAGTAAAATTCCAATATATTATACCTGATAAGTTTATTAATCCGAAACATCCGGCGACGCAGGAAGCATATACGCTTTTTAAAAAGACTGCACTTTCAGATAATGATTATTACCGCTTAAAACAAGTTGCCAGTGATGAAAATCTTTTGTTCTTTTGTTCAGTATTTGATGAAGTCTCACTTAATCGACTTGAGGATATTGGTGTTGAATTATATAAAATTGCTTCCGGTGATATTATTAATATCCCATTATTAAAAGCAGTGGCTGCAACCGGAAAACCGATTATTCTTTCGACCGGAGCTTCAACGTTACAGGAAATTGATCGGGCAGTACGACTTTTAAAAAGGAAAAACGGGAAAATAATACTGTTGCATTGTGTCTCAGAGTATCCGTGTGACCCTCAGATGGTTAATTTAGCGGCTATGGATGTTCTGCAGCGTCGGTATTCGCTGCCGGTAGGGTTTTCCGACCATACAAAAGGTGATTTTACTGCAATCATTGCCGCAGTGATGGGGGCGCAGGTTATTGAAAAGCATTTTATGGCGGCAGGTGATGAAAAGGCATTAGATGCGGTTGTATCACTGACTGCGGAGGAATATGCGCGTATGATTCGCCGGTGCACTGCTGCGGTACGTATTAAGGGCAAAGCACATAAGGAGCCGACTACACAAGAAGTCGCAACGAATATGATTGGACGACGCAGTCTTTATGCTGCCCGGGATATACCGCCAGGAACGAAGATTACACGTGATATGGTTGCTATTTTACGACCGGCGGATGCATTTCCGCCTTCTAAATTATTATGGCTTATCGGAAAGCGTACGAATAAAAAAATAGCGATGTTTGAAGCGTTTGATATTGAAAAAATACAGTGAATATGATACTATCATAACCGGAAATTATAAGGATAACAGATTCGGGTATTGTATACGACGTACGTTTTATCTTTAATAGCTTTTAAAGAGCATGTCGGGAGAGTTCATTATTTATAATCAAGTATTTTATCGATTATGCCGACATTGCTAATAAGGTTGTTGTATGAATAGACAAAAATCTGATCCGGCAAAAAATTATAAGACCGCGCAAATTAAAACTGCCAGTCAGGGCCGTCTGATTATCATGCTCTATGACGGAGCGATTACGTTTATTACCACGGCAATAAATGCCGTTCATGAAAAAAAAATAGAACAAATCCATCATAATATAACACGTGCACAGGATATTATTACTGAATTAATGACATCGTTAAATTTTGAATCCGGCGGTAAAATAGCACAGGATCTTTTAAGTATTTATATATTTATTAATAAACAGCTTATTGAAGCAAATATAAAAAAGACGGATGCACCATTACATGAGGCACTTTCTCTGTTACGGGGTTTGAAGGAATCATGGGAAAAAATTTCCGAAACTGAATCTGCTGCGCGTAATTTCGGTCGTTCAGATACTGAAAGCGGTATTAATCTTGCCGGATAATCTTATTCCTCAATTAAAAAAACTCTCTGCAATGTATGAAAAACTCAAAATATATATTACACAACAGAAGGACGCTATAACGTCCGGTAATCAGAAAATACTTTCATCAATAAATACTCATGCGCGTCAGCAGCAAAGTGCGATTGAAGCAATGCAGAAAGAGACTGAAATTATTGCACGGACAAAAGCCTTTATCAGTGGAAATACTGATGCACATAGTCGCGGAAAACCATTTCCGAAAAGAAAAATACAAAAAATAACCGCTCTTTTTAACCGGCTGAGTGAAATGGTAAAACAAATATCTCTTGATCTTGAACACAATATCACTATGCAAAAAGAAGCAGAACGTGTATTTAAAGAAAAATACAACGGTTTTTTAGATAAACCTTCCACCTAGAGAATATACGGACGGCACAGTAATCAGCATAATTTTATACATTAATTGGGATTTATACGCTTTTATATGCTATAAATAATTCGATAAATCTGCAGTTGTTCGGTCAACCCGCCATGTGCGGTAATACTGCATTAATTTTTTGCATTCATATGTAATTGAAACACGGGAAACAATGCTATTTTCTGATTTTGTTAAAAAGAGATATATGGCGGTTTCATCGGTGCTGAAGCCGGATGATTTTTCAATGGTACGACCGAATGCAGGATCGGTATCCTCTGAGAACGATCCGCCGCCGGAATATTTTTTATTAAGCGCATTGTTCAGCGCAGTATAGACGGCATCTGCCTGCTCATTATTCCATTCATTAATTGCCGGGTATGAAAAATCAAGTGTTACTGCAGCAAGCCGACCGAACAGTAAATGAAAAATAACACGTGTATTATATTGACCCACATGGTCATAGGTCTCATAGAAATGCATTACCCGAGAGGAGTTGGCGAATCCGCAAATGTATTCAACCGGAACATGATAGGGTTCCCAATCAGGATATATCATATATGAATACAGTTCCCCGCCTTTTGTCCCCCACGGGATATTTCTAAATCCTTCTTTAAAATCATCAAATATTACGGGTCCGGCATTGATGGTGATAACAAGAAGTATTAATAATAAAAACGGTTTCCACTTCATTACAGTATCCTTTGTATCTATAAATAGTGTACTTGCCAGTATATCATCAGATGAAGCATTGACAAGGTGTATACTATAACTATCGGCATCTATACGGTTAAAAACCACTGTATTTTTAATTATATATATTGTACGGTATTGGAATGAAAAATAAACAGAAATATCGTGCTGCGGTAATTGGATGCGGACGAATTGGTTCATTGCTTGAAAATGATTCTCTTCGTGAGAAACCCTGCACACATGCCGGCATGTATCATGCGCATCCGCGTGTTATATTGAGTGCCGGTTGTGATATCAATCCGAAACGGCGTCAGCAATTTAAAAAGCAATGGAATGTTGATGCCGTATTTCCGAATGATACTGCATTGTATGCGACAATGATTCCGGATATTGTCAGTATTGCTGCATGGCAGGACAAACATGCGGCATTAGCACGACGGGCAGCACATGCCGGGGTCAAAGTTATTATTCTTGAAAAACCGATTACCGTATCGTTAAAAAGTGCCGCCTCATTAATACGGTATTGTAAACAAAAAGGTGTATATCTTATTGTTAATCATGAACGTCGATTTGACACTCGGTATTATGCCGTGCGCGAATTATTGACATCAGGCAGACTTGGTGTGGTGCAGACGATTTATGCCTCGGTCCTTGGTCCGCCGCATGGGCGCGGAACAGTGCCGATTGAAAAATCAACATTAATGCATGATGGCACACATTGTATTGATGTACTGCGAATGTTGTTTGGTCAGCCGTATTCTGTACATGCGCGGCATTACCGTCGTGATACCTATCATGCGTTTCTTTCTTTTCAGCATAATGTTGAAGCAGTGATTGAAGCCGGCGGCGAGCGTGATTATTTTTTATTTGAAATGCGTATTGAATGCAGGAAAGGAGTTATCGTTGTCGGCAATACAACTGCTGAGGTATATGAATCGCAGCCAAGCAGACATTATGACGGATTTTATGAACTGCGAAAAACAATGTTTCCGAAATATAAAAGACAACCGACATCATTTGTTAATGAAATACGTATGGTTGTTGATTTTCTTGACGGTAAAAGAACAAAACTCCCTTCAACCGGCAACGATGGGTATGCAGCACTTAAAATTATTTATGCCATTGATACAAGTGCTCGTTCTCATGGAAAATTAATACGATTATAATAAATAGAACGATTATTTTTTTGCACCGTAATATATTGCTGTACATCCGGGAGATTCAGTACATGCAACATAATGCATTCTTACATTTTTCAAGGGAATATTTTTCTCCATCTGTTCAAAAATGTAGCGGGCAAGATTTTCAGCAGTTGGATTTTGAGTAGTAAAGGGGGGGATATTATTTAATGTGGAATAATTAAAATGATCAAGAATTTCTTTAAGAACGGGCTTTACTTCGGTGAAGTCCCATACCATACCGACTTCGTCAACATCTGACCGCCTGAGGGAAACTTTAATTTGCCAGTCATGACCATGAATGTTTTCAACTTCACCGGCAGTGTTTTTTACATAATGTGCTGCGGAGATAACGTCTTCAAGAATTATTTCAAACATAGTATATTCACCATTTAATTTTATAGGGTACTGTATATCGGGAAATAGGGTTCGTCAAGATTGAAATAAAGTATTGCAGTAGATTATATAAATAATGTATAATATAGAACAATACTTTTCTGGAGGCGGTTATGAAAATACATGTAATTGTTATTTTTATGATGACGCTGTTATTGATGACAGGATGTGCGGCTAAAATACGAGTAAAGAACGGCGGCACAAGCACTATTCCTCTTTATCCACTTGTATTAAATAATGCAGATTTTTCCGGTATGACATTAGACCCCGGTGTAACGACCGGTTATAAGAAATGCAAAAAGGGTGTTTTTAAAGTAAATAATATAACCATTAAAGATAATGAGGGAGATACATATCGTATAAGAGCAGGAAAATATACTTATACTATAGATTATACTACAGGAAAGCGAACAATAGCGCATGGTATATGCAATGGAGATATTATACAGGATGAAGGTGCAACACCACTGGAATAATGCATACGGGTACAATGTATATATTAATGCAGTGGCTATATCAGGGATTAAGAAGTTTACTATTGTATGCAGAAATACAACATGTGGATTACCGTGAACGTTCGATACCGACTCTGCTGCACTGACGACGGATGGGGCATAATGAACAATATGGTGATACGGGACGGCATGTTTCCTGTCCGAATCTGACGAAGTAATCATTAATAATAATCCAGTATTTTTCAGGAAGTTTTTTATTCAGAACCGTTTCCGTTTCATCCGGTGTTTTTGTTTGTACATACCCCAGTCGATTGCATATTCGATGAACATGAATATCAACACAAATTGCAGGAATACCGAAACCAACTGATAATACAAGGTTTGCGGTTTTTTTGCCGACTCCCGGCAATGCGAGTAATTCTTCACGAGAGGAGGGGACTGTGCCGTCATAGTCCCTGAGAAGAATATCGGCAATTTTTTTTAATTGTTTGCTTTTTGTATTATAGAATCCTGCAGGATAAATAGTATTTGCAATATCAGTATGCGAAAGAAGCGCGAGTTTTTTTAATGTCGGCGCTTTTTTTATCAGGCGTTGTGCTGCAGGAACCGAAACAGTATCTTTTGTTCGTAAACTAATAATTGTAAAAACTAATACACGATAGGGGTTGTGCATGGTATGAGCCTGATCGGTTGCCGGAAGGCTTCCTATATGCGCATCAATGAACAGTTGTATTTTTCTGAACGCATGAATAAATGTTTTTGTTGATATCATTATTGATCTATATCGTTATTATGCACAGAAAATATAATACCGGAATCCATTTTTCTGTTGTTATACGAATAAAAAAGCCCGCCGGCATATGCCGGCGGGCTTGATACTTTTACAAGAGCGTAATTTTATTGACCGCCGGTCTGTGAAGTTGAACTGCTCTTACCGCTTGCTTTTTCTTCAGCTTTACGGAGCATTTTTTCATATTCTGAGCGTTCCTGATCCATTAAAATACGTTCATCAGTAATAACTTGCGGATCGGTCGGTGTATCTTCTTCAAAGCGTTCAACACCGCTTGTGTTAATCATATCAGAACCGTCATAGTATTCCTTATGTGCGAGTAAATCAACAGCAGCATCAAGGTCATCAAAATAGCAATAATAAACGCCATTTGGTTCATCAGGGTCATGTCGAATAACAAAACGTGTAATGTAGAGTGTAATAAACTGCGGAACATGTTTTTGATATTGCGGTACATGATCCGGCAAATATGCCCACATTCGCTTCCAGCCTTTGAAATTCATTGATCCCATATCAATTTTATATTCATAATTGTCTTTTTTTGTTTTTACCCATACTTCCATGTGATGGCGATAATTACGACCGCAGACCCACATGTAAATTGCTTTACATCCGCTGGGGATAAGAATCGGCTGCGGAGGTGTAATTTCAGTCCAGGTAAACCCGCGGGTGTAGGTCCATTCTTTAATACCAAGACAATAATACATTCCATGACCGTCACGTCGATCATCACGTAAACCATCACTGGTGCTGTTCGGATCACCGTAGAGAATACGTGGACCGCCGGCAACTTTTTTTGCTTGAGAATATCCAATATCCGAAGGTGTTTTTGCCTGCCAGCTTTCACAGTTTTCAAAATCTTCCAGTTCAAGTAATTCAACCCACTGAAGACTTGACCAACTCGGGAAGGGGTCAGCACCATTAAAGTTTTCAGGTGCCGATGCATCTGATGTCGCTGCTGCTAGAAGATATCCCACAGCAATGATAGTCCCCATAATTATCGTTGCAAAAAGTATTAATCCGATTTTTTTCATTGCATAAGCTCCTTTCAGCAGCTCTTAATATCCGGTTTCAGAGATTTGTTCGGGTTTTTCTTTTCCCATAATTTCATACAAATGTTTTCGTGTTACTTCATCACCGTCAAATCGTTGTATATATGTATCTGTAATTGCTTTTAGTTCATCAATGGCAACAAAGAAACGATCAACTCGTTCGTTCGGGTCAACTTTGAAAACAATACGTGTTACACTCAGCGGTTTTTCACGCGGCAGGTACGGATCATTTTGCGGTATATATTCCGGAACTCTGCGTGAAAGGTTTTTCCATCCGAAGTAATCCAATTTGCCCATATCCAGCGGATGAACAAACCCGCGATAATCCATCAGGTGTATTTCGCAATTAATATCATATCCGGTTCCGTATACCCAGCAATCAATTTTCTTTGCATATCCGGGAACGCGGATCGGATTTTTCGGAATAAGCGCAATCCAGTTATAACCGCGATTTTTCCATGCGGCAAATAATGCAAGAACCGCAGCATTTTCTGCGTTATCTTTTAATTTTTGTGCAATTGAGGGATCCAAATACAATGGATCAGCCTGCAGCCCCCATGGTGAACCGGTCATAACATTCATTCGTGTTCGTTTGACCTTCGTGCTTTCATATTTCGGCATTCCGTATTCGTCTTCCACACCGGTATATTTACTGACTGAAACTTCATTGGTATCAATATTGACGGAATAATCCAATGCCCATAATTCTTCAGCGCGTGATGGTTCTTTGAGATAATCAAAACCGGCAAGAGTAATGCTTGAAATAATTTCAGGTTGATTTTTGTTATTCCGGTAACCTTGAGAATACACAGTTACTATTACCGAAAAGCAGACAGCAACTATTACGGCAATACCGGAAATGATATATCCTGCTTTAACATGCTTCATGATAAAAATGCCTCCACTCTGTTTGAGTTTGCATCCTGACACATATGCTATACAGACCAGTGATTTTACAAAAAAATACCATAGAGCGTATTTCTTGTCAAACTATAAATGCACGTTTGTCTGCTTTATTTGGTCATAATGCTTCTTTAGTACATACTGTCAATCGACAGCACTGCGTGCATATAACAATTATAACAATGTATATCGTAATTGACATTCATTGTCGTGTTATAAACAGTCAAATAGTAATAACTATTCGTTCTGCATGCTGTTTATATTGTCGTCATGCACAGTGATTTTCTTGATATATTATATATATCGATTTATCAATGAATTGACCGCTCTTTTTGTTCTTTATTATATGCTTCTTCGCGCATAGTATTAATATAATCGGGCGATTCAAAACTGTATGAAAAATTAGTATGAATATCATAACGATTTTCAAGAATGGCGACAACATCTTCAACAAAAACCAATTCTTCATCTGTCGGAATAACAAATATTTTAACGGGAGAGTCATTGGTACTAATAACGGATTCGTGATACCGGCTGACTGCTTTGGTATTGCGTTCTTTATCTAAAATAATGCCGATATTTTCTAAATCCGTAAGTGCCTTTTCTCGTATAGGATATGCCAATTCTCCCACACCGGCGGTAAAAACAACAGCATCGACATGTCCCAATGCAGCAGAATATGCGCCGATATATTTTTTAATATGATAGGATTCAATATCAATGGCAAGCTGTGCGCGTTTATTGCCGTTTTTTGCTGCTTCTAAAACATCGCGGCGATCAACAAATTTTCCGGTAATCCCTTTAATTCCGCTTTCTTTATTGAGAATCGTTTCGCATTGCCGGACGGATATTTGTTCTTTATTGCAAATAAAAGGAATAATTGCCGGATCAATATCGCCGCATCGAGTTCCCATAACCAGTCCTTCAAGCGGGGTAAACCCCATTGAATGATCAACACTAACGCCGTTTTTTACTGCTGTAAAACTAACACCATTTCCGATATGACAGGTAATTAAATTTACGTCAAATGGCGATTTGCCGAGCATAACAGCAGCACGTTTTGAAACGTATAAATGCGACGTACCGTGAAATCCGTAACGACGAACATGATACTTTGTATACCAATCAAACGGCAGTGCATAAAAGTATGCATGTTCCGGCAATGTTTGATGAAATGCAGTATCCATAACAGCAATATGCGGCACATCAGGCAGCATGTGCATCGCAGCTTCAATGCCAATGATATTCACCGGGTTATGTAATGGTGCAAGCGGTGAAAGCGCTTTTAATGTTTTTAGCACTTCACCATTAGGTCCGTCGATTTTAACTGATTTAACAAACTTTTCACCACCATGTACAACACGGTGTCCAACTGCATTAATTAACGAAATATCGGTCAGGACGCCGACATCATCGTCGGTTAATGCTTTCACTAATAGTGTTAGTGCTGAAGTATGATCAGGGCAGCTTTCTTCAAGCCGAAAGACCGGACGATGCGGGACTGAGTGTTTAATAAACGAATGCCCCATACCGATTCGTTCAACAACACCGGAGGCAATAACCGATTTTGTCGTCCAGTTATAAACATTATATTTAACCGATGAAGAACCGGTATTAATCGTAAGTATAATTGTTTCAGTCGGCATTCTTTTCTCCAGTAATTATTTTTTGTACTCATGTTCCGAATGAGGATGAGCCTATCAGATATTAATTAAATATCAACAGGAAACAACCCGTAAACTGCGCGGTCGGATTTTAATCACATATTTTGTATGTTTCATAATTTCACCGTCAAAATGTGCCGGAATGGGTGTATCGGATATCAGCGTGATTGATTTTGCCGTATAAAATGAAACAGCGCTTAATATTCCGTGTTTTCCGCGCATGGTTTTCATGACTGCCGGGAGTCGTTTTGATTGCGGCATGGCACGCATAAGACAAATATCAAGGTGGCCGTCATCTATTTCCGCTTCCGGTGTCAGTTTAAATCCGCCGCCGGCAAATTTCCCGTTTCCAATACTGCAGAGGAATAAAAGTTCAGATGATTTTTTTCCATCCACGATACAGGTTACCAGCGATTCATTATATGCACGAAGAGTTGACAGCACAATAGGAAGATATGAAATAGTTCGTTTTCCTTGTATACGCCGGCGGTATAATTCATGTGCAACCATTCCGTCATATCCGATACCGATGCAATTAATAAAAACCTGATTATTGCAAATACCGGTATCAATCAATCGGTCGGGCTTTGTTATGGCATACGATAATGCATCATGCAGCTGCATCGGCATTTTCAATGTTCGGGCAAAATCATTGCCCGTGCCGATAGGGACAACACCAAGCGATACGGTTTTATTGATTAATACACCGGCAATTTCATTTACGAGGCCGTCGCCGCCGGCAGCAATAATTCTTCGGCAGCCTTTTTTTACTGCCTCCCGAGCGCATTCACGAGCATGCCCGGTTCCTTTAGTGATATAGATTTTAAATGGTTTTTGTTGACCGCGGAGATATTGTTCAATATCTTTGATACGTAATCGTGCTTTACCATGCTGTGCCGCAGGATTAATAATGACCCCATATTGCATATATGCTTGTATAGCATTCTTACAATGCCACTGTTTATTTGATGTTTTTGATACTATCACACATATGGCAACAGTCAAGGTAAAAGATTATCATCAATACCTGATACCGCATGTCTTCAGCATATGGGGTTAATAATAATTACAATACAATTGAATAATCCTTTGATTTTTCTTTAAATCTTTATATAGTAACAGTATGAAAAAATCAGTACTGCTCTGTTCGATTGTTTGTATCAGCTTCATTGGTGTTTTTTGCATACACTGTACACCGTTTAAATCGCGATCGGAATCACTGCGTCTGGAGTTACTCAAACAGGAAAGATTCCAATCAGCACGGAACGTTACCCGGCGTATTATTCGGTTGCCGCTCGAATATAGTGTGCCGATACTATCACAAACAATAGCAACTTGTGCAAATGATACGATAAGTCTTGCGGCGCTGTATGCCATTGAGAAAGTTTTACGGAAAAAACCTGACAGTTCATTAATGATTCAATTATCTGAATCACTCCGTTCGTATGTATTGGATACACAACGTGATATATTTTACCGCTCGCATGCGCTTGAATTATTAATTAGTGAGCTGCAGTATGGCGGGGTACATTCATTATTGCTGCCGGTCTGTATTGAAGCATCCATTAAGAATCAGGAAGGCGGAATTCCTGCGGTGTTGCAGGTATATGCGCAAGCACATTGGCTTGACACACGCGCATGTCTGCAAACCCTCGCAACAGTGTTAATTCATCCATTGGTGGATATTGATATAAAGCAAAAAATGCTCATGTATATGACAAATCGCATTCCTTCACCATTTGATACGGCTATCAATGATTTTATTACACCGGATAACGATAATACTGACTCTACCCATGCTGATTATCATGCTCTCGGCGAATATATAATTTCTAATAGGGAGTATATTAATAATGAAAACCATTAATATAATAGTGTATATCATCTCAGCAATCGGATTATTGATGGTAATCGGATGTGCACCGGCGTTCACGGAAACGAAGATAATCGGTCGTGCGGGATGCAATGACTTTAATCCGGCATGGTCTCCCGGCGGGACAAATATTGCTTTTCTTTCAGAACCTCGTTCCGGCGAACCGCTGCAGATTTATCTTTGGCGTCCTGAAGGAAAAAACGGGACAATACATTCCATAACACGATATGAAGATTTTCCTGACGGGTTTGAACTTCAGCAGATACAATGGCATCCGCAGAATAATACCCTGCTTGCGGTTTATAATAATGATTTGTGGATGCTTGATACTGAAAGCCATCAAGGTATACAATTAACCCGTGCGGCAGAATTAGTGCCGGGCAAAATCGGGATTGATCCGGATATGAAATCAGTATATTGTCCAATGCTTCCGGCGGCATTATTGCCGGATATGCAATCACGTACAAACAGCACTGTTATTCCGTATCTCAGTCTTATTACACCGGCAATTGGAGTCAGCACAACATTTTTTAATGAACCGGTTATAGACTATAGTATTGATAATGCCACCAGTGTTATATTTGCCGCATTACAGCAAAGCAGCGGTGAAACACGTCTCTATGAATATCAGCCGCAGAAGCCGATATATTCAATTGCGCCGTATTTAAAGGGATGGCGCATTGAATCAGTACATCTTGTGCCGAATAATGATCAGTGGTTCGTATCCGTTTCTTCAAATGATTGTCTCGGTGTTGCTTTTGTTGATCGTGAAACCGGGTTTTTGAATTTTATGAAAGACACGAACGATGAACGTCTTCCTGCACGCGCCGGCGCATGGACGGTCAATGGATATCTCTGTCTAACCGTTGAGGAACACGAACAAACAACAGCTGCATTATACGGACCGTTTAAAAATCTTCAAAAACCCGGGAAAGCCAAACTGCAGTACCTTAATACCGGCATACCTGTTTCAGGAACAGTACCGGTCCCGTCGCCAACGGCAAAGAAATTGTGCATACAAACAGTATCTCAGAGAACAAACAATACTGCAATATCAGCAGACAGGGATTTTACCATTATTACATTCAGATGAAGCGATGTATTCAATAATTTATAAAATCGTGTATTGATTTATCGCCGGTAACATTCTATAGTTCGGCATTGGCATAAAAGGAGAGCATTGTGACGGATTTAAAGAAAACCGTATCAAAAGAAGAAATATTCCGCCGCCGTTTACAGCGTGAACGGTTAAGCTGGATCACCGTAATCATTATACTTATCGTTATAAATATGATAATGAAAAATACGGGTTTTCTTGGTGGAGAAGGACAACGTGTTGTCCCGGCAACGATTACCCGTGTCATGCAGATTGTTACAAAAAACTTTGTCAGTGAAGTTGATATTCCCCATATGGTTGATGGAGCATTAACCGGTATGATTGAGTCTCTCGGCGATGTACATTCCCGTTATATGCCGCCGGAAGAGTTTAATAATTTACAGGAAGAAACCGCGGGGGCTTTTTTTGGCATTGGTATTTATATTGGCATACGTGATGATGCGCTTACGGTTATTGCGCCTATTGAAAGCACTCCGGCGTGGGAAGCTGACCTTCGTGCCGGGGATCATATTATTAAAATCGGAACGAACAGTACTCTTAACATGCAGCTTTCTGAAGCGGTACATCAGATTAAAGGTCCAAAAGGAACACCGGTCATATTAACTATTGCGCGAAAAGGGATCAATAAGCCGCTTGAAAAAACAATCGTTCGAGATGAGATAACTATTACGTCAGTAGAATCAACATTCATCAAGAAGAAAAATATCGGATATATCAGAGTAAAACATTTCAGTGATAATACCGGGAAAGCTCTTGAAGAAGCATTGCGAACATTTGATACGCGGAGACCACAGATATCAGGGCTTATTATTGACTTGCGGTTTAACCCCGGCGGATTGCTGCAGCAGGCAGTATATGTCAGTGATCTTATTTTAACCAATGGTGTTATCGTTTCGACGAAGGGTCGTATCCCGCGAATGAAAAGCAGTTTTAGTGCACTGCCGTATGCGTACTGCAAAGATATTCCGGTTGTTGTACTGGTTAATGAGGGGAGTGCGTCTGCAAGTGAAATTGTAACCGGTGCATTGCGGGATAATCATCGTGCGCTTATTATCGGGCAAAAAACATTCGGTAAAGGAAGTGTTCAGTCGGTCATTCCAATTCGTTCACTCGGACGCAGAACAGCGATTGCCTTAACGACCGCACATTATTATACGCCATCAGGGGAATGTATTCATAAAAAAGGCATATACCCGCATATTATCGTTACCAATCTTGAATTAAATCCGGCAAATAGTGCTGTTATGGAAAAAGTATTGGATACGGAATTAATTGATTCAATGATTGGAAAAACAAAACCCTCAACGGCAACCGTTCGCAGAGTCTATCAGGCAATACGTAATCAGGGGATTAATATTGATTGGGCATTATTCAGGCGATTGGTTACTCTGTCAGTTATGCGTGATACGACTTCGCTGGTACTTGATATGGATTATGATTTACAGCTGAAACGTGCTGTGCGTGAAATATCATCCGGCAATGCGGCGTTTCCGATTGATCCGTCACGGTATCCTGATTATACGGCATTGTTTGAACAGACAACCAATACAGCAGCTGTTCAATAGGGAAAAACCAATACTGATAATAAATACCCTGCGGTTATTGTTTTTTTCTTAAGAATATGCTATCTTTATTACGATAATAATATATGATAAGATTTATATAGTACCTATTAGGAGTATATCGTGAGTACACTCACGGAAATTCAAAAACAGGAACATTGCGGAATCTTTTGTAAAAAAGTTACTCTTTTAATGGATAAGCTGCAGCGCTTATTAACTGATATTGTCGGTGCTTTTACCTATGATACCAATCTTATTAAAACACTGCATGAATACAATATCAATAAAATGAATATCATTACAAATGCGGCATGGGCACTCAATGATTTGGAAAAACTCATTGCCCATGGTGTTGATAATACAGAGGCATATTGTGAAAAAGCGCATGAATATATTGAGGGGACATATGGTACGATTACCGATATTTTAACCCTGACGACACGCGAACTCGGATATTATCTGCAGTCATCACAACGCAGATTAAATGTTGTTGAACTTAATCCGCGGTTAATCCCGGTTTTTACGTATCAATTATTGCTGCAATTGAATTATAATGCATTACGCGACACCATTGGTTTGTATCGTGATAAACATTATTCCCGCTGTCAGGGGCTTGTTGTTGATGATCGATCCCCGTTTTGGGATTTATCGGGTATGGTAAAACGTGTTTTTCCCAGTCAATATGAGATGGTACGGGTATATACACGCGAAATACTTGATAGTATCAGTGTTCATGCTGAAACCGATTTAATGCTGCTGCATGAAATGACTGCTGAAATTATTAAAAATGCCGTTAAACATGGTAATCATTCCGATCCGGATAAAAAAGTTTTTGCATGGTTTCGTTGTCATCGCGATTTTTTTAAAGTTATTGTTCGTGATGAAGGCGAGGGATTTAAAAATATTGAAGATTGGAATGAATTTTTCCGGAAGCGCAATGAAGCTATTCGCACGGAAGATTTTGAAAAGATGATGCAATATATAAATTATCGTACTGAAAAAAGCGCTGAAGATGACGGCGGCAATGCGCTTATTAGTGCATTAGAGTATTGGGATACCGGATTAATTTACGGAAAGCATCGCAATAACGTTGTTGCCGTGAAATACTTTTACGAATAAATAACAGAGCGAATAATGAGCATTGTTGATCAGGATCGTCTATATACGCATTGTATGAAGCTATTTAATCGGCTTGAAGAGGTTTTAAACGAGGGGGTAATACTGTTTGATACGACAAATCCATTGGCTCGAGAATTACGCGAGTATAATATTTATCCCACTATGCTGCTTCATGCAGTTGAGCATTCTCTTATCGCACTTCGCAAACTGATAAAGCAATTAAATAATTCTCGTGATGATTTGATTGGTTATGTCAGCCGATTTTTAAAAATGGAATATGGTACAGTACGGGATCTTGCGAATATGATGATTATGCAGCTTGTGTATCATACACGCAGAGCGGGGACGGTTATGACGATAACACGGCAGCATGCACATATTCGCGCAGCATATGAGTTTTATATGGTTATTGAGTTTAATTATAAATCAATTAAAGATATGCTGAATAAAAACAAACAAGAAAATTATTCTCGTAATGAAAAAATAATCGTTGATGCAACAACTCCGCTTTGGGATAGTGCAAATATGGTATATCATGAATACCCCAGTGATTTCAGCCGTATCAGAGATTACACAAAAGAAATTGTGGATACTGCTCCGCTGGAAAGCGCTACGAATATGGTTCTCCTTCATGAAATGGTAAGCGAGTTGATTAAAAATGCGATTAAACACGGCAATAAGTTGAACCCGCAATTAAAAGTTAAAATTTGGCATCAGTTCACACCGGATTATTTTAAAATTATTGTTGAAGATCAAGGAGAAGGTTTTCAGAATATCGAAGATTGGAATACGTTTAACCGGAAACGGAATCGTGCTCTTCGTGAACAGGATATTGAGAAAATGCTTACTCTTATTAATTATCATCATGCCGGCAGTTCCGAAGATGATGGCGGCAATGCGCTGATCAGTGCACTTGAATATTGGGACAGCGGTTTAATTTTTAATAAAAAACGTAATAAAGTTGTTGCGGTAAAATATTTTGATAGCGAAGCTGATTTTTAAGTATATTTTTTAATAGTATAATTTTCTTTATTGTTGAGTATACGTGCTGTTGTATTCGTATATCGTATTGTTCCTTGAATGTCAGGCGATGAACGAATGTAGTGTTACGATGAGAATGGCATAATACGGTGCGACCGGCAGTGAAGTATAACTTTGCATGAAGCACTCTTTACGATGTATTCTTATTCCGCATTGTATTAAATATATTGTATATAAAGAGACTTTATCTTGCGGGATAATCCCGTTCATGGTACTATCTTCGGTATGAATATGCTGAAATCATTTAATTTACGAAAAATACCATTACATGAGCTTCCTGAGTTGACACAATTAATCAAGCAGGCATGGGATGTTGTTCGGAATAATGCCGTTGCTTTGCTCATTATTATTATTACACTCTTTGCAATACAGGAAATTATTGATCTGACCGGTCGTGCACTTTTATATAATTTTGTACTACGCGGCAGCGCCCCGGCAGATATAACACAAACACAGCTGATGGAAAAATATACTGATTTCATTCCATGGCTGAATGAACAGCTTGGTCATCGTTCAGTCATTATTGTCCTTATTACTATCGGTATGATACCGGTTCAGCTCCTTGGGCGGGCTTTGATTATTCTATTAACCTTAGAATATCTTTCGCGAAATAATGCAGCGAACACTATTGATTATCAGGGTTTAGTACGACGGGGACTTGAGCGGCTGGGAACGCTTTTTATAACACGGCTGAAATTTTACTTTTGGGCAATAGCCGGATTTTTCTTTTTTATTTTCCCGGGAATATTGGTGATGATTCAATTTATTTTTGCAGATATAACAGCACTTACTGATGATGTAAACAGCGAACAGGTTTATCAGGGACCGCTTCAGCGCAGCGCAGTAACAGTCGGTTTGAATGCAGGGTATATTGTTCGTATCGGCATGATGTGGCTGTCATGGGTATTGATAATAATGGTGGTAAAAACGCTGCTGCTGGAACATTTTTTTATTGTCGGGGATTTTAATACATTGCAGGAATTTGCTGCAGAATTTTTTACTTCCGGTCATATAGCGGTATTAATCGGGACGGGAATTGGAATCACTGCAGGAACCGGATTTCTTGTTATTGTTATAACAGTATTGTATCGTATACTCAGTGATAAACGAGATCGTATGAGTACTACTGATGTGTCGGGTTAATATAATCGGTATTATATTCGCTGCAGAATAACACAACGGTTCGTATTGGTGCCTTTTTCATTATTGCTGACCTTAAAACAATTCGCCATCTTTGTAAATTCCTGTTGATTAATATATACTGCTTTTGGAATAAGACGTGTTCCGTGTGACAGGGCAATGATCAATTCATCGAGATTAAGTCGTGTGCCGCGATAGTTGACGTCCCCGACTTCAACAACGGCATATTTACCGGTTTTCAGGACACGTCCCATTTCTTTCAGTGATCCGTGAATAAATGATTTCCATTCATTCAGGTCAGTTGTCTGTACTATTTTATCTTTTAATGATTCCGGATCAACACCCAGAAACCAGCATTTCAACCAGTTATCATGAATATAATCGACATACGCTAAAAATGGCGGTGAGGTTACGATTAAATCAACAGAAGCGGTTTGTATATGCGACAAATTCTGTGAGTCATCAGTAAGAATAGTATTTTTCGCGCCCCATGCCGTAACAGTAGAAAGATTATTATTGTGCAGTACACGTCGTGCTTTTTTTATAATACGAGGAATAATTTCCCGATATTCCGGTTTTTGATTACGTTGTGTATTGATTCGTTTTTGTCGATGCAGCGGAATAGAAATCATTGGGAAAGTATATACCGAGAAAAACCCGTTTGAATGACCATGCAATCGTGATAATGCAATAAGTCGAATAAACTCATTAACAGGATCCGGATTACGCAGCAATTCATGTTTGAGATTAATAAGCTCGGTCAGGGTTTTTTTATGATAAAATGCCTGCAAGTCAGAATCGCCGTTCAGAACGACATGCCCGGCAAGTTTCAGGGTATGCAGGCGCTGTTCAATATCCGTAAGGCTGACAGGACGGCTTTTTGCTCGTGCGATAAGAGCGGAAATCGGGTTTATATCATTATGAATTGCCCGACGTTTCATTATATTTGCCTGCAGTAATGTTGTTGCTCTGCCGCCGAACGGGTCCAGAATAGTATCACCGGTGCTTGAATATTTCCGTATAAAAAATTCCGGAAGCTCCGGTTTATAGGAACCGCGATACGATACCACATAATGCAGCGGGTTCATTTGCCGTTGAGCAGCAGTCCAGAACTCACCATGGTAATATTTTATCTGATGTTTTCCGAATAAACGAATATCAATCTGCGGATGCAGCGGCAATTTTTTATGCGGCTGTTTTCGCGAGACGGGTTTTAATTTTCGGTTATAGGTCATTGTACTGTCCATTACTGTACTATGCCGGTCAAATATGTATTGAACGGGGATAGTTTTGATTTATTATGCATCTTGAGTTATATATCGGCATGTATCAATTTCGCTTAACCGAAGCAGTGTTTTTTCGGATGATAGTAAAAATATAATAATTACATAAAATAATCTTGAAAAAAATTAAACAATGCGATATAGTTGCTTAGTATAGGGATAGGTATAAAACACTGTAATATATTTTTAGAATTGAACCGTAATTTAATAATGATGATTTATTAATGGATGGTTTTAGGGGAATACTAATTTGGAGGGTATTTTTATGACACGTGTATTTGGAGTTTTAGGGTTATTATTAATCACAGTAGTCAGTAGTGCATTTGGTGCAATTATTTGGGAAGAAGGGTTTGAAAATGGTATTGGCGGGTGGACAGTGCAGGGGTCAAATGCTTGTTGGGACGTTAGTGCACCAATAGTTGGGAGATTGTTTGGACCGGCATCAGCTTTTAAGGGGACAAACTGTGCCGGAACGCGAATAAATCAGCAGGCTCCGGCAAATAAAGATTCATATTTTATTTCACCTGCTATTGATTTAAGCGGTCAATCAACGGCAATTCTTCGCTATCATCAAATAGTATCCAATAAATGGAATTCATGGGGATGTATGTTGTATGTTTCAACAAACATGATTACGTGGGATAAAGTTGAAATGTTTTTATCACCGAGTTATGATGAAGAAATTGTTGAAATAAATGAAAATGTTTGGAAAAATAATCATCCGGTATGGGAATTGGTAACCGCTAACCTTTCTGAATATGCAGGAAAATCAATATATATCGGATTTCGATTTCACAGTAATCCATGGGGAAGTCCGGTATCCGGTTGGACTATTGATGATCTCAGTATTGATAATACCCCTTTACCGGCAGCCGGCAGCGGTATAGGAAGCGTCCATCCGAATGGTGCGGCAATGTCCGGGGTTTCATGTTGGACGCTGCAGTATTATTTAGAGACAGAGATGGTTAACTGTAATCTTTATATTGATATACCGTCAGATTGGAGCCCTCCGAGTTTAACGCCAACTGCTGCGGGGTATATTCGTGCAGTTGGATATGATGGTGTTGTAATCGGCTCGCCTGCATTGATTGGAAACAAGGTGCGTATACCAATCACCGGCGGTAATACCGGCGATCGAATTGAGATTATATATGGTGATATGAGTGGCGGCGGACCGGGTGCACAAGCCCCGGCAACTCAACAGGCATATACTTTTATGATGGCGTCATCAGTCGGCATGAATGCCCCTGTTTTTATTACGACACAACCGATTATACATTCCGGTGTCGATGCGTCATTTGTCGGTTCATTTTGGATGCCGAATTCAGTGGTACGCGGAGATCTGAAAGACTATAATGGAATAATGCCGGTTATGGGAACACCACAAATGGTATATGGGTCATGGGTACGGATTCAGTTTTCAAATGCGTGGACACCGCCACAACTAACTAATACACAGCTGCCGGGATATTTTGAGATATTAACGGGACTGCCGGGATTACGTATAGACCCACCGATGATTGATCCGGCAGACCCATATTCGGTGTGGATTTATATCGAACAATCTGATTTTATGGGCGGCGGTATAACCTTTAATTATAAACATGTAACCGCGCCAACAAATCTTGGACGATATTATTTTCCTATGTCTATTTATACACCCGGAATGACAGGGAATCCTCGTTTGAATGGTCAGGACTGGACGGATATTATTCAAAAATCAGGGCAGGGTTTTTTCAATATATCAGGAACAAATCAGAATCTTGAATCCGGCACTGAACATGTAATAGAAATATTTACGCGTCCAAAAGTAAGTGGTTCAAATATTTGGATTGCAATTGATATAACGAACACTATGCCGCAGCCACAGACGTCTGTTATCGGCGGGGCGAATTATTCGCACATTGATTACAGTCGTTCTCCTTCGACTACCGGTCCGTTACAGGTAGCAACTATACCGGGGTATTGGAGATTAGAATGTAAAATTACGAATTACTTAGGCGGGATGACAAATGTATATATTCATTATGGTACCGGAGTTTCCGGTTCGGGAGTGATTATACCGGCACCGGGTAATTATATATTTCGCGGATATACGAAAGCTTCAAATGAGCTCATACCATATGTTCCAATGAGTCAATCAGAATCGCGTATATTCCACTCATATTTATCAAATGGTTCAGGGGTTATTACATACCTATCTCCGCGTGTCATCATTCCGGGAAAAACAAATACGATCAATTATACGATTGCGTATAAACCGCAGGTCGATTTATCAGGCGGTCAATTACGTATTACTGTTCCGGCGGAATGGCCGGCACCGCAAACAGGAAATTCGCTCAATTCCGGGTATATCAGTTCAAGTGTTTCCGGTTCGGGTGGTTCACTTGGTACACCGGTGATTGCCGGAGGCGGTCCGTGGACGGTTACATGGCCGGTTGTTAATTGTACCCCATCACATACAGTATACATTAAGTATTATGAAAATCATTCTTTGCCGACATCAATTGGCAGTTTTGAATGGACGGTTGCAAGCGCTGTCAACGGAGGAAGTTTAACACCTTTAGCAAGCGGTTCGCCGATAATGCGGGTTGCACCATCGGGAACGGGGACCTGTATAGCACAACCATCAAATATTATTGCCAATACAACAACAAATTATATTCAGTTTACATATACTGCCGATTATGATTTAACCAATGCATTATTTTCAATTACTCGAGCATCCCCTATATGGTCAGCGTTTCAATTAAATAATTCGACATTGCCGGGATATATTAAAGTGGAATCAGGAATTGGATCACCGGTATTAGGTGAACCTATATTGCTGCAGGGAGGCGATGAACTGCATATTGTTATGTCGAATATTAAAGCCGGTGATACAATGATCATTCATTATTCAAACGTAACCGCAGATGTAATAAACGGGCAGTTTAATGTACAAGTTTCATTCAGCAATACTATTATGTATTTTCAATCAATTCAACATTCACCGGTAATACAGGTATATGCACCTTTAATTATTGAAGGAGCAGAAGCTCGTTCATTAAATACCGTTAAATTATTTCTTAGTTCAAAATTGCATTGGAATTGTGAACATGCAACAAATTTCTTTATCGATGGTATTCAGTTGAGCAGTGTCAGTGATACGATTACATGGGATACTGACGGGTATATTATTAATATAACATCAATGACATTATCGAATTCCGGTGCGCTGCCGGATGTTGCATTGTACAGTTGGGTGTCAAATGAAAGTAGAGCACAGCTTGGTACATCATCAAATATTATTGCAATTGATAGAATACCGCCGCAATATAATAATTCATATTTTATAACAACGCATGAGTTTATTGTCGAATATGATGAACCGCTGCAATGGACATATTATACCAGATATATGTCAGGGAATAGTGAGTTTTCAACTTCAAATGCTGTTATTCAAACAACAAACAGGAAGTTAGTATTGGTAACCGTTGATGATACAAGCAATACGGCACGAACAGCAGCTTATTTGGATATCATTACAAATGGTATTCGTGATATACATGGCAATTTCGGCGGTCCTTATTATAGTAAACGTATAGATGATCGGATACCCCCGCTGGTAATTGGCGATGCTGCTGTTGTTGATGCAACTCATATACTGATTAATTTTTCCGAACCAATGGGAGCTGCCGGTATATCAGATTTCTATGTAGACGGGCATGCTGTTACTGCTGTTCTATCGGGAGTAACCTCAATGACATTAACGGTTATGCCGAATGTAACATATCCGCTGCCGTATGTTATTGCCTATACAACGATTACCGATATTCGCGGGAATGCTTTAACAACAAATAGTAATCAGCTTATTATTCCGGGAGCCCCGATAAAACCATTATGGGGACCGGTAACCGGACTTTCAGAAAATGCATTTGTATTGAATTGGATTGATAGTAATAACGAAACAAATTATCACCTGAAAGTAAGCAACACTATCACCGGAGCGCTTGTTGTTGATGTCAATCTTACTGCTGATACGATAACCTTTCCGGTTGGCGGATTAACAACAAATACACGCTATTATGCAAAACTGTATGCGGAAAATACAAGCGGTGCTTCTGCGACAATTATTACGAATATACAAACATTAGTGCCGCTGCCGAGTGATCCGGTATGGGCGGGAGTATCGGGAATAGCAACCAATGCATTTACCATTAGTTGGATTGATAGTATCGGAGAATATTTATATCGATACACCATGAGTAATAATACTACCGGTGTTATTGAGGATGATCTGTTGCTGGCGGCAGATACGGTCAATCGCTCGCATACGGGTTTAACAACAAATACTGTGTATACCGTAAAACTTTTTGCAACAAATGTACGTGGTGTTTCTGCAACCATTCAAACAAATATTCAAACAATCGTTCCGCCCCCTGAAGCTCCGGCACTGATATGGGTGTCAAATTGTACGACAAATACTGCTCATGTTCTTTGGCATACAAGTTATGCAGCGTATTATTATCAGTGGACCTATTCAAATATTACCGCAGGCGGAGCAGCGGTTATTATGCCGCTTGCCGCTTCGGACGCAACAAATAATTTGTTGACCGGCTTGGATATTAATAGCGAATATTCGGTCAGTGTTTATGCAAGCAATGATAGCGGAGCAAGCACAACGGTAACAACAAATTTCAGGACGCTGCTGCCCGTGCCGGCATCGCCAACATGGGCATCGGTCAGCAGTTTGACTACCAATAGTTTTACGCTGAATTGGAATGATAACAGTTCGTATGAAACGAATTATCATCTGACAGTATCTCAGGTAAGTTCAGGGGCAACAATTATCGACAGCAATCTTGCCGCTAATTCGACAACATTTACCGTAAACGGTTTGGTTACCAATACGTTATATTTAGCAGTGCTGATTGCTGAAAATACAAGCGGCGCATCAGTGCCGATTTCAAATTATATTACGACCCCGCCGGGTGCCGGTAATCCTCCGACTGATCCGACATGGTCGGCATTGATCGGAATCGGAACAAATGCATTTACCGTAAGCTGGAATGATTCCGGTCTTGAAACAAATTATCATCTGACGGTGAGCAATACCGTGAGTGGAGTATTGGCGGCTGATGTCAATCTTGCTGCTGATACGGTTACGCATTCTGTGAGCGGGCTGCAGACCAACACGCTGTATACGGTGAAACTGTATGCGGAGAATACCAGCGGTGTTTCAGCCACTATTGAAACAAATGTCCGAACGGAACTGCCGTTACCGGCAACACCGACATGGGCGCTGGTTACCGTTTCAACAGGCAGTTTTAGTATCGCATGGAATGCAAGTTATGCCGCATATCGGTATCGTATCATTGTTACGAATACAAATACATCGGCTGAAATATCAAACATTATACTGCCGTTTGGTATTACGAATAAAACTATTACCGGATTGCAGTCAGGAGTGGTATATTCCGTTATTCTTATTGCGACGAATCCGACCGGAGCGGCAGCACCGGCAAATAAAATAGTACAAACAATTTCACTGATCATTGATCCGGTTACAACCGTATATGCATATGATACACCAAATGATACCGGAACGAGTGTTACCGTTCTTTGGACGGTTAAAAACACCAATACTTCATTTAGTAATTATTGCATTTACACCAACACGGTTCCCTTTACACTTAATACGTATGCTTCAAACAGTATTGGAGCGGGACTTGCCGCACGAACAACAAATCAAAATGCAACGAACATTGCAGTAACGGTTCCGGCGCATAGATATTATTATTTTGCGGTTGTTGCGGTTAATCAGTCAAATCAAGAGTCATGTATTATTGCCGGTTCAGCGACAACACATAAAATTCGCGCTGTTACGAATCGTGTAATATATAATGGACAGTATATATATGCTGATGATAGAGATATATCTATTCAGGTAAACAGTATAATTGATATCGGGAAATATTTTAATCTTCTTAATCCGGCAGCGGAAAGTTATCATCCGTTCGTAACGCTCTCGCATACCGGTGATATCGCGGCGGCGAATAGGAATTATACTGCTGCGCAACCGCGTATCAGTTATCTCAATGCACACTATTTGGAAACGACAGCATTTATTCTTGCCACTTCAAATACAGGCGCATCAACTATCGGACCATTTGTTATCGGCTATACCTATAATGCCGGCATTCATTCCGGTGAAACAAACTTCCGATTGTTTTATGAGAGCAGCGGGATATGGAATACCATGAGTGATAATCCGATTATTGTTAATGCACCGGCACATACTTTTTCGCAACTGGTTAGTGTACCAAGCAGTACATGGAATGGTGCAATCATTCGTATTGCTCAGCTTTGGGATCCGGCAGTGGATGGATTGGATGTATTCCCTGCAACGAATTTAAGTAAATTGCTTATTATACCGAATCCGGGTAATCCGTCACGTGAGCCGGTTACGATTAAAGGAATACCTGAACGCACGCATATAGATATATATACGTCACTGGGAGAGCAGGTTGCGAGTATTGATGCAGTCGTAACAGAAAATGATGAAATTACAATGCGGATTTTTGATACAGACGGGAATGACCTGCAGTCCGGTATATATTTAGTTGTTGTTACTGATCAAGCAACCGGTAATTATCGGATATTAAAATATGCAGTAAAATAGTATTTACTCTATTAATACGTGTATACAGGAAGAATATCGAAGTATTGCTGACAGTAATACTGTTATTGATTCAATTGTGCATTTATACGGGCAGTTGAGCCGACAAATTGTCGTATTTTTGTACGTGTAGCAGGGTCGCTATAGAGTAAATGCAGAGCAAGTCCGTTATTGAGATGACGCTTCAACAGTGCATTGACGGTGAGAATATTTTTTTCCATTGCATGATCAAAATATAATTTTATATCGTGGATAATAGTTCCCGGGGTTAATGTTTCAAACTCACCGATGTTTTTTGTAATAAAAACCCCTTCTTCGGAAATATTCTCAATCGGGAAAATAAGCCGAACACCTTTTTTCTTTTTATATGCGGCAAGAATTCGTGTTCCCAGTGCTTTGATAAAATCCCGATCAACGATAGTAAATCCCGGCTGTTCCAGAGAACGGGTGCATATAATATGTCCCCAGTTATGATTCAGCTGATCGACAATGCCCGCCAGAACGATTGATCCGATATTTTTTTCTTTATACATCAGTCGTTTATGCGGTTCAATATTCGGACGTTGCGTATTTTCGAGCCATATCTCTTGTTCAGTATTTGGATTTTCGTTCTGCCCGCGTAATACAAGCTGAAAACGTTTTTCCGCTGATGCGGATTGACCGGACAATTTTTTTAATGTTTGTGAAATAATTGAAAATATTTGCGTATCGTCAAAAGTATCACTAATAATATTATTATCAATTTTTCGCAGCAAAGTGTAATAATCGGTTGCGTTAATAAAAGTACGAACTTCACTTTTTAAACGCGAAGGGCTGAATGTCGGGATTTCAAGACGGATAGGGCTGATAGGGCGAATACGCTGTGGCCGGGCATTTGAACTTTGTACTGCTTTCGGTATTTCAAGCTTCCAGATAAATTTTCCGGTTTCTTGTGTTGACTCGGAAATATCATCAAGATAGGTGTCGAACGTAATAAACTTTTTTAATAATTGAAAACGTCCGTATATCCACATTCCATGGAATGAGGGGTCTTCCCAGAATGTTTCAGGTTTATCCGGCATTTCAAGAGTAATAAATAATTCCTGAACGGAATTAATGATTCCGGTAACAGCAGTATCACCTGCTTGAATGGTGATTTCCGCATTATTATTTTTTGCATCTTTAAAAATAAGCAGAATATTTTTCGCGGCACTTATTTTTAGTACTTGCCGTGTTCCGAATTGTTCCTTTTCTTTAACCATGAGCTGCTCTGAATTCTATTGTTGTTACTTTCGTGAGTTAAGAATCATTACGCGGTATATGCTGTTTTTCGTAATGACCGGAAATAATATCGGTTATCATAACCGGCAAGTGCATCATTTCTTCAAGATCTTTATTTAAATAATACGTTGCACCACGGTTGAGTGCTTCTTCTATAATTTCCGCGTTACCGTATCCGGTAAGAAAAATAACCGGATAAATACAATTATTATTTTGCATTGTCGTAAGAATATCAAGACCATTAATATCAGGAAGTTTATAATCAACAATGATGATATTAAACGACCCATTAGCAATATATTCAAGCCCTTGTTTCCCTGTTTGTGCGATTTTTATATGTATCGGCTGCGGATATTTTTTTAATATCCGCTGTACCATGAGTAAATCAGAATAATCATCATCAATGATCAAAAGTTCAATACTCATTATTAAACCCTTTCATAATTACTGAACTGAATTAAAGTATCGTAACAGAATAAACCGGTAATGTAAAATAAAAAGTTGTTCCTTTTCCCGGTGTTGAGTCAACCCATATTTCCCCACCATAGCGTTCGACGATTTTTTTACAAATAGCAAGCCCCATACCGCTTCCTTGACTCTGTGTATGCGGGTTAACTTGAAAGAAAATATCAAATATATTTTCAATGTAATCAGGTTCAATACCGATGCCGTTATCCCGAATAAAAAAAGTACAGCGATTCGGGGTTTCTTCAGGAAGCCGTCCGACAATAATTTTCGGAGTAGTATGTGCATTATATCGTAATGCATTGCCGATACAATTTTGAAATAATTGATATATTCGGTCCCGATCACCGCAAATCAGCGGAAACGGACCTTCAATGATAAGCTGTGCGTTTTTCTCTTCAAGGGTGAATTGCATTAATGATTGAATATCGTTGAGTACTGCTGTTACATCGACTTTTTCGCGTGCGTTTTTTGTTCGGGCGATGCGGCTTAATTCCAGTAAATGCTTAATAAGCATTGTCAGCCGTTTTGCATTATACTGTAATTTTTCGAGATATTCTTTACCTTCAGTATTAAACGAATCGCCATAATCTTCATAGAGAAACATACTGAACGCTTCAATACCGCGGAGCGGTTCTGTTAAATCATGTGATATTGAATAGGTAAAATCATCAAGTTCTTTATTAATAAGTGTAATGGTGCGATTTTGTTCAACGGTCATATCAAATAAACGAATATTGGTAATAATGATACCAAGATGCTCTATAATGGTTGTCATGAAATCAATTTCATCATTTGAAAGAATACGATGAGACTCGCCGCCGACTTCAAGAAGTCCGATAAGTTCATTTTTTACAATAATAGGAAAAAATGCAAGCCGCCGTATATTTTTAATCCGATGTCCCGTATTAGTATAGTAGCTGATATCCTTTTGTAATGACATGAAATATAATGTTTTCAGATCATGTCGAGTTGTTTTCACATCGGGTTTAAGTTCAAGGCATTCAGGAAAATAGGCAGGAATATCAGAGTAATGATAATGTGCGGCATGATGCCAATAGGGTGAATTTTGTTGTGTTATATAGAGCGCACCGATTTTTAAATGCAGGCCGTGAACAATGCTTTTAATACTGTAATCAAGAAAGCTGTTCAGGTGAAAAACCTCATTAGCTTGTGCGATTAAATCATTGATAAGAGAAGTTCGTTCATTAATGGTTTGAATTGTTTGATTTTTTTTCTCAAGTGTTTCAATAAGAAGAAACCGTTCAAGTAATGCGCCAATCTGATATGAAAGCATAGTAAAAAATTGCTGTTCGCGTTCATGTAAAAGATGTGGTTTGGTATACATAATAATTAGTGCACCGAGTGTATTGTCATGCAATCGGATATAAATAATATGATACTGCATATATCCTTTTTTCGTCATGATACGGTGAAGGTATTCTTCATCCATGCGGATATCAGATTCAGACGAAGATGCGGGCATTTCTGTATCAGCGGCAATAATGTCAATTCCATCAAATTTCCGTGATTTTAATTCCCAGCGGAATCGTCGCAAGCGAAAAACAGTATTTTCGCTATCATACAAATAGAATAATCCTGCATCGGCATTATAAAGCTCAGTAACAAATAGTATGCAGTTATCAAGCATATCAGTCAGTGTCGGTTGTGCGATAAGATGAACAATAATATGTCCAATAAAATTTAATTGAACCGTAACGTGCTGAAACTGTTCATATGCTTTTTTCGTATTGATTGGTATATGTCTGCTGATGAAGCGCTGTTCTTTGCTGTACCGCATGTATCTGAATAAGAGTATACTCATTGTGCAGATTGTCGCAGCAGCAGTTAATGTATACCAGCGGGGGGCTCGCAGGATTGGTATAAATATACCGGCAATTAAAATAGTGCTGAGTACAATAACAAGAATTCCAAGTATAGTATGAAAAATTACAGTATGCTTTTGCATGTATTAGAGTATATGCAAAAACAGCAACACTATGCAATACTATTATTTCATGAATATACTTATAATTGGCGAAAAAGTATTAGTTTAGAGAATGACAATTATTTCTTAATATACACTGTAATTATACCGATATTTTAAAAGAAACTCTATTATAACGGGAATGTATTTTATGACCCATAAAAAACGGCGAAGTTTAATAATACCTGCAGTACTGGCAATCACCGGCATACTTATCGTACTGTTAATGTTTCAACTTGTAGTATTGCATGCAATACGCAAAGAAACCGGACTGAGTATGGGTGTTTCCGGTGACTTAAAAGAAGCATTAAGTGATGCTGCGGAAGATTTTGATTCATCGCTTGCCGTGCTGCGAACAGAACTTGAAGTGTATTCAAAAAAAATATATTTTCGGCGTTATAACAATCGTATAAATTATCTGCAAAAATATATCAATGAAGTATGGTTTCAGGATATTCAAAAAAACTTTCCGTATGTACGAAATGCGTTTTTTATAAATCGTCAGGGTCGGGTTATGGTATTTGCACCGTATAATGAGAAAAGTGCCGCTGATCGTGCCGATAGAAATGCAATATATGTTGATAAAAAATATGGGGTTGGACGGTATTTTTCATATACACATAAACGTGCGCGAAAAAACCGCGAAGGAATGTTTTATCACTACCTTGCGGATGAAACAATCATTTCACAATTTAAAAAGCGCGGCGAAACGGGAAAACCGGCATATATTTGGCGTGCAAAATACGGAGAGTTGGCGCCGTTTTTATGGCCGTACCAAATTGATGATATTGGTGATAACAATCGTGCGTTATTTACAAAACAGCGCCGCAAATGGGTTGATCGAAAAACAATCGAACCGGAACATACGTTTCTGAAAAATGATGTTTCACCGTTTATCAGTACTGAGTCCAATGTCGGCGGAAATGTGCCGTATATTATTGCTGTTTCGTATCTTTGGGAACATACTAATCCGAATCTCTCATTGGGGTTTGTTGGTCTCGTCCTTGATTGGGAGCATATCAGAAATGTTTTCAACAAATCTGATGCCGGTTCAAAACTGGATGTTTATATATTGCATCGCGATGGATTTCTTGTATTTCATCCAAAAAATGATAATCGTCATGTCGGCGAGTACCTTGGCAATAATGAATATTATACTGCATTGCGTGATGCAATGAAGACGCTTACCAATCATACGGTTGTTACGGTAAAACATAAACATCAGCAAATGTATTTAGCAGCGCTCAATACTCCCGGTTTTGAACAATGGGTCGTTGTTGGTATACCGCAGCAGAGTATGGCAGCAGGATGGCTTACGAATAACCTTACGATATGGGTGATTTTGCTTGTTGCACTTGAAATTTCATTATTTGTTATTTTAATTTTACTATTTAATCGGTACGCAATTGCACCGTGGCGGAAATATGCTGAATATTTACGAAAGAAAGAAAATAAGAAAATTGAGCTATTCGGATTTGATGAATACGACGATATTGCAACTATTACTGATCGATATATGAAGGATCTTGAGTCATATAGAATTTTCGGTCGGCCAATGAATGTATCTATGCGGAAGAAATATGAAAACGATCCGAGTGCATTTAATCTGAACGGTAATGAAATGGTCGGCAGTGTTATACATTTAAAAATCCAAAACTTTGGCATATTAGAAAAGGCATTATCTGCCGCTGTTATTATTAAACTGGTGAATGAGTTCTATGAACATATTGAGCCGATTATTTCTGAATATCAGGGTTATATTGAATCAATTACCGGTGAATCGTTAACGATTATTTACGGGGCACCGGTTGCAACTGATAAACCTGCTTATTATGCCATCGAAACAGTTAAAAAAATTATCGCACAGCTTGATGATTTTAATCGAAAATATGCAGAGCAGTTAAATAATCTTCCATTGACGATTGGCATGGGGGTTGCAACCGGCACTATTTATTGTGGTCAGATTCATACCCCTGAAGGAAATTATTACACATTACTTGGTCAAACGCTGATATTTGCACAACAGTTTGAATCCATTGCAAAAAATAAGGTTGCAATTATTGGCGAAAATACGTATAACCAATGTGATCCGAAACCGGATATTGATCGTATTGTTACCCTTAAGGTTCGTGATGTTGACCATCCGTTACAGGTATATGTTTTAAAATAAGCTATATGTTTGCATGACATTGTGATCGTGTACTATCGGAGGACTGTATGAGCTTTTCAGTAAAGTTGGAAAATCGAAACGCTGCTGCATTAATTCATGTTACCGGAGAGGTTGATATGGATACATTCGGGAAACTTGAAGCGCTCTTAAAAAAAGCTGCCGGAAACACTGATACTATTATTGTTAATTTAGCTGAGTGTACAAATATTAATTCAACCGGTGTCGGAGTTATTGTTAATATCCATAATATCGTAAAAAAACGCGGCGGAAAAGTTGTTATTACCGGATTGAATACTCCTAAAGTAAAAAAAGTATTTGAAATCATGGGGTGGATAAAAATATTTTCCGTGTTTGATACGGTTGATGCTGCTTTAAATAGTTTTTAATATGCCGAACCCTATTAAACGCACAATAAAAAAGAAAAAAACAGACAAACCGACTTCACGAAAAAAGAAAAATTCTCACGAGAAAAAACGTCCCGAAAATTCAACTGATACTGCCCATGAACTGACTATTACCGGGAACCCGAATAATTTACTGCGTATCCGAGATTTTATTGGAAACGCTGCACAAAAAGCGGGTGTAAGTGAAGCTCTGAATGATGATATTGTAATTTCTGTTGATGAAGCATGTTCAAATATCCTTGAACACAATTATAAAAAACTACGCCATAAAAAGAAACTTACTGTCCGATGGGAAGTAAAGGGAAAGAAACGAAAACGATTTGAGATTATTATTACTGATGAAGGAACGCCATTTGATCCGACGGCGCATTCGCATATGAATGTGCGCCGGCATTTGAAGGATATGAAAAGCCGCGGTATGGGTATATACCTAATCTCCCGTCTTATGAGCAGCGTGCAACACCGCTATGTTAACGGCAGTGGAAATATATTAACATTAATTAAATATTTTAAATAATACCATCGCGATAGTAATGCCGATTGAGCTGATACGATCATACTGCATGCAGTGCTGTAGAAGTAATACGGCGAATATTGTATACCGGTTATTCCTTGAACCGTCTTTTTTTGTATTTGCAACAGCAATGCAGTGAATAATTTCGTATGTCGGTCATACTGAATGTTCATACCTGAGTGCGTTAATTAAAAAAGCGCAACAAGAATTAAATGTATTTTACCTTCAGTTGCTGATTTCCCTTCACCGATACCATAACTGATTTGTATTGTGCCGATTCGAACATTCATAGCAATACCGAATCCCCATCCATAGGTTTGATAATTAGTATATAATTGTTTCGTTATAGTATTGCTGAGCATTTCAGTTCCGGTGTATGCTCTAAAGTAAGCATTATCCATAAAGAGATAGAAAAATGATGCGCGGTCAATATGATATCGGAATTCCGTATTCACGAGTGTGTTCCAGAGAACACGGAATTGTGCTTCTTTATATCCGCGCAGGGTTGCCGCCCCTCCGAAACTCAGGTATTCCTGATAGGGGATTTCCTGTTCATTCCAGCTCACCCAACGCCAGCGCGGGCGCAGAAAAAGCGTAACACGTTGAAACCATTTTTCACTTTTTGGTGCCGGCATAATATAATACGACATTTGTGCAATATGCTCGATAATCATATATCGTTTATCACGTATATCATATGGTTTAAAATACACTTCAAATGTATGACGATACCCGCGGCGAGGATTGCGATAATTATCAAGATGCTGAAATCGCGAAATATGTCCGACACTAATTGTTTCGGTATTCTTATAGGATGCGTATTCACGTGTATAACGAACCCGTTCCCATGAAACAACAACCGACGCATGATAACGGCTTGAAAATCGCCCGGTCAATTCTTCTTTAATAGAGGGGTTTTGTTTTTTTTGTATTGGCAAACGATTTGTTGATGTTCCTTGAAATGACCATGGCGTCAGCTCTTCCTGATAAAGATGTATTGTTGATGAAAGTCCCAGCGGGATTGAGAATATCCACGGCTCATTATAAAAAAACCTGAATTCGGTTTTCCATATACCAAGCTTATGTAAACCGTAATACTTTCGATATACAAGAGGGACTTCAATTTCTTTAAAGAGTGGAGAGTAATACACTCCGACTCCTCGGCCGGTATTAAAAAAGTTTTTTGTCTTAAAATCAAGAACCCCTGAGATATTAAACGCATATTTCGGCTGACCGGTAGCGGTATGTTTATCAATTTGATTTCCGCTGAAACCGAAATTGACAAGCAATGATGAGCTTTTTAATACTGTGCAATCAATAATAATAATAGTACTGCCGGCATTCGTTGATGCTTTTGATGTTATTGAGTTTATTGAAATAAACTCAAGTGCTTCCATGCGCTGTTTAATTTCACGAAGAATATATTGGTTTAAATACTCACCGACAAGCGGTTTCAATTCTTTTTGGAGTGAACGGGCAAGATTATTACTGACACCAATAAACTTGAACCCGGCAATTTCAATTTGTCCGCCTTCGTCAATATTCAAAACAAGGTTACAAGCACCGGTTTCAGGTGATGCAGAGAGCTCACTGATAGAAACAACAGCATTCGGCAGCATGTTTTCATCATATACTTGAATCAGTATATCGAGTCCGCTTTCAAGATATAATGCATCAAACGGGTCTTTTGGGAAAACACCGATGATATTCATAATCTCTCTGTCCGAAAATAAAAAATTGCCGTAAATAGAGATAGAATCCCAATATAATTGCGGACCTTCATCAATAAAAAGTGTTATATCAACTTCATCATGACGTATTTGTTTCAGTTGAGTTAATGTGATGGCAGCAAAATAATAACCGTGACTTTTATAATAATCCAATATACGGTAAATATCACGCCGTAATATAAACTCATAAAATCGACTGCCCGGCGTAAGAGTCATAAGCTGTTGAAACATATTCTGCGATATATTTGTACTGCCTTCAACGTTAATTGAATGTATTATCGGTACAATACCGGAATCCCATGCATGATTTGTAACAATTTTTGTTGAGGCAGAATGCAGATGAGTGTCAGGTTTCGCGCTGCCGTTTGAGATAAAATAAACCGCTGATGATGGTTGGTCTGTTGTTGCCGGATTGTTTGTTGACGGCGTTATTGTATTTGATGGCTGTCCCATGGAAACAGCAGTAATGACTATGCTCAGGAGCAGTGCAATTATTATATGGTATCTCGACAGGCGCATTAGAACGTAATCCTTACTTCTGTTGTAACAGTAATGGAAGAGTCCTTAAACACAAGAACTTTTCCTGAGGTAAAAACCGTTTTCCCATGTATATCTTTTGTTGTGTTTTCCTGTTTAACGATATATACTGACTTAAATGTTGCCCGTATGCGTTGTGTGATATTATAATTGGCGTCAAATTTTAATTCCAATTTTTGTCCTTTAATTTTCATCTCTTCAATAGCGGATAGACTCCGTGGATTTACGACACGCTGGTATAAGGAATTACGTGCGATGAAACCTTTATTGCCATCGACATTGTAATATCCGCGGATATACGGAAACCCTAATTCTTTCATGAAGTTCTGAAAATATATTTTATTTTGCAGCCGAAAATGTAATTTTTTAATCGGATAAAAATCAATATTTAAAAATGGCGCCCAATGCCATTCACTATAATATTGATCGGGTGATTGTATGGTCATATTATTTGAAAATGCATTAAACGTGCGTTCAATGCGGTTAAGGTTTGTTTGAAAATAATCTTTGATGGTTTCTTTTGTTTTATACTCAATCCCGATGTTGAATTTCCATTCAGGAGGGACATTGACCGTATCACGTAATTCAAATGTATGTGATGTTGAATAATCATTTTCATTATTGGTTGCAGTATCCCACAGCCGTATGTTGTCTTCAAACGGCACACTTGTAAATGATCCGTTCGTATAATGTTCCCATTTATATTTTGTACTGAGAGTATTATTTGATGCAACGGCATTTTGCATTTGCAGTGCGCGTTTTTGTCGCAGGCTTTTACTGAATTTATTTCCGTATTGACCGTTCATATAATGAGAGTTTTCAAGTGATGAAAGGATGTTGAATATTTTGCTGTTCGGAAAAAGCCGAACAGTATGGCGGATGGTCTGACGTGCGGTCAGCGTTCGGTATATATCCATACGGTTTTGCAGAAAATATAACTTTCGCCGATTGTCTTTATCACTATTGTGTTCCTCAATATTTATATAATTTTGGTATTCAATCTTTCTCAGGAGCGAATTTGTTTTTGTTTTCAAATTATGAAAGAGCCACCATTTATCGGGTGCGACGGTTAATGATGATGATAGGGTTACTCGAATAGTCGGCTGATCGATATAACGTTTATTGGTCCGTGAACGCCCGCTTTTTCTGATTTTTGTTACCTGATCAGTAAGTTGATATTTTAAGGTATGGCGAATCGTGTTCCCCCACGGGGTAAGATAATTGCGCAGATTAAACAGATCTGTTTGCTGATCTTGTGAATCAGGGAAATATACCAGATATTCTTTTGAATGACGTTTAATTAAACGTTTCCAATTTGCATTTGCATCCCAGACATTTCGTATGGAGCGTTGAACGGTAATGGAGTTTTCCCAATTAGTAAACTTAGCAAGTCGCGGGGTTGTCATTGAGTTTTTTTCAAATTCCTGGCGTGTTGTAAAAAGATATCCTGCATAGAAGTTACGAATATTATAACTGCTGAGACCTGCTGAATAGACAGTATAATCATGTCCGAACATTAACAGTGAGGGATCAATTGATGCCGTATAATCATTTTCAAGTTCCAATGTACTGCTTGGTTTTAGATACCAGAACGGCAATTCAGTTTTAAAGTTCATTTTTTCCAGAAAGTTTTTCCGATCAATTTCATTTGTGGCGGAATAATTAATATCTGAGACAATGTTTTTATAATCGCCTTTAATTAATGCATTGTTTTTATTTTTAAATTGAGAAGTTACTTCATTGAAATAGCGCATTTTTCGGCGATCTTCAAAGGTACGGTCAAGCTGAGCGGCATCCCAGCCAATTGTCCATAGATCACGCCAATTATACGTGGCATTGATCCCGTAATCTGATAATGATGATTTCTCATTATCGGTACGCAGTTCCCAGCGATCAACAAAATCAATATCGTATCGGTTCCCGCTTATCGGATGAAACTCACGATCCTGTACGTAAAAATATCCTCCTGTGGTGAGATCACCAATGGTATGACGAACTGATTCAAGCTCTTTGAATAAAAATGTAATATCCCCGCGTGTTGCTTGTGCGCGCGGTTGTATTTCAGATGCCCCTAATTGCGGGTCGTCATAATGCAAATTATAATTCATAAATTGATTTTCATCGCGGTAATTGACAGCGGATTCAACATCCATCGTTACCCATTTTTTGTTGAGTGTTGATTTAATGTCAATGATTGAGGCGGAGCCCGGTGCTTTATCAAGCATATCATTTCGGGTAAGGTTGGTATTTGCGCGAACATTGCTTTTATCATTTAATTCATTAAAAATGTTTGTATAAAAAGATCGAAAATCATTGTTATAATCATATAACATACTATTTGATAATACCGCTTTATCAATATCACTTAACAGTATAAGAGAATCATCAACTCGATCAATTTCTGAAAGATACGTGAGTCCGATTCTAAACTGTTTCTTTTTGGTTTGACCGAAGCTTTGTGCCATGAAACTTTCTGTCGGATAATGGGCGGTTAAGTATTGGTAATCAATGATTATTTCCGATTCAGCAGTGATAATCGGAGAGTTTGCCGCATCAAAGGAAAGCTGTCCCTTACTGTAATTAATAGTATATTCGTTTTCATTGCCTCGTTTTAATTTTATGCCGTTTACCCAAACACTTTCAGAACCGCTGATAATAGATGCATTTTGCTGATTAATAGTAATATCGTACGGTCCTTGTGCTGAGGTTGCATCTCCCTTAAAGCGTGATGTATTAAAATGTGTTCGGCTGCGCGCAATAAGAAACGCGCCTTCACTCGGTGTGAATGCATATGTTGTAAAAAGTCCTTTCAATGATGACTTTTTATACTTAGCAAAATAGGTGTTGCCAATATTGATATTTAAGTCACCGAGTGTGGCAGTATAGTGCGGATTGTTAATCTCAATGTATATACGATCAAGCTCGCTTAATTCTTCCGTCGCACCGGCGGTTTGTAAACGCAGGTCATGTCCGGCAATTTTACCCTGTACAACGGTTTTTTCTATTTTTGTGTAAAAATTTAAATCAAGCGGCGCCTGCTGTTGGATTTGACCATCTGAACCGAACGTTATCGAAAACCGCTGACTCCCTGATACATTAATATGATATTCCTGTTCACGGGTTTCAGAAATTGTTTGATGCGGCATACCGATGTTGGTTGTACCGTATTCTGATTTTATATTAATGGGAATATATTGGTAATCAATAACAATCGGTTGTCCGTAAGGCATTGAACGTGTCCGATAATTCGTTATGGTATAATAGTCGCCGGTAACTTCATCAAACTTTTCGATATTCGTTGTCTGTACAAAATCAAAATGCCCTTGTATATAATCAACATATACATCCTGTCCGATGATTTGTTCTTTACCTGCCGCATAAATGTGTATTGATCCGGGGAGAATATAGCCATGTGCAAGTCCATACACGCTTCGCCGTCCGGTTGCTGCCATTTCTTCGCGAACAGTATATAACGTATAGACTTCATTTTCATATACCGGCAGTGCTTCATTTTTAGCGAGTGTATAGGTCTGAACATTAATTTCTATAATTTCATTATTGAGTTTATCGAGAACATATAAATCACCATTCGGATGTGTTAAAACATCAACCGGACTGCCGAACGGGTAGAGTGTTGTATTAATTTCTTTAATGAGTTGATAATCAGGACTATACACAAGAATACGACGATTACCGGTATCAGCAAGATATAAAAAGCCGTTTTTATCGACAGTAATAGATTGCGGTTGGCTGTATATTTCGTTTTGCCCGATTGAATTAGAAAAACTGCCGTTTTCACGAAATATTTTAATCCGATTATTTCCGCTATCAACGACATAAATGGTATTATTGTAATCAACAAAAACAGCAGTCGGATCAATAAATTGGCGGGGGGCACTGCCGAAACTTCCGATTTTTAAAATCTGTTCACGTTGAGTGTTGTAAACATATAAATATGAAGCACCGGCATCAAGGATATAATAATAATTATGCGAATCAATAAAAATATCAACCGGATTGATAAAACTATCCGGAAATGAATTGGTAACAATATCACCATGCAATGTATATGCTTTTAATTGTTGATCAGCAGCATCTATCGTATACACAATTCCATTATTATCAACCGCAATTGCAATTGGTTCATCCGGACCAATAAGGTTTAAAATTTGAGCACGATATGCACCGGTCATCGAATCAATAGCATACCCGGCTATACGCCGGTTGCCTTGATCAGCAATATAGAGTTCGCTGTTATAACGCAGGTAAAAAGCAACCGGCTGGTATAATGTTGCGTCCGGTATTTCAATGGTTGATGTGTTGGTGATAATTACGCGATACGCCCGTTCGGATGATTGGGCATACAGTGGCAGGACACATAGCACAATTACACTCAACAGCAATGATAATATATATATATGCTTCACGTGAATGCTGCCCGACTCTTTGAGGTTGCTCTAAAGTAAATTATAAATAGAAAATAGCATTTCTACCTTTGATGTTATCACATGTTGATTTGTTGTGCAATTGTTTTACTGTTTTTTTCAGAATATTGTCATATCTGATAATTGTTTTTACCTAAATAAAGTATGAGTGTATAAAACGAAAGGAGAGTATTGTATGCATACTGATAAACATGGAACACCTCGTAATGGGGGTGAACATAATTTTCAAAAAGACAGTTTATTGTTTGGCAGCGTGCCGTCGTGGGAAATCCATATTTCACAAAGTGCAAAAGAATTAATGATTTATACTATGGAATATCACCCGGGATTACTGCATCTTTCATCAGAAGATTTAATTGCAATATTACAGCGAATTGAACCGGATATCCATATTATTCGACCGAGGGATACTCAGCGCTGGAAAAAAGAAAGACCTATAAAACATGCATTCCGGAACCGGTATGCAATCAGTTGATATATCAGGACTCACGATATGATATAACAAGAGCCGGTAGAGTGTCTGTTTTTCCGTACTCTGAAAGATAAAAAGAATATAACAAATACGATCTTCTTTTAATAACAGAGGAGCCTAAATATAATCAAAGTCGTAATATACCGGATTCAGTTCAGGGAAAAGCGCAGCCAATATTTTTTTATCTTCTTGATTAAGTTTGTCTGCACCCGGAATATTCATTTTATCGAAGGAGGTATGCCCGAGCAGAAGTTTATTGAAATCAATATCTTCAATCTCTAAACGATGATCGCTTTCAATGAAATCAATTGCCATTTTTCCGTTTAGGTTTTTATCATCAAGTATTGTTCGTTCAAACCCAACGACATCCTGCCAATTATTGTAATTCATCGTGCGAATACGGCGATTAAGAAGAGGAGTAATTTGTCGAAGCAGACTTGAGATATTAACAATTTTCCACATTTTATTTTTACGTAAATCTTTATGCTCTTCAGCTTCCTCTTCAGTCATCGGTTTTCCGTATTTAATATCCATTTTATCAACAACATCATAAAAAAGTATTTTTTTACCTTCACCGGCAACATCACCGGCAATTTTTTCAAATAATGCATTAACGGCATCTTCATATCCGTCAAGACAACAATATTCGCCGATTTTATAATTAAAATCAGGGGCGTCCCAGTCATCACGGATTTTTTCGTTCATGGCATACGCAACAATAATGCCGTTGCTTTCAGCGACAAGAAAATTATCTATAGTGTCTTTCTGAAGGTGTGTCTGCAGACGGTGTTCCCAATAATAACGATTACGTAATAATGAGCCGGTTTGCTTAGCATTGAATTCGTCGTGTATTTTCATAACGGCAGCAATATCAGCGGGATTATTAAACGGGCGGATGGTGAAATCCTTTATCTCCTGTTTCAGGGCATCAACATGAACAACTTTTGTATTCATTATCATACTGCGATACCCGAACTTTGCGTAAAAAGCCGGTTTGAAAGGAAAAAGAAGAGACATATCATAGCCATCCATCGTCATATGCTCAACTGAATCAGTCATAATCATTGAGGCATATCCTTTTCCGCGGGCATCAGGATCAGTTGCAACACCGCCAATGCCGGAGAGACTGATAAGGGTATCCTGAATGCGCATTTTTCTGTTTGATACAAACAGAGCACTACGGCAGACCGCATTTTCCATTATCATGCGAATATCGTCGTATTTAAATCCTTCTTCTTTTGAGCTGACGTTTTCCAGAAACGGATCTTCAAAAACTTTTGTTGTCAGACGTGCTGCTTCTTTAAAATCTTTTTTCGAACAACCGCGTGCTTCAGCCATGATAAAATCCTTTCATTCATAAACCGGTATCGTTATTTATTATACAATAAAGTATATATACGTCAAGGCATCAGCCCATCAGTACTTCAACAATATGCGTTTTCTTATCCCCGAAGGGTTTAATGAGCGTTCCCGAAATACGCTTCCCGTCAACTTTGATTTCTACGACCCCTGATTGTTTTCCTTTCGGATTGCGAATAGAGATGTCATATATATCGTTGCGGAATGTACGTTTAATACGTGCTTTTTTCCAATGATCGGGAATACATGGATCAATGCGGAGACCGTCAAATTCACGACGCGCACCGAGCATAAACTCAGTCGCCGCAATCCACATCCAAGGGGTTGTGCCGGTATTCCACGTAAAAGAACCTTCACCGGCATGGAGTTTGCTTGATGGACCGACGACAAATTCAGAGTACACATACGGTTCAACTTTAAACTTTTCAATATTATCCCATTTCCAGTCACTGCATGGCAGCAGTTTTGAAAAGCTTTCATATGCTTTGTTGCCGCGCTTGATGAGACAATCAGCAACTACTTTAAATGCAACAGCATGTGAGAAAACCGATCCGTTTTCTTTTGTTCCCGGTGCAAATGATGATACCCTGCCGATATTCGGATTATATTTTGTATAGGCATCGCAGAGCATCGGTCCCCACGCGGTTGCGAGTTTTTTATCAATAACATTCAGGCAGTCCGGGAGTCGTTTATCAGTAACCGTACCGGAAAGAATTGCCCATGTTTGTGAATTGAGGGGATGTTTTCCTTCTTTATTTTTTGCAGAACCGACTTTAGTGCCGTTATCACTGAAAGCAGCGAGATACCACTTTCCATCCCATGCGGTTTTATTGATTCGTCCGGTAAGATCATCAATAATGCGTTTCATTGCTCGTGCTGTTTTACTATCTTTGAGATAATCAGAAAGCTCACGAATAGTTTTTGCTGCACGAACAACAGCCATTGCCAGCCATACACTTTCACCTTTTCCCTTTGCACCAATACTGTCATAGGCATCGTTCCAATCCGCATGACCGATAAGCGGCAGACCGCGTTTTCCTGATTTTTTATAAATATACGTTACTGCTTTAATAATATGATTATAGACGGTATCGCTGCCGCCGTTATGATAAGGGATTTTTTTCTTCAGAAAAGCTTTATCACCGGTTTCCTTTACATAGGATACAACGGCAAACGGCAGCCACACAGCAACATCAGATTTTCCGCCAACCCCGCCGGCGCCGGTATTTTCCCATGGGCCTTCAATATCAGACCAGCCGGAAACAGCATGTCCGGTATTATATTGGAAATAGAGTAATTTTTCTAATTTCTCTTTTGCAATAGGTAAATTTGTTGACAGTAGTCCTTCGACATCCTGTGCAGTATCACGATAACCTTGTCCGCCGTCTCCGCCGTGATAATGCGATGTTCCGCGCCATTGTGTGATAGCAAAAAGCTGATATTTGCCCCAGTAATTAACCATCGTATTGAACTTTTTATCAGGCGTATCAACCATAATGCGATTAATTTGTGTATCCCAATATTTCAGCATTGCGGAATACTCTTTTTTAATAGTGCTCATGCTTTGAAACTTTTTAGCAATTTTCAGTGCTTGTGCAGCATTATCAGTACACCCTACAACAACAGCAAAGGTTTTTGTTGCGCCGGCGGGCAGGGTAATGTCAAACTGAAATGCTCCTGCCATTTCATCGCCGTCCGATGCGGTAACATTTGGACATTCGCCGTGTATAACCGATTGCGGTTTTTGACAGTCATTATAACGACCGAGGAATATGTCTTTGACGCAGCATATTTTTTTTGGCGATTGTGTTGCCGTCATAAATGATTGTGACATGGCGATTCTGCCGCTGTACATTTTCTTACTGAACAATAACGTTTTTGCTGAGCTGTTATATCGAGCAGTATTATAGAGGGTTGTAATCATTCGCAGGGTTTGTTCCATTGAAACATCACCGCCAACAAATTCAGCATACGGAAACACACGCAGTCGGCGGGTTTTACGACCGGGGTTTTTTAAAGTTACCTGCCATATTTCAACCGGATCGTTTAATGGTACGAAATATTTAACTTCACTTTCTATACCGGCAGTTTTTGATGCTATAGTGGTATAGCCGATTCCATGGGTGCAGGTATAGCCGCTTGTTTTTTGTATCGGCTGGTAGGTGAGTGACCAATAGGAACGGGTATCAACATCATGAACATATACATACCGTCCGGGGCGATCTGAGTTGACATAGTCATATCGTAAAACACGGTTATACTTCGGATCAAGGTAATAACTGAATCCGCCGCCGGTTTGTGAAACGATTGCATGATATTTATTATTAAAAAGATAATTAACCCACGCACGCGGCGGGTTAGGATTACGAATAATAAACTCTTTTCCATCTTTTGAAAATGCACCGTATTTCATTCTGATAAGCTCCTTCACATAGCGTTTTTCGTAAAGGTCAAATGACCTGTTTAATAGGTACTGTTGTAATGATGAGTCGTTGTGTCCATATTTGTAAATTGACCGAATATTACAATTGCTATTATATCGAAGTACTATATATAGGCAAGTAAAAATTTCTTAATTGCACAATATTGTTGTTCTGTGATATACTATTAATTATTTGTAAGGATTGTAATTATGAAACAACTGAGCATTAGTATCGCGCTTATTCTGTTTATGGCTATCGGAACTTTCGCCGGCAGACCGGCTAATCCGATATGGTCGCCGACCGGGAATCATGTTGCATACGAAGAACGTCCCGATGATAATACAATGGCGGATATGAAATTACTGGTGATAAAAAAGACCAATAAATTAGTAAAGTACACAATACGCGGTGGACGAAAACCGGTATGGTCGCCGCGGGGAGACAGAATTGCATTTATTCAGCATCGTAATGGTACTGATTATGTCGCTATGCTGTATGTTCAGGATGGAGAAATAAGAATTGTCTGTCCCGGGCAGGATGTTGCATGGTTTGATTATGATCGGTATCTTATTATTCAGCGGGTTGATCCAATGAGTTATACAACATTTGTGTATCGGATTCGACCTGACGGGCGTGAAGAAAAATACTTAAGTGAAGGGATTACACCGCTCCCTGACCCACTGGGAGATTTTGTCGTAGTCAGTGTACGGCGTGATGGAAAAGCGGCATTACGAATTATTGACCGAAATGGTGCGGCAATCGGAACAATAAAAAATGCGAAATGGGCTTCCTGGTCTTCTGACGGAAAATCATTAACCTATACAAAATCCGATACTCGAGCAATATATCTTTGGTGCTTTGATAAGGCTGAATTGGCGAGTGGTAATGCAGAAGGGATAAAGATTTCCGATGATGGGTGTTATTCCGTTTTTTCACATAATGGAAAGATGATTGCATACAGTGGTTCACAAAAACAGGGTATTTATGTGTATACTATCAGTGATACAGCGATACGCCGTATTTCTGATAATGATGTTTTAGCATCACCACGCTGGGCTCCTGATGATTCGTCATTACTGATTGCTGATCCTGATACGAAAGAGCTTATTTTTTTACCGGTAACGATACAATAATCGTATGTAAATAAAGAAGAGTTGTTTTTTTAAAAATAAACAATGCAGTAAAAACGTACTTTTTATACATACTTTATAAACTATTAATATTTTTGCCATACATATATCTATTATTTACTTGAAAAAAAAGCATGTATCGAATATAATACTATTAATTACTCTACATACGTGCATTCGCCGGTATATGCCGCTTTTGTAACGGCATATCGTTTTTATTGGCAGCAACATAGTGTGTTGTTGCTTTTAATTATATATCACTGAATATATAATTTATTTTAAATGGGAGTTTATTTTTGTGAAATTATTTGAAGGCGTTCCTGCATCACCGGGGATTGCCATTGGAAAAGCATATTATTATACCGAAGAAAGTTTCATAATCCCGCATAAAGATATCCCGCCGACAAAAATACGCAACGAAAAAAAACGATTTGATAAAGCATTAAAACGAACGAAAGAAGAACTGCATAAGCTTCAGCATAGTATATTAAATCGTATTGAGAAAAAGTTTGCAGATATTTTTAGTGTGCATTTACTGGTTCTTGAGGATCCGGTTTTACTGGTTGATGTTAATGACTATATTACCGAAAAACACTGTAATGCTGAATGGGCAGTATATCAGGTTCTTGATCGGCAAATTAAAAAACTTTCGATGGTTGAGGATGGTTATTTTCGGGAACGTATAACGGATATTCATGATATCGGAAAACGTGTTATTCGCCATCTTTTACAAAAAGAGCATAAATCGTTAACAAGTTTAACTGAGCAGGTAATCGTTATTGCCCGTAATCTTTCACCAAGCGATACCGCTGCCATGCGTAAAGATATGGTAATCGGATTTTCAACAGATGTCGGCGGACGAACATCACATACTGCTATTGTTGCCCGTGCGCTGGGTATTCCGGCGGTTGTCGGGTTGGGGAATATTACTGAACATATTGATACTGATGATATTGTAATTATTGATGGTAATCATGGTAAAGTCATCATTAACCCCGATGAACAAACGATTCGTGAATACAAAACCGCCAAACATATTTTTGAGCGATTTGAAGTTGAACTGAAAAAACTTAAATCATTGGATGCGGTTACGACCGACGGACATAATGTTACGTTAATGGGAAATATTGAATTACCGACTGAAATAGAAACGATTATAGCAAACGGCGGGCGTGGTGTCGGATTATATCGAACAGAGTTTTTATATCTTAATCGTTCTGATTTACCGACTGAAGAGGAATTATTTAAAGTTTTTAAAAATGTTGTCGAGCGCATGAAACCGAATCCGGTAATTTTCAGAACAATAGATATTGGCGGCGATAAGCCGAATGCGGCGATAATGAATATGCCAAAGGAAGCAAACCCGTTTCTCGGATATCGTGCGATCAGGTATTGTCTTGCGAATGTTGATGTTTTTGAAACACAGCTTCGGGCAATGATTCGCGCAAGCTATTATGGAAATGCATCGCTTATGATCCCGATGATTTCTAATTGTAATGAAATTAAACGTACGAAAGCAATTATTCGGGATGTTAAAGAAGGATTGCTGACTCGCAGTGTGCCGTTTAATCCTGATATTGAGATGGGAATTATGATGGAAATACCGGCAGCAGCAATGATTGCTGATATATTAGGGGCAGAAGTTGACTTTTTTAGTATCGGGACAAATGATTTAGTACAGTATGGCATTGCGGTTGATCGGAATAACGAAAAAATTGCGTATTTGTATAATCATTTTCATCCCGGTGTTATCCGGTTATTAAAACAAATCATTGACGGCGCACAAAAAAATAACATTCATGTACATATGTGCGGAGAAATGGCGGCTTCACCGCTGGCAATTCCATTAATTGTCGGTATGGGACTTAATACGCTGTCCGTTTCTGCTATTGCGATTCCGGAAATTAAAAAAATTATTCGAGGATTAACATTACAGGAGTGTCAAAAAACGGTTGAGGTAGTTATGACTATGAAAACGGCAGTTGACATTAAACGGTATTTATATAGATTACTGAATGATAAGTTCCCTGATATTGTTGAAAAATATGTTATTTAATAAGGAGTGCCGGTATGGCAGGATTTAAAAATCTTCAAAAAACACTGCAACTTACGATCATTGGTATTGCCGTATACATATTCGGTTTTGTGATGCTGTTTTTTGTATTTGATAATTACGGCGGGTTTTTCGCAAAAACTGCTCCGGCGGTTATTCTTGCCGGGGTTATTATTATCGGTATCGGGCTTTCATCGGCTGATAAAAAAGAAAAACAAGACGTATAAATTATTCGCGTGTAATGTAGCCGATTTGTGATGTCCCTTCAATGACCACTGCATCATTATTTTCAAGGTTACTGTCCCCGGTATTTTTTACAATGCAATAATCAGCATATGCGTTAATGACAACTACTTTGCCTTTTGGTTTACTGATGTCATAGCCGGACGGCTGATTATTAAACGGGTTTATTTTTTCTTCATACACAAGCAGCGTACTGCCGGTATGTATACCATTTTGAGTTCCGAGATTGACCTTAAAAACAGGTTCGGTTTTTATCGTACTGAAAAAACCGCTGCTCATGCAAATATGAATTTCTTTTTTATATTCATATGCAAAGACGGAACCGTCATGTGAGAATGAAGGAAGATATCCGTCAGTGAGAATTTGTTTTTGCTCACCGGTTATAATATCCACAAGTCGAATACCGGATCGATCGGAGCCGAAAAGAAAAAAACGGGCATTTGGATGCAGATCATATCCCTGAATAGCACTGATGGCGTTGCCGTTTTTATCGAGTACTAAATCTTTCACCGGAATAACGGATGTCTTTTTCAATGTCGTTAAATCATAAACTTCAATCGTGTATTCTTCGTATTTATATACTGCAATCATACTGCCGTTTTTAATAATTTTCGGATTTTCAACTTTTGTCGCTATTTCTTTTTCTTCACCATTATTGTCGAGGATATACAATGAAAAATATGCGTCAGTATACACCAGCGCCTGACCGTTTTGCAGCCAGATAGGATATGCACCCCATGCGACCATTGAATTGTTGGAATTATGGGTATCGAGAATGAATATCTTCTGTTCTCCTGATTCGGTAAATCCTGAATACGCGATACGGTAATTGTCAGGTGCCCATGAGAGATAATCAATAGTTGTTGCTGATGCTTGATATGATTTTTGTTCGCCGCCGAGAGTATGAATAATTATTTTATCTTTTTGCTGATAGGCTATTTTTTTCCCGTCAGGTGACCATACCGGTGTTGCACTATGGGTTACAAACAGAGTTTGAATATTTGCTTTTTTGGAAACATCGTAGAGCCGCCATGTTGAGGCAGAACCCGATTTCGGAAAATTTGAATACATAAATTGTTTGCCGGTCGGTGACCAGATAATATTATGACCGTTAATAACTGATTGTGCCGGATTATTTTGTGCGATCAATACCGGCAGGGAAAGTATAAGCATTATCAGGACACATACTATTAATGCTGTTCGTTTCATGAGTACCTCATTATTTCATAGAATACTATCAATATATCATATACAGAACGGTTTTGTCTATGTGTATCAGACATAAAACAATTCTAATACGTATATTATTAATTATAGCTTGTTTTGAGGTATTTGTCATGATAGTGTTTGATGCAAATGATGTCTATGGAACAAAACAATCACATCATGATACGAACATTTATCGGCATTCATCTTCCTGATAAAGTGAAAAGCTTTCTTGGCGATCAGATGAATGCGCTGCAAAAGCGAGTTATTCCCGGTGTAAAATGGGTACCTCCTGAAAACCTGCACATTACTATAAAATATTTAGGACTTTTACCGGAAGAATTATTACCGGCTATTAATACTGCTGTTTCCGATATTGCAAACGGTTCTTTCCCGATGCGGTTGCGTGTTTGTGGTTTTGGCGCATTTCCGAAATTATCGCGGGCACAGGTATTATGGGTAGGTATTGCTGAAGAATGTCGGCTGGTGTTGGAGGAAATGTTCTGGCGTATAGATGCCGCATGTTGTACTATAACAAAACAGCAGTGTGAACAGCGGGTTTTTCATCCGCATATAACACTTGGTCGTATACGGAGAAGAGTACGAACCCCACATGAGATTGTTGAATATTTTACCGTACAAAATTCCTCTATCCATGAGGATTTTATCGCAGATGGTCTGACGGTTTTCCGGTCAGTGTTGACAGATACGGGCAGTGTCTATTCGATACTGCATCAAACGGAGGCTCCGTAAAAATCCGGAAAGTTCCGTATTATGTAAATGGTCAATTGAATTGTGTATGTCGTACGTTGCAATTTCAAAACAAGTGTGAAAATAAATAGAATACTTAACTATTGTCAATCGTACATACGATCGTACGGCGAAAAACGTTCAATATACTTATTCACCGAATAACGTTCTGATGTGTTCTACTTTTCGCAATAAACCGGTTTCTATACCATCTATCAGAACAGCAGGGAGCATGGTAACTGTCAGCATTTTTTTGGTAACATCAATTTGCTGCTGTTTCGGCAGTGATTGAAATAATTTTGCACGTTTTACTTTTTCAATATATGTTAAGATTACTGCAATAGTCTGACTGCTTTCACCGTCAATTATTCGGGCAAGTTCTTCAATACTGCTGTCGCTTAAAAGCAGTTCAATTCGTTCTCGTCCGGTCATAATGCGTTTACAAATCCGTATGTGATGAATCGCTGGTTGTTTGTATCGAAGTGGAAACATAGATTTTCCTGCGTATTATTGCAAAATCAGTTGATTGTTTATTGCCCGGAATATGTGCTTTTACTGCAAACATATAATGATAACGCTGTGCATTGGAAAGGCTAATCGTAAAATGAACCGTTTTCGTCTCGCCGGGTCCGAGTGATTCAATTTTAACTGCTTTGGCACTATGTATGGCAATACCATCAGTCGGCTCAACTGTTATGGCAAAATTGTTTATCGGATCAAGACTGATGTTTTCAACAGAAACGGGGATTGTAATTTTTTTATGCAGTCCTGCGTTTGCCGGTGCGTCAATATGTGTACGAATAGGATTTTTACCGACATCGCGACGATATTCTGAGAATGATTTTGCTCCGGCAAGAACCCATTCTCGTGTTGAATATTCACCTTTGCGTCCCCAAAAGGCACGGGTGAAATCGTGCCAGAAAATACCGTCAACCGGACCGCCGAAAGAAAGTTTCCGGCTGCCGACGGTGTTACGGCGAACTAATTCATCAACCGGTGACATATATACGCTGTCAAGCAGTTTAATATCAACACTGTTTCCGCAAAGCAGATTAACCTGTTCAGAACTGACATATCCTTTCCAGTCCACTAAAAGACTGCGGAATTGCTGTTGATTAGCTTCATAGAGCATTACGGCATCATACGTTACTCCCGCGTCAAAAAACATTAAAGGATCCTGTCCATGTTGTTTTCCATGTTCCCAGCCGAGCGTAAAGAGCCATACCGGTTTTTGAGTACCGCTTTCCTCAATAAGCCATGCAATCATACTTGCACTGGTATGCGCGCGCCACCATCGCCATTTATCAATAAGGTTTTGATCGTTGTCATTTTCAATACGGCGCGCAAACCATAGAATACGCTGTTTTTTCTGCATTTTTGACCATGCAGCAGGGATATCAATACTCATATCTGCAACAAAATCATCAACTAATTCATATCCATCAACATGACCGGTACGGACATAATCATATCCGATAAAAGAAACATTGGGATTTGCATCCATGCGGCGTGTAAAGCTCAGTAAGTCGTTATATCGTTTTTTATCTTTCAGACTGATATGATAGCTTTCATACAGCGTACCCGTTTTTTGGTTAAAGCCCAATGATGCCTGATAACCGAGTTTTTCGAATCCTTTATTTTGTGAAAAGAAACATTGAGCCCATCCGCCGTATAATAAGTTTTCTTTTTGCGACTTTGCGGCAAAGAGTTTGCTTTCTTCAAACTTCGATTCATCAAACGGACGAGTTTTTGAATTCGGACCGGGACCATGCGTTATTGCCACCAGTTGAAATAAAGCATCAGCATCCATGTATTTTGCCCACGCAATAACATTGCGCCAATCCCCTTTTGTACCGTCCGGTCCGATGATTGAGCGGTCAACAATAGATGAGTTTCGTTCCAGCATTGACACACAAAACCCCGGTTCGACCGGCGGCGGAGTGCGTCCTTTAATGATGAATGATGAGCGTGCTGTATGTGCCGGTCCCGGTGTATTCGGTTGTGCACTCACCAGTACTTCATAGGTCCCGAGCTGCGGATTCCATGGAATCGGCCATCGCCCTATCCATAAACCGCTCTCTTTATCAAAACGAAGATGTATTTCTTTCATCTCACCAATAGTGGTAATTATTTTATTATTGTGATAAATACGTGCTTTAATAGTGGCATGACGCATAGTGTTATTGTTTTCATCACGATAGTCGGCAATGATATCAACCAGTTCATATCTGAAATAGCTTTGTTTTAATGTTGATGTCAACAATGGCTGATCACTATCGGCTTGACGCTTGAAAGCATTACTTTGAAGACTAATTGCGCTGTCAGTGTATTCCCCGCTGAATGCACGAATGACATGAAACGAATTATTTAAAGTATAGGTTGCAATAATAATTAGTACAGCAAGAATGAGCCCGAGTATCTCATGCTTTTTCATGGGCAACTCCCATTATTGAAGTATTTTTTAATCGATTAGTAACTTTATGTAATCGTGAAAGACTATGGTTTAATTTTTTACGAATTTGTTCTGATTCTGACGCTGATTGTTGTGTTGGTGATACCGTGTTTTTTGGCAGAGCGGGAATCGGCAATGGTTGCGTCATAGTAATAGTGCGTGGTTTTGATTGTAAAAGTGGCGGATGCTGTTTTTTTAATACTGTTTGCGATTGATTGTTTTTCGGAATGGGGGCTATTGTTTTTCGTGCAGCGGTGATAATACGTTTTTCAATCATCGGTGGTTTAACCGGAGCCGTGTTTGGTTTTTTGTCAACGACATCAATACGGGGTTTCTTATGCATCGTGTTTATTGAATCGCGAATATTTGAACGGAGTGGCGATGTGTGCTGCTGTTCAGTTGCGGATGCTTTGATGCCGGCGGGAGTTTGCTTATGTATTGTCGTTTGCTGCAGTGGCTGTGCATTTGGTTTCGGTGCTATTGTCTGTGCGGGTGAATGTCCGGCGGCTTTTTGCGGTGAAGGAGTTTGTTGCTGCCGGTCATGCTGCGCCGGTGCCGGTTTCATCATATGTGCCGAAGTCCTGATTTCCGGTGAAATGCTCTGAGTGCCGGTTGTTGGTTTTTTCGGCAATGGCGTTATGTTTTTTGCAGAAACAGGGGTTACGGCAGCATCTGCAAGTGCTTTTTTTGAACGTTCATGTACTGAAACGGAAGTATGCGATAATGCAGCAATACGAGCAGCTGTTTTCTGCGGTTGAGGGGTATGATGCGTATTTCTTTTCGGTTCACTATACATGTTTTGATCAAATAAAATTTTTACCCGATAATCTTCATCAATGATTTGATCAATAATATAATAAACAATACCGGCTGTTGAAAGCCCGACCCCGATGGTTAATATCCAAATATAATGGCGATAGGTTGGAAAATAACGAAAATAGGTAAATACCAGTAATGGTATTTCAATTCCCAGAAACCCGCCAAGCAGGAATAAATAAAATCGTATTCTGTTTAAAATAACACGAAAGGTGTATTGCATAATCCTTCCTCGTCTTTTTATAATCTGTATGTCATTCAGATTATCGGACGTGTGTATTTTTCCTTAATAATTTTCTTGATGAATACGAAGGAGATGCTATGCAAATTTTATCAGAATGTTTTCCCCGACTGCTGAAGGGAATACAAAAACACGCGCAGGAATATTGACGTTGCCGAAATTAAAGTTTACCAGCCCTTCCTGAAAAATATCATGTCTGAACGTATTGAGTTTAGCGAGTTTTTTTATTCGTGCTGAAATAGATGGATATAATTCAACCGGCGGAGTTTTCAGCGGGATAAAGCGCTGTTTCGTCAGCATGGTGAGGGTTAGATTTCCTTCTCTGAAGTATTCCAGTTGAATTTCCTTTGCCGTATGTTTATAGGCGGTAAGAATAATGTTATCAACGATTTTTGCAACTGACGGGAGTTCGGAAACCCCGCTTCGTTTTAACTTTATGTGTTGTTTCAGATAAGCTTGTTGACCAAGCATAAAATTACTGTCAATCTCAAGCTTATCAGTGCCATATACCTGATTAATGCTTTCCATAACAGATTTTTCGGTTGCAAGAGTAACCGTTACTTTATATTCGGTATTAAAATGAATCAAATCAATAAAGGTAAGGTCATACGGATTAGTGCAGGCAATAGTAAGATTATTCCCGTCAAGCAGTATTGGAATAAGACGAAATTGTCTGCATATTTCTTCCGGGATAAGCCGTACAACAGCGGCATTAATAATATTGACGTTAATTGAAATACAAGGAAGCCCGAATTGTTCTTCAAGCGCATGAATAATGTCATTTTCGCTGACATATCCCAGATCAACGAGTATATGTCCGAGACGGGAGTGGGTTTCCTGCTGTTTTGACAATGCATAATTCAATTTTTCATCGGTCAGCAATTGTTTTTCAAGCAGTAATTGACCGAGAAATTTTTTCTCTACACCGGTATTTTTAGAAGCAAGTTCATTCTGATGCGTTTCAGGAATATATTTCGGCATGCCGTCGTCAATATCCAGTATATCCTTGTTCATATCGGAATCAGCCGCAGTGGTATCCGGTATGGATATATCCGAAGCGTTGTTCTGATGCACGGGTGAGAAATCATGTTCATCGGTCATTGTGATATCCTGTCATGCGTAAGTGTAATGGGGGCTATGAGCATATTTGAAAATCCTTGTGTCATAGTATACTTCAATGTATCATTTTTATTGTAAATAATAAAGCCCTCGACATTACTTTTTTCCGTTAAAAATGCCATACCGCGTTTCGGTCCCATTACAAATACTGCGGTTGCATACGCATCGGCATCGACACAGGTCGGTGCGGTAACCGTAACCGATACACAGGGATGTGCGGGATACCCGGTTGCGGGGTTAAGGATATGATGATACTGATATGGTGAGTTGTCTGAATGCAGAACGCGTTCATAATCACCACTGGTAACAACTGCACGGTTCTGTACTGCCAGATATGCCACAAAGGGTATTCCGGTTTCATGGCGGCGCGGATGACGAATACTGACCACCCAGGGATGATTAAATTGTTTTCCGCCAATAAAATAAATATCTCCGCCGGCATTAATAAATGCATGATGAATGCCATTGCTTTGCAATGTTTCTGCGATTCGATCAACAATATATCCTTTAGCAAAAGCCCCCGGGTCAAGTTCTACACCGGCAGGCAGCCATATACTATTTGACGCAATACGAACAGAACGGTAATTAACATATTGGCGTGCACGATTAAGAGCATCAGTACTTGGAATTGATGACGGGGCAGTATCAATACCCCATCCCCAAACATCAAGAAGCGGTTTTATGGTAATATCAAGCGTACCGCCGGTTTCCTGACAGCGACTGATGCCGGTTGCCAATAAGTGCTGCAGGTTATCACTTATATGAACCGGATACTGTGTTGCGGTATTAAGCATGTAGAGTTCTGATGTCGGATTATGAGCATCTGCAATAGATTCCCATTTTTTAATTACTCTCTCAATTAATAACGTTGTTTTGGTTTCACTCTTCAGCAGGGGTAAAATTGCTTTCACCACAATCTGTGTATTCATCGCATTCGGCATACATTCGTAAAACGAAAAATATGATACGATTAATGCGATGATACTTACTGCAAGCAGAGAAAAAACAATCGGCGCTGTAATTTTATATCGGCGCGATTTCATCAGATATACTCCTGCATCATTTTTCTTAATCCTTGCGTTCAGTGAATGATAATCGCATATGCAATACGCGTGGTGATGGGAGAATTAAACGGCAGAATATCATTGGTGAGTGATAGGCAATACATTTATTATATACATTGTTCCCGAAACAATACACTCGGGTCATGTGTTTCTCTTCTTTGACAAAATAGCGGATGTATTAATATCCAAAAACACGCGGAATGATGTTGCCGCAATATAGAGTGCAAGATCAGAGAGTGTATCTTCAGGTAAAAACGCAAATAGTGCTTCACGCATCGTAAGCGTAAGATGTTCCGGTTCACGCAGAAGGGTTAAAATAAATTTTTTCAAGTCTTTTTCAACATACGCTTTTGAAAGCGCTTGAGCATAGATGCTTTCCGGTGTACTTGTATGATAAATCATACTAACAACCCGGTTATTAATATTTGCCTGAAGTGGTGGGGAATCATAGAGGAGCATTTCAACTTGCCAGCATCCGGCAAAAAGTTCCGGTGTTTGTTTAAGCCATATATAGGGTGGGGGCAGGGGTGTAATATTTAATTGCTGCCGGTAAAAGTTTTCAATAGCAGGGATAAGACGCTGTAATGCAGGCGGATTTGTAGTATATCTGCGCATTCGTTTTTTTATGGTTCGCCGTGCATGTCGTTTAATGGTATTTTCGCGCCCGGGATTTGTCAGTGAAGGGTAATCAGACGGCAATCCCATCGCATTGCTGTACATGTTAATGAAAAGAACAACAGCAATGGTTACCAATGCTTCGGATTGTTCTTTTGATTTCCGAAACAATTCAGTGAAATGTGCAAGATCAACAGTATCCGGTGTATGAAAACCACGTATTACTTTATGAATGAAATGATAGAGATGCCGTTCATCTTGTTCGGAGCGTTGCTTTCCCATCATAGTTTCATGTGATTGCCGTTCTTTAAGACGAATGCTTTCCATGTTAACAAGATGACGATCCATACCGGAACGGCATGCCATTGCTTCAGAGGTCATATATCCGATAAGCTCTTTAATATAAAACGGCAATCCGCCTGAATGCATAACCAGCCGATACAGCTGCCAAACTCGGGTAAGCAGTTCTTCACGGATACTGAACGATTTAAAAACGGTTGGTACACATGAAAAATGCCGCCGGATAGAACGTAATGTCTGAGCAATAACTTTATGCGGGTTGGTATGCGATGTGGATGCTGCCATGTTCTGATAATAACAAAAAGAAGGGCAGTCATGCAAGTATTATATTAATAATAGAGAAAAGGCACGGTGTATACCCGTGCCTTTTCAGTATGTTATTATAATGATTAACGGTGCAGAGAAATGGTTTGCCGATGTAACGGCATATTCCAGTAGCTTGTTTCACAGGGAATTGTTGAAAGAGAAGCGATATGTTTGTTTATTTCACAATTCCACGTTCCTGTTTGACGATCATATGCAAAGTATTGCATTTGATCATCAGTATGAATTGAAATCGTTTTCGGCTGAATGACGAGTTCAGCGGATATGCCGCCGTGTGATTTTTTAAGTACCGGTATTGTTGCCGTTAAGATGAACGGCGATTTTTTATTTTTTCTTTGTACGGAAATAATCGGGTGCTTGTTTCCGGTAGTTTTAAAGGTCAGGGTTGTTTTCTTTTTAATACCGGTGCTGTCGGTAATAACAATATCAGCCGTGAGTTTACCTGCTGCTGTTATAATATCCGTTTTGATTATTGTTTTCCAAACCGTATTGGTTTCATCCCATATACATTGGCTGCGAATATACATGCTATTGAGCGTCATGATAATATGAACATCACGTGCTGTTTTCGGGGCATTGACGGAAAGGATTGTTTCATTCACGGTAACGGATGAAATCACCGCATCGGAATAGAGACCATGTATTTTTTCATTGTTTGCGGAATTGGTGATTGACGGGTTCGCAGTATAGGCATTCATGGGGATGCTTGCTTTTTTACCGGCAGTAGCGCGACCCATCAGAGGTCGTACGTATTCATCTTCTTCCATATTACTTCCTGCGGATTGTTTTTGTGTTTGTCCGTTGATTATCGGTTTTCCGAATACCCCTTCATAGCTTACGCCATCGGGCATTTCAACAGGGATAGCTATTTTATTCAAGGGCACTGTTATATCAGCGATTATTTCACGTTCAACGGCAACCATTGAAGTATACTTTGACATAAGATGATATGTTTTTGCTAAGGAAATAATCTCTGATTTTTCCTTATCTGATCCTTCAGAATACATGCTGCTCATAATTTCAGCAATGCGTTTGCGTGCCCAGAGAAGACTGATAACCTTATTTTCCGGGGCTTTTTTCGGAAGGGTAATATGCATTTTTTTAACAAACGGTGTTGTTCCTGCCATACCGGTAATGGTGATAGTGGTATTGCCGGGTTTTGAATAACGTCCGCAAATCTGCAACGGAGTTGAGGAGAATAAATCCGGAATATATTTTGGTATGGTATCGTATACTTTTAATCCATTCCACTGTATTGCAATATCGGTCAATACAGGATTCCGAACGCGATCATAAAACCGGTTTATTTGCGGTTTTGTTTCTTCATTGAGGGTGCAGTAAAAAACATCGCCGCGCCCTGTTTTTGCCATATTATCAAGCAGGTAGCGGTTTACTGATGAACCAACACCAAAACTGAATAATCGGGTATCGCCGATTTTCTTTTTAATGGCAGCAAATATTTGCCGTTCATCGCCGATGTATCCGTCGGTCATAAATAATACAATACGCAGACGGTTTTCATCATGCGGATAATCAAGAGCGGCTTTGATGCCTTCAATCATTTGAGTTCCGCCGGTGCCATGCATTTCATTAATAAACCGGCGGGCGTTCATAATATTCTGTGCGGTATTGGCTACCGGTGCCGGTGCAAATCCATTTGCCGCATCGGAAAACTTAATTATTTGAAATGTATCATTCGGATTTAGGTTATTGATGGCACGCCGCATAGCAGCTTTTGCTTTTGCCATCGGTTCACCGGACATTGATCCTGAACAATCAACAACAAAAATCATCTCTTTTGGTCTGATATCACGAGTTTTTATTTTTAATTGCGGCTGCAGCATCAGCATAAAGTATCCGTCAGCAGCATTTTCCTCTTTATAGCTTATAAAAGCTGCATTTGGTTTACTGTCATTTACGGTATAGCGTACAATAAAATCTTTATTTGGGATACGATCATTTGAAGCAAGGGTTATACGTACATGCGTTTTACTGATCCGTTCATCATACGTCATATGTGTTGGTACGGTATAGGATTGAATCGGCAAACCACCGTTAATATTCAGGGTGATATTAATATCATGTCCTGAACGGAAGGTTGGCGGAATAACGGGCGGTGTAATTCTGCTTGCATCCGGAACAGCGCTTGTATCCGGTGACCAACCGGTACCGCTTTGTATATCAATGGCTTCACCGGGTATATATCGCGGACCGACAACAGTCGGAAATACAAATTCATACTGACCATCTTTATACGGCAAGTCCTGAACATATCGAATGACAATAACGATATCTTCTCCGGGCATGATATTTGCAACGGACTGAGTAAAAATATTCGGTCGTTCCTGTTCAAGCAGACTGGCATGTTGACCGGCTTCGCGGGCTTCAATATAAATCTGCTGTGCTTTGTCGCGTTCATGTACTTCAGAATAAATAAGCCGATCGCCAACTTTCATAATCATTTCGTTCACGGCTGCCATATTCGGTAACGGAAAAACATAGACTGCTTCAATCCGTTCATTATACGGATTATGAAATGTTTGCTGAACTTCGACATATGCAATCATACCGCTGATTTCAGCATTGACCTCGGTATGGGTAAGCGGAACGTCAAGTATGTTTGAGTTATCACTGATAACGCTCAATGACCCCGGTGTCGTTTCCGGCTGCATGTCGGGTGCTGCCAGTACGGGCATTCCTGATAACGCAGAGAGCAGCATAATACCGGCTCCGATCATGACAGTTGTCAAGGATTGGCGAAATACGCGTTGTGTGGTGTTCATTGTCTTTTCCTCCTTCGGTTGAATGCGCTTTTCGGCGCTGATGTTGTGTAATACGGTGAAGGGTTAAAAATACTGCGATATATTTTAAAAATACTGTAATAATTTTACTGCAAAGGAAAGAATACTGCGAGCAGAAGAACTGAGACGATTAAACGTTTTTCGCCAGAGCTGTTCATTATCGCTGTACAGCGGAAGACGGAGAAGGTCATACTGAATAAAGGGATACAGAAATGCCATGGTAATACTATGCTGATTCAGATGAGTTATAATGGGTGTTAAAATCTTCATTGCTGCAGTCGGTGCAGCAGAAGAAAGTAATGTAAGAACAGACTCCATGTCTTTCAGTAATTCATTACGATATTCGGCAAATGTACTGCTGAGGTTCTTTGTGTCAGGTAATGATGCGTTTGCTCTTGGTATGGAACAGTGTTCTTGAATCCAGCGTTGTAATGATTTGTGCGGAATATCTGTCCATATACCGCCATCAGATGTATTAACGCAATCAATGTCAGCTATATTGATTTCAGCAGAGAGCCATTGCCGATAGGTTTGAAGAATCGGTGTTTCATAACAAAGATTATTGTGTATGTCATTCTGAATAATCCCATTAGAGCGAGCGAGTGTATAATGCAGTGTTTGCAGCGGGGTGAGCCGATTACAGCGTTGTTGTCGATAACGTTCATACATACTGCCGCGGCAATGTGTTTGTACATGACTATTGCAAAAGTCCTGTCCGACAAAAGCGATTGGTCCGATAGTAAGTAATCGTGCACAGGCAAATGCTGCTGTTGTAACTGAACCGCCGGTACGTATTATTTCATACGTGCTGAGCGCATCCCAGCCGGCTAATACCGGATTACCGGCATGGTAGTATACGGTGTTTTCATTCCATAATGCAATGGTGGTATGATGCAATGCCGGATCACAGAGCAGTAATGAAGTGCGCAGCTGAGACGGTATATATCGAAAATGACGGGTGTTTGCAATTTGCGGATCACCGGCAATAATGTAATGAGGTATAATACCTTCATGAATTAATGGCAGAGCAGCACTGTCAGTCGCGAGAAGCAGGAACGTGTTTGCATGTTTTTTCAATAGTGGAATGGCAGTATCAAGCGAGGGACCAGCACCGGCAATAATAACCGGTATGGTATCCGGGGTACCGGCAGCACGCAAAATTCGTAACGGAGTTTCACGTGAACAATTTTTAATGGTATTCGATATAATGGATTTGTAACTACGCTGCATGGTTATTTGATTTGTCTGCACCATAGTCTGCAGTTGTGTAAGAATATGCTCGGGGCGTGAGTAATAGTCTGTATCAATACTGCGCATTCCGGGTAGCGTAATACTTACAATATCAAAACCGTTTGATGCGGTTATCAAAGAAGAATATAACTGACGATATGATTGATCAATATACCATTCCAGATGTGTGCACGTTTGCAGGAATGTAAAATCACAGAGTTCCAGTATCGAACGGATAGTTTCCCATGATTTCTCATAAATAATAATCCGTTTCAGCTGCCGGTTATGGAGCAGTTCTTTAAGATGATAACCGCAGCCAAGTCCGGCAATGATAACGCGATGTATTCCGTTCGGCAGGGTGCGGGCAAGCTGTTGAGCTTCCCGCAGCGGATCATAGGTGCTGTGCAGCGGTGTTTTTGAAGCATGGTGCGTATAGGTAAGAATTGGTGTGCCGGAGCGAGCCGTATCAAGAGCAAATGCATCTGATGGTGAGGCTGATTCAATATGCGAAATACAATCGGGACTGACATTGCGGAGCGCATGAAGGTTTTGTGTATACCATGTCATATCATAGTACCATGTTGATAATTAAAATGCAAACTTTGGCTCAATGTCAATAACGATACCGTGTGCGTTTGGTATTTTTTTCATGATATAGGCAATAATATCTTTACGAAGAAGAGCATACTGTTTTTCTTTTAACCCTTTATCCGGGGTCAGTGCAAATACAATATTGTAGCGTTTTTTGCCGCCAATAAATCGTACATCATGAAATGAATAAATACGCGAGTCAGTGTCTTTTAATTTTTGCAGTAATGCAACAACTTTTTTATAATGAGGATGGTTTATACTGATTGGATCAATATGACAAACAGTCGAGCAGTTGAGTTTTTTATTAAGAGCATCCTCAATAGTCTCACTAAGATCATGTGCTTTTACGACATTCATCGTATCGGGAATTTCAATATGCAGTGAGATTAAACGGGTTGAACCGTATTGATTAACAATAATATCATGCGCATTATGTACATTTTTATAACTACAGGCAATTTTCCGAATACGCTGAATGGTATTATGATCAGGAGATTCACCGATAATTGCCGAACTATTTTCTTTTAAAATAGTAATGCCCGAGTTAAAAATAAACAACGCAACAAGTATACCTGCCCAGCCATCAATGGAGACGCCGGCGAGAAATGGAATTGGAAACTTTGTTGCAATCATTGATATGAGTACCACAATAGTTGAAAGAACATCACTTCGATGGTGTTGTGCATCTGCTTTTAATGATGGTGAATCAAGAACAACTGATAGGTTCATAGAGAATCGTGCCATTAGTTCTTTTATTATTATCGTGCCGGCAATGAATATAATAGTCAACCATGAAAAAGCAGCCGGATGGAGGGCGTTTTGAATATGTGCAATGCCGGTTTTAAATACTTCAATTGCTGTTATCATTAAAAAAACAGCAATAATAACACCGGCAACCAGTTCAAAACGGCCATGTCCAAACGGGTGTTCTTCGTCGGCTTCCTTATCAGCGATAACGAAGCCGCCCACGACAACCCCTGATGAAAGTATATCAGAAAGTGAATGAACGGCATCAGCAATCAGTGCAACACTTTTCGTCAGAAGACCGAAGAGCATTTTAACAGCGGCAATGAGAATGTTTCCAATGATTGATATCCATCCTTCAAGGAGTCCATACCGCGTTCGCTGAGCCGGAGATGTTCTTGTTTTGCGGAGTGATTTTTGTCGAGCAAAAAAATAATAAAGTATCGGTTTCATAATCAGCAGTACAATAAATAATGAGGTCTCATGTGTCAAGTACACGCAGCGTTCAAATATTGTATAATTACATAGTTGACATATTACAATTGAATAACTTATAATCCCGCACATCTTGCAGACAGGAGTTCGTTATGAATATTGCAGTTATCGGAACAGGATATGTCGGTATTGTTACCGGAACCATTTTTGCCGAACAAGGCAATACCGTTTGGTGTGTTGATATTAATGAAGAAAAGGTTGCATTAATTAAACGTGGCGAATCGCCAATTTATGAACCCGGTCTTTCAGAATTACTTACAAAAAATATCAAATCAAAAACATTTAATGTTACAACCTCACTTGCAGAAGCGATGGAAAGTGCTGAAATTGTATTTATTGCGGTCGGCACCCCTCCGGCTGCGGACGGCAGTGCTGATATGACGGCAGTGTATACCGTTGCACAGGAAATTGGTAAAAATCTGCATTTACCATATACCGTTATTGTTGATAAATCAACCGTTCCGGTTGGGACTGCTGATACGGTAACACACCTAATACAAAAAGAACTCGACGCGCGTGGTGAACAATTATCATTTGATGTTGTCAGTAATCCTGAGTTTTTAAAAGAAGGGACTGCAATAAAAGATTGTTTATACCCTGACCGAGTTGTTATCGGTGCATACTCGGATAAAGCATTTAAAGTGATGGAAAAACTCTATGCTCCGGTACTGCGAACCAATAAACCAATATTATTTATGAAACCCCGTTCTGCTGAAATGACAAAATATGCGGCAAACTCTATGCTTGCAACTCGTATTTCATTTATGAATGAAATTGCCAATCTTTGCGATAAAGTCAATGCTGATGTGCATGATGTACGGCTTGGTATGGGATCTGATAGTCGTATCGGCTATCCATTCCTTTTCCCCGGTGTCGGGTATGGCGGATCATGTTTTCCGAAAGATGTTCAGGCATTAGTACAAGTTGCTAAAGAAAATAGCAGCGATGCCCTCATTCTCAATGCAACTGAAGAAGTGAATGCACGGCAAAAACAGGTACTCGCACAAAAAGTAATTTCACATTTCGGCGGGAATCTTAACGGAAAGCATATCGCTGTTTGGGGGCTTTCATTCAAACCGAACACTGATGATATGCGTGAAGCGCCGTCAATTATTATCATTAATGAATTGCTGAAAGCGGGAGCAACGGTTCGTGCACATGATCCGGTTGCTATTGATAATACAAAAGAAATTCTTGGCGATGCAATAGAATACTGTTCTTCCCGATACGAAACAGCAGAAGGCGCAGATGCCTTATGCTTAATTACCGAATGGGGTGATTATAAAAATATGGATTTTGAAAAAATGAAACAACAGTTGCGCGAGCCGGTTATCTTTGACGGTCGGAATCAATATGAACCGAAGGAAATGAAAGATGCCGGTTTTATATATTACTGTATCGGTCGTCCGAAAGCGTAATAATATCGTGTATGGTGAAATTGTCCGTCCATGAAAATTATCGGTTCTTTTAAATGAGAGAGAAAATTGAGTTAATATAATAACAATATACACTCCTGCTTATTGCAACAATATTCGATACCTCAACACATGCAGGTCTGAATAAAAAAATAACTTGCAAGCATCCGGTTTTATAGTACACTTATTATCGGGAAGGCAGGGAAAGCACATATGTCCGCACTTGTAGTGCTGAGTATATTTTTTATCATTACATTTTTTTCTGTGGCAATATCAATCCTCGTTATGATACGAAGTCGCAATAATCGTATTTATACAATTATTGCTGCAGTTGCCGGTATACAGCTGTTTTTCATTCTCCTTGAAATTAATACTATACTATCATCAGCTGCAGCAGCACAACGTATTTATTTGCTTTTCGGCAGCACTGCTTTTGCAGTAATTATTTCATTATGGCTTCTTTTTTTATTAACGAATCTGCACCATAAGAAAAAAACACTGACGATACCAATACAGTTTATATTAAAAAGCAGTGTCATAGTAGTGTTTGGTATCACATTCATTGTGCCGCTTATATCTCATCTGATGCAGGGTGTTGTTAATATTCGAATACCGGTTGATTCACTGCTGAACAATATCATTGCCCTGCTTGAATCATTTCATATTGTTATAATAAGTAGTATGAGTGCTATTATATTGATTGCATATTATTATATTACTCCGAAAGCGCAACGGTCATTGAATCTTTTGTATCTTGCTGCCGCTAATATAATACTATTAATAACAGGTATGGTTTTAGATGAATACTGTATAAATCTGACTCAGATATACAATGTTTCATATAAAGCCCTCGGTATAACGGTCTCGTCAATACTTCTGCTGTATTATTTACTGTATACGATCAATCAGTTTCTTATTGATCGTGAAGCATTATTAAAACGCATTCATGAAGGTCAGGAATCAGCAAATCTGAAAGGAGTTATTACCGGTCTTGCGGAAGAATACGGTAGTACGCTGAAAATTATTACCGCTGCCGTCAAAGTAATGCAACAGCACAATGCATTGATTCCGAAAGCACTGCAGGCAATCAATCGCAGTACAACACGCGGAAAAATGTTTACCCAAGCATTACATCATCTTATTTCAGGCGAACATGGTTATACTATGGTGAATGTTCCCGGTGTCGTTAAAGAAATATACTTATTGGTAATGCATGAATTGCGGCGAAAAAATATTGAGCTCACCGTTGCCATTCCAAAAAATATGGAGATTTATACTGTTCGCCATTACTTGCAGCAAATTATTTATAATCTTATTTTAAATGGGATTAATGCCATCAGCGGAGTTGGTACATTACGTTTAACGGTAACCCTCAATAAAAGCACAATAATTCTTATTGTATCAGATACCGGTGAAGGAATACAATCGCATGTTGTAAAGCGTATTCTTGATCCGTTATCCATTAAACAAGGTTTGTTTTTAACGGGAGCGGCGAAAGTTCATGCACAGGGTCTCTCTGCGGTACAGGTAATAGTTCAGCGTATGAACGGTATGATAACCGTAACTTCAAGTAAAGCTGCAGGAACCTCTGTTGCAGTTACTCTGCCGCGGCTGCAAGCACATTGATATATATGAGAACGTATATATAATGACGCCCCACGAGTTACCACGTCGGTTGATAATGAGGAT
>CAZBCL010000007.1:0-70723 GCA_964490645.1 uncultured Spirochaetia bacterium
GATTCCTGCTTGCCACTACCGGAGCATTATTGCAACCTGTTTCCGGTACGGTAACGTCAGAAATCTATAATCGTTCGTTTATTTTATACTATATCTGAATATGTTAATCTGTCTTGATTATAAGGGATGAGGATATATTAATACCTTTCTTTCCACTCTATTGCATCGTTATGACAATCTAGGGGCATGTACGTTTTATTCGGCATCAGAATGATGACAATGGATGATCATTGCTTTATATTTATATACGACTATCTTTATAGTAATAGTAAGGAAAGCTATTTTGTAGAATTAATAACCCCTGAAGCTATGACCGTATTCTTTTTATAAATAACTAATTGTTGTCCCGGTGTTACGGCTAATTGTTTTGTTTTAAATAGTATATCAGCATGGGATGTATCTATTACTGTAATTTTTGCTCGTGTACGAATATGTTGTGATCGTATTTTCACTAAGCCATAAAATATATTTGGAATAGAGATTCTTGAAACAAGATGAAAGTGATTAACCGAACATGAAATGCTTTTTGCTTCCTCTTCATGCCCTAAAGTAATAGTATTATTTTTTTTATCAAGTTTTGTAACATAGACAGGATATCCTAATGACAAGCCGATTCCGCGACGTTGGCCAATAGTATAAAAAGATAAACCGTTATGTGTTCCGAGAATAGAACCGTTTTTATCAATGAAATTACCTTTTTTATTGTGTTGTGTATTATGGGATAGGATAAAATTACGGTAGTTATTACTTGGAATGAAACATATTTCCTGACTTTCAGGGCGATTGTATGTGGGAAGACTGATATTACGTGCTATTGTGGTCAGCTTATTTTTTGTATATATTCCATTAGGGAACAGTATTCGTGAGAGATCGGTTTGTGTTAATCGTGATAAAAAGTATGACTGATCCTTATGATCATCATTACCGCGTAACAGTTCCCAACAGTGATGAAATCTATTCCAACGTTTACGTGCATAATGCCCTGTTGCAATGTAATCAATTCCCATATTATCAGCATAGCGTATTAAAAAATGCATTTTTATAAAATGATTACAGAGAACGCATGGATTTGGTGTACGCGCATGTTCGTATTCATTGAGAAAATACTGAATAATGGTATTATTAAACGCAGTTTCACAATGAATTATTTCAAAAGGGATATTTAAATAATTACATACACATTGTGCACTTTCGATCGCAGTGTCAGTTCCGGTGGTGTGTAAATGAGTATTTGATTGATGGGGAGTATTAGGGAAAAGAGATAGACTTACTCCATAAACGGTATATCCCTGTTGCTGCAGTAGATATGCAGCGACGGAACTGTCGATTCCTCCTGACATCCCAATGACAACCGATTTTTTACTTTTTATTTTTCGCATGTGCTACAGTAACAGTATATTTATATTTCGTCAATAAACGTGAATTCATGCTTGTAAATAAAAATACTGCATGATATCCTGGTGTTTAAAGGAGTATACTGTGATACGAAGTATGACCGGATTTGGTTCAGCAACTGTTGAAAAAAACGGGCGCAATTATAGAATAATTATTAGCTGTGTCAATAATCGTTTTTGCGAAGTATTTACTCATTTTCATCATTCAGTAGAGATATTTGAACGACAGATAGTTGAAATGATTCGCCGTTGTTTTCAGCGTGGCAAGATTGATGTTACGATTAATGCTCGTGTCAGTGATGTTGAATATACATTAACTATTAATGAAAAACTTTTAAAGCGTTATGTACATCATTTACGTGCTTTGGCGAAAAAAAATGATCTTATCAGTGATATATCCGTAACGGATATTATTCATATGAAAGGAATTGTACAACTTGAAGATAATGCGCTTTCAGATAATGACTGGTCAGTTATTCAAAAAGGGATTGCGAGGGCGATTAATGGCGTTGAAAAAATGCGTAAACGTGAAGGTACCGCAATCGCCCGGGATGTTAATAAAATTATCAATAAGTTAAAATCCGGAATTAGTGTCATTAAAAAGAAGATGCCGAAAATAAATAAAGCGTATGAATTACGGTTACATGAAAAAATGAAACAATTAATCGGGAAGGGTTATGACGAACAGCGTATAATTACCGAATCGGCAATTATGGCAGCAAAGACGGATATCAATGAGGAAATAATGCGGTTTAGTAGTCATTTTGATCAAATAAGCGGGTGTTTAAAAGAAAAAACACCGGTTGGAAAAAAAATGGACTTTTTAGTTCAGGAAATGCTTCGTGAAGCAAATACTATTGGTTCAAAAGTTGGTGATATATCAGTTACACGGGAAGTTGTTGAATTAAAAAGTAATATTGAAAAGTTAAAAGAACATGTCCGAAATATTCAGTAACAAACATTCACCCGGGAGTATCATTGTAATATCATCACCAAGTGGTGGTGGTAAATCAAGTGTCTGTAATGGGCTCATACAGCAATTCAGCAATATCCGTTATTCAATATCAGCAACGACACGTCAACCGCGTGGTAATGAAGTGAATAATCGAGAATACTATTTCATAAGCACGGATGAGTTTCGTACACGTATTGCTCATGGAGAATTTGCCGAGTGGGCACAAGTATACGATGATTACTATGGAACCTATAAGCATACATTAGATGAAATTATTAATTCCGGCAATCATGCATTATTAGATATTGATGTGCAGGGGGCACAGCAAATTATGCAGGTATATAAAAACGGTATTTTTATCTTTATTAAACCGCCGTCATTGAGTATTCTTGAAGAACGTCTTCGAAAACGTAAAACAGAATCCGATGAGCGTATTGCACAAAGAATGGAAACAGCAAAATCTGAATTGACACTCGCTGAAAAATATGATTATCAAGTAATAAATAACTCTTTAAAAGATACCATTAATACAATAATACTGTATTTAAAAACAAGAATCACACTTATGGAGGCTGTATGATATTACCATTACACAAAATGCTTGCGACAGAAGAGAATCGTTATATACTTGCATTGGCGGCAATGAAACGAGCAAATCAAATAACCAATAATCCCGGACTTGTTGATGAAGAATCGCGAAAAAAACCGGTTTCTGCCGGCATAGCCCAGACATTAAATAAAGCATTCAAGTATTCTATTGATGAAGAAAATGAATAGTGCCGAATGTTTGTGTTGTCATTTGCGGTCCAACGGCTGTTGGAAAATCATCTATTGCATTGAAGCTTGCCCATGAGTATGGGGAAATAGTAAATGCTGATTCACGACAAGTATATAAGCATCTTGCAATAGGTACGGCACAGCCATCCGCGCATGAAAAAAAAAATGTACGGCATCATTTATATGGATATCGCAGTCCCCGTCGATTGATTAACGCTGCGGTATATGCTCGGCAGGCTGTGCGAAAAATACACCGTATACATAGGCGAAATAATATCCCCTTTCTCGTTGGTGGTACCGGTCTTTATATCAATGCCGTTATTAATAATTCGGTCAATGTTCCAGGTAAAAATTCGGCACTACGAAAAAAACTCTATCAACACTATACCCATGAAGGTGCAGCTGCTTTATATGCTGATTTGTTACGTTATGATCCTGAAAGTGCTCATCGTCTGCATCCGAATGATGCGGTTCGCATTATTCGAGCGCTTGAAATATATTATACTTCAGGTAAAACATTATCCGAATATATGAAGTGCCAAAATAATGAGGAACGCTATCTGACCTTGTTTATTGGTATACGGCTGCCCAGAGAAGAATTATATAATCGTATTAATAGACGAACAAGAACAATGCTCAGCAACGGCTGGATTGATGAAGTGAAATCACTTCTGCATAAAGGGATTGATGAAAAAAAACATTCCTTGCAGAGTGTGGGGTATCGTGATATTATTGCGTATCTCAATGGTAGTGTCAGTTACGAGGAGATGGTTGAGAGTATTCAACAACAAACACGACGGTATGCGAAACGTCAGTTAACATGGTTTAGAAATGATCATCGGGTACAATGGTTTTCACCAAATGATATTTATCGCATAAAAGTTGCAGTAACCTCATGGGTTGATGATGCTGCCGATTATACACAAAGGAGTAGCAAATGAGTAGTAACGAAAAAAAGATTTCATTACAGGATAGTTTTCTTAAAAAAGTGAAAGGCGATAAAAAAGCAGTAACCTTTTATTTAATGAATGGCGTCCCCATTGAAGGGAAAGTAAAAGGATATGATAATTTCACTATTATTGTCGAAGAGAAAAAAACGGGGAAAGATGCGCTGATTTATAAACATGCCATTTCAACAATAAAGGAATAATGAATCCGAATGAAAAAGGTGATATGGATATTAATTCTTTTACTCCTTATTGCAGGAGTGGCAGTATATTACGGTTATGTGATTACACCATATGGCACATTTGTTGTTTGTGATACAAAATCAAGTGGTGTGTTGCCTGCGATACATTGGCGCGATAGTCATTTGAATCATTTGATTTGGCAAAATTTAATTCCGCATAATATTCATTGTGTAGTGTATCCTGATGGTGAGCAACAAACAGAAGTAAGTATTCATTATCCTCTTGTTCCGGGGCTGGATGAACCTGCATTTCAGACAGCATTAATACAATCAGCAACAAATCTTGCGGTTGATATGAAAATTACCGTTGATTATTATTTTGATGACATACACGCATTGTCTATATTGAAGAGAACGACAGCAGACGAAGTTGTAGAAATATTACAGAATGCAATAAATCGTAATGTTAAACGTGAATTACGTGATAATGCAGTGCAATATTTTTCCTTACAATTTAAAAATCTTCCTCACTATGTAGAAACAGTATTACATCCGGAAATACGCTCAATTATCTCGAATAACGGGATGATTATTCTTTCAATGAAACTTACCGATATACGTTTTCCATATGGAATATCATGGTATGATATTGAAGCATTCAATAAAGAATGGGCACATGATATGCAGCAGGTTAGTCGTGAATACAGTGTTGCGTATATACGTACAAAAAGAGCGTATGAGAATTGGGGTATTGTTGGTCCAATGCTGAAAGAGTATCCTCAATTAATGTATTATTTATATTTGCAGTCCATTGAAGGAAAACAGCAGATACAAGCATACCCGCCATCACCAACGATACCATTTCAGCCATTACCACTGACACATCCATAAAAAAACGACGCTACACTGTCTTTTATATGCAGTATATTCAGGGTCGTTTCAATTTGTGGTGTTGACTGTTTAACAGTACGGTGAGGTTCAATTATCCATTCACGTTTCCTGATGTAACTGAGTCAATAATAGCAAATCCGCTGCTGGTGCCAATACGTTGTGCACCGGCATTAATCATGTTTTTCCAATGTGAGAAAGTGCGAATTCCTCCGGATGCTTTAATACCGATATTTTTATTAATTACTGTCCGCATTAATGAGACTACCTCAACGGTAGCCCCCTGTGAACCAAATCCGGTAGATGTTTTAACGAAGTCTGCTCCGGCATCTTCGCTTATTTTACATGCAGTGATTATTTCATCATGTGTTAAAAAACATGTCTCAAGAATGACTTTGATAATATGATTATCAGCTGCAGCAACAATACGCTGTATATCATTTTTAACATATTTATAATCGCTGCTTTTCAATCGAGCGATATTTATAACCATATCTAATTCATCAGCTCCGAATTTTATGGCTTGTGCAGCGGCATACTCTTTTACTTGAGTGGTATCATATCCGCAGGGGAACCCGATAACCGTACATACTTGTACGCTTGTGTTTTTACACAATGTATATGCATCAGCTACAAAGTCAGGCGGTATACATACTGCTTTTACTGCATATTGTATTGCCTTTTTACAGAGCGATATAATTTCTGCTTTTGATGCGGTCGGATGTAACAGCGTTGCGTCGATCGTAGCAGCAATGGTATGCGGCAAATGAGATGCCTGCGTATTGTGAATATCAATCATAATGAAATCTCACTTTTGTTGTGATTAATAATAGCAGAATATAACATATTGCTATCAGTGTGAATATACTATATATTTTAAGTATAAGAAAACCTTTTCAAGTAAATATATTTAGTGTATAGTATATCGGTTTTAAAAATTATGGGAGCATATACATGAGTGTAACCGTTGTTATAGGGTCGCAGTGGGGCGATGAAGGAAAAGCAAAAATTGTTGATTATATTGCGCGAGATTGCAGTATTGTTGCCCGATTTCAAGGCGGGGCGAATGCAGGGCATACGGTCGTAAAAGATGGGAAGAAATATATTTTCCATCTTGTACCATCCGGTGTCTTATATCCGAATAAAAAAGTTGCAATCGGTAATGGTGTTGTGCTTGATCCGATCGCGCTTATCAATGAAATTGCAGAATTAGAAAAAATGGGACTTCGTGTTTATGATACATTGGCGATCAGCCCGAATACTCATATTATTATGCCATATCATAAACTAATTGATGCAGGGGCAGAACGATTAAAAAATGATGCAAATAAGATCGGAACGACAGGGCGGGGGATTGGTCCGTGCTATGAAGATAAGGTCGGACGACTTGGTATTCGAATGGCGGATTTACTTGATGCAGATTCACTAAAAGAGAAATTAAAATATGTTTTAGATCAAAAAAATAATACGTTAGAGAAGCTATATGGTATACCGCCATTGCAGCTTGACAGTATCATTGATGACTATATTCGTGCAGGTGAAAAATTACGGAGGAACGTCCAGGATGTATCACTTCTGATAAATACGGCAATTAAAAATGGAGAATTGGTACTTGCCGAAGGAGCTCAAGGTACTATGCTGGATATCGATCATGGGACCTATCCTTTTGTTACTTCATCAAATGCTTCTGCCGGCGGCGCGTGTACCGGGTTAGGTATTGGTCCCGGAACGATAACCGATGTTATCGGAATCGTGAAAGTATATACAACACGTGTCGGTGCCGGTCCATTCCCAACGGAATTATTTGATACTGCAGGGGAACAGTTGCGGGATGCCGGGAATGAATTTGGTGCAACAACAGGTCGTCCGCGACGGTGCGGGTGGTTTGATGCAGTCGTTGTTCGAACTGCTGTGCGCATTAACGGATTAACTGAAATGGCACTTACGAAAATAGATGTGCTTGATAAAATGGATGAAATAAAAGTATGTATCGGCTATACGTTACACGGTGAGCGTATTGATTATATTCCCAGTAGAGAAGCTGATATACAACAGCTTGAACCGATATATGAAACACATCCCGGATGGAAAACGGATACGTCAAAAATTGTTCATACGAAAGATTTGCCAAAAGAAACACGATCTTATTTAGATCGTCTTGCTGAATTGGTTGACGTTAAAATTGGGATTGTTTCAGTTGGTCCTGATCGAGAAACAACATTTTATTATGCATCGTAATAAAAATAAATATGTATTCATATGCACTCTTGTGATAATAACAGTGCTCGCTGCGATAGGCTGCAGCCCGTCAGTTACTGTCCCTGAACGCTATTTAGATGCTCCGTCAGGGCTACAGGTCTATAATCACGCTCATGGGCATACTATCGAATTTTATCATTATAATACTGAAGAGTATTTTAAAGCGTATAGAATATATATTGGAACTGATCGTTCGGTAAATCGATATTCAGCAACACTTATTAAAACAATTAATCGTTCATCCATTGATTTTACAACAACGGTTGATATACCAATCAGTGTTTTTATTCCGACAAACAGTATTCTTCCTATTCCGGGACGACTCTATTATTATCGTGTATATGCATATGGTATTGATACCGTTACTGACAATAATGATGAATTGTTCTCGCAACCGACACAGCCGGTTGCCGGGATTACGCGTCTGGAAGGACGGATGACTTTAAAAAATCAAAATATTGCCGGTCAGGGAAACGATGGGTTTAAAATGTCCGTTTCTGGATTACAGTTAATTGATGCACCGGATGGCATTATTGATACTAATTATTCCGGTACGGTATTCTTTGAGCTGCAGGACACCTCTCCCTATTTGCCGTTACTATCAGTGAGTGGTAATGGTGCCGGCATATGCAATCTTGGCTCTTATAAAAACAAAAAAGATATTAATGAAGCCCCGGCGGTGAGTGATGCAACGTATGTTCGGTTTGGCTCAATTATTGCCGCTCTCGGGAATGTATATGGAGTGTATGATGCTTCATCAGGATTGTATGGAAAACTTTATATAACTCAGGCAAGCAGTGGAACAACAGCGACGAATGACAGAGATATTGAGTTTGATTGGGTGCTTCAGACGAATGCTCTTGCGAGCAGAATATACTAAATAATACTTCGGTTATTTATATAAAGTCATTTTATATATATTATAAATATATCCTCATCTGTATATAATGCATTTCAGTATTATGCAATATAATACCATTATATCAAGGGAATGTACTGCCTGCGTGTTTTTAAATGGTGTGTAGTAATATTATGGCGTTGTATACTGACGCATAATAAGTGATGCAGCACCAATGATTCCGGCACGATTGTCGAATTTTCCAAGAACAATTTTTTTCTTTTTTTTATGGAAAGGCAGAAGATGTGCAATATATGCTGGTTGCATCAATGACAATAAAACCTGTCCGCTTTGAGCAATTCCACCGCTTATTATGACTCGTTCGGGATCAAAACAATTGACCAGTGTTGCAATACCGATACCAAGATAATAACCAAACTCTTGTAGTATGCTGTGTGCAAGTCGATCGCCCTGCTGATATGCTTGAAAAATCATTTTCACTTGTTGTGGATGATTTTCGGGGAGTAATGCCGTTTTCAGTATAGATGAGATTCGTTTTCCTTTTGTTTTTTCCTGTGCAATACGAGTTATCGCAAATGCGGAGGAATATGCTTCAAATCCGCCGGCAACCCCTGATGTACATTTTTCACCGCCCGCTGCAATAACCATATGACCGAATTCCCCTGCATATCCTGATTCTCCGCGATATAAATTTTTATTAATAATAATACCGCCACCAAGTCCGGTACCGAGTGTTATACAAATAATATGCTTAAATCCTTTTCCGGCCCCCCATGTTGCTTCACCGAGAGTTACAGCGGAAACATCATTTTCTATACGAACAGGAAGATGATATTTTTTCCGTAAAACCTGTCCGAGCGGTGTTCCTTTCCAACCGGGGATATTATATGCACCGGTTATAATAGTACCGTTTTTATTTGGTAATCCGGGAGTACCGACTCCAATACCAAAAATATGTTTTTGTGTTATACCACTATTCGTTAGTGTTGACTCGACGGCTGCGATGATGTTTTTTAGGACTGTTTTTCGTCCGGCAGATGCATTGGTCGGATTTGTTTCATGGTGAAAGAGTTTTCCTGAAAAAGATACAATCCCTGTTTTGATTGCTGTTCCTCCAAGATCAATGCCGATAATATATGGTTTCCGTTTCATAGGTCTTTACTTTGTATAGGATGTGCCATGGGTTGTGTACACGTGTTCTTCCGGCTCATGTGCCGTATACGCATACCCGACGGGTTTATGACCGGTCATGGAAATAATATTTTTTAAACTAATCAGTGCAAAGAGAGTAACCCATTTATCTTTTTTATTATATCGCTGACGATTATTATATCCATACATCATGCCGGGTGTAATTATTTCAAGATTCCATGTACCATCAGGAGATTGTTTTTCATAGATAATCTCTGCTGCTTCCTGTAATCGCGGATCATCGGCATATCCTAATTGTGTTAGAACATAAACAGCACCGGTTATTGAATACTGTAAAGCAACGGGAATACTCATTAAACGAACATCATGATGAATACAGGATGTATTACGCAGTGGGGTATAGGGGGGAGAACAGGATCGAAAAAGTCTGTGGCGGAGCAGGAAATCCGCCCCGTTCATAATCGCATGCTTCATAGATGGTGTTCTTCTATGTTCCGGAATCATAGAAAGTGCGTGCAGACATTCAAGTGTTGCTGCAAATGACGACATAATAGAATCATCAAAATCGTATTTATTACTCATACGAGTGTTTTTAAAGATAAGAGCATTCAATGTATCTTTTAAGGTATGAAAGGGGCTGTGCAACCAGCCGCCGTCTTTTCGTTGAAAACGTAATATCCAATCCAATGCTCGTATAGTATTACTATCATCAGGACCGCGAAAATGAATCAATATTTTTGTCATTGCACCTGTTTTGCAGCCGATAGCATTCGGTTGTCCAACTGCCATACCAAATCCGCCATCACGATCAACACTTGCAAATATACAATTTTCAAGTGCCTGTAAAATACGATCATCGTCAGCCGGGGCTTTTAAAAATGCCAGTAGTGCTAAATACCATAGTGTACCGGCATGTAATTCATCAAGAGCACTTGGCGGTCCGAAATATCCGTTTTTATAACAATGCATAATAGTACGGTATGTCTCAGATAACGGAATACGTTGCACGGTATCATTGATTTCCTGCTCACTGCCATCACATACGTATCGTAAGGTATAATACCTGACAGAGGGGGTTTCTTTTTCAAGCAGCCAGTCAATCGGATAGTGTGTTAAATGTTTTTGCCATTTCATGATATAATTAATCAGTATTAATAATTTTACATAGTATTACATTGAAATATACAATATTACAATGATAAATATTCATTTAAAAATTATTAATATATGTAATTGGGTATTCAATGGCAGTATTGCCACCGTTTCTTTTCAATATTTTTATACATTTCTTTTATGTTTACATATAGTATATCTTTCATACAGTAAAAAATGGTTCAAGAAATAATATATAATACACTATGCTATTCCGGCTGAGTGAGAAATGAGCTGTAAACAAACTTTGATATATATTGACATTTAGGTGTTTTTTACAATACAATAGAAACAGATGAAACAAACGATACTAATTTATATATTGAGTATATTCGGGTTTGTATTTGTAGTATGTGCAGATGCTTTCTTTTTGGATACACCTGAGTTATTTGAAAAACAACAATGGTCAGTCGGTCTTGCGCTGAACGCCCGAATACCTGAATATACTGCACCGATTGTATTTGCACAAGTTGGGACAAAGATACCAATGGATATTCAATTAAAATCAGGATATCAAATAGCACAATATACCAATAATAAACCGTATATTGGACTTGAATCCCGATTTAGTATTTTGAATGATCTCGGCGGTGCTGATATACTCACAATGACATTGGGGGGACATTATCGAAATGTTCCCGGTATTGATGCAGGAATAAATGTCGGAAATACATATACAATGCAGCATGGTAATACATTAGGGTTTTACACCGGCGTTGATTGTGATATTGAATTTGAACAGACGGCGCTCCGTGTTCCCGGAGTCTTGATAATCGGCATGCAGCATACTATTAATAAGCAATTTCGATTAACCGAGGAAGTATCAATTCCCATTATTGAAGATTCCTATTATGGGTTGGGTATTGCAGTTTCATATATAAAGCAGGTACACTGATGAATAATAATACTGATATTGTACATCTGAATGACATTCATGATATTGATTTTAACAAATTAAGACCATCCGATTTGAATAAACGATATATTGATCGAAACGGGCAAGAATGGAAACTTCGATATAATCGTATTAAAGATGTTATTCAAATCGTACGTATTGTCCGTGATACTTTAGATGGCGATTTTATCAAAAGCCGGTATGACACGTATGATAACACTGTACAGGATGCTGTAAAAAAAACAATGGCTGATTATGCGGCGAAGAAAGTGGGGTTAAACGACGTTAACACTCATGACAAACAACAGCCTCATCAGTCTGACACTGTACCGCATGATCCTGTACAGAGTTCTGATGATTCATTGATTACTGACTATCCTGATATATTTACGGTATTATCACAAATGGAGAAACGGCTGCAAATTGTGGAACGAAATATAATGGAATCACGGGTTTTTGATCCGCGTCTTAATGCACGAATTATCCATGCCTATGACGAAGTATCACGGTATATGCGATCAACAATCTATTTACCAATACATGAGATTGAAGATCGGGTTCATGATATTGAAGAAGGGCGGGAGGATTATCGGATACGCAATAAACAGCTCTCTGATGAGGAACATGCCCTGATTGAACGCATTGAAAACAAAGACAGCCGATTGGAATATTTACGGCGATTGCAGCGAAATGAATTTGTTCGGTATCAGATTGATTCTATTCAAAAAGGGATTGAACAAGTCATTGAGTGGATGGATAATGTTGATAAAACAGAGATGAATGTCCGACCGAATTCAGAACGACAGCATTATAATGATGCGCTTATATCATTGAATACCTCACGGGAACAAATTACTGCAATTGTAGAATATCTCGATAAAGATTATCATGCAATTTATGAATAAAAATAAGAAAAGTAGTTATTTATGAAAATATACATTATTTCACCTCAATATATCGGTGCTACTGTGGACGGATGCGGATTCCATGTTATTGAACTTTCTCGTGAGCTTTTAAAGCTTGGTCATATGGTAACCATTATTACTATGCGTGTTGGTGATTTACTGTCAGAAGAAAATATTCAATTATCTGATCCCAATGAACCAAACCCTGATATACGTACGGTAACCGTATCAGTTATACGGCTCACTGTTGATGATACGGCAAAGATATCCGATCCGCTTGAAGGGACGAAATGTGAAGAAATTGATCGTATGCTGCAGTTTAATAAAAAAACAATTGAGTGGTTCAAGCATAATACGATTAATCAAAATGATGCAATTATTCATATTCATGGACATTCTATTGTACCGGCAATGGCAGCAACGTTGCGTACGGTTACCAATATTCCAATAGTTTCCAGTATACATATTTTTGAGTCAATGAATGAAGCGCGAAAAGGTGAAAATGGGGCAGATGCTGAAATTATTAATACGTTGCAAAAATATGAACAGCAAGCAATTCGTTCAGCAGATCATATTATTATACGAAGCAATAGTATTTATGAGCAAATGGCAGCAGTTTTTCCTGATGCGTTTATAGATCAAGAGGTTACTGTACTGCCAAGTGGTATTGCATCAAGTTTTATTCATCGTCCGCCCCTTTCAGATACTGAAATTGATGAACTTCGTATGCGGTATGCAGTACGCGGACGATTATTGTTTAATCTTAACCGTATTGATCCGGCTAAAGGAATTGAATACATTATCAATGCTATGCCGATCATCGGACGTACCATGAAAGAGCGTGAAGGAGATAATTACCAAGGAATGACGCTTATCATTGCAGGAATGTATGAAGAAAAATACGAGTGGTACCTTAAAGCTCTTGAAGAACACATTGAGAAAGCTGAGTTGAATCACTATAATATCAATATTGCGATACATCGAAATATATCTGAACAGGATAAAATCGGATTGTTTCAAATGGCATCGCTTTTCATCATGCCGTCAATTATGGAATCATTCGGTATATCCTTAGTTGAAGCATTATCAAAAGAAGTGCCCTGTGTTGTCGCGGGAGTAGAAGGTCCGCTTGATATTATGAATATCTCTGATTTTAAAGGTGCGTATACAGAAGCACCGGGCGGATTATTAGTTGCATGGTACGACCCTTCACGACGGAAAGAGTATTTAGCAACAGCTTGTATTCATGCATTATCTCATTATGATATAATGAAAACATTAGCCCAAGAAGGGAAACAACGGGTTTTACAGCTCTATGCATGGAATATTTTAGTGAATAGTGATGTTGAGATATATAAAGATACCATTCATAAAAATAAATAGTATAAGGAGATGAACATGTATAAAAAAATTATTACCATTGTCGTTATTATCGGCATATGCATTGCTTTGTTATTATCATGTGCCCCCGGACTTGGAAAGTATACTCGTGATGAAAGTATAGATGCGGATAAAGCTTCCTTTGGACGTACAGCGTCCTTTTTTGATGGATTATTGCATGGTTTCGGGATAATTGTATTTTTTATTTGGTCATGGTTTGATACCAATGTGATGCTGTATGAAACGGCGAATAATGGATTTGGCTATAATTTCGGTTTTTTCTTGGGAGCATGGCTTTTATTACATGGGGTTCGTACCTCTGCTCCTCGACGGCATCGGCAGAAGAATAATGAAACGGATATTTCTTTTACCGGGCATAAAATTAAGATTGTAAAACGTAAAGATGGAAAATCAAATATTACACAAATCTCATTGCCGAAAACAGTAAAAATAAAAACTGTATCTGATAAAAAAGCAACAAGCGGTAAAAAGAAAGCAACAAGAAAAAAAACAATTAAAAAAAATACAGTACACAGTACAAAAAAAGCAACAAGCAAGAAAACAAAAAAGAAGACAGTATCAGCCGGAAAAAACAATCGTACTCGAAAACGAAAATAGTATACATAATTGTTTGAATCTGATATATGCTGAGAAAAAAGAGTAGTGTTCTAATCAGGCAATTGGTATAACACATTGCAAAAAAATGAGCACGTTATTATGTAAATATAAAAGATATCAGGTATGACTACAGTAAATATACAGTTAAATAAGGTGCTTGCGCAGCGTATCAGAGTATGGGGACAAACAATAATACAACAACAGGGACATTGGGGTAATGGTGAAGCAACCTTGGGAGAAGAAGAAACAATTATTCAAAAATTACGTTTGAACCGTTCAATAACCGTCTCACTGAATGAGCTTAAAGTGCTCTATGTGTGGTGGTTGTCAAATTGCAGCCATTCAATGCAGGATGGCAATGATGTTATTATTACACAGCGGCTGATTAAAGCATTTATTGATTTGAGGGACATATTAAAAAAAGAGTATTCCGAGACAAAGGACAGTGTCGTAAAATCAAGAATCATTGATATTGATAAAAAAATATTAAAACTTAAAGACCCGCAGTATTATGAAGAACAAGGGACGCCGATACAATTATCAGAATAGTATTTATTATATTTGAAACGGTAGGATAACGTTAGAGATATAATACTATACATAGTTTACTGTAGTACAGGTGTCGATCCTATACTACCTGTACAATAAAAGCCTGCAATCCGGCAGGCTTTTATTGAGGGTACATAGATAATTAATAGGTAATTCTATTGAGCGTCAGTTGGTTTAAACCCTGACCAAATAAGAGTTATATTTTCAGACGCTTTAACTTCATTTGGGTTGGTTAGATACTCTTCAAATGTTGGAAATGTATACTCAGTGTTATTTTGTTTCATCCAATTGCCGAATGCGGTATATGCTTTCCCGATATTCATGTATGAACCGGTATACGTTAATTGAGCTGCTTGCGCTATAGTCTCAATACGTTCAACTGTTACGTTATTATCACTGTTCAGTGTATATCCTTCAGGAACAATTATACCAACGCCCCAGTCACCGTATTTTGTTGTATCGTCCCATCCCCACATGACCGATATTACTCGTAAGGAATTTGTAGGAATAGTATTGGCGATGAAGTGTTTTTTAACACTGTCAATTCGGGATACGAAATGTTTTTTATAATCCCAAATTCCTTCATTTGTTGTTTTTACGGTTGCTATGGTAATAGCGGGTTTTTCGATAATACTAACTTCTGAAATGCTGTACTTTCCGCATGCGATACATATAATGAATATCGCTGCGAGAAGCGGGTAAAGAAAAATCTTTAATCTCATTATGACCTCCTATATAATATTTAAAAACATCATATACTAAACATATGTATATTGTCAAGAATAATATTATAAATAAAAAAGTTGATTTCTTAATAAAAACAGCTATATTATATATGTGAGCTATAAATAAACTTCTTCCATGGCTATGAAAATTTGGGAGAAGGATAGTTCCGTTAAATGAGAATACACGAAAAAAGAATGTACTTCACACATCATCTGCGAATATTGCTTATTTTACTGTTAAGCAATATAGTTATAGGTGTATCGTTAGGTGAATCAGTAAATAGTGTTACAGTAAATCCTGATCCGTTTGGTCCACTTCCGGCAAGTGTAAATATTACAATTGATTTCACGGCGGTTGATGATTATGTAAATATTATTTACGATCAGGATGGCAATATTGTTCGACGACTGCAAAACCGTACCGCTCCTTCTGATCCGCTTACTGATACGTGGGATGGGCAAAATGATGCCGCTGTAAATCTTCAGTCCGGGACGTATGATATAGATGTTAAGGTTACTCGTACGGTAACCTATGATGCAAAAATACCCGGAACTCAAAATTTCGTTGATTTCGATGAACCAATAGACATTGCTTGCGATAAAAACGGGAATGTATATGTTTTAGATCGTGGTTTACATATCGTTGAAAAATTCTCTCCAAACGGGACATTGCTCAATAAGTTTTCATTCAGCATTGGTACCGGAAATGGCGCTATCAGTAATGAATTTGGTATAACGGTTGATACGAATAATTATTTTTATATTTCCGATCAGGGAGCAACACGAGGCCGGGTTCAAAAGTTTAATAGTTCAGGAACCTATATTTCATCATTTACTGCGCCGGATACCGGAGATAGTAATTTCACCGGTCTTGGATATAATTCTGCAAATAACGAAATATTTACCGCATCACTCAGTTCTGATGATGTAATGCGTATTAATAATGGTACCATGGCATTAGGGAATCAAAATACACAACCAGCGGATTGGAATATCCGTGATATTGCAATTGCAACCGATGATGGCGATATTTTTGGTGTGCACAATGGTACTATTCGTCGTATCACTCGAACTCAATTTACCGCTAATAATGCATGGAATAATAGTTGGGCATCAGGTCTTACGGATCTGTATGGTATTACACTACGCAGCAACAATTATATTTATGTTGTAGCGCGTGGTTCAGATCAAATAGGTCAATTTAATATTGGAACGGGAGGGAGTATCGAAACATTCGGTTCATCCGGCACTGCAAGTAATGAGTTTAACAATCCGCAGGGTATTGCATGGGATCCTGCTAATGATTTTATCTGGGTTGCTGATACCGGGAACAAACGCCTTGTGAAGCTGTATGATGACCCGTCAACCGGGATTGAATGGGTGAACACTATTGAACCTGATCCATCCGGTCTTATCAATCCGCTTGATATTGCTCTCGATAAAAACGGGAATGTATATATAGTCGATAACGGTCATGCCTGTGTTAAGAAATTTGATCAATATGGTAATTTTTTATTCCAAATTGGTCAGCCGGGGAGTACACCGACGAATGGTGATTTATATGATCCCCAGGGAGTAACAGTTGATAATGACGGCTATATTTATATATCAGACTATGGTACTTCGGAAAATGATGATGCGCAAGATCAGATAATGAAATACGATTCGTCCGGTAACTATCTCACGAACTGGAATCATCCTGATGGTAGAGGATTGGATTCGTTTTTACGTAATGGGACGAATTATATCGTGGGTATTGCTGAAAGTGATGGAGCTACACTGGATAATACGACAAGTGTATATTTACAGAATGGAACGCGTGTTCAATGGTTCAACAGTATTTATGATGATGTCAATTATGGCGATGTTGTCAGAGATTATTCAGGCAGGTTTTATATGATTAATGCAACCGGTACTGCGTGGCTGGAGTCATATCCTGACAATGCTCAGGGAAGCAACACCGTGCCTGATTTTGATGATGTCAGCGGCACGCGCGGAGGTATCGCCGTTGATGATTATGGTTCATTATGGATTACGGAAAAGGATAATGATGATATTGAAGTTCGTCAAAATGATGTATTAGGGGATCCTGATACGCAAGTAGCAGATTTTTTAGGTGCCGGAACAGGAGATGGTCAATTAAATGATCCCACCTATTGTACAATTAGAGTATTGGATAATCCCGGAGAATGGGCGCATCTTTGGATTTGTGATTCAAAGAATAACAGAGTACAGAAATTTATTGTAAATTGGGATGATAGTAAACGTAAACAAGTGACTATTGCCAATACAGGATTACCAAAGGTTACTGCGGCTTTTCCTGAAACCTCAAATACTAATGTAAACAGATATGCCGGCACCTATTATGCTCGTGCCGGCAGCGGAACAACTATTCGAATTGTTTTTTCACAAGCAATGGATACAAATACTTCACCGATAGTTCGTTTATATACTGAAGATTCTGCACAATATCCTATTACACAAACGTATTTTTCAAACAATATATGGATTGGGACATGCAGTATACCAACCGGACATGACGGAACGGCAAGCCTATATGTATCAGGAGCGAAAAACACTTCCGGTTCAAATATCTCACCGGATCCTGATACAAGTAAAACGTTTATTATCGATACAACCCCTCCGACAATTACTATTAATCAGCCGTCATCACCGACCTCATTTACCAATATATCTGTTTCTGGTACCAGTGAACCGGGAATTAGTGTGGCGATATATAATTATACTGCTTCAAACGGCAGTACTATCAATTCAAGTAATACCGGTATTCATGTTAGTGGGTCAGGGGATTTTTCTGCTAGAATTGATTTAATAACACCTAAGGAATCAACAAATTGGATTACCGGGTATGCATGTGATTATGCCGGAAATAAAAGCACACTCTATTCACCATGGCGCAAAGTAAGAGCAGTTAATCTAGGCGGGGGGTCAGGCTATATTTTACCAACAACCAATAAAAAACTTGGTGATTATGGTGATCCGAATCTTACATTAATGTGGACAGCAGATTCTGATATGGTAAACGGAACATATATTATCGATCTTCCAAAAGGATGGGCAGCCCCCTCTCTGACATCGGGTAATTCCGGTTATGTATATATTAGCGACAGCAGCGGCATAACGTTTGCATCATCACCAACGAATCTGCAGGTTCGGAGCAATCGAATTAAAGTTTGTTTTTCTGCTGCATCAGTAGGAAGCTATGTTGAACTGACATATGGAACAAATAACCGAACTATGGTTTCAAATACAGCGCGTCTTGGTCAAAATAAATTTCAATACACTGCAGAGAATAATAATGCCGGATATAAAACAAATTGGAATCTTCCACGTATTGTATATCCGCCTCCCGGAAAATCTCAGATAATTACTGTTCTTGGAATTACCCCACAGGTATATTATACCTCAAGTATGCCATCGGCAGCATATAAAGGGCAAAGCAGTATTACTGTTATGACACTGTTTATTACAAATGCAAACACGAGTGTTAATGATCTTCTGAAAAGGATTGTTCTGACAACTGAAGATACCAATAATGCAAGCATTATACCTAATACAGCGGTATCACGAGTGCAATTATTTACTAATGGACAAATATATTATAATGATCCAACTATTGAAACGAGTGGAGATACCATTACATTAAATTTAGGAACAGACCCGTTAATAATTAATAGCTCAACATGCCGTACGTTAGTGATTAAGATAGATATTAATGCAACTGCTACGGCTGATACATTACGATTTAATGTTAAAAATAATACCGATATAACAATTACTGATGAAACAACCGATACTTCCTATTTAGTTGAAGCGTATAGTGGATATAGCTTTCCAATGCGTTCATCAAATTGTTCTATTTCATCCGGACAGCCGGCAACACAGGTATATACATCATATAATGGATTAGGAAATCAAGCATTTGATATTGGTGAAAGCGATGGAAATACAATTCAAGTTATTTGTAGCAGTACAAGCAATGGAGTGAATGAAATACAAATTACCGGTATGGAGATTCGGATAGAAGATAGTGCAAATAGCGGAGTAGTTCCAAATTCAGTAATAAGTAAAATTACCGTACGTGATGCAGTAAGCGGTTTTACGTATTTACAAGATAGTACAATCGAAAGCAGCGGCAGTTATATTTTTCTTGATTTATACGCATCATCAATTTTTATATCGCCGCAATCAAGTATTACGCTCAATATTCTTTGTGATATTAGCAGTACAACAGCAACGAATATTCATACCGGTATAATCTCTGCAACAAATATTACTGCGCGTGATAAAGTCCTTTTAAATACGGTAACCAATAATGCGTATTCCGGTTTTTCATTTCCGATGCGCGGCAATATAATTCAATTAATTGCGGGATATACTATCGGTCATGATACCGCTGCATTGGTTAATATTTGGGAGAATGTTGCCTTCCGTGCCACCAATGCAGCAGGAAATGATGTTACCTATACAACAAAAACCATAAATATTGATACTGATGGAACTGCTTCAACTATTGGCTGGCAGAATCAAAACGGGAATGGTGCATTTACCGATAATGGTGCCGGTGTTGATACTGCTTCGTACACATTTGTCGCTGCTGATAACGGTAGCATAATCCTGCAAATCAGTAATGCAACTGCAGAGACAATATCTGTTGATGTGGCAGATCTGGTATTAAATGCAAGCAGTAATAATCTGACATTTATCGCTGCTGATCCTGATATTATCGTAACAAAAACACAATTTGTTACTAATGATAGTTCATATACCGGTCTCGGTGGCGGTATACATGAAATGATTCCGGGAGCAGAAATTACATATTGCATTACTATATCAAACCAAGGGGCAGGTCCGGCAACGAATATAACTATTTCAGATCCGATTCCGGCTAAAACTGCTTATGCATCAGGTCATTTAATGCTTGATGGTGTGTCATTGACAGAAGGGATTGCCGGTGATGATGAAGGTGATTATAATATAACGGAATCCGGTGCGGTACATATTAAAATTGATTCTCTGCCGGCAAAAGGAGTCCGGAGAGTTGTTTTCAAAGTCATATTAAAATAATTACTGAATATATAGTCCTATGATATTGTATAATTTATAAGATTACTATTTTCTGTCAAAAATGTTTAATAATTAATTGAAAGATACTTGCAAATAATAATAAAAACAGTATACTATTAACATGGTAGATACAAATGAATCATTGATAAAAAAAATTGAAAGCATTGAGAAGAGAATAAGTACACTACAGAACGAATTAACCGAAATTAAATCTAAAGTAGTTGATTCCCTTGAAACTATCATTATTGATACACCGCAGGAAAAATATCAGCAGGATGATGCTCATACTCCGCAACAAATAGAAAAACAAAAACCAATTAAAAAAGTTCGAAAAAATGTTAATCTGGAATATATTTTTGCAGGGAAATGGCTTGCTTGGATTGGGGCAACACTCGTAGCAGCCGGATTATTATTTTCTATAATTTACTTCACCGCGCATGCGAAATTATCGCCATATGTATGGATACCGTTGATTATTCTGTGCGGGATGTGTTTTCTATGGTTTGGCGAATTCTTTTTTGAAAAGGAAAAGAAATTTCATGCATTAGCAGAAGGATTATCCGGCGGGGGCGTTGTTATTAATTATATTGCAATTCTCACTGCGGTGCATACAGTAAAAATTATGCCGCCGCTTGCCGGAATGATATTCATGGTAATAATAACCATTGTTGGTATTATTCAGATGGTACGTCGTAATTCCCTGGTTACTGCAGTAATCGGAATGATAGGAGGGTACGCTGCCCCGATTGCGATTTATGGAATAAATGCAAGTGCAGAACTTGCGCCGCTTCTCATATATTATGCTATTTTGAACACCGGGTTAATTGCCATCAGTTATTTTAAGCGATGGCGCTGGATGAACGCTGCCTGTTTAATAGTAACAATTATACTTTCTATTCTAATTCTTAATCCGAATGATACACGGGTGACACTGCTTCAGGCGATATTATTTTCATCGTTATATTTTTTACAATTTATTATGACAACAATATTGAATCGTTTTATACGAAAATCAGATATTGATTCTTATGAAATAGGAAGAATGATTGTTATATCAGTGTTCTATTTATTATTCCTAATAGTATGGCTGATTGATGACCATATTCGTATTCTTTCCATGATCAGTGGTGCTATGGGGATAGGTTTTTTAGTGTTTATGTTTAGTGACATGCATATAAATCCGAAAGAAAAATATTTTAGCGGTTTTCTCGGAAGTATCGCGATTACTTTTATATCATTTGCAATAGCTGCTTTTTATACGCAATTCTATATTGTTATTGCGTTTGCAGTAGAAGCTATCATCTTATTCTTTTTAAGTGTACGGTATAATCGAACATGGATTAAAGTATATTCATTTCTGCTGATTATTGCTTCATGGATAGCGTTAAAAATAGTAACGTATGATACTGGTATCTATGTTACTGTTGACAATAATGCTCCGTTTTTCAACTTTGCTTTTTTATCAAGAATACTAATAGCAGCTTTTTGGCTGAATGCAGCATTAACTATACGTTATTTTTCTTCCTCACAATTATTGAAGGCAGAAAATCGGCCGCATGCGGATCATCCGTTTTTCTTTGGAATCTTTATCCTTTTCCTCGGTGCTTCATTAATTCGTGAGTTGCTCTTTTACCGAATGTTGCATTGGGCTGAATATATGCATGAAACAGTATTATTAATTGCGTGTGCATATAGTGTTGTCTTCATCACTATGGTGTTTTTTAGTATGAAGCATCTTATCGGTATAAAAAATGAGCATGAAATCAGATGGTCAGCAAAAGCTATTCCGGGTCTTGGTTTCGCATTCTTTAATATACTGATTATTGCAATGACAATATATATAATGATTGATACTATAACTAATAAAGTTGAATATATAAATCATGCGGCACAAAACTATTTCGCACTTGCAGTATTAATTATAGGAGCCGCAGTAGCATATATTCGTCTTCGGAAAGGCTATCATGAGTTCTTTGCAGTTATAATGCGTCATGTTCCATTCATGCTTCTTATTATTTCGGTAATGCTCATTATCAATCAATATTTTGGTGCAATAATACTACATCACCGTGAATTGTTTGTACATATAAAACAAATGCGTACAATAAGTACTATCAGTGCTTTGAGTATAGCGGTATTTTCAATTACGATATATTACGGATTTTTATTATATAAAAAGAACACTTCAGATTCTTTTCATAACTATTGTTACGCATTGTATTTTTCTAATTGGATCGCCGTTGTAATAATGCTTATTATTGCGATTATTAAACTATTAGTTATGCAGATGTATATATATGATCTCAATTATATACTCTGGGGAATTCTTATTGCCGGTTTAACAATGGTTGCCATTCAATCACGAATTATTAAAGAACTCTATCAGACGCACCGATGGTTTCATAGTTCTATCGTTATTATGTTGTGTCTAACATTGACGTTTCTAGCCGGTATTGAAACAATGAAACAAATTGAGCAAACACATTTAGCAAATATTATCCTCTCATGTATTTTTGCCGGATTATCAGCATTAATGATTATTGTCGGTTTTAAATTACAATATAAAATAATCAGGCTGTATGCGTTGCTATTGTTAATTGTTACTATTATAAAAATAATGGTCGTTGATATTTCTTTTACCGGGATATATCGAGTATACTCATTTGTGGGTGTCGGTCTTTTCCTTATGATTATTTCATTTGTATACAGTCGTTTTAAAGATAAAATAAATAGTTTTATCGGGATGGAAACAATACAAAATACACATCCTGCATCAGAAAAATAATCCTATTATATTTTGTACGATAATCATATTTATTCACTACTTTGAATATTACTGTTTAATAATGGTGCTGATCCTTGGGGAAGTTCCGGGACACATATTAATAAACATTGTGATACGGATCTTTCTATGTATCGCGGTATTGAATTTTGGATAAAAGGAACTGTCAGTGGTGTTTGTTCATTCAGTGTCTATTCGGTTCCGGGAAATGGCTGTACTGAAAATGTTCCCTTTACGAAAACAGTTCTTTTACCATCTGCTGAATGGCAGAAGTATACATTTTTATGGAATGATTTTAGTACGGATGATGTTCAATCATGGTGGAAAGGAAGTCATTGTTGGGGGGACTTTAACGCATCGGAAGTTACTGTATTTCAATTTGATATGTATAATCGCAGCGGTTCGTATATTGTCGATGATTTTAAATTAATAGGTTTTTCAGATAACACGCCCCCGATAGTATCAAGCATTACTCCATCCGGATATGTCAGCGGGAATATAACTGTTCATGCAACGTGTACTGATACAAATGGAAATTCGACAATATCACTATGCGAGTATCGAATTGGTTCTAATCAACAGTGGATTGGCATGGATGGGAGTGGGCAGAACTGGCAGCATTCTTTCGATACAAGAATTATTCCGGACGGACAAACACAACTTGAAGTCCGTTGTCGTGATGATGCTCATATGTGGGGAACGAATATCGTTACACTAATAGTAAATAATTCTTCAGCTCCGATTATTAACATCACTGCACCGGATGGAGTTATATCCGGCAGTACAAGTACAATACGAGTAATTATTACTGATGATAATAGTGTGGATGGGGCTGAATGGAGGATTGATGCAGGAAGTTGGACAACATTATCCTATAGTAATGCTGCAGTCTATCGGGATATATGGGATATTAGTACAGTTAATGAGGGATATCATGACCTCTCTATTCGTGCATGGGATAATGAAACGAATTATATTACCAATTACAAAATGATTTTTGTTAATAATATTCCTTCACCGACAATACAACAGGTATTACCACTCGGATTAGTCAGCAATACAATAGAAATTGTTGCACTGATAGATGCGGGGGGCGGGACCTCAATTGCCGGAGCTGAATATGCAATAGATGTTATGACGAATGCTTGGATTGCATTGACGAACGTTGTCAGTAATAGATATACTGCTTTATGGAATACAACGACATATACTGATTTATTACATCATATATACATTCGAGCATGGGATACAATCGGTCAATATACGAATAATACATCAATTGTGATCATTGATAATACTCCGCCAATAATAACGATATATAGCCCACTCAATGTAATGGAAAATAATATAAAAATAAGTGCACTCATTAATGATACGGTATCTTCAATTACAAAGCAGGAGTTCAAAATTGATACTATGAATTGGCAGCCGCTTATTTATCAATCGTCAGGTATTTATACAAACTCATATGATGGATTATCCTTATCAAACGGCATTCATAGCGTTTCAGTTAATGGTCGTGATGCAACGGGACATAGTACAACAAATATACAAACATTTTATATTTCAAATGTCGGTCCGACGATTACATTAATTAGTCCGATTGGTACGGTCAGTAATTATTCAATAATTACAGCTGATATTGTCGATAGTGCTTCTGCGATTCTCGGAGCAGAATATTTAATTGACACGGGGACATGGATTACTCTTGATAAAACCGGCAACAAGACATATTCTAAAAATTGGAATACAAAAAGTGTCAGTAACGGTCAACATTCACTCCGTATCCGATCGTGGGATTATGTATATAATTATACGACTAATACATATTCATTTTTTGTATCAAATATTCAAAATACCCCGCCAATAATAACGATACTGACACCAGCATATCATGAGATTGTGTCCGGAACGAATTATCTGCTTTCTGCAACTATTACCGATGATACAGCATTAATTTATGGTTCAGAATATAAAATAGATAATGGCGGATGGAACGGGTTTCCGTATATCAGCGGTATGCAGTATGGCATTGTATGGAATTCAGTATTATCAACAAATGGTTATCATACAATTGCTGTGCGTGCATATGATATGAGTAATGCGTATTCGACTAATTATCAGTATTTTTATACTACTAATGTATTTGCACCATCAGAATTTTCTATTATTGAAGAATTCAGCAATAAAATTGTATTAACCTGGACAAATCAATCGAAAATCGCATCGTATATAAAAGTATACTACACAACGAATATACGTTTCAGCAATCCTCTGGAAACACAATCGATAATGACCGATGTAACGCTTTATACATTGGATGGATTAATTGCTGATAGAGATTATATTATTCGGATTGTTGCAACGAATACAAATAATCACCATGCCGGATATAGTCTATACCGTATTGGGCATACGCAAAAAACAGCTCCTGCAGTACCAAGTAATTTAATTGCATCGGGAATTACTGAAACAAATTTTGAATTATTCTGGACTGATAATGCTGATAATGAGGACGCATTTATTGTATATCAGAATAATTCGAATATATTTTCAAATGCACATATTGTAATGATTGTTCAATCAAATATGGGGGTAGGGATACTGCATTATTTGATAACAAATTTACAACCTGGTGAAACGAATTATTATTGGATTGCAGCAACAAATAAAACAACCGCTACACTCTCGGGGTCATTATGTGTTGTTATGCTTATAAATACCGATCCGCCGGCAGCTCCGTCAAATCTATTGGTTTTATCGGCAACAACAAATGAAGTTATTCTATCATGGATTGACAAAGCGGTGAACGAATCAGCATATATAGTATATTATGGTTATGACAATACCATTGATAATGCGCATTATTCACGAATAATACCGGCAGAAAGTGAAAGTATTACAATTTCAGACCTTATACCGAATAGTTATTATTATTGCTGGGTTGTTGCAACGAATAATTATGGCCGTGCTCAAAGTGAATATGTTGCGGTTCATCTACCGGCAATAGATTTTAGTCGATATATAATACATGATATTGTTATAGCACCAAATCCTTGGAAAACAACTGATCGATTTATACGTTTTTATAATATACCATCCGGGATTACAATTCAGATTTATTCAAGTGATGGAATATGCATTATTGATTTTGACCCGAATGTTAACAGTAATCCGTATAAATGGCGTGGTCAAACTGAGAATGGAAAATTATTATCTCCCGGGGTATATTTTATTCGGATTCAAAATAAAAACGGAAAAGATTTTATTATACGAAAGTTTGCAGTAATACAATAAGAATTGATTTTTATATAATAGACAAATAACTACCGGGGATATTATCCTTCTGTCTTTAATAGTAAAAGAGTCATATTCAGTATATGCAGGTATTATTGCCTATTGTTATACTTTTATATTGTATGTATAAATATTAATACTGTTTCCCATAAAATATATTGTTTTGATAAATACGAATATCATTGGAAGTAAAACAGAATATCTAATTCTTGTCTTTTATAGTATAGCAGTTGTATTTGTTTGTACCGTTGACAGTAATGCTTCTATTTGATAGTATCAATCAGAATTTGGGTATACAACAATAATTACAAATAGCGGTACCCTTATACAGTAAAGGAATTAATAATGACTGATTTTAGAAAAAAAACAATTGTTAAAATTGTATACGGATTTCTTGCACTCTTTTTTATTGTAACTATGGGATTAACCTTCTCCGGGATTACCTCAGGAGGTGGCACATTAACCTCTTCAAAAACAATTGCCAAAGCCGGTCCTATTTCAGTATCTCTGAATACTATAAATATCGAGTATAATCGTATTGTTGAAAATAATCGCAGTATTTTACAATATCTTGATAATAAAGAAGTAATGAAAACGGCAATAGAACGTGCATTAAATCAGGAAATTATTCAATATACTGCTAAAAAGTGGAAAATTCTTCCCGGGAAGAAAACAAAAAGAGATTATATTTTAGGCGATGAAAGTGTTCGTACAGCATTTAAGGGTGAAGATATTAATGATCCGGTTTATATTCGTCAATATATAAACTATTTCAAGCGGCAGCCTTCTCAGGCCGCTATGATGGAAGCAGGTATGATACGGCATCTTATCAGTTTAATTCATAATTTTGTTATTGCTGATGCCGAACTTATTACTGATGCCGAAACACAGCTTGATTATCAGGTAAAAAATGAAACCGTCCGTGTTCGGTTTGTATATATTAAAGAAGACCCGATGCATCAGGAGAAAACTCGTACATCACTTACTGTCGGATCAAATTTCAAAGCACGTGCTGATAAAATTGGATTTATGAGTGCTGCTGCATCAATGGGGTTATCGGTAAAGACAACCGGAGATTTTTATTTCGGGGGCGCTGTTATGCAGACGGATATGTCAAATTATTATACCAATGTGAGTGGAACACTTGATTTTTATAAAGAAGCTCTAACAACACCGGTTGGTAAAACAAGCAAAGTAATAGATTTTCTTAATGCATCGGTTTGTTTATATGTATTATCACACAAAAAAGTTGATATGGCGGTCAATATAAAAGATCGGCAAAAATATTACGATGAACGTTTTTATTATCGGGAACGTTCGGGGGCAAACCAGCGGAAGAATGCATATCGTGAATGGATAATTGCAAAACGTCAATCGTTGAAACCGGTAATAAAATGGGAACAACTTGGTTATAAAGAAGAATCCAAAAAGAATAAAAAAGATAAAACTGCTCAAACAAATACACAATCGTCATCAGTGGTTGATTGATATCATTAATTAGTAGATGTAAATACTAATTATCGTGATGTTATTGTAAAACGTAAGCACTGATGTGAATGATTATCGGTAGTGTAAAAAGTTTTCAGCAAGGTATGTTTTTCGTTCATACGCAATTCCATACCATGTGCTGGTTGGGTATGTATCAACAATGCTTTGATATGCATTATATGCTTTTTCAAAATTACGTACTGCTGATTCATTTTCTAATAAATCACCTCGGCGAAATAATGCTTCCGCCGCCTCATTTGAACCGTCCCATTTTTTTACAACACTATTAAATTTTACTAATGCTTCAGCATAATTATGCTGTTTTCGTGCTAAAAGACCAAGTTGAATTGCTGCTTGTGCGGCATATTTCGCTGTTGCATAATCAGTGTTCATATACGTCGTATATGTTTCGGCAAATAATTTACGTGCCTGAACAGTATTGTTTTGATCACGATAAATCATACCTGTTTTGTATTTCGCTTCAGCAGCCTCAGGAGTACCGGGGAACAGTGCTGTTACTTGCCCGTAATAACCTATTGCTTGTTTATATTCCTTGAGTGCATGCGTTGAATCACCGAGCCCGATAAGTGCTTGTGCACGAACAGCTTCATTGCCGCTTGAATGCATAATATCCTGATATCCGCGAATAGCATCAGTATATAATCCTTGCTGATACAATGATCGTGCTTGTTGGTATGCGGACACAGATGATGTATCGGTATCATTTTTTATTGATGATAATGAATCGGGAGATGATTGTTGTGATGCTGTATGATCAATGGGCAGTGTACGTGATGAAGGCTGTTGAGCAATAGTTGATGGTGCAGATGGAGTGTGATGACGAGATGATTGAGAATTTTCAGTTTGTACCGGTGATACTGAAGCAGTGGAGGAATTAATATCAGGATTTTCGACAATTGTTGACAGCGATGGTTTTCTATTGGGTTGTAAACGGTGGTCAATAGATGCAGATGGCGTAGAAGATATTGCATTTGCATTCATCAGATCAGCATACAGTATTTTTGATGATTGTTTAGTATTATTCGATGCCAAAGAGTGTGAAGGGGGTTGAATGAGCGGCGATACAATATCAAATCCTTGCGGTGTTATAATCGGTTGTAAATCAATTGGAAGATTAGTATTAAATCCGCGCATTTTAAATTGCGGTTTTAAATAATTTGTTTGTGCAAAATTGCATCCAAACAATGCTGTTATCAGAATAATAATATAATAGAATACTTTGTTCATTATTCATTCTCCACACGAGTATAATCATCACGAGTGCCGGAAGTATTATTTTGTACCGTATCAGTGCCGCGGGCACTAAAAGAAGTAAAGTCAGGTTCAGGGTCTTTATAAATAATTTGGTCTTCAGGCGGCGGTAGTGTATTTTTATAATCAATCATTAACGAATGGGGTTCAAGTACATTCAAATGCTGATATGGCCGCGAAGTTCGGGTTTCATAAATAACCGGTTCAAGATCAGCAGATATTGTTTGCATGTGTCGTGTTTGTGCGTCTAATATCGGATTATTATTTATAAATGAAAAATTCTTTACTTCACTTTTTTTTCCTAATAATTGCTGTTTTGTAAGCATCTTTGCATTATGAGAAATAATTATGATTGCAGCAATGAGTGTAAATAGTGTGATGAGTGCATATACCCACCAAAGAGGATTATGCAATGAAAATATCTCATTTAAATATTTATTTTGTTTTTGTGATTGAAATGCCATTGTTATAGTATCCATATACTGGTATTAATAATAGTATCGTCACTTTTATAAAAGGTATTAGGGGCGGTATTGGGTGAAGTAGTGAAAAATGAAAACAACGGATTCGGTAACCGGTAATAATGGGTACTAACTACTTTGTGGTTCTGGTTCAGATGTATCGTGAACCTGTTGTTTTTGAGGAACCTGTTTTTCATGAGATGCCTCCTTCTTATGTGAGGTATCTGTTTTTGACTGATTATTAACAACACTATTGTCTTCAATACGAACATGTTGTTTTTTTTGCGGTTCATTACCGGTTTGAAATTGTGGTGCGGTAATAGTATCATGTGATGATAACGATGAATGATCAGTCTCGGTTTTACTAATACTTTGTTTTTCCTGCTGCTTATTAAGGTATTTTTCCTTAAATTCCGATACTTTACCGGGTTTCAATGAGACAACTTGTGTAATCCCCGGCAGCGTATCTTTATCTTCATAGACTCCATATAAAATATCAGCATTATTCATAGTATATTGATTATGGGTTATTAATACAAATTGTGTACCGCGAGCAAACTCATGTATCATATCATTAAACTGACGGGTATTTATAGGATCCAGCGGTGCATCAATTTCATCCAGGATACAAAATGGACTCGGATTCGATAAAAAGACAGCAAATAGTAAAGCAACAATGGAAAGAGTCTTTTCTCCTCCGGATAATCGTTTCAAACTTTTTTTCTTTTTACCGGGTAATTGTATGGCAAAATCAACACCACCACTCAGAGGATCGTCAGGATTAGTTAAAATAAGTTCGGCTCTGCCGCCGCCGAATAATCGGCGGCATACTTTCGAATAATTAGTATTAATCTGCGAAAAGGTATCAAGGAATAAACGTTTTGATTCTTTATCGGCATGAGTGATGATGGCATTTAAATCATCAATGGATTTTTCAATATCATTTTTTTGAGTAGTTAAATCATCAACACGTTCTCGTGCGAGTTTATAATCAAGCGGAGCGTTTGAATTAATAGTCCCCATGGCATCGCGTTCTTTTTTTAATCCCCGTATTTTATCATTGATTGATCGTGTGTTTGATATTTTTTTATACTGTTTTTGATTTGCAATAATGTCAACATCAAGGTCATCATAAAGCTGCCGTGCAAAGTTTTCTTTCATGACTGAAAGTTCGTGATACGTGTTATCTAATTTTTGACGTTTTTGATTATGGTCTTCAATTTCAGTATCAATTTTTTCAAGACGCGTTTGAATTTGTGCAATTTGGGATTGGTATTTCGTTAAACTGCCGTCATGATCCTGAAGAGATTTTTGCTGATTATGTAATTCTTTCTTTAATGATGCAATTTTATCTTTTGCATGAGTAATATTAGTACGTAGTGTTTTAATAGTGCTTTCAAGCTCATCATGTGAGTTGGTTTTTTGTGTATGTTTTTTCGTGATTGTTTGCAAATCAAGAATAAGGCGTTGTCGATTATTTTTATTGTTTGATAATTCTGTTTTTTTGACTTCAATTGCTGTTTTTAACTGGCTTGAACGTTCCTGCAGTCGGCGCATTGATTCCTGCCACGAGAGTGTATTGTTTTCAAGCAATTCAATATGTTCCATTATTTCAGCCATGCGTTTGCGGTGAATATTGATTTGTAAATCAAGGCTGGTTTTACGTCCGTGGATGCCTTCCTGATTGAAAATAACATCAAATAATTGTTCATGCTTAATGGTCAACTGTTCAACATAGGTACGAAGCATGTGCAGCTTTTTTATTGCGTCATCTATTAATGCAATATCATTTTTTGCTTTTTTAAATAGATGTGTAAGTTCAGTGAATTCAGTATGTACTGTTTCCTGCAACTTTGTTCGCTCATCAGAACTTTCCTGTAATGCACTTTGTTTTGATTCAAGTTCAATAATAAACTCTTTAATAACGGCGTCAACTTGCTCCTGCAGTTCATGTAATGTCTGCTCAATAGTATTTTGTTCTTCTTTTAATTTTCTGACTTCCTGTTGACTGTTCCGAACATTATTTTGCAGTGCGGCATGTTCTTTTATATTTGATTCTATTTCTTTTTTATATTTATCATATTCAACGGTGAGTTTATTGATATGTTCATCAGACTGTTGTATTTGGTCAGTTAAAGTATCATGCTGCTGTTTATATTCGGTCAATTCTTTTGATGAATCGTTAAGCGTTTTATTATGATACTCAAGCTGTTTTACATAAATACTGATATGTTCTTCCTGACTATTAATTTGTTCAGCGATTTCCGCAGCACGAGCTTTTAGATTTGATTGATTTTTATGAGCATTATAAATCGTTTCGTTTAATTTTTTCTCCTGATGTTTTAACCCATCCCGTTGCTCTTTGAGTTTATCAATATGTTGTTTTTTTGCTTTAATCTTATCAGTGAGAGAATGTAATCTTTCATCAGCATCAATATATTCATGGGCAAGCAGTTTTATCTGTGCAGCTTTGAGCGCACGTGTTTTTTCTTCAAATAACTCAGCTTGCTGTGCTTCTTCTCGATATCGCTCTGCCATCGTTTTAGCATTTGAAAGGGCTGTATTTAAATTATTCAGATTATTTCGTGTTTCAATAAGTTCAATAAGGGAGCTTTTTTTCTGTTGCTGAAAAAGTCCAATTCCGGCAGCTTCTTCAAATAATAATCGTCGGTCTTCCGGTCGAGCATCGGTGAGTTTTCCAACCTCATTTTGCTGGATCATCCAGTATCCTTCACGACCGATACCGGTTCCGGTGAAGAGATCGGAAATTGTTTTCAGCGTTACCGGTTCTCCATTTAAATAATATTCAGAACCGCTTTCGTCTCGTAAAATACGTTTAATCTGAACAACATCAAGATCAAGCGGCAATGACCGATCAGTATTATCAATTTCAAGTTTTACTTCAGCTACATGTGCCGGCGGATTCTTCTCAGCACCGTCAAATAATACACTGCGAGTATCATCTACCCGTAATGATTTTGTTGAACGTTCACCAAGCACCCATTTAAAAGCATCGCAAATATTGCTTTTACCAACACCGTTCGGACCGACAACAACTGAGATGCCATCAGAAAATATAAGACGGGTACGTTTTGCAAATGATTTAAAACCGGTTATTTCAACATTTTTTAAGCGCAATTGATTCCCCTCCCAGGGGGTTATATAATATGTATTTTTAAGGTACAGTAAGTATAGTTAAATATAAGATAGTGTCAATAGCTTTTCAGAGCAGCAAGAAAAAAAATGCTATATATATCGGATATGGTCAGCAGAAATATCTGAAATTGTTGCACATCCCATAAGAAGCATAACTTTTTTTAGTTGTTTTTGATACTCGTTAATAGTAAACGCAACGCCATTTTCTCCTCCACCGACAGCGGCTATTGCTAATGGTCTGCCGATACAAACAGCGTGAGCTCCTAATGCAATGCATTTAAAGATGTCTTCGCCGGTTCGGATACCCCCATCTATCCAAATTTCAGCATCATTTTTTACCACCGATGCTATTTCACGTAATACATCCAGTGTTCCCGGCATATGATCCATAACTCGCCCACCATGGTTTGAAATATATATTACTTTGGCACCGGCACGAAGTGCAATTTCAGTATCTTGAACGGACATAATCCCTTTTACAATAAAGGGGAGAGAGGTAGCGTCAATAAGTTCGCGGAGGCTGCTTTCCGATTTTGGTCCGACTGCTTGACCCGCCTGCAGCAAAGTAGTAAATGCTCCGGCATCAATATCGCATCCGACCGCAAGACAACCTGCTTTTTCTGCATCAACTATTCTTGATATAATATCCGATTGTTGCTGACGGGGTTTAAAAATCGCGATTCCTGAACCGGCTGAATGCTCAAGGGCATTCAGCCCGATACGATACATATCCGGTAGTGCTCCATCACCAACCATTGCGATAATTCGTGCATTATTACAGCCGGTTACCAGCATGTCGGCATATACTTGTTCATCAAGAGCATTATTCATATTAACATCAGTTCCGGTTATAGGGGCGGCAAGCAGTGGTAATGCTGTGGTATAACCAAGGATCTTTGATTGTGTCGCAACAGTAATAGATTCATGTAAATATCGTGGTATTAAAACAACTTTTTTTAACGCAGTGATATTGTTCATGAAGCTGCTGCCGGTACCAACAGATCCCATTCCCGGTACTTCGCCGATACATTTTTTCCCATCACATATAATACAAGCACTGCATGCAGATCCGAACTTATGCTTTGCTCGTCGCCGTATCTCATTGTGATTAACCGGAGCAGTGGCGGAAATAACAAAAGAAACAGTAGTAAGTGCTTGTTCCATACGTGCCAGAGCTTCTTTACGGTCTTTTCCGATAACGATAATATTTCCTGCTTTTTCAACATTTGAACGGGGGAGTTCAATTCTTTCACCGGGGTGAACGCGAATAGAAATATGTTTTACTCCTTCAAGTGCAAGGGTTTCATCAATACCCTCAATGGATTCAATATACCCGGGTTGTGGAATTAACGCATGTTCATATGCGGTATAATGATGCCGGGGCTGTATATCATCAGGTTTTTGTCCTAAAGCGATTTGTATCATGGCTTTCATTAAATCAATACCTGATGAAAGGGGAAAGGTATGAGTGCTCATAAAACCGCCTGAAAGTCGAGCTGCCAGTTCACCAATTACCGCTCCCTGCGGTGTTATTTTTATATCTCCTTTTGCAGCACCATGTGTAATGCCCAGAGCCTTGATTCCTTTACGCATAACATCACAGGCATCGCGAATACTTTCAGCCGGTTGAATGCTCGGCATAATATGTCCAATTTCTACAAAATGCGGTGGAAATGCAATAATACGGTCAGCAATGCCTGTAAAAATAATATCATCATTGTAGACTAATGCATCAATAGAGAGTTCTTCACCATCAATATATTCTTCAATAAGACACTCACCTGAAGGAGATGCATCACGTGCTTCCTGAAATGCATGCTCAGCTTCACGTTGAGATTCAATTTTACGGACACCGCGTGCCCCCATATTATCACTCGGTTTTATAACAAGAGGGAAAGTATGGCTTTTAATAAAATCATAGATATCATTAATATCCCAACATTCACGAAAATCCGGTGAAGGGACATTATGCGCTTGAAATCGCTGACGCATTTTAATTTTATTCGTTGCTGCTTCTGCTGTTTCAAATTTATTTCCCGGCAGGTTTAATGCCGCCGCAACGGCAGCAACCGTCATTGATGCATCAGTGCCGACTGTTAGTACACCATCAATACGACCGCCTTCACGAACATATTTTCGTGCATGCCGTACAGTTCCTTCATGATCACGGGTAGAAGCGATTATTGCAATATCAGCGTATTTTAACCCGGGAGCATCCGGGTCATAGTCAGTTACAACTGTCGTGAGTCCCATACGCCGAGCTGTTTCAATAACCGGAACTTGTAAAAAACCGGCACCAATGATCATAATAGTACGAGGAGAGGGCATTATTGTACCTTTTGAAAATACAATTCAATAGTATCGCCAAGCAATCGGCGGCGTGCTTTTTTTATATACCGTTGTGCATGACGTGCGTGGTTATCGTTTTTTCGATTGAAAATCGCTCGTGCACGTTCGTAGTGAATGCCGGTTGAATTAACGCGTACTAGTTTCATATGATTTGGTTTTAAAATTCGTTGTGCCGCATTTATCGAGAGATCCCAATAATGATCATACGGTTGCTGTGCGATCCATTGTTGACGATTATATAAAAAGGTTAGTCCTTGGGCATATGGTATACTGAGTGCAAGTATTCCTTTTCGCTTTAACCACGTTGTAATACGCGATAATTCTTCAGGCATATTTGCTAAATGTTCTGCAGTAAACCATAGGGTAATGACATCAATAGATTCCGCTTTAAAAGTTACTTCATGAATTGGTTTTTTTTGAACGTGAATACCAAGTTTTTTTGCGGCACGGACAGCATCGGCAATTATTTCAACCCCTTGTACTGTCCATTTTTGTTTTCGTGCTTCGTCAAGGAAATACCCGTATGCACACCCGATATCAATCATTGTTCCTTTTTCAGGATGAAGACGGTTTATTATTGCAAGTCGTTTTTTTGCATTTTTTCGAATAGCAGGAGCATCTTGTTGATATGTTTTCCCATAGTGTTCTTTATATTGTTTGGTGAAGTATGTATTTGTATAGATTTTCGATATATCCGGTATATCAGCTATTAATTGGTATTTCAATTGACAGTGATGACACCATATATATTTACGATGAAATTGATTGATTAAAAATTCCAATCGTTTGCTCCCGCATATCGGGCATTGCTGCTGTGAGGGAATAACCGTCGGTTTTTGTATAACCGATGCATACTGTTTTATTACATGTACAACTCTGGTAATACCATTACCATCAATAATTGAGGTGCCAATACGGCTGATATCATTTCGTTTTTTTTTGGAATGCAGTAATGAAACACATTGATGATGCCGGGTGATTCGACGACGTCCTAATATTATTAATGCACCTGCTTTCTCAAGCGGACGCGAAAGTTCCATATGATATCGTGTGTTATTGATAAGGGCTATTGGAACTCCGGAGCGCATGGCATCAAAAACGGTTATACCGAAAGACGTAAAAACAATATCCATTGTGCTCAGCAGTGCATAGTAGTTCGTCGGTGAACGATAAATAGTGAATGGATGTTTGCAGCCGGTCATTTGCAGTCGTTCACGATATCCCGGACCGAGAAAAATATGGAGATGATATTGATCATTCAGTGAATTGAAATATCGAATTAGGTATTGTGTTGTATTTTTCGGGTCAGCTCCGCCGAATGATATTGCTATATTTAAAAGTGTTCCTGTTTTCTTTTTTCCGGAAACAAAACGCTTTGATTGTATATCAGGGGGAAGTAATAAATAATCATATCCCGTGTAACAATAACTCTCATTATTGTCGATAATAATGCTTTTTGTTGTCGGCAATGAATTTATTATTAAACCGGGCGGTGTTTGGTCATGGCGATTATAATCAAGAATAACAACCGGAAGTTTATTACAGACACGTTTTAATACACTTACCGGATGAAAATGTTTATCAATACGAATATCATATACAAGGATACTAATATCTTCAATTTTATTAAAAATGTCATTATCATGAGTGATCGTGCGTATTGACCAATGCGGAAGGCGGATATGTTTATGTAAGAAATCAATAGTTTCTTGGTTCTTATGAGTAATGAAAACAGTTGGTTGTTTCAGTGCATGGGCGATGTACATACAACGGTATATATGTCCGTAGCCAACTTTTTGTCCTGCATCACAACGAAATGCAATAATTGGTTTCGAGCGTGTTCTATTATGTATCATACACTATACGTTATAGTACTATCATTCTTTCCTGTCAAGACTGACCTGTATTATGTATGATATGAAAGTAATACGTGTAGTGTTCATATCAACAGGATATTGTTAATATTGAAAATAGAACATATTAATAAAACAACCAGAACCTTATCAGTAATATAGTAATGCTGATACATTTAATACTATGTATGTGTATCCTTGATTTTCAATAAAATATTTATTATCTTTATAATAACAACATATATCGTTCGTGAAAAATATGTATTATTCTTGAATTACGAGATAATTGTGTATATGTTTAGTTTAGGTTTACAGGGATTTAAGGTGTATATTTAAGTAGATAGTTGTAAAACGCATCGTAATAAAAAAGAGTATAGATATACTTTTTCTAATGATATAACTTAAAAGGGATAAATATATTTTCTTGTTTAATGTTTTATGGAAGGTTATTAATGCAGCGTTTTTTATTACTGCTTATTTTCGTTGTGCTGTTTTCTCACTCTGTATTATCGGCAGATTATTATACTGCACAGAATGGTGCTGATACCAATATCGGATCAGAGACTGCTCCATTTAGAACTATTCAAAAAGGAGCATCTGTCATTCAGCCGGGAGATACGTTATATATTAAAGAAGGGGTATATAATGAACGTGTTATTCCACTGCAATCAGGTACCGCAAATAATACTATAATAATTACTGCATATTTAAATGATCGGGTTATTGTTGACGGATCAGGGATTCCTCTTAATTGGAGTGCGATTATTGATGTTACATTGAAAAGCAATATCATTATTGATGGTCTGTATGTTTATAATTCTTCTAATTGGGGGATTGGCGGGGAGGGCGCCGGCAATATTATTATTCGTAATTGCTATACCTCCAATACGTATTCATCCGGGATTTGTGCATGGAATAGTTCTAATATACGAATTACTGATAATGAAGTTGTGCTTGCCTGTAATGATGGCGATGAAGAATGTATAACTGTTGCAATTACTGCGGATTTTATTATCAGCAATAATACGGTACATGACAGCGGACCGGGTAATAATGGCGGAGAAGGAATAGATGTGAAAGATGGTTCACATAATGGTACGGTCTGCGGTAATCATGTTTATAATATTCCCAATCGTTTAGGAATATATGCTGATGCATGGGATAAGCATACCTATAATATTGAAATCTTCAATAATACTGTACATCACACTCAAAATGGATTTGTTACCGCTACAGAAAACGGCGGATTGCTTGATACTATAAAATTATATAATAATATCGCCTACAGTAATCAGGAATTCGGCTATATTCTTGCCGGCTGGGGAATAACGAATGCTTCCCATGCAATGCGAAATATTTATGTCGTTAATAATACATTTGCAGGAAATGGGAAAAATACATGGGGTGGCGGTATATGGTTATTCAATACTGCTGCAACCAATATTGTCATTTGTAATAACATTTGTAGTGAGAATAAATATTCTCAGATCTGTATGGAAAGTAATCCTGTCAGTTACTCATTAGAATATAATTTAATAGATACATTCCAAGGAAACTGGAGTGAGGTTCGTGGAGAAAACTATATTGAAGGATCGGCAGGGTTTATTAATAGTGCTGCTTTGAATTACCATTTAACGAGTAATTCAATTGCGATAAGTCGGGGACGAACGGCACATGCCCCGATATCCGATTTTGATGGTGTTATGCGTCCTCAGGGCAGCGGGTATGATATTGGAGCATTTGAATATAATGTATGTCCCTTGCCGATTCCGGCAATTGTTCCTAATAGAACGCTGCTTGATAACTTTGAGGATAAAAATGAATATACATTAATATGGGATGGGGAGTGGAGCATTGATGCTAATACAAGTGCAGTTATTAGTACTAATTTTTCCTGGGCGGAACCGGGGGTAAATGGCTCTGATGCAGCATTTCGATTTGACTATGATCTTACGAATGGCAGTTGGGGGGCAAGTATTGGATGTGATTTTAATAGTGAACGAAATGTATATGATGATTATGCCGGAATACGTTTTAAAATGCGCGGTAAAAGTGATAGTGTCTATTTAGCATTTCAGACATCGCTGATTACAAACTGGAATTTTTTCCGTACTTCAAATATACTGCCGACTACTAATTGGAATACCTATGTCTATTCGTGGAGTAATTTATATCCCAGTCAATTACCGGCAGCAACGAATATAGTTGATTCACTGCGTGCATGCAGCGGTATAGAATTTGATTTTGCGGTAAATGAGCATGGATGGGTTGCATTTGATGATTTTGAGTTTATACCAAGAGATACAACTGCTCCTAATATTATAATAACAGCCCCCTCGGGAACGGTGCAGAATAATGTTGTCATTAGTGTGAGTAATACTGACGGCGGGATTATTTCTGCAGTACATTATCAAATAGACGGGACTGCCTCTGAAAACTGGTCAGGCATGGTCTTTCAGCCAATAACAGGGCAATGGATAACACAGCCTGCATGGGATACAACACTTCTCACTCGTGATGGTCCTCATGTGATCTATGTTAGAGCATATGATTATTTTGCGAATTCTGCGACAATTCATAAAACGGTTGCAGTATTCAATCATCCGCAATTGTCTGCTGAAGAAATAGGAATTGGTACTATAAAAGAATTTCGTATCGAAAATCCCGTACAATCCGGTATGCCGATACACTGCACTAAAATGCCGGCGAATTTTCGTGTTGCCGTCTATAACATATTTGGCGAATTAGTCTATGACGCACAGGGAAAAGATCTATCAACATTAAATGGACGTTGGGATGAATGGAAATGTGTTAATAATAAGGGAGAACCACTTGCACCGGGGATTTACTATGTAAAAGTTTCGATTATTGCATCAGCCGATAATGAATCAAAGTATCGTATAATAAAACTCGCCGTAAAATAAATACACAATATCACAATACACCAATCTTTCACTCTGGACTTTTAATTAGGCGGTATTATAATGTACATTATAAATATATTTTATACCATAGGTATAATAGTAATAAATACATAAATTTAGAACAGATGTGCTGTATACGAAGATTGAAAGGATGGACATTGCAAAATAAAATGACATTGCAAAGTATAAAATTTGAACTTAATTCTTTGGGAAACCCAGAGAAAAAGAAAGTTCTGCAGTATTTTTTTAAAACAGGTAAAGGGGAATATGGTGAAGGGGATGTTTTCTTAGGTATAACAGTTCCGGAACAAAGGAAAATTGCAAAAAAGTTTATTGATATATCGATAAAAGAAGTTGAACAATTGTTGCATTCCAAGATTCATGAGCATCGATTAACAGCATTACTCATTTGGACTTATCAATATAAGAAAGCAGATAATGAAAGAAAAAAACAAATCTATAATTTATATATAAAAAATACTCAATGGATAAATAATTGGGACTTAGTTGATGTTACAACACCAAAGATTATCGGAGATTATTTACTTGATAAGGATAGATCAATTTTATACACGCTTGCAAAAAATGACTATTTGTGGGATAAAAGAATTGCAATTCTTGCAACCTTTGCTTTTATCATGAATAATGAAAGTAACGATACACTGCAGATTGCTGAAATTTTATTGCGTGATAACCACGATTTAATACATAAATCTGTTGGTTGGATGTTGAGGGAGGTTGGAAAGAGGGTTTCCCAATCAGCAGAAGAAGTCTTTTTAAAGAAACACTATAAAGAAATGCCAAGAACAATGTTACGATATGCTATTGAACGATTCAGTAAATCAAAAAAAGATTTTTATATGAAAAGATAGTTATTATCATTAAAAAATATTTGTATGCCAAGGGTAGTGTTGCAATAAAAAAAGCCACAAAACAGCTATTGTATTCAGTATACGGCGACTATCTCAGTATACTCAAACTTGCCTGAATGGTATTATTAACCTTACTGTAATGATACTTATTATTATAGTAGGTAAAAATAAACTATGGGTTAGGATGGGATACAATCAACCATTAATATATTAATATCGTATGGGGGTATATTTTTCTTTGGGCGCTATAGGATTTGAACCTATGGCATCTGCCTTGTAAGGGCAGCGCTCTCCCGCTGAGCTAAGCGCCCTAATTACGGATGCTATAATGCCAAATTAAATATCTTTTGTCAAGTTTTAGAACGGCAGTATAATCTCAAAGTACATATGAAAGCAGTACATTGATCGTATCACACGTAAACAATTGCTTGACAATACCGTATTTATTAACTAAATAATTATCCGTGTTGAATAATTTTATAATCCATGCTGTTGATGTGTTATAATTTTATACAGCGGGCCGCTAGCTCAATTGGTAGAGCAACGGACTCTTAATCCGTAGGTTAAAGGTTCGATTCCTTTGCGGCTCACAGATCGACAATGGAGAAATATTGTTTCGATAGAATACCGCGAGAGTGGTGAAATTGGTAGACACGCCAGATTTAGGATCTGGTGCCGCAAGGTGTGGGGGTTCGAGTCCCTTCTCTCGCAAGTAGCGGTATAGGTGAGAATATTTGAAGGATATCCTCATAATTTAATATTATATTTATGCAATTATTCCAATAGCTTGACAAATATAATTGCATATATTATATTCTGTATTCACAATGTCGTATAAGCGGGAATAGCTCAGTGGTAGAGCGCTACCTTGCCAAGGTAGATGTCGCGGGTTCAAGTCCCGTTTCCCGCTCATTTTTTAGTACTATTAGTAAATAAATAAACAAATAAAGTGATAACTATGAAAATATCAAGTAATGTAAAGAAAAAAGATAATGCCGTATACACAATATCAGTCGAAGTGCCTGAAGAAGAGTGCAGTAAAATAAAAAACAGCATTCTGACGGTGTATCAGAAAAAGGCAAAAGTGCCGGGCTTTCGACCGGGGCACGTTCCTACCGATGTTATTAATACCAAATTTGGTGATAGTATTAATGCAGAATTGCAACAGGAATTAATACAACGTGGTGCGGATCATGCATTAATTGAAAATAATATGCACCCCATATCAACACCAAATGTTTCATCGCCAATGTTTTCAGCAACCGGTTCATTTACGTTTACTCTTGAAGTAGAATCACCATCAGTAAAACTATCATCACTCAGCGGGATTCCGATTCATGTCGATTATTTTGATATATCCGATACCTTTGTTAATGATGAACTGGCAAAGATTCAAAACAGTTTCGTGGAACTGGTTGATAAAGGCGATAATGCTGTTGTTTCCGAGCAGGATGTAGTCATTGCCGATATGACAGGAAAAGAGAATGATACCGTTTTAAAAGAAGCACAACAAAAAGATTATGAGATTGATCTTTCGTCAGAAAATATACTGCAAGAGTTTAAAAAAGGATTAACTGGTGCAAAAATTGGTGAAACAAAAACAATTGCCGTTACGTATCCGAAAGAATATGGGATGCCGGTATTGGCTGATAAAACCATTGAATACACGATAACCATTAACAGCATAAAACAAAAAGAACTTCCGCCGCTTGATGATGAATTGGCAAAAAGTTATGGCAAGTTTACCACCCTTGACGAATTAAAAAAATCAATTATCGAATATTATAGGAGTATTGCAGACAAGATAGTAACTGACAGTATTAATGGGGAAATTATTAACTATCTTATTTCAAAAAGTAAGATTGAATTGCCGGAAACGTTTATTCACGATGAAGTGGAAAAGGAATTAAATAAACAAAAAGAACATTTACAAAAGCATGGTATGACATTCGAGGATGTATTAAAAAACGAAAATACAACCGAAGAGAAAATAAAGAAGGATCTTGAAGAAAGAATACGTCATGATATTAGTGCGAGTTTGATAATCAGTCAGATTGCTGTTGAGAATAATTTATCTGAAATATCCGAAGCGGATATTACTGAGGAAATGCGCTATCATGTACATGAGGCGCCAAAAGAGAAAAAAGCATTTGAACAATGGCTGAAAAAACCGGAAGTACATAGTATGTTTCGATCAAATATACGTACACGAAAAGTGTTTACATATGTTCGAGAGAAAGCGAAAGAGAAAAAAGGAAAACAACGTGATACTGCAGAATTACAACAACAAATGCGAGGAGCGGTATAATTTATGAAGGCATCAAATTATTTAATTCCGATGGTTGTTGAACAGACCGGTCGCGGGGAACGTTCATATGATATTTATTCGCGATTATTGAAAGATAGAATAGTATTTTGCGGTATGCCGATTGATGATGAAACGGCAAATTTAATTATTGCCCAATTAATTTTTCTTGAAGCAGAAGATCCTGAAAAAGATATAAAGTTCTATATCAATTCACCGGGGGGAGTAATAACCAGCGGACTTGCCATATACGATACTATTCAGTATGTTAAATGTGATGTAACAACAATATGTTTAGGACAAGCAGCGTCAATGGCAGCGGTTTTATTAGCAGCCGGTGCTCCCGGAAAACGACATGCATTGCCGAATTCACGAGTTATGATACATCAGCCGATGGGTGGTGCGCAAGGACAGGCAGCTGATATTGAAATTCAGGCAAAAGAAATACTACGAATGCGAAAAACATTAAATGAAATATTAGTCAAACATACCGGTCGAACACTTGATGTTATTGAAAAAGATACCGATCGTGATAATTTCATGACCCCTCTTGAAGCAAAAAAGTATGGTATTATTGATGATGTTATTACTCAAATAAAAACTCCTCACGATAAAGAAAAAAAGAAAGGTTAACTTCATATGTCACATAAAAAACATACCGGCGAAGAAGATATGAATAACCTACGCTGTTCGTTTTGCGGGAAACGGCAAAATGAAGTCAAAAAATTGGTTGCGGGGCAAAGTGTATATATATGTGATGAATGTATTGATCTGTGTAATGAAATCATTGCCGAAGAAGACATAAAAGAAGAACATAAAAGTTTTGAAACGTTACCGAAGCCACAGGAAATTAAAAAGCAATTAGATGATTATGTTATTGGTCAGGATAAATCAAAAAAAGTACTTTCAGTAGCAGTATATAATCATTATAAACGTGTTCGACATAATATGGCAATCAATCGTCATAATCATCATGAACAAATCGAACTCGAAAAAACGAATATTCTTTTTGTAGGTCCAACCGGGAGCGGGAAAACCCTGCTTGCCCGAACATTAGCGCGTATCCTTGATGTCCCGTTTGCCTTAGTTGATGCAACGACATTAACTGAAGCAGGGTATGTTGGTGAAGATGTCGAAAATATTTTATTGCGATTATATCAGAATGCCGGTGAGGATATTCATCGTGCTGAACAGGGTATCATTTATATTGATGAAATAGATAAAATTTCAAGAAAAGCAGACGGACCGTCGATAACACGGGATGTATCAGGTGAAGGTGTACAACAGGCATTATTAAAAATAATTGAAGGGACTATTGCGAATATACCGCCTCAGGGTGGAAGAAAGCATCCGCATCAGGAATTTATTAAAATCAATACGAATAATATTCTTTTCATATGCGGTGGCGCATTTATTGGTCTTGATAAAATAATAAAACGACGTATTGGTCGTAATGCGCTGGGTTTTAATACCGGAAAAAAAACGCGTACGTATAATGAAAAAGAAATATTATCCTATGCAATACCGCAGGATATGCTGGATTACGGATTAATTCCTGAATTTGTCGGGCGTATTCCGGTTGTTGCATCATTTGATGAATTAACAAGAGATGATTTAGTAAAAATTCTTTTGGAACCGAAAAATGCATTAATTAAGCAGTATCAACAATTATTGCAATTAGAAGGAATAGAATTAACCTTTAACAATGATTCAATTGGCGAAATTGTAAAAGAAGCACAAGCACGAAAAACCGGTGCACGTGGTCTTCGTTCAATTATTGAAGAAGTTATGTTAGAGGTGATGTATGAGCTCCCCTCATTGAAGAATGTTATAGAAGTAGTTATGACTGCTGCTGCGGTTCGGAAAACTGAAGAACCATTGATTATTTATAAGGGAAAAACAAAAAAAGAGAAAAGTGCATGAAAATAACTTCTTCTTCCTCATCAAAAATAGCAGTACCGCAATCAGCAGTATATCCGTTATTGCCATTACGTGATACTGTTATTTTCCCACATATGGTAATACCGTTTTTTGTCGGTCGACCGCGATCGATCAATGCAATTGAAGATGCAATGAACGGAAATAAACTGATATTTTTAGCAGCACAACGTAAAATTCGTGTAGAGAATCCTAAGAAAGAAGATATTTTTAGCGTTGGGGTAATAGCTGAGATTTTGCAATTATTAAAACTGCCTGATGGGAATATTAAAATTCTTGTTGAAGGGATCGTCCGCGGTCGTATTAATACCTATCAGAATAATGATATGTTTTATAAAGTTGATGTTGAAAAAATGGATGAGAAGGTTGCACAAAATGCAGATACGGAAGCACGTATTCGATCGGTGCTGACTGATTTTGAAAACTATATTAAACTGAATCGAAAGATCCCTCCTGAAACAATGGTATCAGTCATTAATATTGATGATCCAAGCAGACTTGCAGATGCTATTGCGGCACAAATGCAGTTAAGTATTAAAGAGAAACAGGTTATACTGTCACTGGTTAATCCATTGAAACGGCTTGATAAACTTTCAAAAATATTGACCAAAGAAATCGAGATACTCAGTATTGAGAAGAATATTCATGATCGTGTTCGTAATCAGATGGAAAAAACACAACGTGAATACTATCTGAATGAACAGATGAAAGCGATAAAAAAAGAGCTGGGACAAAAAGGTGATATGCTTGATGAGGTTGAACAGCTGCGGAAAGATCTCAAAGCAGTAAAAATGCCGAAAGAAGCATGGGAAAAATGTGATAGAGAATTAAGTCGATTAGAAAAAATGCCGCCTATGTCGGCTGAATCAGGAGTTATACGAACTTATTTAGAATGGTTTCGTGATTTGCCTTGGAATAAAAAAACACGTGATAAAAAAGATATTCAAAAAGCAGAAACAATATTAAATGAAGATCATTACGGGTTGGAAAAAGTTAAAGAGCGGATATTAGAATATATTGCAGTCCGGCAATTGACAAAAAAGCCCTCAGCACAAATATTATGTTTTGTCGGTCCGCCGGGTGTTGGTAAAACGTCATTGGCACGATCAATAGCTCGTTCATTGGGAAGAAGATTTGTACGCATCGCGCTCGGCGGTGTACGAGACGAGGCTGAAATACGCGGTCATCGGCGAACGTATGTCGGGGCACTGCCGGGGCGTATCATTCAAACAATGAAAAAAGCCGAATCATTAAATCCGGTTTTTTTATTAGATGAAATAGATAAAATGTCTACCGATTTTAGAGGTGACCCCTCTTCAGCATTATTGGAAGTGCTGGATCCTGAGCAGAATAATACATTTAGCGATCATTATATGGAAGTTGCATTTGACTTATCAGATGTATTTTTTATTACAACGGCAAATTATAAGAATAACATTCCACGCCCGCTTCTCGATCGTATGGAAGTTATAGACTTAGGGGGATATACGGAATGGGAAAAACTTAATATCGCAAAATTGTTTTTAGTACCGAAACAAAAAGAATTAAACGGTCTTATGAATAATAAGGTACGTATTACTGATGAGGGTATAATGGAGATTATTCGTTATTATACCCGTGAAGCAGGCGTCAGAAATTTGGAACGTGAGATTGGCACGGTCTATCGAAAAATTGCAAAATATGTTGTAGAAAATAAAAATAAAAAGTTAAAAAATATAACTATAGATAAAAAAGATATTAGTTCATATTTAAAAGTACGTCGGTATAAATACGGCGCTGCAGAGAAAGACAATAGAGTAGGTGTTGCAACCGGTCTTGCATGGACGGAAGCCGGTGGTGATGTTATGCCGATCGAGATTTCAATTCTCAGGGGTAGGGGAAAGTTAATGCTCACCGGCAAACTTGGTGAGATTATGCAGGAATCGGCACAAACCGCCGTTTCATTTGCACGTTCAAAAATTGATGAAATAAAAATGCCGAAAGATTTTTGGAAAACAATGGATATTCATATTCATGTACCTGAAGGAGCAGTTCCGAAAGAAGGCCCGTCAGCAGGGATTACTATCGCAACAGCGCTTATTTCAGCATTAACGGGAATACCGATACGAAAAGATATAGCCATGACCGGAGAAATTACATTACGGGGAAATGTACTGCCGATTGGCGGGGTTAAAGAAAAAGTTCTTTCTGCTCATCGGAGTTTGATAAAAGAAGTAATTCTTCCAAAAGAAAATGAGAAAAATTATGAGGATATTCCAAAAGACATCAGAAAGATGATGAAAATATACTATGTATCAACAATGGAAGAAGTATTAAAATATGCTTTTATTAAGCCGGTTGCCCGTATTAAAAAAGGTTCAGGTAAAAAAACGAAAAAGACTCTCAACAATAAGAAGTCAACAACAACTACTTCGTCATACCATTCATCGGTACAAGCTCAAGTATAATATCGTCCGATAGAATCAATGAACAGTCTTGCAATGTATATAAAAACGTGATATTTACTGCAGTATGGTTGATATTGAATATTTACAAGGTGTGTTGCGTCGGCTCAAAGGCGTGTATAAATTAACATCGGATGTATCACAAAAACATCGTGTTAAAGAACAGATGAATAATGTACAAAATGATATTGCAATACTGCAGCGCAATAAATGCGTTACTGCTGATGCTGATAACCATGAATCCGACAGCACACAAAACAATACTTATGAAATGAATGAATCAGAACAGCAGGGAAATGCTGATAATGATCCGATATCAAAGACTGACGAAACTTCAGTTCTTGCTCCCCCACCAGTGCATGAAGAACAGATTCATCACATATTAAAACCCATTGAGATAAAAAAGATTCATGAAGAAAATCATGATGCTGATATTGATCGATTATATGCATACTTATATTATTTTGAAATGGAATACTGGGCAGCATTAAGTAAAGTCAATCTTGATTATCATAATAGTCAGGAACGAGATGCATTTTTCAGTAAACTTGAGAATTGTAAGAGACTATTCAAAGATTATATTGATATTCTTGAGACGATTCATCGTGCCCCGCGTGATGAAGATAAACGAAAGATGCGGCTCATGCGTGAAAAACAAAGTCGTGCATTAATAATTGAAATAGCCGGCTTTTTTATCAGTATCAGAGCGTTTATTGATGCAATGATACAGAATTATGATGAAGGCAGTAATATTATATTAAATCCCGATGAACAAATAAAGTTTTCTAAATTTGAGGGAAATAAAATTTTACGTAAAATGAAAATTATTGATGCGTTACGTATTACGAATACCCTTATTACAGCAATGCTGGATACAATAAGTATTCCTGATTTTAAAAAACGATAAAGACTATTGAGGCGGAGGAGGATTCTATATGCTCGGACAAAAACGAGAAACGATTAACAGTATTATCGGAGAACATTCAGTGTTCTCAGGTAAATTTCAGATTAAAGGTTCATTACAGGTTGACGGTAAATTTGAAGGTGTATCAATCACCGTTAATCATTTACATGTTGGTATTAAAGGTAAAATAAAATCAACGATCAAAGCCCAGACCGTTATTGTTGAAGGGATCGTTATCGGAACTATTAATGCACAGAGCCGAGTGTTTCTTATGCCAACTGCGCGCATTCTCGGGACTATTAATACCCCTGAGTTAATTATTCAAAAAGGGGTAATGCTTGACGGAAAAATTGCTATATCAGAGCGACCTGATAAAAGTTCAAAGGAATTAATCAATCAACTCTACAATAATAAAACATGATTATACTCCCCGAATTGGTTTTACATTAGGTGATTATACCGGTATCGGACCGGAAATAATAATTAAACTTCTTATCGATAATACTATTTCCGTTATACCGGTATTGTACGGAAGCACTGCTGCATGGCAGGATACACTTAAATATTATCATGAAAAAAAAATGCTCTCTAGAGCGCACATGCAGGTATTATCACAGTATACTATTATTGAACCGACGACCGTGCGTGAAAAATATCATGGGCTTTCATTTGGCTCATATAATAAGCATGCAGCACTCTCAGCGTATGCAGCAATCGGTGATGCAGCACGAGATGCACATAATAACAAGATAGATGCAATTATCACCGCCCCGGTCAATAAAGAATCAATTAATAAAGCCGGTATTCATTTTACCGGTCATACAGAATTATTAGCTGAAAAAACCGGAACATCGTCATTTATTATGATGATGTATTCAGACAAACTTATCGTGAGTTTAGTAACAACACATATTCCAATAATGGCATTATCTTCAATTCTTTCAAAAGATACTATTTATAATGCTATTACACTTACCGGTCGTTTCCTTGAGCAGATAAAAAAAACATCTGCCATAAAAATAGCGGTTACAGGACTTAATCCGCATGCCGGTGAAGGCGGCTATATAGGAAAAGAAGAAATACAAATAATTAAACCGGCAGTACAATCTGACTTTCCGACCGGCTGGAATGTATCAGGTCCATTTTCAGCAGATACCTTATTTAATCGTGCAGTGTATAATCATGAATTTGATGCAATAGTTGCTATGTATCATGATCAAGGACTTACTCCGTTCAAACTAACTTCATTCGGTAAAGGGGTTAATATTACATTAGGATTACCGATAATTAGAGTAAGTGTCGATCATGGTACAGGATATGATATTGCCGGTCATTATCGCGCTGATCCATCAAGTATTATAACTGCCGTGCAGATTGCGACACAATTGATAGAGCGATGATACCGTATCATATGAGGTTTCAATGCATGTTGAATTAAATGATTTATTGAAGATAAACAATATTGAATCATATAATCTTTCATTTCCGCTTCACGATAAGGTTATGCTTATATTAAAAAAAGCATATGAAGCGCAAGGTATATCGGTGCATAATACCGTGACAGCCGACGCATTGAAAATACTAAAAGATGCATTGATAAAAAAATTGGTTATTCATACAACGCCAAAGTATATTTCATATTTACGAAATAATGATCCTGCTCATCATCTGCAGCCGACCGGTAGAATTACTTATAAAGAGCTTTTAGAACTTTATACTGATTATACGAAAATGAATCAGAAAAGCGATAAAAAACGTTCTTTGAAAGTACTTGAAGATGTTTATGCGCTGCAGTATTCGGCAAATAAAAAAATAATCGTTGAATACGGTTCTGTGTTAACTGATAAGGCTATTGAAATGATACGGCGATATTCAGATATGCATGATCAAGTTGATTATCGTGATAATGAAAACGGGGTATTAGTCTATGTTCCCAGTGTGAAGGATTTTTCACTTAAAGTAGATATTTTTGCAATCATCGCTTCTTTAAATGTCGATATTTACGATGCTTCCTCAGTACAGGAAACAGTTGAATTATATCACAAGAAATCCCCAAAATTAGTTATTCTTGGTAATCTAGGTGGTAATATTGATGCTAAACGTGCATTTCTTCAAATTGTTGAAACAGATCCATATGTAAAGAAACTTGATTATGCAGAATCACCGGCGACCAATAGAAAGATGGAAACAGAACGTATTGAAAGAACATATTATGGTTCATATCGACCATTAATAAAATCAATTAATAAACCAAAAGAACCATTGCCTGATGAAATAAAAAATACTATTCGCGAGACACTCAATACATTACGAAGTAATTGGAATCCGGTAACTTTTATTGAAACGGCATATGCATTAAAACAATTCGGTCGAATGTTTAATATCAGTGTGCAATGGAATTATATAACTAATTTAAAAAAGAATAAAATCGGCGATAACTGGTAAAAGAATATGCTATTTCATTACTATGAGTAATGAAATATCGAGTGATTGTGAAGAATGCGTTAGCGCCCCCATTGAAATGTAATCAATATTCAAAGTACGCAATCGTTTAATACTATTATACGTGATTTTACCACTGACTTCAGTTTTTGCTTTTCCGTTTATAATTTTAATTGCTTTTTTCATATTTGCCATATTCATATTATCAAGCATAATAACATCAGCATCATTATCAAGTGCTTCATGTACCTGTTCAATGCTTTCCGTTTCTACTTCAATTTTATAATTTTTATTTTTATTTGTTTTCCGAACTCGTATAATTGCTTCTCGAATACTGCCTGCTGCTGCAATATGATTATCTTTAATTAAAAACCCATCAGCAAGTGATATACGGTGATTATCGCCCCCTCCGCATTGAACGGCATATTTTCCGAGCATACGATATCCCGGTGTTGTTTTTCGAGTATCCAGCAATTGAATAGTGGTGCTTTTCAGTAAGGTAATTGTTTGTGCAGTTGCAGTTGCAATGCCGGATAAATATTGCAGAAAATTTAATGCAGTACGCTCGGCAGCAAGTATAGAACGTGTTGTTCCTTTAATATCCATTATTGTTGTCCCGGGCGTTACTTTTTGACCATCTTTAAAATGTGTTTTTACTTTAATAGTTGGATCAATATAACGAAATACTCTATCTGCAATGACGGTCCCGCAAATGATACCATTTTCTTTTGCAATAATAGAGGCTTCTGATTTATTTTTTTTATCAATGATTGCTTTACTGGTAATGTCATTGAGTGCCTGATCTTCAATCAATGCCCGTTTTATTTGCGGTAAAAAATTATAAATATGCTTGTGATTGTTAATGGTTTCTTTTATTGAAACGGTTGTTGTGCTCATACTGTACTCTCATGGTGAATTTCCAGCATACGACTAATAGCGTTTCGCGCATGCTGTGCGATATTCGCATCAACGGTAATTGCATATTGCATATTGTGTAATGCATTGGCAACAGATGCGAGTGTTATTCTTTTCATATCATAACAAAATAGTTTTGATGATGCCGGTATAAGTGTTTTTTCGGGAAAATCGTATTGCATTTTTTCAATTAAACCTAATTCAGTACATATAATATACTCTTTATCGTCTGAATGCTGTAATATCTTAAGCATACCACTGGTTGATGTTATTTCATCAGCACGTTGCAAAACTTCATCTGGAGATTCAGGATGTGCAATAATTTTTGCATGAGGAAAACACTGTTTTTTATACATAATCTCATTATCAGTTACATAATTATGGACAGGACAAAAACCATGCCAGAGAATAAGTCTTTTCGATGTATGTTGCTGTATATAACTGCCAAGATTTTTATCGGGAGTAAAGATTATTTCATCATTCGGCAGACTATTAACTACTGATAGAGCATTTGAGGACGTACAGCATATATCACTTTCAGCTTTTACTGCTGCAGATGAATTGATATAGGTTACAACCGGTCGGTTTTTATACCGTGCCTTAAATAGTTTTAAATGATATGCTGATATACTATCTGCTAACGGGCATCCGGCATTTATTTCCGGAAGGAGTATTGTTTTATCAGGAGAAAGAAGTGCTGCGGTTTCTGCCATAAATAATACCCCGCAGAAAACAATAACAGCACTATCAATAGAAGATATTACACGACTTAATTCTAACGAATCACCAACCATGTCCGCACAATGCTGCACTTCAAGACATTGATAATTATGCGCAAGAATAGTAGCATTCCGTTTCTTCTTCAATGACTGAATAGCGTCAATTAAGTGATTTGTGTTGTCGGTATCATGGTATAGTTGCATATATAATATATCCTCACCGGCACTTTAATGAATAATACAAAGAATGCAACAAGTATTTCAATGCGAAATAATACATTGATGAGGGGCTACTGAGCGGAAAAATACTGTATAGTTGTTAATAAATCATTTTGGTGATTGGTATGTGGTGAAAATCCAAGTGCGGCAATATTTTCAATTGAAGCAACACTATGTCGAATATCTCCCGGACGCGGATCTCTATATTGAATATCTGAAGATGAATGGGTTAGGTCAATGATTTGTTCGGCAAGATCGGTTATGGTAATACATGAACCGGTTGCAACATTATAAATACCATTCCCGTTTTCAGCGGTATATGTTATTGCCCGAACAACATCGTCAATATAAATGAAATCACGTGTCTGTTGACCATCACCATTAATAAAAATAGTTTTATTTTTTATCGCACGATTGATGAATAATGGGATTACCGATGCATAGGGCGAATCCGGGTCCTGTCGGGGTCCATAGACATTAAAATAGCGCAGTAAAACAGTAGAGAGATTATACTCTTTAGAGAAGAGGGAAGCATAGTATTCACTGCTTACCTTTGTAACGGCATATGGACTTAATGGGTGCGGTTGCATATTTTCTTTTTTCGGCAGTGCCGGATCATCTCCATATACTGAGGCAGAAGAGGCGATAATGACTTTTTTTACTCCTGTTGTTAGCGCTGCCTGTAATATGTTTATTGTTCCGATTACATTAATATTTTCACATTCATCCGGAGAATGAAATGATTCAGGAACAGAAGTCATTGCTGCCATATGAAAAACATAGGTACAATCCTTCATTGCTGTTATGACCGCTGATTGGTCAGTAACCGATGCTTGAATAAATTTATGTGAAAAACCGGTAATATTATCATGGGTGCCTGATCGCAATGTATCTAGAATAACAACTGAATGTCCATTACGGGCATAGTATTCAGCAATATGACTGCCGATAAAACCAGCTCCGCCGGTTACAAGAATCTTCACGTAATCCTCCATAAAATATAGTACGATAAGCATACTATACAATATTCCGGAAACAGTAAATGCTTTTATTATAGCTTGTTGAGATTAAATATGCCGGCAGGTTAATCTATTGTACATTTTATTCTGACACGCCCTGCATCTGAGTCAGGAATGTCGCCATTAACTGTCCCATCGTTGGTGTCAGTTGATTCACTATTATCATGTACACCAATATTTTCTGATAGATTCGTCGAGAAAACCCATCGAATATATTTGACCTGTGCTGCTAATAATGTTCCTGTACTCTCCTGATACCAGGTTGAACCATCAGATGAAACCCAGACAACAGGCGCAGTGCTTGCAGATGTATGAAGGGTATTTGAAGATACTAAATAATCGGTTGCGGAATTCGATACATAGGTAACCTGTGCCGGAAGAATATCCTGAATTATTAATCCTGACGCTTCACCTGCACCGTCATTGTCATATTCAATCGCATAATGCAGTGTTGCACCGGGGATTCGAGCTGTCCCGCGTGGACCGGTTACGGTGAATGATTTTTTTACTGACACTTGAGAACGCGCAAATGATGATTCACGATAACCGCAATCAGGGGCAGCATTATTATACGGTGCATGCAGAGATGCCCCGATAAAACCGGCGTCAACAGCACTACTTGCTGAATTAGCAATAGTATAATCAGTGCCAAAAATATACGGGGCGGCGTTGCTTATGGAATGAACACCAATAGATACAACACCGTTATAATCAGCAGTCGTATTGCTATAGACAACATTGTAATCTTCAGTAACTCCGGAAGAGGTGTCATTAATGCCATATGTATTGTTAAAGGCGATAATTGAGTTTGTCATAAATGCTGTTGCCGTATTTGCTACTTCAATACCATCACCGGTATTTGATGCAATGGTATTATGGACAAGAATAATTCCGGTTGCAGAACCATGTATATTAATACCATTAGCACTATTGTTATAAATAAGATTACGAAGTACTGCGGCTGCATCACTATCAAGAATACTAATACCATCATTCTGATTGCCGCCGTATATGGTATTCGAAACAAATGTATTATTATCAGCATTATCACCACTACAATATATACCTGCGGAAGTGTTTGAATAAATGGTATTGTTCGTTATCCCGCAGTAGGTTGCTGAACCGCTAATATGAATTCCCCGAATAGTATTTTTATAAATACGATTCTGAAGTATAGTAATAGCATCACTATTAAAAATATTAATACCAATAGGCTGATTACCGCCGTATATGGTGTTCGACACAAATATATTATTATCAGCATTATCATCATGACAGTATATACCCGCGGATGCATTTGAATAAATGGTATTATTGGTTATCCCGCAATAGGTTGCTGAACCGTATATCTGAATTCCCCGAATAGTATTTTTATAGATACGATTCTGAAGTATAGTAATAGCATCACTATTGCGAATACTAATACCATCATTTTGATTACCGCCGTATATGGTGTTCGACACAAATGTGTTATTATCAGCATCATCACCATTACAGAATATACCTGCGGAAGTATTTGAATAAACGATATTGTTCGTTATCCCGCAGTAGGTTGCTGAACCACTAATATGAATTCCATAATCACGATGTTTATAAATATGATTATGAAGTACTGCAATAGCATCACTATCAAGAATACTAATACCATCATTCTGATTACCACCGTATAAGGTATTCGAAACAATTGTATTATTATCAGCATTATCACCGTTACAGAATATACCCGCGGATGTATTTGAATAAACGATATTGTTCGTTATCCCGCAGTAGGTTGCTGAACCGTATATCTGAATTCCCCGAATAGTATTTTTATAGATACGATTCTGAAGTATAGTAATAGCATCACTATCAATAACACTAATACCAATAGACTGATTACTGCCGTATATGATATTCGACATAAATGTATTATTATCAGCCCCCTCATCATGACAGTATATACCCGTGGAAGTATTTGAATAAATGGTATTATTGGTTATCCCGCAATAAGTTGCTGAACCGTATATATTAATTCCTGTATCACTGTGTTTATAGATACGATTACGCAGTATTGAAATACCATCACAATTTTTAATTAAAATACCGGCATTCTGATTGCCGCCGTATATGATATTTGACACAACCATATTATTATCAGCATTGTCATCATCACAATATATACCTGCAGATGCATTTGAATAAATGGTATTATTGGTTATCCCGCAGTGGGTTGCTGTACCGTTTATAGTAATTCCATAATCACGATTTTTATAAATATGATTATGAAGTACTGCAATATTATCACTATTAAAAATATTAATACCAATAGGCTGATTGCCGCCGTATATGGTATTCGACACAAATGTATTATTATCGGCATTGTCACCGTTACAGTATATACCCGTGGATGCATTTGAATAAATGGTATTATTGGTTATCCCACAGTACATTGCTGAACCGGTTATAGTAATTCCCCGAATAGTATTTTTATAGATACGATTCTGAAGTATTGAAATACCATCAGAATTGTTAATGAAAATACCGGCATTCTGATTACCACCGTATATGGTATTCGACACAAATATATTATTATCAGCATTATCATCATTACAGTATATACCTGCGGAGGTATTTGAGTAAATCTGATTATTAGTTATCCCGCAATACGTCGCTGAACCGGTTATATTAATTCCATAATCATTGTTATTATGAATACTATTGTACAATATATTAATATTATCGCTGTCGTTTATCGTAATACCATCAAACTGATTGCCACCGTATATAGTATTTGAGGTGATAGTGTTATACTGAGCAGTATTTGCAAAGCATTTAATGCCGGCAGTTGCATTTGAATAAATGGTATTATTGGTTATCCCGCAGTGTGTAACGGAACCGGTTAATAGAATACCGGCTTCTGTATGGTTATGAGATTGATTATCACGTATTATTGAATTATCTGCATTAGATATAATGATACCGTACATTTGCCTTATTCCCCAACAGGTATTTGAAACAATCATTGTACCATCAGCATTGTTATCAATTACCGCAATACCGGCATATTTATTAGAATAACATATATTATTGGTGATCCCGATAAAAAGAGCGGTTCCATTAATAAGGATTCCGGCATTTACATTTGATTTACAGGTATTATAACGTAGAATAATATTATCACTTTCATTAACACGAATAGCATTGCTCGCTGCTTTCGTATTGGTCATTTTCTCAATAATAACGTAATTAACCGCGTCAGAGTTTAAATTCCAACAATTTGTAGTACCGTCTATTGTCGGCCGATCAGTATCATTTGACGCAGTAAATACAATCGGCGATGCTGCAGTGCCGGATTGATTTGTTACATTACATTGTTCAGCGTAAACTCCGGGTCCGATATACGTCGTATTAATCGTTGTTGTTCCCATTGCTGCAATAGCGCGGGCAATAGTTAAAAATGGTTTCAATCGTGAACCATAATTTGCGTCATTACCGCTTTTACTAACATAGAATGGTCCATTAAAACAATCAACGGTTGAGAATGACCATGCATGATTTGAACCAAGTGTTATATTATTTGCATTACTGGTCATTGCTCCATTGGTAATATAATATGTTTCTCCACATGAAAGGGCACCACTGATAAGTCCAAGAGTTATTGAAGAGACATTATTGCCGGTTATAAGGGTATATGAAGTAATGAGTGAACCTGAACTGTCATGTATGGAAAAATTATTTGAAACTGAACTACGATTCATATTAGAATTAAAGGTAATAATTATTTTGGAAAGATTTGTTGCAACATCAGTTTGATTATTGGTCGGCGAATGTGCGGTAATGATTAATGCATTATTAGGTGATGAGCCGCCTTGATTAATACAAATATTTGATACACGAAAATGTGAGAGGGCACTGCCGCCGGGGGCTCGGTCACGTTTCCAGTTAAAGTACCATCGAATACCTGTTTTATTGCCGGAAATATTAATTGAATATTGCCCGGTATTCGAGCTGATGAAGTTTGCAATAATATCACCATCAACACTTTGTAATTCTAATTCAAAGTAATCAGAATTAGTAAAACCTTCACTCCATTCATTCGAAATTAGTTCAAATGTAATATTAGTAATCAACGCATTATAATTAGTAGCTGCCCACATTTCGATAGGTTGACGAGTATTTGCCGGGTTCAAGCACTCAAAATACAGAACAGTGGCAGTATTATGTATATCAAAATTGTTTCCTTCATGAACATTCCATCCGGCAAAACCATCATAACATGCAGCTGTTGCCGGAGGGATATTTTTTTCATACATGGTAATACACACATTACTTATTCGTACTTTAGGTCCGTTTGCGGATGATCCCCCATCACGAAAATGCTCAAAAATAACGGTATTCGGATTGTCGGGAAGATGATTGCCGGTTATTGTAACACTAACATTTGACCATGTGCTACCGGTTGCGGTTTCATTAAGTTCATTCGTGTAAACGGCAGTCCCGTTACCCGTTTTAACAAAAAAACGAATATCAGCAGTGCCGTCATTATCAGTATTCCAAATCATATCAAAAGTAATGTTTGAAATAACATAGTTTCCGACATTTGTTTTAACACGAGAATATACCGGAGCAGAATTATAGATCGTATCAATGTTTAACTGAAAAACTCCCGTATATAAATCAGCGGTAACCGTATTTGTATCAATCGTCCATTTGGTATAATCATGACTACAGGTTGTAAATACATCGTATGTTGTAAAGAACCATGTATACGGTGAACCAAGTGTTACATTATTTGCATTACTGGTTGATGCTTTATTGGTAATAAAATAGTCCATATTATTAGTGAGTGTTCCTGCAATAAGACCAAGAGTAATTGAGGATACATTGTTTAAGGTAATAAGTGTATATGAAGTTATTAATGATCCGTCTCCGTCATAGATAACGAGATTATTTGACACGGATGCAGGATTCATATTTGAATTAAAGGTAATAACGATATATGAAAGGTTTGTCGAAACATTCGCTTCACCATCATAGGGGCTTGTTGAAATAACTGATAAATAATTACCTTTGCCGCGGGTTGTTACACATATATTACTTATCCAAACTTTCCCTCCGGCACCACCGTTTTGCTGATCCGATACTTCAAATTTTAAATACTGATGATTTGTTGCATTAATTGAAGTATAATTTATCGTTATTGAACCTCCTGTTCCGCTTCCCGATGCGGGAGAAATAGTTTCATCATACGTTTGTGTCCACGATGAACCATTCGATGATGTATAAACTCGAAAATGAGCACTTGCAGTAGGTGAGCCTGATCGTTCACGAAAATAATCAAATGTAATATTGGTAAAGGCTTTACCGACATTCGTTTTAGCCCACGCACATTCCGCATTGGGAGAGTATTCATGCGCAGCAAATAAATAAATATGAGCAGCAGTAACATCCGCTTCATCGTCAGTATCTGCAGTATTACAGGAACCGGTGTCCCAATCTGCATATGAACTTTCACATATGTTTTCCGGATCTCCCGGACAGTTTTCAGTAGTAAATGACCACCCGTGATTCGTACTGAGGGTTATATTATTCACATTGCTGGTTGATGATAGATTAGTTATATAATAAGTTTCATGACAGGTGATTGTACCGGCGATAAAACCAAGAGTAATTGAGGAAACATTATTTCCGGTAATGAGGGTATAGGCGGTAACAAGCGATCCTGAACTATCTTTGATAATTAAATTATTTGAAACTGAATTACGGTTCATATTTGAGTTGAAGGTAATGACTATTTGAGAAGTGTTTGTTGATACATCTGTCGCCCCATTTGCAGGTATTGTCGCATTCACACGGAGCGGATCGACAAGCGGGCAGTCTTCAGTAGTAAATGACCATCCATGATTCGTGCCGAGGGTTATATTATTCACATTACTGGTTGATGATAGATTAGTTATGTAATACGTCTCACCGCAGGAGAGTGTATCAGCGATAAAACCAAGAGTTATTGATGAAATATTGTTTCCGGTAATGAGGGTGTAGGCGGTAACAAGCGATCCTGAACTATCCTTGATAATTAAATTATTTGAAACTGAATTACGATTCATATTTGAGTTGAAAGTAATAATCAATTTTGAGGTATTCGTTAATACCCCTGTTGCTCCATCTGCCGGGGTTGTCGTATTTATTCGAAGCGGATCAGCCGGGGGAGCAGCTGTACAAACTTTTAATTCAACAGAATTTACTCTAATATATGAATCATAATAATTGAAATTCCCTCCTAAAACGATACCCATATTACTGGCAGAAGTATCAATCCATTCCTGAATTTCTGATTTCAATGCTGAATTAGTTATTTCATACCATCCTGTTGTTGTCCTGGCAACATCAACAGTTCCTAATGATGTATCCCATGCAGTCGATGCAAATGTATTATAGCTTGGTGTTGAGGTGCCATTATCAGTCCACGTGTTTTTATTTTGATCGTATGCATGTACTGTTTTTGTTGTCCAGCCGGTATATCCTGCCTGAGCATTATAATTAAAGCGTAATGTCGCTGAAGTAACATTGCCCTTTAATGAACTTACATCAAAATCACATAATATTTCTCTGACATAATTATTGCCGCTGCCTCGTCCATTATTACCACCGATACTTGCACTAGTGCCATTTTTCTCATATCCTTGATCTGTTCCGGCATTAATATGCAATCGGTAATAATCAGCGGAAATTGTTGAACATCCATATCCTGCACAGTCTTCAGTAGTAAATGACCATCCGTGATTCGTGCCGAGGGTTATATTATTCACATTGCTGGTTGATGATAGATTGGTTATGTAATACGTCTCACCGCAGGAGAGTGTGTCAGCGATAAAACCAAGAGTTATTGAGGAAACATTATTTCCGGTGATGAGGGTATAAGCAGTAACGAGCGTTCCCGAACTGTCTTTGATAATTAAATTATTTGAAACTGAATTACGGTTCATATTTGAGTTAAAGGTAATGACTATTTGAGAAGTGTTTGTTGATACATCTATCGCCCCATTTGCCGGGGTTGTCGCATTTACCCGAAGAGGATCGATAACCGGGCAGTCTTCAGTAGTAAATGACCATCCGTGATTCGTGCCGAGGGTTATATTATTCACATTGCTGGTTGATGATAGATTGGTTATGTAATACGTCTCACCGCAGGAGAGTGTGTCAGCGATAAAACCAAGAGTTATTGAGGAAACATTATTTCCGGTGATGAGGGTATAAGCAGTAACGAGCGTTCCCGAACTGTCTTTGATAATTAAATTATTTGAAACTGAATTACGGTTCATATTTGAGTTGAAAGTAATAATCAACTTTGAGGTATTCGTTAATACCCCTGTTGCCCCATTTGCTGGGGTTGTCGCATTTACCCGAAGAGGATCAGCAGGCGTTGTTATATACATAACTAAACTCACCGTTGATATATTTGCCTGAACTCCAACAGTAGAAGCAGTTCCGTATGCTTCAAAACCTTTATTGGTTGAAGACGTATCAATCCAATTCTGAACGCATGATTTAAGAGCAGTAGTATTTACTGTTTTCCAACCATATCCACTCGGCCATCCGTTTAATGTAATGGATCCGCTTAATGATGAACCATACGGTCGGGAAGGCCAGGAGGTAGAACTTATTCTATTATTGTAGCTTGGTGATGTAGCGGTTTCACTCCATGAAGCATATATACGATGAATATTTAAGGTTGTAGGATAACCAGCTGATGCATCACTCACATAATTAAATTTAAGAGTACATGTAGTTACTGTTCCGGATAATGAAGAAAGATCGACATACCACAATCCTTCATCATGAACCGTTGAGGAAGTAATATCACCAACCGGTTGTGATGCACCTACAGTCGTTTTAGAAACGGTAGTCCCATTTGCCTGATCTAAATGCCATTTTGTAAGATTATACGCATATCGCGTTTGAGCATATGTACTAGGTATAATCATCAGCATAAATGTAATGATTACGATTATTATTTTTCGAGATTGGTATAATTTCATATAGAGGTGTGTATTTTTTACCACCATACTTTTTGCCTATTCTCCTCCTCATCTCTTAATGGGGGATAAGGTATGAATGATTTACATGAGCAATAAAATACCCGGTTTTAATAGCAGAAAAACAGCTTTATTGTATAAAACTAGCGAATTGCTTTTTTATACGGTCTTAGAACATTATTGCCGATTAATAAAAAGTTGCTGTTTTTCTTACAATAATTATAAAGCATATAATATGCCAAAATAATAATTATTTTATTTTTTGCACTCATATTAGAATAAAATTATAACATATATTATGTATTTTACAATTATAATATTTACTATTTTATCATTGATTTTATATACACGTATGAAAAGAAATCCTTTACTTTTTATTAATGATTTATTAAACAATACCAATGCGTGTTTTAGTATTATCATCATTATCCAGTGATTCCGGTTGTTTTTTACGGGCACAATATCTTGCGCACTCTCTGCGAAGAGCGGGAGCAACGGTTATTTTTCCGATGCCCCCACATTCATTGCCGTTTATGTTTGATTTTATTGTTTCTTTCATACAAAACGTAATGATATGTTTTACAACCTCATATGATATTGGTATTGCAATAAAGCCATATCCGAATACATTAATACCGTTGCTTTTGAAGCGTATAATTAGTAAGAGTAAAGTTATTACGGATATTGATGATATTGATTTCGGGTATCGTACCGGATTACTTGCCACTATATTAAAAATCATGCAAAAACCTTTACCAAAAAAATGCGATAGTATTACGTATCATAACGATGCATTAAAAAAGTTTATTCATACGACATTTCATGTGCCGGCTGACAAGTTATATAAATTAGAACAAGGTGTTGATACAACACTTTTTAAGCCACTTCATGGACGGCGATGGGAAAAACGGAAAAAAACACTTATTAATAAATATTGTCTTAACGGTAAAAAAATCATTGTATATGCCGGTCATCTGAATATTGCATCTGACCTTGATGCAATATTAAAAGCAGTGCATATGGCGTATCAAAAAGATCCGCAAATTCATCTGCTTATTGCCGGTGGCGGACCGATGTATCATGATTTTATCGCATTAACGAAAAAATTACAGCTGAGTGATATCGTCTCGTTTACCGGTTATCTATCACCGGCATTGATTAACGAATGCATCAACTGCGCGGATATTGCTGTTGCCTATTATAAAAGCATTCATGTCAACCGATATCGTGTATCAATGAAAGTGCGTGAATATATGGGTGCGGGAGCGGTTGTGGTGTGTAATAGTTTTGGAGATTTAAAACGATTTAAAAAATATGCGGTTCAATCAAAAAACTCCATACATGATTTTTCAAAAAGTATAATCAGAGCATTACGTAATAGAATAAAATTAAAAAAAACAGCAGAAAAAGCATATCATTTTATTACTGCACATTATGATTGGAATGTAATTGGTCGAAACTTTTACCAACAAATTAAAAAGATATAATTGCTTATGAAAATGAAAAAAATATCAATAATTATACCGTCGCGTCCTGATGAAAATATATATACAACACTGCAATCAATTCGCGAATCCGATTATCCGAAAGAATTAATTGAAATATTCCATGTTACCGGAAATGAACCGTCTCGCCAACGTAATGCATGTGTTCGGCGAGCATCTGGTGATATTATTTATTTTCTTGATAATGATTCATGTGTTATGCCCTATACTATTCGGCGTATGATTAATAAAATAAATCAGTATCCCACTGCTATCATTGGCGGTCCAAGTCTAACTCCGAAAACTGATTCGCCTTTTCAACAACTTATTGGTATTGTACTATCGTCTTTTATCGGATCAGGCAAGTATCGTGCGCGATATGCGCAAATTGGTACTGTTCGATTTACCGATCAGACTGAGATAATCTTGTGTAACATGATGATACCCCGGAAGATTTTTACTGCTCTTCATGGGTTCAATATACATTTATATCCAAATGAAGAAAACGATTTGATTGCTCGGCATCAACATAATCATGGATTAGTATTATATCTTCCTGATGCGCCGATTATACGATCACAACGGCGAACATTAAAAGATTTCATAAAGCAAATATTTACCTATGGAAAAGGGCGCGGTGAACAAACTATTATTAATCCAAGTTCAATAACAATATTTCCTCTTATAGCAGTCGGATTTATTATCTACTGTTGTGTGTTACTGATATGTTTATTCAGTCAAAATATGCTTAATCCTGAGCTGCATAATTTCGTAAAAATTTTAAGTATACCGTTATTCTTATATTTTGTGATTATTGGTCCTCTTGCATGGGTTGTTTCTAGTAATCATACACAATACGGGTTTTCAATATGTACGCCGATTATTACCACACTTTTATTTTTTTTAAATCATGTATTATACGGATTAGGATTTCTTTTTGGAATTATACACAAGAATAAAAAGAATACGACAAGTAAAAATACAACGATTAAAATTCATCATATCACGGCATGGAAAAAGACTTTTCGTGTATGAGCGTAAATTATATTGCATTATCCTTGTATATACTCAAACAACATGATACAGTATAAAAAGACTGAACTATAATATTTGTATGGTATCGTGAATAGTGTTCTTGAATATTATTTACAGTATATCAGTACATACGTATCATAATAATTAGGTTAGAATATATAGGAATAATAATGAGTGCTATTTTTCAAAAACAAATATTATTTCCTGATATCTATTCAATACCTGATGTGTTTGTTGAACGAATATTAAAAAACAAAAAAAGTATCATAACGATAATAACTATTATACTGATAGCCGGTATTGCAGGGATCGTTGGTTTTATTCAACTTGAAAAGGAAATGAATCAAGTCAAACAAAACATGATATCAACAGTTGAGCGTCGTTTCGGCTTTCAATTACTCGTTGATGACATGAAACTTCGTTTGAATCATGTCATTTTAAAAAATGTTCAGTTATATCAATTAGATGAAAACCATCCGGCAATCATGCAATTACAGGGAATTGATCTTCGATATAATATTTTGCATATCTTTACCGGAAAAGTGAACTTTATACAGAGTATTACTCGTATTTATCTTACCGGATTACAGGTTCACATTAATGACATTACCACTCCATTATTAGTCAATCTGAATAATAGCAATAAAATCGCACTTATAAAAATACCATTTAATAATACAGAAATTATTTTTCATAATTGCAGTGTTACCTATGATGATGAGCATGGCGGCAATGTTTCAATACAAAATATTCAAAGCAGAATGATTATTAAATCAAATTTTATTTCTCCACTGCACCTATCGACAATATTTAATTATAATAATAACAGCTCAAATATTCATTCATCTGCCGATGTTTCATTAAATGGCAATATAAACTTAAATAGTCAAAATCCATGCTATCGCGGTAAAATGCAATGTAAGAAGGTCAAATTTAATAATCATGAATTTCATGCTCTTACTTTGTCTGCATATATATCAAGTAATGCTATTACAATATCAAAATTAAACGCAGGCTCTCATATTGCAGGACGACTAAGCTATACTAAGAAACAACTGAATGGGAAAATCGTAATTAAAAGTCTTCCATTTTCAGAAATCGCAACTATGGCAGGGATCTCATATACAGAATCAATGGGATATGATATTTCAGGAAAAATAAGCATTACTAATTCACAGGCACAATTAATGCTGACCGGAAGGCGTATAAGTTCACATGGAGGGTATGGCGAACGGTTTTATTGTAATGCTCAATGTGATAAAGATAGTATTACCATTCATGAAGTAAAACTATTACAATCACAAAACAGTTATATTATTGGACAAAATATTCATTGGCAATATGGGTTTTTGCCCACTATTCAAAACCTTTCGGTTGAATCCTGGAAATCAGATACAACAACATTGCAGGGAAATATAAAAAGCTCAATGCAGAACCATACGTATAGCATTTCGCTTGATAATGGACGTATTAATGATTATATAATTAAAAAAGCCGCTTTGACATTATTAGAACAACATAATAAATACACTATTATAAAAAGTGATATTACTGCTCCAATAAAGATCAGCGGCATTATTAATGCACACAATCCGGTATCTGCACGTATTGATATTAATCTGTATGATATATCATCCCATGTGCTTGAACAAGCTTTTGCGATAAAAAATGCTCCGCAAGGCACGATACATGGCACGTGCGCAATTATCCTGCATAATAATGCGATATCTCTTCAAGCACATAATCTTATTCTTCAAAATCCGTCACCTGCAATAAAACAAGCGATTATACATGGCGTCTATAATAAAAAAACATTTAATGGTGAATGTGCAATTATAGATAACAATCATAATACCAAAACTCTTCGTGGAGCATTAACTATAGTTGATAATAATAATTATTGGATTGATGCACATATTCCTATTGCGCATACTTCATTAAACCTGCGCGGTTCAATTCGAAAACAACATGCAACAACCTATCTTGCACTTAAAATTCCACATGGCGGTAAAATAAAAGGAACTATCTTCACTGATGGGTTTTCTGAGTTTCAAATTATACTGAAAAATTATTCTCCTGAGTCCATCGTCGATACTGATAAACTGCAGATAAAAAAAATCAACGGCTATTTTCGATTATCAGGTTTTATTACTGAAATGGAATCAATGAAGGGGAATGGATATATTGATGTTGAAAATATCAATGTAGGAAATATAACAATTGATAAAATTGAAGCATGGCCAAAATGGAAAAGGAATGAACTCATTATTCAAGATGGTAAAATATATAATAATGCACGCATTAACTATTTTTCCGGTTATATCGATTTCACAAAAAACAGTACCGCTTATGTTGATATCGAAGATGTTGCAACGGTAAAATATTGGACAGGACCATTAGGCAACATAACAACGATTGATATAAAAAAAATGTCAGTTGACTATATACGGTCATTATACTTTGCTGATGTAACAGCTTTAAATAAACTGCATGGTGAAATACACGGAGAATTACGGATTAAAGAAAAAGACGGCAATAATCAAGTGCATGGATATATCGAATTGCATGATGGGTCTTTTAATAATCAGCCGATTAAAACTGCAAAAATCAATATTCATTCACACAATGACAAAATTATTTTTAACAATAGTAGTTTTCATACCGGCGATAATGGTATACTTAATATCAATACAGCAAAGTATATCCCTAAAAGCAAAGAATTTTTTATACGCGGTAAAGCGGTTCGTTATACATATATCTTTCCTATTACTTCTGATTTTCAAATAGAGGGACGTATTGAAGCACATGATATCTCAATGAATGTTAAAATGAATAAATTAACAATTAATAAAATGACATTCAATAAACTTGAACATTTCATTAGTTTTGATAAAAAGAATAATACACTTGTTGTTCAATCATATAATAAAAACGGTATTGAGGGTTTAATTGAACTTGATGATACACGGAAATCAATTAAAGCCTTGCAGGTGGCAATGCTCCAACAGCAAAAACCAATTTTAAAAATTCATGGCGCTATTCAAGATAAGAAATATCTTGATATTGATATATCTTCTTCGTCGCTTGAACTGAAGGATTTTCTCGAACTCATTCCCGGTGTTGATGTACGTTCAGATATTATTTCGCCGGCTTCCGGAAATGTTATTATTAGCATGAAAGTGAAAGGCACAACTGACATACCATTGTATTATGGCACTATTAAAATTATCGGGAAACATAAGGAAAAAGGTGCTCGTATAACATTCGGATTAGGAGAAAAACCATTTATTTTCCCATTACGTGAAGGGTATGGCGAACTGATTTTTAATGGCGATAATATTGAGATATCAGATTCGTCGCAGGTCCGCATTGGCGATGGGTATGCATATTTTTCCGGGCAATTAGATTTATTGAAAGGTAAGATATCTTACGTTGATATTGATATTCGCAGTGATAAAAAGCAAGGTGTTCGAATAATGCGAAAAGGTTTGCTTGACGGCGATGCTATTTTTAATATTAATTTTACTGGTCAGCCGAATGATATATTTTGTTCAGGCATTATAACCGCACATGATTTAGAGTTCACCCTGCCGCAGCCGCCATTACAAAGCACCTCGCCATCAACGGAAAACAAAAAAATCAATATTGATACTGATGTAACAATTTTAGTTGGAAATAATGTGTCATATTATTATGATCCGAGCGGGGTTATTGTTCAGGCTGCCCCTGAAGGATGGATACATATTGATGGGGAGATTAATAATAGCGGCGGGATTGATCTTGATGGACAGATTGACGGATTAAATACAGGACCGAATAAATGCGGTACTATCAATTATTTAGGTGAAGTATTTACCGTTACTTCAGTCTCTTTTGAAATGGTTCCGGGACAAGAAAAGAATCTTCCCTACATAAAAGCTGAAGCAGAAAAGATTAAAGGGCAACATTATTTTTATCTCAGTATTGATGGCATTATTGACAATAACTTAGTTCCGCAGTTATCATCACAAAGTATGCTTGACGAACATGAGATTTTTGAGTATTTAGGGTTCTCTAAGTATACTTCCGAATCATCTGATGAAGCAATACATGAGGTCCTTAATCAGGGTATGCGACAATTGTTTAATCTTGGTGAAGCAAAAGTAGTACGTAGTCAGGTTAGTGCCGTACGACGTAAACTGGGAATGGACTATCTAAGTGTAAGGACACATATTATTGAGAATGTTACTATGGGGTTAATGAATGGAGAAATGGTTGAGATAACTCCGGAATCTTATTTATCCTCATTGAAAAAAACCGAAGTTGCTGCCGGATGGGTGCTGGGAACTGATATTCTTTCTGAAGAATCAGCTCTTTTTCTGACCTCACGTGTTCGATTGGAGCAGGATGAGGCTGGTGATGAGAAAGCAACATTATTACCACCAACTGCAAAAGTGAACATCGGCTTGCAATACAATATCAAAGGATTGAGTGTTGAATACGGATGGAGCCCACTCACCGCGAAGAGAGGTCTTTATTCTCAGAATACACCAACTATAGAAAACAGGTTTTCAGTACAATGGCAAAAACGATTTTAAAACGACTTGGTATTTTAATTATATGCAGTATTATTGTATTTTGCGGCATTTATGTAATAACCCATTTAAATGCGCAAAACTATGAGGGGAAAAAAATACGGCATATTGCATTCGAAGGTTTGAAAAATGCTGCTCCTGAGGTTCTCCTATCAACGATACCATTAAAGGAAGGAGATACTTATAATGCCGCATTATTGGCTGAATCTATTAAAGCTCTTTATTTTCTTGATAAATTTGAATACATTGAGACAAGTATTCGTGAAGAAGCGGATGGCTTAATAACTATTACTTTTATTGTTGATGAAAAACCATCAATACGCAATATTCGTGTCCAGGGAAAGAAAATAAATAAAACAGATTTTCTTGATTATTGTGAGTCCGTATCCTTAGAAGAGAATACTCCGTATGATAATAATCGTATAAATAAAGCAAAACAATGGATTCTTAAGACCCTCAAGGAAGATGGGTATCCAAATGCATTAGTTACGGTTCAACCGTTTTATAACAACGATAAGCATACTGTTGACATTGTTTTTGCAGTTGAAACGGGACTTGAAGTTCAAGTGAATAGTATACAATTTAAAGGCAATGATGTATTTTCCGATCGTAAGTTAAAACGCAAAATGGAGACACAAGAACAGGACTGGCTTCATCAGGGGCATTATATTGATGAAAGTTTTGATATCGATAAATTGAAGATAATTCGTTATTATAAAAATAATGGATATATCAAAGCGTATATTGCTGATATTAGTATACAGGAATCGCTTTCTAAAGCAAAACGGCGTAAAAAAGCAAAACAAAAAAAACTCCTTGATATTATTATCACACTTCATGAAGGAGATTGTTATACCTTTGATGGATATACAATAACGGGGAATGAACTTTTTACCCAGAGTGAATTATTAACGGTAACGAAATTAAAATCAGATAAAACATTTAATCAAACTTATTTTGAACAGGATATTTATGCAATACAGGAGAAGTATCAGAATAGAGGTTATATATCAGCAGCAGTAATCCCTGATATGCAAATCGATGAGAAAAATAAACGTATTGCGTATAATTTGTCAATTCAGGAAGGTGAGATTGCCCATGTTGAAAATATAATTATCCGCTTGCATCCCGAAGAAAATGCATCTCGTGCAAAAACAAAAGAATATGTCGTACGCCGTGAAATATTAATTGAAGAAGGGGAAATGTATGTTCATAAAAAGATTGTTAAATCACATGAAAAATTAATGCGTACCGGTTTCTTCAAAGATGTAAAATACGATCGTAAAATAGGGAGTGCTCCGGGATTAGTTAGTTTGTTTTTTGATGCTTATGAGCAGCCAACCGGTCAGGTGCTTGCCGGTGCACAATATAGTACACAGGATGGATTTGGGGGGTATGAAGAAGTCAGTGAAAATAATTTCATGGGAATGGGTTTTCGTATCCATGAACGTGTTGATTGGATGCAAAACAGAAGATCTGTTGAAGTCGGATGGTCGGACCCATGGTTATTTAATACACCGACCTCATCTGA
>CAZBCL010000007.1:70733-96405 GCA_964490645.1 uncultured Spirochaetia bacterium
GTTTTTTCTGGTCACGAAAACGACGATTCATTGAGCTTGATAAAAAAGAGGATACTGATGGGTTAAGCGGTCAATCATTGCGCTATTATAATAAAAAAGGAGATTCAGCCTATCCGCAAGTCGGTTATGCACTTGATGATTTTGGTGTGAAATTAGGTTTAGGACGACGATTAAGTGATATTCTTCATGTTCGTTCATTATTGGGAACAGAATTCTATCGTTACTGTAACCTTGCTGATAAAACATATGATAATCATGTACGGCATTCATATGATGAGCATGGCAAAAAGACTGAAGAACTAGGCACAATTACATTATATAAAATGCTTGATGCTGAAAAATTAGGTTATTTATCAACAAATCAATTAGCTGCATATAAAGATGTAATCAGTAATATTCGTCATAAGACCATTAAACAAAAAAACAGTGCTTACTTTGGTATGAGTATTGATAGTCGGAATGATCTCTTTAATCCTTCAAAAGGATTCTTTATTAAACCGGGGATTGAATTTGCCGGAGGATGGCTTGGGGGCGATGATCGATATGCTAAACCGGAATGTGAGTTCGGGTATTACTGGAATTTCCTCTGGAAAATGGTATATGCCTTTCATAGTGATTTTGGTGTTATTGTACCGAATATCGGGTTATCTGATTTAGTGATACGAAAAACTGATATGTTTACCCTTGGCGGCTGGGAAAACTTACGAGGATGGGGGGTTAATAATCAGACGAAAAATATACCATTTGACCCATACTATGAAGGATTAGGAAGAATGTATTTTAATCAGGAAATACGAATTCCTATTGCAGAAAGAATGCTTTGGTGGGTGTTCTTCTGGGATACCGGCGGTTTATGGGGACAGATTAAAAATGAATTTGATACACGGCATTATCTTAAACATCCGTATAATACTCTTGATGATATGGTTAATCGAACAATGTTGTATCAATCTGCAGGATTTGGGTTACGAATTCAAATTCCTATGTTTCCGATACGATTGTATTTCAGTAAACGCTTTACACAGTCAAATGGGCGATTCCATTGGATTGATGAAGATTTTAATTGGGTATTTGATTTTGGTATTCACGGATTATTTTAGGAGGAGCGTATGAAAACACTGACAACTATACTTTGCATTACGGTTGTATGTTTTCTCATGGCTATTCCGGTTTCAGCACAAATCGGAAAGAAAAATAAAACACGTATCGGATGTGTTGATATTGAAGAAGTGTTTATTAAATCTCCTTGGTATAAGGATATTAAGAATGATTTAAAAAAATATCGAGAAAACCTTAATAACGAAAAAGTATTATTGGAAGAAGAGGTTTATTTACTTGAAAAAAGTTTTGCGTCTAATATTCTTTTTATGACTGAGGATGAAATAAGCAGCAAATCAAATAGTATTAACAATAAAAAGAATGAGTATATTCAATTAGTGAGTAATATGAATACACGATTAAAAGTTGAAGAAGAATCGTTATTGGAAGAACCGATTAAAAAAATTCGTGAGGCAGTTCAGGAAATTGCCATTGCATATGGCTATACGATTATAATTGATAAATCAACCTATGTCGTATGGGTTGATGAAAAAGATGATATTACAAAAGAGGTAATCAAACATCTTGAATGGAAAGCTCGTCGCGCTCATTCAAATTAAAAGGGACATACTATAATGGATTATTCATTCACTATTAAACAAATTGCAGAACAAATACACGGTACGGTTATTGGCGATGCTTCACGTATTATAACAAAACCCTCTTCTCTTGAAGAGGGAAGTAATGATACCATTGCATTTGCTGATAATGCCCGTTCATTGCAGAAAGCCCAAGATGCTGATTTAGGCGCACTTATTATTCCTGAAAAAATGTCAATGAATATCAATGAAACAACGGTAATCAAAGTTGCTGTTCCACGATTGGCATTTATACGGGTATTAAATATGTTTAAACAACCTCATACTGTATATGAGGGTATTCATCCTACTGCAGTTATTTCAAAAACAGCACAGATTGGTAAAAATCCGCATATTGGAGCATATACTGTTATAGAAGATGACGTTGTACTTGGCGATAATACTGTCATCTATCCGCATGTTTATATCGGCAAATCAGTTCATATTGGTAATAATGGAGAGCTGCACCATAGCGTGAGTATATATCCGTATTGTACTATCGGGGATAGAGTGATAATAAAAGCACATAGTGTCATTGGTGGGGAAGGATTTGGATACTTTCAGGATAGTGGCAAACATTATAAAGTCCCTCAAATTGGAACAGTAATGATAAAAGATGATGTTCATATCGGCTCGGGAACATGCATTGACCGGGCAACAACAGGAACAACGATAATCGGAAATGATGTAAAAATTGATAATCTTGTACAAATAGCGCATAATTGTTCTATTGGTGATCATACCATTATTGTATCACAAGTGGGTATTGCCGGTAGTGCGAAAATCGGGAAACATTGTATGATTGGTGGTCAGGTTGGTATTGCCGATCATGCTGAATTAGATGATGAAGTAATACTTTTAGCTCGTTCAGGAGTATCAAAAGTACGGGTTAAAAAAGGACGATATTTCGGCGCCCCGCATAAACCGGCTATTAAAGCTGCACGCATTGAAGCAGTATTTGGAAAACTACCACAGATGGCACAGGATATTCAGGATATAAAAAAACAGCTTAATAAAAATAATCAATAAATACTTAACAATATAAAAATAATATGTTACAACAGCATGCATTAATTAGGAGGTATTATTAAAATGAAAATGGATGTTACACAAATTCAAAACCATCTGCCTCATCGTTATCCTTTTCTCTTAGTAGATCGCGTTTTAGAATTGGAACGATATAAACGAATTGTAGCAATAAAAAATGTAACTCGTAATGAAAACTTTTTTAATGGACACTTTCCGGGTAATCCGATAATGCCCGGAGTGCTTATTATTGAAGCGCTTGCACAAACAGCCGGTATTATGATGCTTGATGAATTTGAGTATAAAGAAAAGGTAATTTTATTTGTTGGCATGAATAAAGTACGATTTAAATCTAAAGTTGTTCCGGGGGATGTTCTCCGACTTGAAGTTACAACAGTGCGTGAAAGTAAAAAACTTGGTATATTTGAAGGTCAGGCATTTGTCGGTGAGACATTAGCAGCGAGCGGTGAGTTTATGGCACTTGTTCAGGAACGCAGTCAATTATAGAAAACAGGGACAGTATGGAACAATTGATACATGCACATGCAATCATTGATACGAATGCAAACATTGCACCGGATGTTAAAATAGGGGCATATTGTATAATTGGTCCGGATGTTTCAATCGCACGGGGGTGTATATTACATAATAACGTTATCATTAACGGGAATACTACTATTGGTGAAGAAAATGAGTTTCATCCTTTTTCCTGTATTGGCGGTACCCCTCAGGATGTATCGTATACCGGTGATATCAGTTACGTCGAAATTGGCGATAAAAATATTTTTCGGGAATATACTACTGTTCATCGAGGGACAAAACCGAAAACAAAGACAATTGTCGGAAATAATAATTATTTCATGGTTGGTGTTCATATCGGTCATAATTGCAGTGTCGGAAATAATAATGTTATGGTCAATTACGCAAGCCTCGGCGGTTATGCGACGGTTGCCCACAATGCTTTTATCTCGTCATTTGCCGGAATTCATCAATTTGTACAAATAGGTGACGGGGTTATGCTTGGCGGCAGTACAGTATACAATAAAGATGTCCCTCCCTATATGATGGCACGGGTTGGTCGTCTAAAAACAGTTGTTGTTGGTTTGAATATTGTTGGTATACGACGTATGGGTGTTACCCCGGAGGAACGCGAGAAAATAAAACGTGCATATAAGATTCTGTATCATAATAAATTAAATGTTTCGCAAGCATTACAGACAATAAAAAGTACCAATGCGATTATGGATTCTCAGTATGTTCAAAAACTAGTTACATTTGTCGAAAACAGTGAACGCGGTATTACGCCGCATTTTGTGAAATAATACAATGAGACATATGATTCGATATACAAAACAAGGTATTATTATACTATGTGTTATTTTCCTGTTGTGTAGTAATATGAATCCTCTATCAGGTGAAGAACGCTCACCGGTCCCGGGCAAAGTATTGGAATGGCTTGATCAGTGGGATATTGATTATATAGTGTATATTAAAAAATCAGCATTCCTATTATCTGTATTTAATCGTGATTTTGAAATAATACAATCGTTTCCAATTGCATATGGCAGCAATCCTGATATGCAGGCAAAACTGTATAGTGGTGATGGTCGAACACCGGAAGGATTTTACTATATTACTCAAATATCACATGAAAACTTGAATCATGATTCAGAGGAGTATAAAAAACTTGTTCGGATGAATACTATTTATTATAAATGGCAAGATGGTTATCATAAATACGGTCAGCCGAAAAAAGATTTAGGTTCAGGGGTATTCGGCAGCGGTTTTTTCAGATTAAGCTATCCTAATCAGAATGATATACAACGTCATCATACTGCATGTATTGCAGGGAAAATACCAAAACGTCCTGATGGCAGCTGTGTCGGTCCTGGAAGTGGAATTGCAATACATGGAAATAATGATCCTGATTCAATTGGGCATCTTGTTTCAACGGGATGTGTGCGTATGTATAATAACGATATTCTTGTTTTAGCAAAATATATTGATTACCGAACACCGGTTATCATTGCATACTGAAAGTAGTGCTTATGCGATTTTTGAGTATGGATGTTGGTTCAAAACGAATTGGAATTGCGCTCACGGATGTACAAGGGCGAATTGCAACACCATATACGGTTATTACACGAAAAACTATTAACAAGGATTTAGAGAGAATTAAGAATATTATTAACGATACTAAAAGTGAGAAAGTAATAGTTGGTTTACCGCTGAATCTGAGTGGTAATTTTACACAACAAACACAATATGTGCTTGCATTTATTGAAAAATTACGCACAATACTCACAATTCCAATTGAGGTATTTGACGAAAGTATGACAACGATGCAAGCTGAGGAAACACTTATTGAAGCAAATGTAAGCCGCAAAAAACGTAAAGGCGTCATTGATAAACTTGCGGCAACAATAATATTAAATGAATATTTAAATCATAATAAAACTTTAACAAAGGAGTAAACAAATTATGAAAAAAATATGCTTACTGGCGATTATTTTTGCATTGGTGATAACACCATTTGTTATTGCTCAGGATTCACCGAAAGCTGATACGCAAGTAATAACGGGTACAGCAGATGGAACGGTAGCGGGTCAGCGAGGATCATTGCCGAATGGAACAGGTGAAGAATCGGCTCGATGGCCGTTATGGGTTATGCTGGGCGGGTTATTCCTATTATGGTATCTCTTCCTCATTCGTCCGCAGCAAAAAAAAGAGAAAGATAGAAAAAAGATGATAAGTGCTTTATCTAAAGGTGATAAAGTTATGAGCATTGGCGGTATTTATGGTAAAGTTGTTGGTGTCAAGGATGAGGTTATTTCCGTTAGCATTGCTGACGGAATTACCATTGAGTTTACTAAAAACGCAATAAATCAGGTAGTAGATAAAAAATAACCGTGCGTGCTTTATCAATAATTTGTATACTATTTGGCATACTCTGCTGTAATGTGTTTGCGCAGAATGTTACGAATAACCAAAGCGGCAGTAATGTGATATCTACAACTAATAGTAATACAACAATAATGATGCATAAAAGCAATGAAAATATTGTCGTATCGGTAACGAATCAAGTATCAATGGCAATACATCTTTTCCACAATGGTAAAAGAAAGAATGCTCGTACGCTTTTTTTGCAGGTACAAAAAGAGCAGCCTGATAATGGTGTTGTTTTAAGCTATTTAGGTTTAATGGCATATATGCAGTCTGATTTATCGTCAGCAGTACAATACTGTCACCATGCGGTTACTAATTTAGAATCACCATTATTAGCACATTTAATACTTGCAGATATAGCTTTGCGGGATGAAGACATAACACGTGCACGTATGCATTATGAAAAAGCATTAATGATTGATGATAATATATATATTGCACATATACGATTAGCTGAAATTATTCAGGTAATTTCACCGGAAACCGCCGGTCGGCATTTAGTGCAATCATATCAATTAAATGAACTCGCATTGGAAAAATACTTGCCAAAAGCAAGTGAATATACTATAAGTGTCGGACTGAAACAACATACTCTTTGTGATACTAATAATATCTATGCTGATAAGAGCATAACAAATAGTATCACCGTACAACGAGCACCGGTTATCATAGAAACAAATGCTGTAGTACAAAGTAATACAGCGCATATGATTGGGTTTATAACGCAACCGACCGGTACTGAAGATACGCGCGTTATTACACAACAGCGGAAACATGCTGATTGGCCGGATTTTTATATATGGCGTAAAATAGTACAATCCGTTATTGTCGGGTTGCTATTAGTCTTTATTGTACGAGCACGGCAACAACAAGAAGAAAAAGTGCAAAAAAAAGTATTTTCGCGATTTGTGAAATAACGAACACCGATAAAGGAGCTGGAGCGTGAAAAAACGTGTATTTTGGCCGCTGGTCATAACTTTCACATTAATACTGCTGTCATCATTGTCATTACAGAAAACGTATCAATGGTGGTTTACCGTTTCACAGGAAGAGAAAACAATTCTGCAAACATATATTGATGCTCATGATCCGCAGGATTTTATTACAACATTTATTTCTCAATCATCATTAAACAGCAATAAAGCATTGTATGCTGTAACGAATAAACACATTATTATGCATGGCACTGAATATCCGACCGTCAACGACCGTGATGCTGCATTTGATATGATAACGAATGTAACAATATTTACTGATATACAGGGAATTGATTCAAATACAATACCAATACTGCAATCAGAAATGCAGACAATTCTTTCCCGTATGCATCAGATTAAAGCATATCGTGATGGTTCAGTAAAACTTGGTCTTGATTTACAAGGCGGGGTATTGGTGCGTATGAAAGTTATGATGTCAAAAGATATTCATGAACAAATATTTATCAAAGCATGTAAAGAGCAAAAAATACAACCTGAAGATTTTGATGTTCAACCACCGACGATACAAAAAAACATCAATGAACGAGTTGAAGAAATACGAAAACGACGATTATATCAATTACGGAATGATACTATGGAACGTATCCTTGCCCGTGTTGATGAGTTTGGTGTTTCCGAACCGCGGGTAAGCGGTGAAGAAGATGATTTAATTGTTGTTGAGTTGCCGGGGTTAAAGAATCCTGATCGTGTTCTAAAGAATCTTAATCTTACCGGTCAATTAGCATTTCAAATTGTTGATGAACAGCTCTCATTAATGAATGATCGTAGCCGTGATATTAACGAAGTGTTGGTGTATTCAAATTTACAATGGTATTATGATGGTGAACTGCTCCCGGATGACCGAGAAGTTCGATATCTGGTTAATAATGACAAGAAAACCGGTAATCTAACTGAAACGCCCATGGTTCTATATAGAGATAAAAAATTAAAGGTTCGTGTATTGCGCGATGCAGCAGTACAACAGGGACAACTTGGTGGATATGAAATCCGCTTCGCTTTAGATGCTCAAACCGCCAGTGAAATGTTCTCGTTAACCAGTGCTAATATGGATAAACCAATGGCAATTATTCTTGATAATAATATTAAAACAGCCCCATATATTCGGGCAGCGATTTCAGATAGTGGTGTTATATCAGGAGATTTTACCGTGGAACGTGCTAATGATCTTTCACGAATTCTTCGTGCCGGCGCATTACCGGCGGATATTAAATATCTTGAAATTGTGAATGTTGGTGCTTCATTGGGAGAGGATTCAATTCGTAAAGGAATTAATGCGGCAGCATGGGGGATACTCGTTGTTATATTGGTAATGATGTTTATTTATAAAATCCCCGGTATCATTTCTGATATTACATTAATGATAAACATGTTTATAATATTCTTCATTATGATGGCATTTGATTTTACATTAACCTTACCGGGTATTGCCGGTTTGATTTTAACTATTGGTATGGCAGTTGATGCGAATGTAATTATTTATGAACGCATAAAAGAAGAACTGATATCAGGCAAAGATATACGTAAAGCAATAGATACCGGGTTTAAACGTTCTGTTACCACTATTCTCGATGCAAATATTACTACATTTATCACTGCATTAATAATGATGAATGTCGGAACAGGACCGGTCAAAGGATTTGCGGTTACCTTATCTGTCGGTATTGTCAGTTCGGTATTTGCTGCATTTATCGTCAATCGCTTGTTTTTCAATATCATTTTGAATAATCCGAATGTTCGGAAGATGGCATTTTAAGAGGTTACAATGAATATAATAAAATTTCGTAATATTGCATATATTATTTCGGGGGCTCTTGTTATTGCAAGTATTTTCCTTTTTATTACACGCGGGTTAAATTACGGTATTGACTTTCGCGGCGGGAAAAATATCACCATACAGTTAACTGAAGAAGCTTTCCGTGAAAATGAAGAAATTCGTGATGATACAGTACTGCTTAATAATTTACGAAATGCACTTGATGCAATTGGTATTGTAAATATCCAGCAATATGATCAAGTGTCATTACATCAGTATTTAATTAAGATTCCTGAGACATTTGATGAACATCTTAAATCACTCAGTGCTGATGAATTGCAGCAATATGGGGTATCTGTTTCCAGAGAAACAAATATGTCTATTACGCAGCAGCAGCAGCAAGCATGGGAAGATGTTACATTAACCTCTCGTGTTATTATTGGTGTTCTTGAGCATACATTCGGAAAAGGATCCATTGTTATACTTAGTGAACAATCAGTTGGTGCAACAATTGGTGTATTACTGCAAAAACGTGCATTAAAACTGATTATATTTGCACTTGCAGCGATTATTCTTTATATTACCATTCGATTTAAGTTCCGTTATGGTGTGTCGGCAGTTATAGCGTTATTACATGATGTTATTATTGTACTCGGCGTGTTTTCATTTTTGCAAAAAGAAATCACAATACCGATTATTGCAGCAGTATTGACCATTATCGGGTATTCATTAAATGATACTATTGTTGTATTTGACCGTATTCGTGAAACAATTTCAGTACATCGCAGTGAAAAAATAGAAACCGTTGTTAATACTGCTATTTTAAATACATTAAGCAGAACCTTAATTACTTCACTGACAACATTTGTCGCGGTATTAATGTTGTACCTATTTGGCGGTATTGTTATTAATGATTTTGCATTTGCAATCGGTATTGGTATTATTGTAGGGACGTATTCATCAATTTTTGTTGCCAGCCCGGTGTTGATTGAATGGCATACTTTATTTCCATCTAATAAAAAATCATAAGTATGCGGCTTTACTGCGTTCGGTATCGACGTTTTCATTACGTATCATACGTTTAACAGCTATTGAGTCGAGTTGATTATACTATAACATTTATACAGGTGTTGTATGCAATCAAGTATCTATACAATACTACTACTGTTCGGAATGATATCCCTGTTTATCGTAATAACATATGGTCATGATGATTATCACCCGTGGGATTCTACCATAACCTCAAGTGCTGATATACGCGAATACAGCGCTTCTTCCGGTACAACTCCGGATACACTCTATAAAGCACTGAGTCGTGTTCTATTCAAATTTTTCAAAACATTTATATCATCACAAAACGGTGCACGATGCCGTTATTCTCCAACCTGTTCACGATACGCGCTTGAAGCTATTAATGAATACGGTCCATATTACGGTTTATTAATGGCATCAGACCGATGGCTGCGTTGTAATCCATTTGGCGCATACGGCGATGATCCGATTGAGTCTCATTATTATGGTCCAACCGCTGATAGCAAATAATGTAATATACATTGATTGTTATTATTATCTGATATATAATTTAATGTAAAAACAACGAAATTACCATGCAGTGTATTGACATTATTAAAAACATATCATCTTCAGGAACGTATATACCTGCATTAATGAACTGCCGGGAAAAAGTCTATCCTGATATGAATATTGATCCTGTAACGTATTGTAATACCCTCTACTATGATGATAACTATACTGTTATGCAGGATATTCTCGCACAAGGAGGGGCAGGGTGTATAGATTGTATTTATATTGATCCGCCGTATGCCAGTCATGCACGATATAACTATACTATACAATTCAATGACAGTATTTCAGCACCATCAATAACAGTACCGGCATTCTCCGATACATGGAATAACGATATAGTTCAGTATCTTGAGATGCTGTATCCTCGCCTTGTCAGTATGCGGGATCTTTTATCAGAACAAGGAAGTATATATGTTCATCTGGATTATCATAGTGTTCATTATGTAAAAGTGATGATGGATCAAATATTCGGCGATAAAAACTTTATTAATGAAATAATCTGGTCATATACAGGAACGGGAAGTCCACAAAAAGGGTTTAAACGAAAACATGATGTTATTCTTTTATATGTAAAAAGCAACGATTTTTATTTTAACCATGATGCTGCAAGTGAAGCGCAAACTGAAAAATCTAAATCAAAATATACTATGTGTGATGAGGAGGGAAAGCGTTATAAACAATACCGGCATCGTGATGGCAGTATTCGACGACATTATTTAAACGAGCATACAAGAATACGTATGCGTGATGTATGGGATATATCAACTATTCAAAGCTGGAATGAAAAACTACATTATGAAACACAAAAACCTGAGGCATTATTAGAAAAAATTATATCAGTTTCATGTCCGCAAAACGGTGTTGTTGCTGATTTCTTTTGTGGTTCAGGAACGACTCTTGCGGTTGCTGAACGGTTAGGCAGAAAATGGATAGGAGCTGACAGCGAGCATTATGCGGTAATGCTTTCACGTAATAGACTTATTCATATGCAAGCGCATCCTTTTCAGATTCAAAGCACGAAAACAGATACTTTTCTTACATTAACATCTCAATATTTTACGGTAAGTAAAAACGAAAAACAAGAAACAGAAATATGTCTGAATAATTTTACCCTTAACACCGATGTACCGCATATTCAAAAAATAGTGAAAATAAAATCAATACTTGAACATATACAATGGGAAAATACAATTGATTACTGGGCAATTGATTGGAATTATAATGGTAGCATTTTTCATGCACGATGGCAAAGTTGTAGAATAAATCGAAAGAAACCCGTATCGGTTACACTAAAAGCAAATAGTAATAACTTTCCGGTACAGTATCCTATTGCAATACGAGTGATTGATATATTTGGCACTGTATATCAAACAATCGTCAGGCAGGCATAAATGTCAGAAATAAACACTATCTATATGCAGCGTGCACTCGAATTAGCTGAATCCGTATTAGGCAATACATATCCCAATCCGGCTGTTGGTGCAGTGATTGTTCGTGATAATAAAATAATTGGAGAAGGAGCTACACAGCCTCCCGGACATAGACATGCTGAGATAGTCGCTATGGATACTGCAAGAGAATCTCTCGATAATGCAGCCATGTATGTTACACTTGAGCCGTGTTGTACAACCGGAAGAACGCCGCCATGTACAGAAGCTATTATCCGTTCCGGTATAACATCAGTTGTCATTGCATGTCGTGATCCTAACCCCGCAGTCAACGGAAATGGGATTAAAGCATTACGTGCTGCCGGCATTCGTGTTCATACCGGTTTACTGCAAGATGAAGCCCATGCTTTGATTGAATGGTTTACAAAATACACGACAACACATATTCCGTATGTAACCTTAAAAACAGCTATTTCACTCGATGGAAAAATTACTGTCAATAAAGAGGCTTCACAATATCTAACAGGAGAAAAAGGATTGGAGTGGGTGCATACTATGCGAAAACAAATTGGTGCTGTTGCAGTCGGTCGAAAAACCTTTGAAACAGATAATCCCTATTTGACCGTTCGCAGGACTCATATTAAAACGCAACCATACAGAATTGTTTTTACGACACAATGCGATCTTCCAACCGATGCCCATATCTTTTCAAATAATGATAATCGTGTTATTATTGTAACAACACAGTGTTCAAATCACAAACAATATGCTAATAAAGCACATATAATTATAACAAAAAAGCATAATGGACGTGTTGATATAACGGATGCATTGCAGCAATTAGGTAAAATGGGAATTCCGCATATAATGCTTGAAGGGGGGAGTGAATTAATTGCTTCGTTTTTAAAAGAAAATGCTATTGATAGAGTTTTTCTTTTAATTACTCCTGTTTTTATCGGCAAAAAAGACGCTTTACCGTTAATTGCTGATGAGGGAATATCTGCTATGAGTTCAATGCCACGATTATCACGTATAAATACAAAAATAATAGGTGACGATATCATGATTAGTGGCTATATTAATCAATATTAATTATGTTTACCGGTATTATATCACATAGAGGAACTCTTAAATCTACTCGAACATTATCTGCAGGGAAAGAATTATCAATTGATAGCGATAATGATTTTATACAAAATGTTCATGCCGGAGATTCAATTGCGATAAATGGTGTTTGTCTGACGGTTACAGAGATACGATCAACGTTATTTACAGTCTTTGCATCATCAGAAACGTGTTTAAAAAGTACAATATGTCATTTAAATAGTAATTGTCAGGTGAATATGGAAAAAGCCCTTCCTGCAAACGGGCGATTTAACGGGCATTTTGTTCAGGGACATATTGATTGTACAGGAAGTATTCTTGCATGTGAAAAACAAGATATGGTAATGAAATTAACAATATCATATCCCATTGAATATTCAATGTATATGGTCAATAAAGGTTCAGTTGCGGTTGATGGAGTTAGTGTAACGTGTACTGAAGTCATTAAGGATACTTTTTCAGTGTATCTAATACCGGAAACACAAAAAAGAACGGTCTTTCAATTCAGCCGTATTGGTGATAGCGTTAATCTTGAATTTGATATTTTGGCAAAATATATTTATGCACAAAAAAACACTACACTACAATCATCATTATCTGTCGAAAAATTAAAGAAATGGGGCTATTAACATGCCAATAAACAAAGTTGAAAAAGCGATACAATTGATACAGCAAGGACATATGATCATTATCGTTGACAGTGAAGATCGTGAAAATGAAGGTGATCTGGTAATGGCTGCTGATATGGTAACACCCGAATCAGTCAATTTTATGGCAAAATATGCACGCGGGCTTATTTGTGCCCCGATTGATGAAACACAAGCGAATAGATTACAGTTACGTCAGATGGTTGAACGAAATGAAGATGAGTTTCATACGGCATTTACTGTTTCAGTTGATGCAAAAAAGAATATTACAACCGGAATTAGTGCGGCGGATCGTGCTCAGACAATTAAAATTCTTTCTGATGATCGTTCAACGCCGGAGGATTTAGTACAACCAGGACATATATTCCCGTTACGTGCACGTCTTGGTGGTGTGTTAACACGTGCCGGTCATACTGAAGCCGCTGTTGATTTAGCTCGAATGGCGGGGTTATTTCCGGCGGGGGCTATTTGTGAAATTATGAATGATGATGGAACAATGGCGCGTATGCCGCAATTAGAAGTGTTTGCAGAAAAACATAACCTGATGATTCTATCAATTGCTGAATTAATAAAATATCGCCGAATTAAGGAAAAGTTGATTACTCGTGTTTCACAAGCAAAATTGCCGACAAAATACGGGGATTTTGATATCATTGCATATACGACTACTCTTGATACAAATACTCATATTGCTCTTGTAAAAGGTGAAATAAAAAATCGGAAAGATGTCTTAGTTAGGGTACATAGTGAATGCTTCACCGGTGATACACTCTCAAGTTTACGATGTGATTGTCAAAGTCAATTACATACTGCTATGCGTATTATTGCAAAAGAAGGGAATGGCGTTATTGTATATATGCGGCAAGAAGGTCGTGGTATTGGTTTGGCGAATAAAATTAAAGCATATGCACTGCAGGATACCGGGTTGGATACTGTTGAAGCGAATACTCATCTTGGATTTGCGGCAGATTTACGGGATTATGGAATTGGCGCTCAAATTTTAATTGATTTAGGGATTAGCAGTATTCGACTACTGACCAATAATCCGAAAAAAATTATTGGACTTGAAAAAGGATATGGCTTGACCATTACTGAAAGAATCCCGATTATTATACCCCCGAATGAGAATAATGCACATTATCTTGCGACAAAAGAGAAAAAAATGGGGCATTTACTTTCGGATAGTAACGCAACATGTACATCATAAAAATTACTGTTCTTAATTCTTTAAAATTATTGAATACTATGCTATAAATATTAGTAATAATCGGAGGCATGTTTATGAGAATATTTGAAGGAAAACTAACCGGCAATACCGGTGATACATTTGCCATTGTTGTATCACGATTTAATGATTTTATTTCTGAACGATTGCTTGACGGTTGTCTTGATACCCTTCGGCGACATAGTGTTGATGACGAAGCAATTACGGTTATTCGTGTACCGGGTTCATTTGAAATACCGCTCATGATTAGTAAATTGGCGAAAAACGGTTCATATTCTGCTATCATTGGTCTTGGAGCTCTCATTAAAGGAAGTACACCGCATTTTGAGTATATTGCAGCGGAAGTTACAAAAGGGATAGCATCAGTATCATTGGAGACTGCAACACCATGTATATTTGGTGTAATTACAGCAGATACGTTAGAGCAGGCAATTGAACGTGCCGGCACGAAATCCGGTAATAAGGGAGTTGAAGCGGCCCGAAGTGCTCTTGAAATGGCAGATTTATTCCGACAAGTATAAAACAATTATAATAATCATGTGATCAAGATGAGGATAATATAAAAATCTATGTCTGAATATAGTGATGATAGAAGACGAGCGCGGGAGATTACCCTTCAAGCTCTTTATTATCTTGATGTCGGTAAAGCGACCTGCAAAGAGATTCAATCCTTACAATGGGTTGAGGGCTCAATTAATGATGCCACCCGTGAATATGCATTCGCATTAATTCAGGGGACCTGTCTGCATTTAGATGAAATAGACGCAATAATACGCCGACAATCAAAGCATTGGGATATTACCAGAATTACAGCGGTTGATCGCGCAATATTGCGTTTTTCAATTTTTTCGCTAACGTATCAGCAAAATATACCGAAAAAAGTAATAATAAACGAAGCAATAGAAATAGCAAAACACTATAGTACAAAAAAGTCGTTTCAATTTATCAATGGGGTGCTTGATGGCATTACACTCCCGACCAACCATAATTAAAAAACGTAAACCTGCTCTTCAATTTCTCTTTCGTGAAAATCTTTTGCTCATAATTGGAGCGATCATTATTATTGCCGGTTTAGTATTCGGTATATCATTTATTTTTCGCTCCCCATTAAAAAATACTGCTATTGGTTCACGCACATCAAGTAAGTATATATACATGACTGACGGAACAGTTCTTCTTCGAGCTGCTTCAACCGGAAATGATGAACTCATTGAAGCACTTTTTGCACATCAGCGCGGGGAATTACAGACAGCACAAATGCTCTATCAGAAACTTATGAATAATGCGGATGATGATACGATTCGCTGTATTGCAACAGTTAATCTTGCAAATCTTCATGTTCAAGCAGGGAATTACCGGAAAGCGATGGAATATTACAGTAATGCACTTTTGCTGGAACCCAATAATGCAGGTATACTCAATAATCTCGGGTTTATACATCGTCGCTTAGGTAATATCGATATTGCTGAAGTATTTTTTAATCAGGCTCTCTCCTATGAAAAACAATTACCCAGTGCACACAGACATTTAGCTCATATTTATTTTGAAAAACAAGCTTATAATAAAGCAATTGATGAATATAAAAAAGCTGCACATATATTACCTGCTGATGCTGCGCTCACCTATAATCTTGGATTAGCATATATTCGCTCAGACCGTATACTTGATGCACGTACGCAATATCAGCACTTAATTGATGCCGGTCAAAAAGACTTCGTCTCACGATTAGGTGTTGATATCGGTAATTATTATTATGAAAACAATGATTTACCGAATGCAATTCAAATGTATGAGCAATCTGTCAGTTTTAATCCTTCTGATCCTGAAGCCCTGTACAACCTTGCGCTTGCATATCAAAAAAACGGTAATATTGAAAATGCAATTGCAGCACTTGAACATGCAGTGACTCTCCGTCCCTCATTTAATGATGCGTATTTACGTTTAGGAACACTGTATTATGATAATGGAAATTTCAATCGTGCATTACAATACTATAGAACAATAGAAAAGCGCGGGTATGATAACAGTGCTGTATTACCGATTATTGCAGATATTTATTTCAAACAAAAAAACTTCGATACTGCATTACGATATTATGAACAGCTCATTAAAACGTATGACACCCCGGGTGATGAAGGTAATTTAAAAGTTGCCTATGTTAATAGTGGTATTATTACCATGAATAGAAATGACAATCATACAGCGATTGAGTATTTTAAAAAGGCATTTATTATTGATCCCCACGATGCTCATATTGCGTATAATTGCGGTTTAGCATTTTATCGGCAAGCACAAGCTGGAAATAAAATAATTGACTATGATCACGCTCGTGAATGGTTTTACAAAGCTATTTCAATTAATCCGCATTATGCTGATGCATATTTAGGGATCGGTGATATTTACTATATCAATCATCAATTTAATCAAGCAATAATGTATTATCGGCGTTTATTAAAAATTGCTCCCGAACATATTAATGCATATATGCGTATTGCTGATATTCATACGATTAATGGCAATTACCAAGGAGCAATTGCTATGTATGAAAAACTCACGAATATCAATCTATCTATTAAAATGAATAATAAAGAGAATATACAAGTCTATATCAGCATGGCAAATTTGTATGATAAAATGCATTTAAATCAAAAAGCGATTGAAATATTGCAACGGCTTATTGTAACTTCTGTAACGGCGCGTTCAATACCTGATGTATATTATAATCTGGGAATATATACGTATCAGGGTAACAACTATGATGATGCCGCTCAATATTTTCGCAATGCACTTTCAGCATTAGGGAATGATTCTTCATCAACACATGATACCACGTTTATCGGAAAAATCCAATTTGCACTCGGCAACTGTTATTTTAAGAAAGGGAATTATATTAAAGCACGGGAAATGTATAATAATGCATTATTATCTGATCCGAACCTGAGTGAAGCATATTATAATCGTGATGCATGTGAAGCAAAAATAACCCAATTATCTGAAAACAGTTATTGATTTTACTGCTTATGCATGGTATTAAAATCAATACTGTTATAGTATGAAAGGTTCAATCATGGCGGAAATACGCCTGACAGTGGAAAAATATCGCAAAGATTCTATTATCTTTATTGAAGGTAAGACGAATACCAATTATTTTTATATTTTAAAAGAAGGGCGCACGAAAGCAAGTCGAGAGAATCAAATCGCTGATGATCCTTCTATTACTGCATATAAACCGGGGGATACATTCGGCGTTGTTTCGTGTATGGGGAAACGTCCGCGGATTGAGACCGTTACTGCACAAACAGATGTTTCAGTAATAAGAATTAAACATGATCAATTTGTTGATTTAATTCGCAATAATACACCGGTTGCTATGAAAATCATCCGTTCATTTTCAAATAAACTTCGTGCATTCGATATGGCAATTGCCCGTGTATCATTATTAAAGCCAGTAGAGGAAGATATTGAACTCATTTATAACGTTGCTGAATTATATTATAAAGAAGGTAAATATTTACAATCCTATTGTGCTTACAAAAGTTTTATAAAAAATAATCCTCATGATGAACGTGTTCGTGAATGCCAGACAAAAATAAAAGCGATTGATGATGCAAATCCAAACCTAAGTATTTATAGTCAAGCGTCACCATTAACACGCGAATATAAAAATGGATCATTATTATTTGTTGAGCATGAGAAGGGTGATGAAATGTTCATTCTTCAAAGCGGAAAAGTTAAAATTGTAAAAATAGTTGATGATCAGGAAATATTACTGGCAGTTTTGAATCCCGGTGATATTATCGGTGAAATGGCAATTTTAGAAAACAAACCCCGTAGTGCCAGTGCTGAAGCATATGGTAATGTTGTAACCATGGCAATCAATAAAAGTAATTTCGGTGTTATGGTTAGTAATCAGCCGCAACTTGTCATGAAAATAATTCAACTCCTCTCAGAACGTATTTGGGTAGCATATCGTCAATTGGAAAATGTAACAATAAAAGATGAATACAGCCGAATGCTTGATGCATTATTAATTCAAGTTGAAAAACAACGTATCCCGCTTGAATCACGCCGTGAGTATGTTTTTGATTTTGGACCGGATGAACTATTAAGTATGCTTGGCATAATGCGAGAAAAAGGAACGGCGTTAATTCGTCGTTTACTTGATGATAAAAACTATTCTTCACAAGATGGAGTGCTCATTGTCAAAGACTTATCCGAGTTAGGAAAACAAGTTGATGGGATGAGAATTCGGAATCGCCGCTCCCTTGCAAATGATTAAACCCTTCTCTTACAGATATACCATAATTATACTATGTATGATTTTTCTTGTAGCTGCTTCCTACGCTCGTTCACCTGACTCACCGTATGCATTTGCTGATGCATTATTTAAAGATGGTGATTATTATCGTGCTATTACGGAATATTATCGTTGTAAATATCTCAATCATGATATTCGTCAAATCTATCAAGCCGATATTGGTATTGCGAAATCATATCTTTACGGTCAGGATATTGAGAAAGCAATTATACTATTAGAAAATATTAAAAAAGAATGCACTCCTGATTTTGAGGATATATACATTCAATCACAATTTTTACGTGCTGAATGTGCCGCGTATACATATGATTATGATAATGAAATACAATTTTATAATACTATTATTATATATACAGCAAACACCAATGCACATCAAGAAGCCTTAAAAAGATTAGTATTGGCATCAATTAAACATGGCAAGTATGAACGCTCATTGTATTATATGCAGCACCTGAAAAATACTATTTCAGAAGAGAACAGCTATACAACAATCAATGCATTTGAAAAAGAAATCATACAGGGTGCCCCGCATTTAAAATCTCCGGGTTTTGCCGTTTTTTTATCAGTAATTCCCGGGCTTGGTGAAATATATGCAGGAAAAATAATCCCGGGGCTAATAACATTAGTAAGTAATACCGCCCAAATAACCATTATTACCTGTCTTTATGCTCACGGTGATTTAATACCAATGTATTTCTTTTTAATAGGGGAAATGACCTGGTATACACATAACTTCAAACGAGCCTATAATACTGTACAATCAGTAAATAATGACAGAAACAAGGAATACGCCGAATCGTTACAAATAAAATATCCGTTAGTTTTTTATTCATATTAAAATATTTATTACATAGGTTTATTCAAACTTGACACTTTAGAGCATTTTACTTATAATTGCACAAGTTTTACTCATTTGTAATAATAGTTATATATGCGTGTACTATGTTCATGTATGAATAGAGCCAAATAGGAGGATTGTATTGGCAGTTAAAATCAGATTAAAACGTATAGGTACAAAGAAAAAATCCTATTATCGTGTTGTTGTAATGGATGCTCGTAAACCACGTGATGGTCGAGCAATTGAAGAAGTTGGTATATTTCAGCCTCTCGTTAAAGACGAGGATAAACAAATTCGATTAAAAGATGAACGAATTCATTATTGGTTATCACAAGGTGCAATTCCAACCGGTACAGTACAGCGGTTGTTTACAAAAAGTGGTTTAAAAATTGAACCAAAGAATAAAAAACCACGAAAGGTGAAAGCAGGAAACGAGGTTGCACAATGAACTCAAAAGGTCTTGTTGAATACATTGTAAAATCACTTGTTGATAATCCTGATAAAGTTGAAATACAGGAAATTGAAGGTGAAAAATCAACTATTCTTGAGCTTCGTGTCGCTTCAGATGATATCGGTAAAGTAATTGGAAAACAAGGCCGTATTGCTCGTGCAATAAGAATATTACTGAACGCCGCAACTGCCAAGTCAGGAAAACGAATAATGTTAGAAATTCTTGATTAATGATTTCTAATACAATAATGTTATAACAGTATGAGTGCTGCGTTACGCTGTAATATTGTTACACTCTTCCCGGATTATTTTGTATCAGTATTGTCAACAAGTATACTTGGAAGAGCATTACGAAATAATATACTGAATGTTCAGTATTATAATATTCGCGATTATTCGACGGATACATTTAAACATTGTGATGACACACCCTATGGGGGTGGAGCAGGTATGGTTCTTATGGCTGAACCGCTTGAATCATGTCTAAAGAATGTCAGACACAATGACCCGAAAACAAAATATATATTCCTGACTGCTGCAGGAAAACCGTTAACGCATGATACAGTTGTACAATTTCAACCGGTATCTTCCGTAACACTCGTTTGTGGTCATTATGAAGGTATTGATGATCGCATAATACAGCAATGGGCTGATGTAGAAATAACAATCGGCGATTTTATCGTATCCGGTGGTGAGCCCGCAGCAGCGATTTTTATTGATGCATTGATACGTCATCGTAAAGGTGCGTTAGGAAATGATGAATCGGTTATACATGAGTCGTTTTCTAACGGATTATTAGAACATAGACAATATACGCGGCCGTTTCGTTTTAATAAGCATTGTGTACCTGATGTGTTGCGATCGGGAAACCATAAACGTATTACACAATGGCGCGACAAGGACAGTTTAGTTCGTTCATTTGAACGAAGACCAGATTTATTTTCTAAATACCCATTACGGGATGATGATAAAAAATATATGTATGAATATCTTATACATAAATAAAGAGGTTACTCATGATACAAAAAACATTACAATCAATCGAGAAAAAATATATTAAGAAAAATCTTCCGCGTCTTCGAATTGGTGATACCGTTAAGGTATCATATAAGATTATCGAAGGAAAACGTGAACGTATTCAAATTTTTGAAGGTGTTATTATTGCTTTTAAACATGGCGGCATTAACCGTTCAATAAAAATTAGAAAAATTTCTTATAATGTCGGTGTTGAGCGAACATTTGCATTAAACTCACCAAAAATTGCGAAGATTGAAGTTGTTCGGCATGGTCGTGTTCGACGTGCAAAGCTTTTTTATCTTCGTGATTTAATCGGTTCAAAAGCTACTCGTCTTAAATCACATATGCGTTTGCAAAAAGATGCAATGGCACCTGAAGAAGAAGCACCGGTCCCGACTGAGCAACCACCGGTTGACCAACCGACTGATACCGGTAATGAGAAAAAATCAGAACCCGTTGCTAATGATGCAGCACCCGATACTTCATCAGAGAATAATCATTCAGATAAAACTGATACTGAAAAGAAAAACGATGCTCAGGATAAAGCTGATACATTAGAATCTTAGTATGCATTAGTACTATTCGTGAAACGGGGAGCTTCCCATATAGTACAAACCGTGCAAAGAATATCAACACATATAAGTGCATATTGTCAGTATGCCGGTTATCGCTCTATTGCAGGTATTGATGAAGCGGGAAGGGGTCCTCTTGCAGGACCGGTCGTTGCCGCTGCAGTTATATTACCGTTTGATTATTATAACCCTCTTATTAATGATTCAAAACAATTATCAAAGAAGAATCGTGAAGTATTATATACTGATATTCTTTCCCATGCAATAACATATGGCATTGGTTGTGTTTCTAATAAACAAATCGACAGAATAAATATTTATCAAGCAACTCTCAAAGCTATGAAAAAAGCTCTGCATCAGTGTTCACCGCAACCTGATTTTATACTTATTGATGCTATGCCATTACAATCAACCTATCCGACAGTATCATTAATTAAAGGCGATCAACGAGATATGAGTATTGCAGCTGCTTCAATAATTGCAAAAGTTACACGTGATAGGATTATGTATACTTATCATAAAAAATATCCGTATTACGGATTTATTACCAATATGGGATATCCTACTGCACAGCATATAAAAGCATTACAGGAATATGGTTCAACTCCGATACATAGAATGACATTTGCTCATGTAAAATCATTGGCATGAAGGTACGCAGTGTATGCTATCACAACAGAAAAATATTATCGGCAAACTTTTTTTCGCAAAAACAGCAGCACCATTAAAACAAGGTACCATTATAACTGCAAAAATAGTAAAAACACTTGCTCAGAATAGAGTTACTATCCTGGTTAATGGAAAATATTTACAAGCTGAGTTTACTTCAACACTTCCAAAAAATAAAACGATAAAATTATTTGTCCGGCAGATACATCGAGACGGCAGTATAACCGTCAGTATCATGAAAGAACCGGCATCAGACAATTACCATTCAGCCATTACAAAATATAACATCCCGAATTCATTACGGCAGCTTCTTCTCTTTGGATTAATGGATTCATCGACGACAGAAATCGTATCTCAATATACACCATTACAACGTATAATGAAAAATAAATCTAAAAATAATAATCGTAATACATTTATTGCATTTGCACGGTCTATTGGTATTGAAGAAGAGGCTATTAAAAAATTATTTTCCTATAATTCTATTAGTAAATTACTAAAAGAATTATATATGCATATGCAAAAAACGGGTTGCCAAAATACGGATATTGCCGAAAATAATAAAAGAACGCTTGTTTTGAATATGCTTACGGCATGGATAAATAATGCTCCGGCGGAGAAATTATATAATTATTTTCACCGTTTTGGACTTGATGATTATAAAAGCATTAAAGATAACAAACAACCGGTCTCATTGCGCACGGTTCTTTCTCAACTCAATAACAGCATTCATGAAGAGAGTATTGATGCCATTATTCAATTTATTCACAGAATGACAGCCGAAAATTGTTCAGCAGCACAATGGTATCGTTTTTCAATTCCATGGTATGCAGATGATGAATGGAATGATATTGTCTTAAGTATAAAGCATGATACAAATAATACCCATCATTATATTCTTGATATGATACTCTCACATATCGGTACCATTAAAGCGTGGATTACAGAAAGTAATTCCGCAGTATCAGTGAAAATATTTACTGATTCAAATACTATCTGTGATTTTATTCAAAATCATAAGGAACGCCTTAATACAAGTTTAAGCAGATATGGTTTGATATTGAAAAGCTTTTATACATCGTTACGTAGTGATATTGCAGAGTATCTTAATGATACTGCACTATCAGCACAAGAATTAGATATATGGGGATAATCAAAAAAAGGATCGAACACATGAAATCTATTAAAAAAGCTGCTGCAGTGCGATATACTCTGTCTGACAGAGCACCGCGAATTATAGCAAAAGGTGAAGGGAGAATTGCAGAAAAAATCATTAAAAGTGCGCTTGAATATAATGTACCAATTGTGCATGATCCTAAATTAGTTGAGCTGTTATCATATGTTGATATTGACAAAATTATACCTGAGTCGTTATATTTAATAGTAGCGGAAGTTCTTGCATATATATATACTTTAGATAAAGAATATTCGGTCAATGAAAGGAAACCGTAATGAAGGAAATAGATACCGTTTCACTTGAAGTAGGGAAACAGTTTGATACATCAGTTTATATGGATGATACCTATATCGTTATCGGACCAAATATTCCAATTGCGAAAGATGATATTAAACGGTTAAAAAAGTGGGGGATAAAAAAACTATATGTTCATGATAATGCTGTTGAAATCGAGACTAAACCGAAGCTGTCGATTGATCAGAAATCACCTGCCATAAAAGGTCATAATAACAATACAGAAGCAATAGTTAAACCAAAGATAGTTAGTAATCCCGCTCCACGCGATGATGTATCATTACAAGCTGCACACCAAATTGAAACAGCTCTTGGTAATGATATGAATGCTATTGAAGCATATAAGAATATTCGCGGAAAACGTTTTCGTCTTAATGAAATATATAACAATGTAATACATGCAATTGCATCAATATATGCCAATGCAAAAAATCCGGGACCAATTAGTATAAATGATATAAAAAGTATTATCGGTAAATTAGTAAAAGAATGTCAAACCGGCAGTAGTGCTCTTATATCCTTCACACAACAGGAATATACCGGTGAGTATCTTCCTATCCATGTAGTAAATGTGTGTATTCTTTCACTGGTTACCGGTAAAGCACTTGGTTATTCCATCAATCAATTACTGCAATTAGGAATGGCTGCATTATTATATGATATTGGTATGACTCGTATACCACGATATATCACTGAAAAAAAAGAATCCCTGACTTCTGATGAATATAATCGTATTAAAACCCATACGTTAATCGGATATCAAATTATCGCCAATGAAAATAAATTAAGTAACGATATTGCACAAGTGGCATTACAGCATCATGAACATGTTGACGGTTCAGGATATCCGCGAAAACTTACCGGTGATATGATTAGTGAGTTTTCAAAGATTGTTGCAATTGCTGATGCGTATCAGGCAATGATTAAACATCGTTCATTTAAAAATGAATTAATCAGCTATGAAGCAATGAAATCTGTTATTTCGAATAGCTCAGGCAAATATGATCCGATTATGATACGGGCATTTTTATCAAATATGGCAATTTATCCTATTGGTAGTCTTGTTCAGTTAAATGATGACACTATCGGTATTGTTGTTAATGCAAATCCGAATCAACCGCTGCGTCCCGTTATAAAAATACTATTCGACAAAAATGGACAACGATTACCACCATTAAAAAATGAAAACTTAATAAATCTCTTAACTGAATCAAAGTATTTTATAAAATGTCCGGTTGATGAAAAAATATTGAATCTAACAGCTCGTGATAAATATTAATACATTATTTAAACGTACGATCTTTGACAAAAAGAAATTAGGAAACCGTGGTGAACGCATTGCGCGTCGTTATTTACGACGTAATGGATATCAATTAATAATGAATAATTATCGTAACCGATATGGTGAAATTGATATTATTGCTCAACAGGGTGAATGTTTATGCTTCGTTGAAGTAAAATACAGAAAAGCTGATGATGAATGGGCATTGTATTCAGTATCGCATCATCAAGAGCAAAGAATTATGAAATCAGCAGCATATTATATTCGAACCCATAAGTTGGGGAATGCCTGTCCTTGTCGTTTTGATGTCTTAATTATAAGGTATTACGTAAAACGTTTCCGGATTAAGCATGAATTTACATTGATCCAAAACGCTTTTCAGGTCGATACCTTTTAAGTAAAAGGATTTAAATTACGATACAAGGATGTAGACATATGGCGAATTCACAAACACTCGTTTCGTCAAAATCATTACGCAGAAAGAAGATTGCTGAGTTACGAAAAAAAATTGCCACAAAAGAATATATGCATATGGCAATTATAAAAATAGCTCAGGATCTTACTCAACGATTGTGTAAGTAAAAAACGAAACATGCAGTAAGGGACGACAAACGGGTCATCTGTATCAGATGACCCGTTTTTTTATGATTAATAAATAGCATATGTATTAATTACATATTTATAAAGTTAACATAATATATATTA
>CAZBCL010000008.1:0-84260 GCA_964490645.1 uncultured Spirochaetia bacterium
CCGCTCTGATTGAAACTGATAACCAAATGAAAAAGATTGATGAAATTGAATGGTAATCCGCCGCTTACTCCGTAATCCGAATTACTATACGAATAATTGAATCACCAAAGTATACACACCCCTTAAATAAGCCATTCAAGATAATGATTAATAATAGCGGTAACCGCTTTATGCGCCTGCCGTTTGTCCCCACACACAATCGTGCGTTTACATTCTTTTTTGTTCGGCCAGCGGCATTTTTTATCAGATGAAACAGTATACTGCATACGTAAACTCCGTTATTTTCTGTTACTTTCTATTTCGGCATTTTTTTAAAAATATTTAGGATGGTTTAAACAATATTTCAGCATCACTCCGGCGAAGATAATATGGTTCAACCGCCGAATATTCAAATTGCGTTCTATCATTCGCATGCTGATACCGTTTAAAAGCAAGACGAGCAAGATTTTCAGGACGCGGATACCATGCAGAAGGATGCGCAAAAATCGCCGGCGGTACAATTTCCTGAATAGTTCTCCCATACCGCTCTATACCATTTCCTGTTATTATTATATCACCATACTGCAAACATTGTTTTTTTACAAATCGCATAATATCTTCTGCAGTAATATCTTCAATACCCCGTATTCCATCCATTTGCCCATTGCCGTATGAATGCAATACTAGTGCGTATACCTTTCCCTTTCGCGCATCGGTCATTATAACAATACCGCCTGTAACTGAACGAAATGCATCAGCAATAATATAATGCGTCTGTATCGGAACAACCGGCAGCATACGTATCTGTGCAAATGCCCGCGCAGCAGAAATACCGATACGCAATCCGGTAAACGACCCCGGTCCATGCGATACCGCAATCATTTCAATATCGTCTATATCCCACTGCGCCGCCTGCAATACATGATCAATCTGAAAATGCAGTTGACTGAGATGATCTAATCCCGTCATCATCATCATTTGCGCAATCGGCATCTCTCCATCCTCCGAGAGTGCAACCCCGAACATAGGACCGGAAGTATCAAATGCAAGTATTTTCATAGATTTAATTTCATGCCTTTCATATACTTCATCCGTTTCTGTGAATACGTCCATGTCGCAATACACGATGCCGCTCATCACGTATTTCAATGTTTATTACATGGGTCGTATCAGGGAAGATATCTAAACAACGATCTGCCCACTCAACCGCAACAATCGCATATGAGAAATATCGTTCAATATCCAATTCAAATACCTCATCACAATTGTTTAAACGATATAAATCACAATGTACAAACGGCACTGCAGCAGCATACTCGTTTATTAAAGTAAATGTCGGACTGGTCATCGGCTCATTAATCCCCAATGCACGTGCCATACCGTTTACAAATGCAGTTTTACCGCTGCCCAGCTCTCCAATAAGTGCAATAAACGCTCCCGCTTCCAACCCTGCTGCAAAGCGTTCTGCATATTCCATAGTTTCATCAACAGATGCCAGAACAACATCCGTCTCATCAAAAATGATTAAATCCTTTTTGTTTGAATACATGCTTTTTACCGTTATAACAAAGTTCTATTCTTCTTTTTTTTGTGACTGTTCCGATGGGAACCGGAGCTGTCGAATATTTTTTCTGACAATAATTAATAATCTTTCTATCTATTATTTTCGGAGAGGTGAACAATAAACTGTATTCTTCTCCCCCATATAATTGATGTTGTAAATATGTCTCCGGTATATACTGTGCAAGTCTCTTCTGACCGGGCAACGCTTCAACCGTTACCAGTGCCCCTACTTTTGATTCCCTGCAGATACGATGTAAATCCATCGAAAGCCCGTCACTGATATCAATCATACTGCTTAGCACTATTTTTGAACGTATATACTGAATTGCTTTTTCAGGAGGACGCGGTTTCAAATGCGCCTCAATAAGCCGCTTTGGAACATTCTTTCCCCTTAACAATAAGGACAGCCCGGCAGATGAATAACCAAGTGTCCCTAATAAATATATCGTATCCCCCGGACGTGCTCCATTTCGGTAAATACACTTATTTTCAGATTTATGTTCAGGTGCTATTCCAAATAACGTACAGTTCAAGCAAAGATGTTTCGTGCTTCCGGTTATATCACCACCAATTAATTGTATTCCGTAAAACCGCGAACATTGATTCATCCCGCGAATCATTTCTTTTATCCCCGATACGTTGATAGTTTTCGGTATACTCAAAGAAGTAAGCGCATACCTCGGTTGACACCCCATTGCCAAAACATCACTAACATTACTCGCAATAAGTTTCCACCCAATGAAACGCTCTGCATCTCCAATTGCCGTATAATTACGTTTAAAATGAACCCCTTCAACCATAGTATCAGTAGTTACAACAAGAGCCTGCTTGGTTGCTGCAAGAACCGCACAATCATCCCCAATCCCTTTCAGTACCGTTTTTATACGACGCCTCTCCGGCAGACGTGCAGATGATTGCGCGGCGATAAAATCAATTATTGTTTGTTCAGTAGATAACCCTAAATGTTTCATGTATTGTTATGGATTTGATGAAGAATATTCGTTACAATTTCAAGTGAGCGTATGTCATGATGATTATCAACAATTGGTTCAACATGTTTACGAATGCAATCATAAAAATGCTCAATTTCAAGTTTTAAAGGATTCTCTTTCGTAACTTGAATGTGCTCAATAAAAGACTCTTGCTTATATCGTATCTCTTCCTGCGTTAACATATATGCAACCGCTGCTTGTCGATGTATTTGAATATCCTGATTAGCATAATCGAGAAAAATAAAACTCCCCGCTTGCATGATTTCCAGTGTTCGTGTTTTATACTGTGACATTCTGCTTGCATTAATAGTCGCAATCGTCCCTTGTTTAAATTTCAACTCCGCCGTTGCAATATCTTCATGCTTCCCATTTACTGCAACCCCAACAGCTTTCACGTGTTCAATTTCATCGCCAATAAGATTGACAATAATATCAACATCATGGATCATTAAATCCATAACCACTCCCGCATCCGTTATCCTTCCAACATTCGGACCCCATCGGCGTGTGATAATACATAACGGATTAAGTATGATTTTTTTTAGCTGCTGAACAGCTCCATTAAAACGCTCAACATGCCCTACCTGAAAAATAGCCCCCTGCTTCTCAGCAAGCGCAACAAGTTCACGAGCTTGTTCAACTGTCTCAGCAAGCGGCTTCTCAAGAAGCACATGTTTACCGGCAGCAAGTGCAATCCTTGCAACCTCATAATGATAACTCGTTGGTACTGCAATATGCACTGCATCAACCTTTCCAAGAAGTTTATTATAATCAGCAAACTCCTGAACCCCCCATTCCTCAGCAACCTGCAACCGTATCTTCTGAGAGGTATCCGCAACACCCACTAGCTTTATACTATCAAGCTCACTGAGAATCTTGACATGATATTTCCCCATATGTCCAACACCAATGACACCAACTTTAATTGCCTTCATAAGTAAACTCCTGATTACTCTTAATTTTTACTCACTATTTTATTTACAATTCTATTCACATCTGCAATCCAGCAAACTACTAAACATCTACCCCTCCACAATACCTACAATACTTCCCGAAAAGATATCAAACAATACTAACTAACTCTACACTATACTATCCGGACTATCAAGGGCACTCATATTTTTTTCTATTAGCCCCCCATCCCCCAGCATGGCACTATATAACATAACAAAGCGTAAATTGCTTAATAAATAGGGCACTAAATGCTTAATTTTATATTAATATGCTTTGCAATTGCTCATTGTAATTATCTCACAAAACAAATCAATAGAGATGATAGATTTTACGTAAAATTTTTACTGCTAATACTAATCAATATTGATAGTACCCCCAGCTATTATTGATACCGCATCCTAATATACCCAAATATATTGTATTCTATACTGACAATAAAACGATAATACGTAATTTGCCAATTTATTTGTTATTTTTAAGCCTGTCACCATAGCTCCATAGTAGTAAAATTCTAACATAATATAATAGCCTATTTATATATATTTGTGCTTTATTGAGCTAAAATAAATTAGTTTCCATCTTTGACAATCCCTAAAGTCAATTTCCAATTAAATGCACTAAATGTAATTTAACACAATGTTTGCCTACATAGCATCAGCATTCCCCAGTATGACTAAGCCTGGCACTATGACTAAGCCTGGCACTATAAAAACAAAAATACATATTATTAATAACTAATAACTATTGTCATATAATTTAAAATATTTTTGTTTATTATAATGAGCATATTAATAAAACAATCAATGGAGGTATAAAATGCGATTACCAAGAATACAACTCTCTCATTATGTATATCATATTACTTGTAGGTGTAATAACAAGGAATTTAATTTTCATTCGCCGGAACCACGGGATAAATTTGTTGAGATTATTAGAAAAGCAAAAGAAAAGTATGGTTTTAAGCTTTGGAATTACATAATTATGCACAATCATATACATTTACTAATAACGCCGATTCACAAGAATCTAAGTAAATGGCAAAAACCAAATCTAGAACGCGATCCTGAATCCGATACCCCACTTAATCTCGATGCAATGAATACACCACAGAAAGGCACGATTAGCGATATTATGCATTGGATTAACTCAGTGTTTGCACATTGGTATAATCGACAATATGGACGTGTTGGACACTTTTTCGAAGGACGATTTCGATCAACAATTGTTCAGGAAAATAAATGTTTCATTAATGTACATAATTATATCACATTAAATTTAATCACAGCTTTACGACAATCAAAAGGACGTGGACGATTAGGCAAAGAATTAGAAGCGGTAAAGCATCCGAAAGATTGGAAATGGTGTGGTTATCATGCCTACGCAAATGGTAAAAGTGATGGATTAATTGACATACATCCAATCTTTTTAGATAATGAATCTATCACGCATTCTCTCCATCATCATCATGTGAGCCTGACACCAAAAACACCAAGAGAAACAGAAAACAATAAAACACAAGAAATGATAAATAAAAATGAAAATATTCTTCTTCAGCAAACATTTTCACAAAACTATTGTGAACAACTTAACTCAGCAATTAATACAAAAACTATATTTGAGCATATATTTGATGAAATGTACATTCTCGGCAACAAATCATTTCTTATTTCAATTATAAGACAATGTCACAATATTATATTACATACTAAATGGATATACGATTATTAATTTTTTTTTGTCCCACTGTCATATTTGATATGCTTTTTTTGTTTATATATACACAATGATTAAAACTCTTATGGTGATAATGTTAGTAAATACACAAACGCCAATGAGGAGGAATTATGATACATAGAATGTATTCAGCAGGAATATTCGGTATGGAAGGCATGGCTGTACCGGTGGAAGTACAGCTACTTATTGCCAATAACCCTCGATTCCATTTAATCGGTCTTCCTGATACTTCTATTCGGGAATCGCGAGCACGTGTTCAAGCTGCGATTACACATAGTGGTTTTAAAATGCCTTTTAAAACCATAACTGTTAATCTTGGGCCGGCAGGAGTAAAAAAAGAAGGGACAGCATTTGATCTTGCAATCGCTTTAGCAATATTAGCAACGTCAGAACAAATAGTAATTGCTAATAAAAAGCGTTTTGTAATTCTCGGCGAGCTTTCATTAAGTGGGCGGGTACATCGAGTATCCGGAATATTACCTATTTTAATGTCAGCGAAAGAAGAAGGATTTACTGATTTCATTCTCCCTCGAGAGAACCTTTATGAGGCAATGTTGATTAATAATATCAACTTATATCCGGTAAACTTTCTTGAAGAATCAGTTGAGATTCTACAGAATGAAAACTATGAACAAAAGCTCCTTTCACTTGCTCCTCCGGTCCGCTTGACACTAAACAATGAGATTGATTTCAGTGATGTGCGAGGACAAGAGTCAGTTAAACGTGCATTAGAAGTTGCTGTTGCCGGGAGTCACAATATACTTATGATAGGCCCCCCGGGGGCTGGTAAAACAATGCTTGCACGTCGAATACCAACCATGCTCCCAAAAATGACTGAAGAAGAAATTCTTGAGACGACAAAAATTTACTCCATATCAGGATTACTCAATGAAAAGAATTATTACATATCACAACGCCCATTTCGATCACCGCATCATACAGCATCTGATATCGCGATAGTTGGTGGTGGACGATTTCCAAAAGCCGGTGAAGTCTCACTTGCACATAATGGAATTCTTTTTTTAGATGAATTTCCTGAGTTCCGGAAAAATGTATTACAAGTACTACGCCAACCACTGGAAGATGGAATTGTAACAATAAGTCGTGCTTCAGGAACCGTTACGTTTCCATCACGATTTATGCTCGTTGCAGCGATGAATCCTTGTCCATGTGGGCATCTTGGTGATACGAATAAAGTGTGTACGTGTCATCCGTTATCTATTCAGAAATACTATGCACAAATCAGCGGCCCTATTATGGATAGAATCGATATTCATATTGAAGTCCCCGCATTATCATTGAAACAAATTGAAAACTTACATCCATCAGAAAGCTCATCACTTATTCGCGAACGTGTTCAGGATGCACGAAATTGCCAACTAAAACGATTTGAATCATCTGCACTATATGCGAATGCGCATATGAACATAAAACAAATTCGTAAATATTGCAAACTTGATGATATCTCTCATAAAATTCTTCGACAATGTTTTGACAAACTCGGGCTTTCAGTACGGGCATATGCAAAAATATTAAAAATCGCACGAACCATTGCTGATCTGGATCAGGAAGAAAATATTTTACCGACACATATCACTGAAGCTATACAATACAGAACTCTTGACCGCTGGGAAAATCGACAATCAATCCCACAGCAGGCACATATCAGAAAACACTAATTATTACGAAAGTATGCAGTATTATATTCAGTAATAAATAATTTTATTAATAAACCTAATTAATCATCTGAAGAATTATGCTGACATGCAGCACATGATGAACCTGCAGTGCATGATGGTTCTGAAGATTCTTTATGTGAAGAAGTGTTTTTATAATCAGTTGAATAAAACCCTGACCCCTTAAACAATATACCCCCTCCACCTGATATTTTCCGTCGCACCGACTCTTTATTACAAGACGGACAGATTGATATTGAAGGAGTGTTTATTCCGTGAAACTCTTCAAATTCATGTCCGCATTCATTACATACATATTCATATGTTGGCATAATGACACCTGCTTTTCTTTTTTCTTAGGTGTAATATAATTCTACTTTACCTTAAAAGCAAGGGTGATAACAACCTTTTTAATAAATAATCAATACCACTATGACTACCCAAATACAAACACTATCGTAACATTTGTATTGTAATATTGAGATACATTTGTCTATATTTTACTGTGCTTTTCAATAAAAATGCAATACATCTGTGATACCAAAGCAAGACATCTATCGGACATCATATCCACATTGAGCTATTGCCACCATACAAATTTTAATACATTTAAGTGCATTCAATAATACTTCCCGTTCTAATAAGTAATTCACTGATTAATTAAATAACGTAATAATAACCCTTTTACAATAATCCCGTATATACATTTGAATGAAAAGCGTTTGTAATATCATTATTGGTGAAATATATGAAATACATTAATCATGCCGAATATACCCCTTCATCCCGTTATATTATAACTCATTGAGCTGAAGAAGATTCGTTTTAAAATAACACACTGATATAAGATTATTTATATAGTAAATCCATTCCGATTATTGACATTAATCGTGATATGGTGTCTACTTGTACACTGATTGATAAAAAAGCTCATGAAAATTTTAATTGCAACACATAATTTCCCAAATACTCCTGACGAATCAAATGATGCAGGTACATTTATCAAGCATTTTGCTGATGAATTGACTGTTCAGGGACATTCTGTACATGTATTATGTCCGGATTATAATCAACCGACAAAATCATTTCATCCGATCAATATTACTCGTTTTAAATGGCCGGGGGGAGATAAAAAACTTGGTGAACTGAGTTTATGGTCACCGTTTAATCTGGTAAGTATTTTTGCATTTATCATGAACGCACGCCGCGCATTACGACGACTCTGTAAAAGCACACATTTTGATTGTATTATTGCATGTTGGATTTTTCCTGCCGGGGCTTTTATTTATAAAGATGCCATTTCCTATCACATTCCATATGCGGTATGGGCACTCGGTCGGGATGTATGGATGTTTGAAAGTAAAAAGTTTACCCATAAACTCTTTCGTAAAATTACCGGCAACGCTATGAAAGTATATGCTGATGGGTATATACTTGCTGATGATGTAAAACGATTAGGAAAAATCCATGAATGTCGTTTTCTTCCAAGTCTTCGTGTTTTACCGAAATCCGGACTGCCGAAAGTTACTTTGGAACGAAAGAAAAAACATTTTTTATTTATCGGAAGATGGCATAAAAACAAAGGCCCTGATATACTTATTGAAGCTATTCACCAAATTTCAAAGAAACGGCTGGTTAAAATGCATTTTCATATATGGGGTGGCGGGCCCATGGAAGAGCATTTACGGGCAATGATAGATTATTATCACATCAGTGATTATGTGACATTATATAGCTACGCAGATTCAAAAATTGCCGCCGCATGGCTGAATGCATGTGATGCACTTATTATTCCTTCTCGCATTGAATCTATTCCTGTTATTTTTTCGGATGCACTGCAAAGTGGATTGCCGATTATCGCAACACCGGTTGGAGATATGAAACGATTGCTCACTGAGTATACCGTCGGTGTTCTTGCACACGAAACAACTGCTCCTGCTCTTAAAAAAGCTATTGAAACTTTTAACACAATGAGTACCATAACATTTCGGCGCGGTATACGAAAGGCAAATGCCTTATTTAATATGACAACAACCGTTCAACGGTTTATCACTGATATAACAACGGGGATTTCCTATGAATAAAAAATCTGCGCTTCACGGCGGAACACCGATTCGCGATACTTTTTTAGTTTTTGGTGCGCCTCGTATTGAACAGCCTGAAATTGACGAGGTCGTTGCAACATTACAATCCGGTTGGCTTGGCACCGGTCCCCGAACACAGGCTTTTGAAAAACAATTCTGTGCATATACCGGTGCTCAATATGCGATTGGGTTAAATAGCTGTACAGCGGGTTTACACCTTTCACTTTTAGCATTGGGAATCGGACCGGGTGATGAAGTTATTACAACACCGATGAGTTTTTGTGCAACAGCAAACGTTATCATTCACGTCGGTGCAACACCTGTATTCATTGATGTTGAACCGGAAACCGGCAATATGGATATGAATCGTCTTGAAGCTGCCATTACAAAAAAAACAAAGGCATTATTGCCGGTGCATTTGTATGGACGTCCGGTAAACATTTCTGCAATGCTTGCAATCGCCGAAAAATACAATCTGCCTATTATTGAAGACGCTGCTCATGCAATCGAAACGAAATACAATGATAAAAAGATAGGTTCAATTGGAACAACTGCCTGTTTTTCATTTTACGCAACAAAAAACATTTGCACCGGTGAAGGCGGTATGCTGACAACCAACAGCAAAAAAATTGCTGATATGGTGCGCACCTATCATCTGCACGGCATTAGTAAAGATGCGTGGAATCGCTACAGTGAATCAGGGTATAAGCATTATACAACTATACTGCCGGGGTATAAGTATAATATGATGGATATTCAGGCAGCATTAGGTATTCGTCAAATGGAACGTATTGATGATTATCATGCAATTCGTACACACATTTGGAATATGTATAACGAAGCATTCCATGATCTTCCTATTACAACTCCCGCAATTATTCCTGATACCATTATTCATGCCCGTCATTTATATACTATTTTAATACGAAAAAATGAATGCGGTATAAATCGTGATGAAATGATGGAAGCACTACGTGCGGAGAATATCGGCACCGGTGTTCATTTTATCGCATTACATGAACATAAATACTATAAAGAACGATTCGGCTATAAACCGAGCGATTTTCCTAATGCGCATGAAATCAGTGAGCACACATTATCTTTACCACTCTCAGCAAAACTGACTGATGATGATGTTCATGATGTAATTAATGGCGTTAAAAAAGTGCTTGGATTATTATAAGTAATTACGAGTATTTACGTTTAATTAACTTTCAATGATGCATTAAAGAGTAATATTCGTAAAGCGCGATGTTTTTCTAATCACTCTTCAAAACAATCTTTAGAACGATAAATGTCCGGTTCCAAGCGTGCCAGTACTGCAGGGATAGCTGCATCGTGTATAGACAGTATCGCTGCCGGTACATATATATCCTGTACTAATCTGCCATCGGGACCTGTTTGTGAGAAAATATAATTCAGATAATCACTCAATCCATTTTTAAACATGCTTGCATCAATTTCTTTACCTCTATTCGGACCGCTTAAAACATATTGCCGCGGCACATATTCCAACGCAAAGCATTCGGGGAAAGCACTCACCATTCTAATAATACGCTGGAATGCATCACCGTTAATGTATAATCCTGTCCAATTATCAACAGCAAGATATGCAACTTTTTTGTGCATATAATCACGTAATGTTAAATACTGTTGTGTCGTGAAATACATGTTTTCAGGGGCTTTATCCTTCCATGCATCCATTTGGTAATATACATAATGATCTGTTTGCCGGTCTGCATAATAGCTGAACAATCGTTCTTTTCTCGCAACGCAATGTATATCAGCATCCGTATGCTCCTTTATCCATTGACCGCAATCAATCCAACTGTTTATAAAATGAGGGGGATAACGGCGTAATTGTTCTTTCGTGTGATACTCCAATGCTGCACCGTGCATTAACCCGCCGAATAACAATACAATAAACAATACAGGAATAACATGACGGTTTTTTTCCGAAATAGTCATTACTCCGGAAAGAAATTCAAGTACACGCTGTACACCAAAAAGCAATAATATAAATATAAACGGTATCAATGGGACAACATAACGAGAATATCGCTGATAGCCGATATTGCCTTCGCCAATACCGATAATCAATCCAAGAATATACAATAATACAATATACGCAACACCGGTTTGATCACGTATACAGTCAAAAATGAACCCAATAAGCATTAATCCGAGAAGCGCGATAAGAATTATTGTAAACTTTTCAAACCGATCCGGCTCACTGCCGGTTTTCATAGAAAGCGCCGCCACAAGATCCCCAATACTATTCAACCGAGATGAAAGGTCTAATGACAATATCCGCTGCAGATACGAACCGGTTGTTTCTCCTGTATATACCTCAATTGCAGCGGCTGCATCTTCATTATTCTTTTGTTTCTGTAATGAATGCAGAGTAAATAAAAACCCGCCGGCACACACCATCAGAATGATAAAAATGACAACTGCTTTTTTAATATTCTTTTTTACCAAAAAATAAATTATCGGCATTCCTGCCGCCAATATTCCTGCATTACGTACAAGGAAAGAGAAAAACATGACAAAACCAATGAGAATCCCACGCCAATCAAACCATTTTTCTTTTTCATCATAACTTTGTATCAACCATACGCTGAGCATCATAAAAAATATATATGCATTCTCTGTCATTGCGATACTTGAAAAATGAAGTATCTGCCGCTGCATTCCCAGTGCAACTGTTAATAGCACTGCAAGGGTTTCATCAAACCACTTGCGTAATAGTATATAAAATAAAAACAAACTGCCAATGGTCATCAATACAAATGGAATCTTTATTAAAATAAGATTTATATCGCCGGTACAAGCAATAATGGGGGCCATAATAAGTGAAATACCAACATTATACATTCGCGGCTGCAGCGGACGGCCAATCATATGGTACAAACGCGGACCCATTCCCTGTGCAAGCGATTTTGCTTTTAATATGTATTCCATATTGTCACCGCTTAAATCAAGGTTCGCATTAAACTGAAGTAATATATTGACAACAACCAGACCGAATAATATCCATTTAAATATTTCTTTTACACGATTACGTGATTCGTCCTGTAATGCAACAATGACATATACCGGAATAGCTGCCATAAATAACACGAAAACCATGGAAAGCATCCCGCTTTCTTGAGCAAACATTTTCCCCGGATTCCCTAAAATAAAAAATGAAAACAGCGAAACTGCTATAACAATAAAAATCATTCCGGCGTTTTGTTTTTTATGCGCTGATATCGTATGAGTATTCGCAGTAATTTTATTTCCATGCGTTAATTGTTCATGCTGACGACGTTTTTTCTTCTTTTTTCCCATAATGTATCCTTATAGTGTATCTTCTTATGTATGAGTTATAATGGGTCGTGAAACCGTTTGCAAGGTGAAATGTGTCAGTATATCAAAAATATACTTTTTTCATACAATTTTATGTTTATTCAATCGCCTGAGTTTGACAAATAGTATCAACGCTACTATATATTATACTAGAGCGTTATATGGAGAACAGCATGTTTCAAAAATATCTTTATCGATGCACTGAAAAAGTTATTGAAGCACTTAACCTTGGCTTAGTTGAATTAGTCAATGTCCATCAAAATGTATTTACTCCTGATTTCATATTACTCGGTCTTTTACAGCAAAAAAACTCTCAACCGGCTAAAATTATTGATAGGATTGCAGAGGATAACGGTGAGCTTCGTTCAAAAATTGTTGAAACAATATATGAATCCCGACCGATGTCTGATACTCAGCCACGCACTGAAAACCAGCCGCAAGTTGTTATTTCACCGGAAACAGAAGCGGTATTCCAAACAGCCCTACAGGAAGCAAAAAAAGTCGGCGATAAGTTTATCGCCACTGATATCTGCTTTTTGTCATTATTTTCTGATAAAGCCGGCACGATAAAAAATATTCTTGAGCAAGTTGGTCTAACTGATGAGAAAGTTCGTGCGGTTATACAAGAATTACGAGGCGGGCGAACTATCAGCGACAAGCAAAGTGAAAGCACTATACAAGTACTGGAAAAGTTTACCGTTGATTTAACTGAACAAGCCCGGCAGCATCAGCTTGATCCGGTTATCGCGCGTGATGATGAAATTATGCGTATGATCGAAATTTTATCCCGCCGAAAAAAGAATAATCCTGTTCTTATTGGTCCTCCCGGTGTTGGAAAAACCGTTATTGTCGAAGGACTTGCCCAACGTATTGTTACCGCGAATGTTCCCGAAAATCTTCTTAAAAAACGTGTTGTTATGTTAAATATGGGAGAACTCATTGCCGGGGCAAAATTCAAAGGTGAGTTTGAAGAACGGGTTAAAATGGTCAAAGATGAAATAACCGCGTCAGCAGGTGAAATAATTCTCTTTATTGATGAATTGCATACCGTTCTTGCCGGCGGCGGAAATGATGGGATTAGTGCCGGCAATATGCTTAAACCGGCATTAGCACGCGGCGAATTACGATGTATCGGGGCAACAACGCCGGAAGAGTATAAAAAAACGATTGAAACAGACAAAGCATTGACGCGTCGTTTTCAGCAAATTCAGGTCTCAGAGCCAAGTGTGGAAGAAACAATACGCATTCTGCAGGGTCTTCGTCCCCATTATGAAAAACATCACCATATCGTCTACGATGAAGCAGCTATTGACGCAGCTGTAAAGCTTTCTGAAAAATATATTACTGAACGGTATCTGCCGGATAAAGCAGTTGATTTACTTGATGAAGCCGGCGCCAGAAAGCATCTTGCATTAGTATATATCTCTCCTGAAGTACGTAAGCTTGAAAATAAAAAGAATAAAATACTCACGGAACAAGCTGCCGCATTTGAGGCAAAAGATTTTGCAAAAGTTGCAAATCTGCAGGTGAAAATTATTAATATTAATACCGAACTGGAACAGCATCGTAAAAAAGAAGTTGACGGCCGACCGGAAACCGCAGCAATGGTAACACGAGATGATATTGCGGAAATCGTTACACGCCGTACAGGAATTCCCGTAAATCGAATGATTGAATCTGAATCAGAAAAACTGGCGCATATGGAAGACAATATCCATAAACGGATTATCGGACAAAATCCGGCGGTTGAAGCCATTGCCCATGCATTACGACGTAATCGAGCCGGATTAAAAGACACCAATCGTCCTATCGGAACTTTTCTTTTCCTCGGCCCGACCGGTGTCGGTAAAACTGAACTGGCAAAAGCACTCGCAGAGTTTTTACTTGATAATGAAAATCGTATTATCAGATTGGATATGTCTGAGTATTCAGAACGGCATACCGTCAGTCGAATGATTGGCGCTCCCCCGGGATATGTCGGTTATGGCACCGGTGGGCAATTAACTGAAGCTGTTCGGCGTAATCCGTATTCCGTTATTCTCCTTGATGAAATAGAAAAAGCACACCCTGATGTATTTAATATTCTCCTGCAAATATTTGATGAAGGGCATTTAACCGATGCGGAAGGAATAACGGTTAGTTTTAAAAACACAATTATTATCGGTACGTCAAATATCGGCGGGCGTATGCTGGCGAAAGACATTCGCTCAATCGGTTTCGGAACCAATGAAGAAGAACACCGCACCTACGATGACAATAAAACAATTATTATGTCCGATGTTAAAAAAATATTTAAACCTGAATTCATCAATCGCCTTGATGATATTATAATCTTCCATCCGTTAACTCATGATGATATGCTGCATATTGTTGATTTAAATATTAAAAAACTAGCTGATAAATTAAAAGAAAAGAATATTATCCTGAAAACCAATACTGCGGTAAAAGAGTTTTTAGTCAACGCAAGTTATACCCCGCAATATGGCGCACGCCCGCTGAAACGGGAAATTGAACGGAGAATTGAAAATCCCCTCTCATTAATGATCATCAATAATGAAATACAGGATGGTGATACTATTAATGCAATTATTAAAAATGATACAATACAATTAAAAAAATAATTAATACAAAAACATAACTCTCTGCCGAGCAGCGATCGTAATATGCCATCTCGGGTCAGTATCAGTCGCTTCCTGTTTCTCGATAATACGCCAGTTGTCATTTTGTAACGCCTCTTCCAGCGAAACAAATGCTTCCTGAGAATCCAAGAACACTGCCAGCGACTCTCCTGCCCGCATTCGCTGCAGCATTGACCGTACTCGAATATACTGATTTTTTTTCACCCCGGTTATATCAAGTGTTTTGCATGTCTTCATCAGAACAACCTCGTTAAATATTTATATAGTAATTATCATTACTGCTAACAATATGATAATTTGCCGAAACCGAACTATAATCAGCGCTTGATTGATCCCGCCAATAGTAATGATACTCATGTGTTTATAACATTAATGCGTTTCATCATTATCGATGAATTCAGGAGCACAGCCCGTATATGTACAAATATCTGCAGCATCACTGCAAACACGGCAATTATTGCGGCGTTGATTATTAATGTATGAAAATCGTGAATGAATCCCCTCATAGCGTAATAATTTGTTTATCAACAAACCTTCTGATCCAATGATGTATTTAATTGCTTCCGTTGCCTGCATACTCCCGATAATACCGGCAACTGATCCAAGCACCCCGTATTCACCAGGCGGAACAGATAACACATCTCGTGAAATATCCTGAAATATACAGCGAAGGCAACCGGTTTGCTTTGGCAGAATAACCATACATTGACCATCAAACCCGGCAACACCGCCATGAATAAGCGGAATGCCGGCAAGTATGCATGCATCATTTAAAAGAAATTTTGTCTCATAATTATCACTTGCATCAATGACAATATCATGACCTTTAAGAAAGCGTTGTACAGTATCACGGGTAATTCGTTCAGTAAACGCATGAACCGTAATGGCAGGATTTGCACGGTGCAGACTTGCTGCCGCACTCTTTGATTTTTCCATTCCAATGTCATCATCGTCGTGAAGAAACTGCCGGTTCAAATTACTTTCATCAACCGTATCGCTATCGATAATGGTTAATGACCCGACACCCGCTAATGCCAAATACAATGCCGCAGGAGAGCCAAGCCCCCCGGCACCGATTATTAATACCTTTGCTTTGCCCAACATCATCTGACCGGTTTCACTTATTTCAGGTATTTTAATGTGACGAATATAGCGCATGTACACTCTCCCGTTTTATACGAATATACTCATGTTTTACGCTTCTGAAAAGTCACTATTCGGGGATTAGAAAAGCATTATTATTCAGATGACTTATCAAACATATCCGGTTTTAAAGACGTTCCGTTTTTCTCAGCTAAATGGGCATACTCAATTGAATACGCTGCCCATGGTATTGCTTTTAGTCGGTTTTTCTTGATCGGTTTTCCTGATGCCAAACAAATCCCATATGTGCCGTTCTCAATTCGATCCAGCGCATTATTTATTTGCTCAAGCATATTTCGCTGCTGTTGAGAAAGATTTGCAAGAAAATTCATCTCATAATGTGCAAATGCATGATCAGCAAGATCACCCTCTTTATCTCCACTATCAATAACTTTATAGAGATTATTATCATGATTCAGTTCAGCAATAAGTTTTTGGCGTTCTTTTATTAATATGTCACGATATTTATTCAGATCTTCCTTTGACAAAGCTTTTTTAGTCATAATCTGTTTCGTAACCTCCTACTCCAAATGCTTTAAAATAATCTATAAAAACAGGGAAATGACTATATAACCCCTGCTTTATCTTGTCAATATTAAAATATACCGTAAATTATTTAAAATATGTATAGTATTATCCCGAAATAACCACTATAGGAGCATAAAAAACTGAATTATCGATTATTTTTCAAGACCATCAAAAATCCAAAGCCTGTAATAGTAATAATAATTATTGTCAGCATCACAAAACGCCAAAACGGGCGTTTCTGCACTGATACAGCATAATTACCGAGATAACTAGTTAATGGATTCACAACAATACTGATAGGAATACAGACATAACACATAGTGCTCCCGATGATAATACTGCCTGTATATTCTCCCGGAACGGCATCAATCGGAATATCCATATGAAAATCGCAATGCCGCCGACGTTCCGGCTGCAAAACAATCAAATTCGGTCGAACGGTAAAATATGATGCATTTAGTACAATGCCATTACTATTCGTTAAATCAAGCGTTATTAAAGATATCGTATCAGCATGATTCCCCTCTATTTCAAGAGTAAATCCCCGTGCTGCAGGATGTCCCTGTTCGATATCAGTAAATTGCAGTATTGTTGGTGTACAAGTAATACTATGACACTGAACATCACTGACAACATAGGTATCTCTATAACGTTTATGAAATATTTTTCCGGTAGAGGTCATACCATCAATTTTTATAGTAATTGAATACATTCCCGCTTCATCAGTATCAGTATAATACTGCGTAAACATGCCATCATGGGCACGTCCATCGTCATGAGCACCGTCATCATACAGTTGCCGGATATCTCTGCGTCCATCAGGACGAGTAATTTCCGCTGTTACGGTACAATGCATTGGCGGATAGACGCCTTCCAATATTGTTGCTGTAATATTAAACGGCTCTTTATAGTTATATGCCCGCCGAATCGGATAATACCGCGTTTGAATCGTATCATTGATAAAAGCAGTGACCGTTACGGTATTCTGATTATCGCCGGTATTACTCATTATCAATTCCCACTCACCATGCATTGGTTTGAATACCGATGTATAAAAAAATGAATTGCCCGACGATACATATGCCGTACGTGATGCTTGTGCATATAAACGCTGCTTGGAATCACGCAGGCAGATATTTACTTCGTCGGCAGTTTCCCATCGCGCAACAATACTATAATGCCGAACGTCAGAAGCTACCGGAATAGTAATTTTTTTCTTTTCAGCAGGAGAAAGTGCAACCAGCGCTTCTTTAAGAATATAACGACTGCCGATATGCTTAATCAGACCGGAAAAGATACTCTGCAGATCAAATGCTTTTGCTGCATGATAGTACCGACCATGTGTTTTTCGAGCAATATTTTTTAAATACGAAACATCGGTGTCGCCTTCAAGTCCAATAGTATATATTGGTATTCCCACATCAGCATATTTTTTATACTGCACTTTTTTACGGCAAGTATTTTTCCCATCGGTTAACAACACTACTGCTTTTCGATTATCGGGCTTGCTGCGGTTTAATTCATCAAACGCTTTATCCAGTGCATCACCGATGGCTGTTTCACCATCAGGGTACAACGCCGCTGCTGTCCGTGCTTTTTCCCACTGTGCAAACGATGTTAACGGAAGCCGTATCGCTCCGGTATCAGCAAAAGTGATAACACAAAATCTTCCCGGGACAGTATTGTTTTCCAGTTCATCTAATGCATTAAATAATGCCGTCCATCGCTGTTTATTCGGATCATTACGACGCATAGAGCTTGATGAATCAATGCAAAATGCAATATCAATTGCCGGCTGCTGATAGTGCACAGCCCGGGAAACACGCCGGTGTATTTTTTTTCCGCTTCCGGTAACAATTTCAATAACAATATCATACCGCCCACTCTTTGTCTGAAACGGCGGTTGCCGAATATCAAGATAATATCGATCACTCATATAATGTGCATGTACCGCATATGCACGATACGAGGCGCATACCGCTTTATTCGGCGGGGTAATATAAATCTGAAAATCATCAGCATATAAATGCGGTAAATTGTTCCCGTTTTTATCTTTTACTGTACACAACAGCTGTACCGGCTGCGGATTATAAATTGATCCGGCATCACCGTTTATTATATCATACTCGGTAATAGCATTCGGCGTATATGACGGTATCGGTATTAATGGGTTTTGATTCGTAATTGCAAGCTGTTGTGCGTAAATCGGAAAAGCTAATACAACGATAAGTATCCATACTTTATTCATCAGCATCCATGCTTCCTTTATAGCGATATATCAAGGGGTGTGCGTAAATACCCTTACCATGAACCGCTATGCTGCGAATTCCCCTGAAACGCTCCCCATATAATTTTATTCTTTCCGATATGATGGAATCGGCGTGATGAAACGACGGTTAATGCATACACTGAGCCATTATCACAGCCGAAAACAATATCCGGATTACGATCGCCATTGAGATCACCGAGAACCGGCGAACTGCTGATACCGACATTAATAGTATAAGGTTTCTCCGTGAGCAATGTCCCGGTTTTCCCATTGATAATATATACCGTCCCATTTCGTGATGGGATAAATACATCATCGCAACTATCAGCATTTATATCATACAATGCCGCTGTGGCGGCAATTTCATCTTGTGTCCCGGTATCAAACTGCCATACCGTATCCCCGTTGCCATGTAAGGCCACTATCCTTCCATTTCCCAATCCAACAATGTATTCCTTATATCCGTCATTATTTATATCACCGGCAACCGCAGATGAAATAATTGCCGGCATCCCTTCATGTTTCCAATTAATCGTTCCGGAGAGTGCATCTATTGAGGCTAATACTCCATCCCGTGTTCCGATAATAACTTCATATCGTCCGTCATTATTATAATCAGTAACTAATGGTGAAGCGATAATACTTCCCGAAAGCATTGTTTTCCATAGCTTCCAACCCTGTTTTCCTTCAAGCGCAACAACTTCACCACTCTGAGTGCCAAAAAATATTTCCCGTCCCCGGTTATGGTTCACATCAACTAATGTCGGTGAACTGAATATTGCACCAAATTGCTCTTTTGACTGCCATATGCGATATCCGTGTTTACCATCAAGAGCAGCAATAGCACCGTTCATAGAAGCAACAACAACATCATCAATTCTATCCGCATTTATTCTCTCCAATGCCGGTGAAGCATGAATCGCTCCGAATTGTACCGTTTTATGTTCCGATGACCATATACAGCGACCGAAACGGTCAAGTGCATATACTGTCCCATCACCGGAACCGACAATAATTTCTTTGTACCCATCGTTATCAATATCTGTTAATACGGGAGAACTGATTACAGGACCATGAGTTGCATATGAAAATATACGAAGCCCGCTGCGTCCATCTATTGCGTAAATGCTTGTATCCTGCGAACCAATGATAACATCAGGCATATGATCGCCATTGATATCACCAAGCACCGCAGTTGAACTTAACGTCCCGCCGGTATAGTGCTCCCATATTGAGTTTATACTCATAGCGGAGCTTTCAGATAATGCTGTTTGAATACGGCTTTCCCAGAGTAGTTTTCCGATAAAGGGCAAACTTAACAATAATAATGCTATCAGAAGAATCGGCTGCCAGACAGAATGTTTGTATTCTGATTTCGGGGTGTCGTAAATATTCGGAATTATCGGCTGCGGAACGGATATCTCCGTATCACAGGCAATTATCGGATAATGAACTGAAATGTCAGTTTCAGCAGAAGACAATGCTATTGGAATATCATCCTCTTCCAATATCTGAAGAGATGCCCCTTCTTCCGATGCATTATCATCATTATAAGCGGCATCGTTCGGTATAATTACATTTGAAGGTTGTATTTCCGTTGTATCGTTATACTCAGTACATGGTATATCTATTTCTTCAGAATGACTCATCCCGTCACTCGGCAATGCATGAGAATCTGTAATTTCTTCAATACCCTCTTCAATTACAGTCTCAACCGATGAGCTATCATTCCTATCAGCATCAGCACCGGCCGGCTCGATAATCGGATACTGACTTTCAATATGATTACACGGAGTATGACCGCTGCTTTTTACAGATGCGTGCGGTATATCATTCGTGAGTGTATGTATTGTATCGGCATCATCCAACTCAGCTGTTGGCTGATACCCAATTGGAGATATACGATATTTACGTTTTTGATTATTTAAAAAATTATCTACAGTCTCGGCAGGATTGTGTAATAATTCCTGCGGTAAAATATGTTCAATCCGCCGAACAGTAATATCTTCACGCACGACCGGCTTATCGGACATTTTTTTTACAAACCGGCATAATTTCTTATGCCCGTGTTTTTCCTGTGAAGAATCAGGGTTTATCTTGCGATCATAGTAATAGAAGTAATCACCGTACATAATGCGTCTCTTTCCTACTACGTATTATCGGCAGAATAAAAGTAATATTTATGCAATTTTATTAATTATAGAAATTTTCGATTAATACAAAGCGTGTGAAAATATCTTGCAATGACAGGACGTCTCATTATAATACGGTGATATGAAAAATATTCTTCTTTTATTGTTATGCTGTTTGCTTTCAGGGCTACCGCTACACGCAGAATTTAAAGGCGCCTGCAGTATACTGAATGACATTGATACCGGCGGCGGCATTGATTATCAGGCGCTCAACAGCGGCTCATCGGTTTTTATTCCGACAGTATCAGTTCGTCATGATATTGTCCCGACAGTAAAACCGCAGCTGACAATAAATTTCAGGAATGACGCATCGGTATTGTATCCTGATGATTGGCTGCAACTTCGGTCAGGAATGACCGCCGATATCCTGCTTTTTCTATTACATCAAAATCTGCTGTATCTGTATCCGGGAGTCGGTGTTGCAGTGCATTCCGGGTTTAAACGCCATACCTACACCATTGCGAATAAAGAATATTACCGCATTGAATCATTCTCATCAAATTTCATATCATTCAATACCGGAGCGGGTATTGATGTCCCTATTTATAAACCTTTTTATTTAAATGGTGATATTCATTACACCTATTTTTTCAACAAGTTTAATGCATTACCGAACTATAACGAGCGGAAAAATTATCTTGGTATCAGAGTCAGCCTCTTTATAAATTGGTAAATCACACTTACCCGAAAAGATCCGTTTGTTTTTCCGCAGCAACAATGGCGCATGCATTAATACGATCAATACGATACTTATAACTCTCTTTTTTTCGTATATCTTCAGCAATAATCACTTTCGGTCCGCGGGTCTCAACGATTTTCTCCGGATTAATAATCGTCTCAATGCTATTGCCGTCTTTATTTGTATACACGATTTTCAACCATGCTTTTTGCATAACCGCCTGCTCTGCCATCTTTGAGAACTCCTCAATACGACGGTAAAAGGCAATATCAAAATCATGGAAATGAATCGGCGGGTGTTGTGTTTGTATCGCTTCAAGCGATAGACGTTCCTGCTTCCAATAACTATCCCAGCACATATTTAATACATACATCATTGCTATTGAATCGGATAATGCACGGTGAGAAACATCAACCGGTATTTTCCAGCGATCAACAATAATCTCAAGTTTAAATCGGGTCAATTCAGGGAAGCGTTCTTTCGGCAATGAACGCAGCCATTGCAATTCATCATAAATAGGATTTTTCGGAAGAGTCTCATAGAATGCTCCGGCATGATATCCGATAAATCCGGTATCAAATTGTGCATTGTATGCAAGTAATGGGTCCGAACCAATAAATTGAAAAAAAGCAGGCATAACCTCTTCAATGGGCGGAGCATTCGCAACCATGTCATTATTAATTCCGGTTGTTCTTTCAATTTCCTGATTAATCCTGCCACTCGGTTTTATTAGTTGCTGAAATGTTCCGGTAATCCCCCATTTCAAACTAAACCGTACCGCACCGATTTCAATAATCTCATGCTGATCAGCTTTTAACCCTGTCGTTTCCAAATCAAATCCGACAAATTGAACCGTATCAAGAGAAGGCATATATATACTCCATATTTACTTTATGATAATCTTATATATTTCCGCATTACCATCCCAGTATTTTTTCCGCTTCACTGCTTTCGCAAGACTGACATATAAAACATTTTTTTCTGTCGGCGACCATGCCGTTTCATAAATCTGACCCATTCTTAGAGGAACGCGCCGAATATGCTTAAGTGAAGCATCCCCTACCCACACTGTCATACTATAACTTCCCGGGGCTTTTTCTATTAATCGGATCACTGAAAACAACGAGGTATCAGGATTCCAGTAAAGACTTCCCGGCCACACATCACGAAATAATTCTTCCGAATCGCCGCCATCCCGTTTGGAAACAACCATCATGCCGTTAAATACCATATGCTTCATATCAGCAACCGGTATAAACTCAGAATAATACAACGGACCTTCGGTATAATGACGATTACCGCCGATTCCGATAAAAACACGCTCCAATTCTTGTATGGTATTTGTTGAAAGAAACGTCAATCTATTACTTATCCAATATGGGCGAAGCAATTCTCCATTTGGCGCTTTCGGTCTATTCAGTATATCGTTATACTCAATAGGCTTGCTGTACTTTTTCTGCACCGGTACAATGATAAAGCCGGGATTTACATGCCGACTGCGGGGCGTAACAACCACTAACAATTGTTTGCCGTCCGGTGAAAACCGGCGAACACTGCAATTTAATGTATCCATAACCGGAATTTCAACCTTATGCGTACCCTGTGCGGTAAATAACAACGGTCGTATACCGCGTGGTAGTTTCCCTTTTTTTGTTAATGCATCCGCCATGCGTTCATTCTCATACCGCTCTGCCGCCAACAGTGAACCATCAGCAGTAATCGCAAAATATCGTTCATGATACAATCGCGATTTTGTTAAATTAATAATGCGAAATCCCCCCCACGGTACACATGCCGAGAGGATAACTATTAATACCAACACTATGATATAATATACTGTTTTCGCAGATGCATTTATCATGAGATATGCTCCTTGCACATATATATTAATAGAACCCCTATACCGTATCATACAAACAAATAAAAAGTAAACAGCTTATTGTATCTGATTAAAAAACAAATATAATAATCCGTATGAACACAAGTATTCGAATAGTATCACGCTTCACGAGCATACCTATGTTATTTCTCATTCTTGTATCTTCATTCCTATTCAATACCAGTGCAGAAAATACCGACAACAGACAAAATGAATATTTCCATACACTCGATACACACTTTACATCGCAACACAGCAATCCATTGAATATATTCGGATCATCCGCAGAAAAAATCCCATCAGAGCTCTCATCATTCTTTATTCGGTACCACCAGAGCCTCACCTTAAATCACTATCGCCTCCCACGGTCAGTACGGCAGCACGGAAGACGACTGCTCCTGACAAGCTCACGTGAAGAATTGATATATTTTTTATATTTTTTTGTGCACCGCCCCGAAGGGTTATCATACCTTCTTGCTTTTTACCGACAACAGGGAATCCCGGCAATATTCAAACCACAGCAGCAGCACCTGATACGCCGTCTCACCGAAATAATTATTTCTGAAAAACAGCCCGAAGCACTATTATGTTTATTGGTATTTAAAAACACCTTATTCCCAAACCACTTCATTCATCGTTTACTCAAATCCCGCAATATACATAAACATGCGATTGGAACAATGCTCTTATTTCAGAATAAACTGGCTGATGATTTTAAAAACACAAATACTGATATAATACCCAAGAGCACTTTACAAAACTTTTTTGCACGGGATTACTATTTCCAGCCATACCGTTATCCCTATGTCGCAACAAATAAAACCGGCAGTTATATCGATACTTCAGTAATACCGCCGGTGTACTTTTCTGCCGTATTTAAAAAATCTCTCGAAACAAATTTTACTCAATACTATCAGGCATGTGCAGATGCACTCACCAACGATACACACTGTCGCCGGACAATCCCGCCCGGGCTGACCTTTTATCGTACACTTATAACACGCACAAACATACACGTTGTTTCAAACGCTATTCGTGCAGTTTCGGCTATTGCTTTTTCTTCCTCATCAAAATCATTTGCCGCACAATCGTATTTGATGCCGTATTTACATGCCACTGCACCGGATATTGCGTGCACACTCCTAGAAAAGCAGCCGCTGCTTATTGATCGATTCTGTAATTCATGGATTGCCATGTACCACCACGGCACACAGGAAGCAGTCCCGCAATTATTACTTGAACATTTTTTTCAGGAAAATGATCCGCTTTTCCAAAACAAACTATTACTAATGAGTGCATTAACATTACAGCGTGATGCGATTCAACCCTCACGCCGCTGGTATTATGAACACGATGACGCAGTCATTGTAAGTGCGGCATATGTATTATATCGTTTTCATGAATTAAACAATACAGAACTGGAATCAGTACTTATTGCCGGACTTACCGGCACTCACTTTACGCGACGATTATTTTCAGCACGTATCTGTGCATACTATATCAGCTCAAATATTCTTTTACAGGTTATACCGTTACTGAGCCGCTATATTGAATCACCACATCGAAGTGATACCCTTTTTATAAATACACTTTTAAAATCACTTGCTTTCAATAATGATACGCTCCGTTTATTATCACATGATGAAAAACAACAGCTCTATTCTCTTTGTGAACATCTGATTCTAAACAATTTCTATGACAACACCGACACTGCTCTTTCAGCACAAATACTCCTGCAGCAAATCATTGAAAACGATCATACAATACCATATACTTCATTAATGCACTTCGTGCAGCGGCAATATATATACTATTATCACTACCGGTTATAAAAATGAACAATAACAGTTCCGAACAATTTTATCACGTTGATGAAAATGATACCATTCTCGGTATGATCAGCCGTTCTCAAGCACATGGCAATCCGAAATATATTCACCGCGTCGCTCATGTAATAATCATTAATGCAGAAAATCAAATGTATCTTCAGCAACGAAGCATTCGTAAAACGGTACAACCGGGGAAATGGGATACCGCCGTCGGCGGACATGTTGATTTTGGAGAAAGCTATGAAGCAGCCGCCTATCGGGAGATGTCTGAAGAGCTTGGCATTACCGGCACCCCGATTCAATTTTTATATAAATACCTTCATCGCAATGACTATGAATCCGAATATGTTGCAACATTTACATGTATATGGGATGGACTATTTCATCTTTGTGCAGAAGAAATTGATGATGGAAGGTTTTGGACATTATCCGAAATCCACGACCGTATCAATGAAAATATATTTACTCCGAATTTTATTGATGAACTGCACCGATACTGCAGCATGCCCCACAATCATAGAACACCAAACTGAAAAATTCTGCCGAATACGCATTCACGAAATAGCATTCGCGGGATAGTATTCACCGAATACGCATTCAGAATAAACTGCGAAAAGCGGTTTAAAATAATAAACCCGCATATTGATTTATCCGTATAGAAAAACATAAACACTATTCGTATAGACTAGTTATACACTCTCAGGGCGCAATTGCGGAAAGAGAATAACATCACGAATTGACGGATTATTGGTCAGCAGCATAATCAACCGGTCAATACCGATGCCTAAACCGCCCGCCGGCGGCATACCATGCTCTAACGCCGTAATATAATCTTCATCAAGAAACATTGCCTCATCATCGCCGCCGGCACGCTGTGCCACTTGTGCTTCAAATCGTGCCCGCTGATCTATTGGATCATTTAACTCACTAAATGCATTTGCTATTTCCATTCCGGCAATAAACACTTCAAAGCGATCAACAAACCGCGGATCATCGGCATTATTCTTCGATAACGGTGAAAGCTCGGTTGGATACCCGACGACAAAGGTTGGTTGTATGAGAGTTGCTTCGATTTTTTGCTCAAATATTTCCTGTGCAATTTTCCAGATATGTGCTTTCGGTTCAACGTCAACACCGCATTGTTTTGCAGCACTCTTCGCAGCTGCCGTATCCGCTGTTCTGAAATCAATCCCGCTGACTTCATTGACGGCAGTAATTAAATCAAGTTTTTTCCATGGTGCTGAAAAATCAATACTATGATCCTGATAGGTACAATGCATATTTCCAATTATTTCAGATACGGTTTCAGCCACTAATTGTTCACAGAGTTTCATCATTCCCTGATAATCAGAATATGCTTGATATACTTCCAACATGGTAAACTCAGGGTTATGCCGTGTGCTGATCCCTTCATTCCGAAAATTACGATTCAATTCAAATACTTTTTCAAAGCCCCCCACCAGCAAACGCTTAAGATACAGTTCCGGTGCAATTCTGAGATATAAATCACTATTAAGCGCGTTATGGTGTGTAATAAACGGACGTGCCGCCGCCCCCCCCGGGATTGCCTGCATCATCGGTGTTTCCACTTCCAGAAAATTACGTGCTGAAAGGAAAGCGCGTATCGCAGCAATAATCCGCGAGCGTGTACGAAATGCAGTCAGTGCGGTATCATTACTGATAAGATCAAGATATCGCTGACGATATCGTTTTTCAACATCCGTCAACCCGTGAAATTTTTCCGGCAGCGGAAGCAATGATTTTGAAAGCAATACTAATTGTTCAACTTTTATTGTAATCTCACCGGTTCTCGTTTTTAACACCGTACCGGCAACACCGATAATATCCCCTAAATCCAATAATTTAAATATTTCATACTGATCTTCACCAAGAATATCCAAGCGGCAATATATTTGAATAACACCTGTTTCATCTTTTATATTTGCAAATCCGGCTTTCCCCTGTCGTCGCATGAGCATCAGTCGTCCTGCCGTCTGCACTATCGGTTCTTCACCTTCTTTAAATGCATCGCGTGCCTGCATAATAGTATGCTTTTTATCATAGCTGCTCGGATATGGCGAGACTCCCCGTTCCCGTAATTTTTTCAGTTTTAATAATCGTGCTTCACGCAATTCAATTCGTTCTTCAGCCATAGTTATTCCTTATTAGTAATATTTACATGAGTTCCTACTCTATTCATTTGAGAGAAAAACACAAGGTCGAATATGCAGTATTATTTTTGTATAATCATCGTGCCGGCAGTACTGATAATTTTTCGTCGAATTAATTTTGTTCGATTGCCCGCGCGATCTTGTGCCCACAGTATCATACGATGACGTCCATCGGTCAAATAAAACCGTTTGCGGTATATAATCGTATGCCTGTCATTATCAATGCCGACCGGAATAGCAATACCATCAATAGTCAAATGTATATCCGCATCATTAATACCCCGTCCGACATCAGTAATATAAATCGTTGGCATAAACGAACCGGTTGGTATTTTCAATCGTTTTCTTTTATTTGAAATGACAATAACCGGAGCTTTAGTATCATGAAAGACGGCAAAATATCCGAGACGTTTTGTTGCCGCCCTCAATGTATTATTTGATGCACAGTACTGTGCTCCGATGATATTCCAGCATGCATTCACATCATCCCATTGATATACTGCTGTTGAGTTCGGCGGCATATGCTTTTTCATCAGGGAAAACGAGATTGTCATCGGTTCATTTAAATAGACATATGCAGGAGAAACATATGCATATTCTCCGATGCGGGGAAGCGGATCATCGCATTTAAATTCAGACACGTGCGCATCAGCTTGTATATGCACGTCCTGAAAAACCGCTCCGGATGCAAAGGAAAACCGCCATGCTCCATTCGTGAGTATCCCACCGTTCCGAACCGTAATATTCGGTTTCATCAACAATGCAGTGCTCGGTGCATATGGCAACAATCGTAATGAACATTGCAGCGTTGAAACATTCCCGGTAAAATCGCGTGCTTCAATTCTAACATCGTGCAATTGATTGCGCGAGAGCACTTGTGAATTAATAACACCGCCGGAAAATTTCCCATACTTAATAAAATTCATATTTGTCTTTGAAACGCGATCACAAAAATATGCATACTGCGTATTATGCAGTCCGCTATACCGCATATCATACATTAATCCGCCTTTATGATAATCTTCGGTGTATTTAAATTTATCACATTGCATTTTATACACCAGCTTCCCGTCAATAAAACAGCGGAGATCATACACCCCGTCTTTATTCGGGGCATTGACCGTATCATATACCTGCACTTCAAGACGTGCCGATCCGGCAATGGTTATCGGACCGGCTTGCCGCACTGCATAGTGCCCTGAAGTATCTTCACGTACCGGTAAAAAACACGGCTCTGCTTTGTCATTTACCATACTGCCGCTTTTTACCGGCTGAATAATAAGCTGCTGAAAGACCGGCGATGTACTATCAGGTATTGTCGGTAAATAATTAAGCGGATTGACTTCATACCCCCCAACTTTCAACGTTAGATGAAGATGCGGGAAACCAATACCGGTTTCACCGGAATACGCAATAGTCTCGCCTTTTTTAAATCCCCACAGATGCGGCGGGACAAAATAGTACTTCATGCGTGACGGCATAAGCACTTCTTTCAGTATTCGGTGAACGGTTGCCATAGCATGCACCGTATCCTCTGCCGCATGCAAGTGCGCATACACCGATACGGCGCCATCGGTATGCTGCAAGTATACTGCACGACCGTACCCGTACGGCACATCCTTCATTCGTACAATGTAACCGTCGGCAAGTGCACAAACCGGCACGCCAATGCGACCATATGTTTTAAAATCAACCCCGGCATGAAAATGATCATCACGAAACTCACCGAATGTTGCCGATAATTGAGGAGGCAACTGAAGCGGGAAGTGATATGCAGCGAGAAATAAGTATCCGCACAGCACAAGAGCATAAAAAAGAAAATACGTGCGGTTAGTGATAATACGGTTCATCCGTCCAATCCTTAAAAGACATCGAATTATCCGTATAGTTTATTCTTTTATTCTTTCGTACACGTTTAAATAAGGCGAGATCCCCATCTATTCCCTCCCGAATAATCACTAATGAATACTGCTCTCCGCCGGCATCCGATGATACATTATAATTATAGATATCACGAACATCTTTGCCATCAACACGGAAACGATAACTATGTTCACCTTCAGGAAGATTAATAACTACGACCCAAATGTCATTGGCATAATCGTATATAAACGGAGAAGCAAGTGAATCCCAATGATTATATTCACCAATCCACTGAATCGCATGTGCGCCCGATGCATTCGCGGTAAAGAGAACCGGTACATGACCATCAGGAACGAATACTTCAATATAATTAGCGTCCCGTCCATCAGGTGCTGTTTCGATTTTATTGTTTGCCACATCAAGAACTTCAGCATTATTGACGGAAAATCGATAATAGTACTTATGCCCGGGACGGATATACAAAACCGTTTCCCATACAGTGCCCAACGGACGCGCGCGCAGTTTTCCAAAAGTCGGATCCCAATTATTAAAATCTCCAATCACGGAAACTGACGCATCATTATTCAAGGATGGATCTTTGTATACAAATGAAACAGGAATAAATTCAGTTATTTTCGGCGGACCGGAAAATGTTCGCATGACATTTGTTACCAGTAAAACACCGGCTGTTTCATTATATTCAATTTGACGGGTATTCGTATTTTCAGGATCAGTACACCATACACCATCAACATAGTAACGATACAAATACCGCCCACGCGGCAGAAACACTTCACGCATCCAAACACTGTTTTTATTAATATACAGCTGCGAATCGTCCGCGCTCCAATCCCACCCATTCCACGTGCCGGCAACCGCAACACGCCGGGCTTTATTATTATATAATGAGAACATAATACCATTATCAGTCGGATACGGTGATGTCCCCCGCGACGGACCGTAAAAATCATTGTTGATATCAGCAACGTCATACGTCTTGCCAACTTCAACTAATGAAAAACGATCGCCGGTTGTACGATCAATTATTATTGCGGAATTATTCGGGTCACATATCCAATTTCCATCAACATTGTATTTATACCGATAAGGACCCTTCTCAAGAGGGAGTGAAACAAACCATACACCGAACTTATTTTTTTTCAGCGACGTTCGTGTCGGGTTCCAATTATTAAAATCACCAACCAGTGTTACGGTATGAACGGTTTTATTAAAATACGTAAAAACAACACCATTATACCCGTCATACGGTGCTTGTGCATCTTTGCGGTTTTCCTTCGGCGGTATATACACGGCGCGTTCTGAACACTGTACAAGAAAAAGCAGCGCAGTAATAAACACTATAAATAGTTTGCGTCCCATAGGGGTGTACCATAATATACTTTATCCAATATGGCAAGTCCAATGTCCCTCTCATTCACTGAAAAACACCGGCGGGCGACCGGAAGGGATTGATTGACAAATGTACTATTACTTGATACGTTCCCATGCATGATACGCATATCAGTATATACCTTTTTTTTCATCTTTGTATGTAGTATTGCTATCGGTGCACAATCAATACCATTTGAAAGCACTCCTTCCCCTCAGCAAACTAATGTCATACAACCACTCGTTTTATCAAACAACACCAATCACAGTCCTCTTTCCGATGCCGCACCGCTGCAAACGAATCAAGCCCCCAAACGCCTCACGGCAACCGGTAAAATCGGTGTCGTCATGAATGATACAGATGTATGGTCATATCAGCCGATAAATCGCGGCTATCCGCTCGCACAAAAGAATAACCACAATTATACACTGCACGGCACTCAAATACTCACTGATGACGAACAATGGTATCAGTCATTACTTGGCATGTATGGCCTTACCACGGTCATGATGCGTCCGACACGGGATATTTCCGTTGACATTGATATTCGTGCTCATATGAGTGAAGTATTAAAAGCTGATAATATCTATGTTGATGAAGTGCGCATAGCAACTTTTTCATGGGGCGGCGGTTTACTTTTAGCGCAAATCGGACATATTAATCCGTATTTTACCGATTATACACTTGATCTTCGCGGAGCTGATACAAAAAAAGATTTGCTCTTTTACGGCAATGCCGATACCGGAGTATCAAAAACACGCGGTGCTGTTGCGCATTTTCCGATTGGTGCGTTTTTAAAACAACATGAAACCTATATCGGCAACCTTGATTTTTATCTTGTTGCGGGACGAGCTGAAAAAAACTCTGATTATCCCAATGGCGGACAGTATAGTAAAACGATATATCCGGCACTGTCACCGACAACAAATATCATTGTCTATCTTCATCCCGCGCCCGGTGTAAAAGAAATAAAAGAAGACATTCCCAACGGCGCCCTTAATATCAATAAAACCGAAGCTGCGGCATTTCATTACTGGGTAACCATTACTGCTTTTTCTAATACAACCCCAATTGCAACAATTGTTCATGACGGCATTATTGCATCACCGTATACCGGTTTCATTGATCTTGACGAAGAACGTATTTTAATTTCCGCACAGATATCTTCTGTCATTCCGGGAACAACAAAATATATCATTGAATGGTCAGACAAAGACCCCCATGCCGCACCGGCATTATATTTAAATTGTCTGCGTCTGCAATGGCAGCCCGGCGATTATTGCACCATCGGCGGTTCATACGTCAATCTTCATCATGACATTAAATCATTTTACTATCGTGATGAATATCGCCGCCCGATAATGCATAGCGAACTTCTCGGTTCTGATATCTCTTTAAACCTTCCAACCGGCACAGATCTTAAAACAGAATACGCCCATTCACGCTATCAATGGGATAACCGAAAAAAACCGAATACAATACCATTTATTGAAGGAAATATTTTTTATATTAAAGGAACACAAAAATTTGAATATGATACCTGCCGCCTTACCGGCAGTATAAACTATCGTGATATGTCTCCAAATTATGCTTTAAATATATACGACATTCGGTATGTCCGTGTTCTTGCTGATGATACCAATAATAACGGCATTTGGGATTATGAAGAAAGAAATTTTGCCATCGGACAGCACGGCTACGGCAGCGCTATTGACGGACTGTGGACTAATGCAATCGGACTTCACGCAGGTGCTTCATATTCCTATGATTACCAAAAAGATTATCAAAGCACATTCCTAATAACGAATATATGGTGGACCAATAAAGTAGCTCCGATACAAGAATATACCGAATGCCGCGTGCCCACACCGGGACTTGACACCGATTGCATTGTACGCCATTCAATGAAAATTTCAGGCGGCTACAATAAACTATTACTTTCAACACTTGAATACTATATGGAATTATATCACTGGAATAGAGCCGGTCTCGTTTTAACCTGCGAACTGACTCCGACAATCGCATGGCTGAAACCGACCATTACCTATTCCGAACCAACTGCCGTTGCTCATCTCGGACCCGGTAATGCTGATGTTGAAGAACGGCTGATTAATCCGCGCCTTGATATTATCGGTGTAACATGGTGGTGGCTCAGACTGGATGCCTTTACAGATTATCGTTATTATGAAAACAGATGGTGGGAAGGACTGCCGTATCAAACACCGATACAAAATCCGGCAACAGGCAACCCTGTTAGTTTTGGCGGTCAAACAACGACTGATCTTGCGTATAACGGAAAACTCAGCATTATGCAATGGGGAACAACGCTCTCCGCCGCATATGGTGAAGATTTATTTAAAGGCAATGAATCAGAAACACAATCTGCTCTTGACTATAAAGTCTGGCATTACAAACTGCAAGCAGAGTATAAACTCACGAAATACACCAGCGCATTTATTTATTATTATCAATGGGTTCTTGGATTTGATAATCCCGTATATGCAAACGAATATGACTTCAGTTGGAAAGCCGTTGCCGGTGAGCTGGCAATTCATTTTTAACGATACCCCTCTTCTGTCGTGTATACTCAGACATCGTATCCTTTTCCCTCCATGCCAACCCGCATTGTGTACAATGCAGCGGTTTGCAGAACTGGCGATATAAACGTATCATCCCCTGCTGCTGATAGGCTTTTGTAATAAAACACCGTGCAATTTTTTCAGTACGATATAATTGTCTGCTGATACGTCGAATAATATAATTATCATGCATTTTCGGATAATTGGCGTACAGTCGAATCGCCTCACGCAATAATGCCGTATCCGAACGATATACACCATAAAATGCTAAAATCGGAATAAAAATATTATGGGTTAGTGAATTAATAGTCCCCTGACTGAATTGATGTTTTCCGGGTGAGCTGAAAAGAATGCGTATACATTCACGAAATGAGTGCGCATCACCACCGGTACGACGTGCAATAGAAATCAACTCATTCAATAATCCAACAGGTATTGATTTATATAGACACTGTGCCAGTATAATCAATCGGCGCTGCGGATATGTTGTCGGATATAGTCTATAAAGATTCCAGTCAGTCGGACGCAATGCGCCCCCCAGTAATTTAGGAAACAGACCGTCTGTTTCGGCAGGACTGAAACCTGCTATTTTCAAGAATTGATTTTTAAGATCAGTTCCGGTCATACCTTTTTTCTGCCATACCCGCCGAATCGTTTGATATGACGTATGACGTGCAATATGCAGATAATTTTTCACATTATATGGGATTCCCATTTGATACATAAGCAGTATGTAGAGCACTTCCTCTAAATCGCAATAAAAATCATCAGGATTCTTGTGCGCATAGGTTTTCAACCACGCTAATGATTGTAATCGTGCCGGACCCGGCCAGAAATCAGGAATTCGGTTCACTTTAATTCTAAATCGTTCACGCGCTAAAGCATAAATAATCTTACCCGTCTGTGCCGTTCCATACACCGGATCTAAACCCAATGCATAGCAGGGCAAATAATGCTCGGTAGTCAACTGCTCAGTACGAACTGCTCGTGCATGAGAAACCCGCATATACTCTTTCAGAACAAGTATCGGTGCTCCTGAAATATCTTCACCGGGTTTTGGAGTTGCATATACAACATGAAGAATAACATTATTGTACAAAGATGAAGTATGGTGACAATGGCGTTTCCAATCGGATGCGGCGACATGCAATTCGACATCACCCTGCTTGATTCTGCCGTTGATAACCAGTTTTGCTCCCTGAAAATCAGGTCCGCAGTTAATATTAAAATGTCCGGGGTATATTACACGAATAGTGAACCCGTCAATAGTTTGTAATATCGGCTGTGTAAAACGCTGTTGTGCCCAGATAGCGTATAACTCTTTTTCGTACATAGTTCCTCAGAACTATAAACAAAAAAAACATGCATAATCTGACAGCGATACAGTTTTTTTATGCTATTGCAGGCTCTTTCTTATGCTCCGTATCCCGATATACTTCTCTTTCGGTTTTATCAGAAGAAATACACGGACGGTAAAAATATGTTCCGAATAGATCATCACAGACTACATCAATATCATTGATAAATGCGGAAAAATATTCAACATCCAATGCAAGAACATTTTTAAACAACTGCTCGCACTGTTTACGGGCAACAACTTCATCTTCGTTATTCATATGTTTTTCAATAATTGAAGAAGTATACCAGTTTAAAATATCCGGACGAACACAAATTGATGCGCGGCTGTTTTGTGCAGGAGCAGCCTCCCTCTTTTGCTGTTGTAAAAACATCTCCGATTCTCCTTATTTAGTCAGTTTCTATGTCGGACGTTATGAGCAATAAGTTAATTGTTTTATTGCCTTTGTACAGCAAAAAAATCCTTTTTTTTGTTTTTTTTTATTATCTCCCGCTATATTAAAATCGCCGCCGTACATACTATTTCATAATCCATTTTCTTTACTATTTTATATGCCGGGTTCTCCGTATTATCCCGGCATCCGATAGACCGCGGCATTATTCAAGATAATCACTGCAACAAACAATGATAATAATTCATTCTATTGATAATGACACTCTATATCGACTATGCCGGCTTTATAACTACTTGATAAATCTGCGCTCCTTATTTATACTCATCCTCGCATTGCATATACCGGCATTCACGATGCACGGATAATACATTATCAGGAGTGTTATTTATGAAGCAATACCAATCGTTACCGCTTTCAAACGCCCATCGCTTAATCAACCACGGACCGGTTGTACTCATTGCTACACGCAGTAAAAAAGGCATCTACAATATCGCACCGGTTGCATGGCACAGTCCGGTCAGTAAAGACCCGCCGCGGCTTGTTATTGTACTAGGCAAACGTCATGCCACAACCGATGCTGTTTTGCATACGCAGCATTTTGCAGCTTCTATCCCCTCAAAAAAACAAGTCTCTCTTGTTGCACAAACAGGAAAAGCATCAGGCAATGATATTGATAAGTTTTCTGATTTTTCAATATCGTCATTTCCTGCCGCATCAATTGACGTACGTATCCCTCATGATGTTATCGGATATCTTGAATGCAGGGTCGAGACAAAAATCCCTGCCGGAAACGTCATCCTTTTTATCAGCACTATTCTCGGGGCATATGTAGATAACACCGTGTTTAAAAACCGTTTATTAGTAGAAAAAGAAGAAGCAAAAACACTGCATCATTTAGGTGACAATTATTTTGCAGTGCCGGATAATAATATTATTATGTGATTATCAGTATATTATGAACTGCAACGCCCTTTTATACTTCATCAGCATTGGAAGGTTCACTGTCATGACACAATCCGGCAGATGATAAAAGAATGATAATATCTTCCGTTATTTCAGTAACAAATTGATGTAAAAAATTTTCACGATCTTCAGAACTCGGTATTTTCCGTAATTCATCTAAAAAATCATCAAACTTAGCGTGCACTATCTGCCGAATAAGATCTGCACGAATATACCCGCGTGTTTCCGTTTCACACAACCCGCCGACAACCGACTCAACGTGATTGAGCATATCATCTATGGGAACCGTTGTGTCCAGCCATTCTGCTGTTTTATTATATTGTTCGCGTATTTTATTTTTCACCGCCGTACATCCTACTGAATCAATAGCATTTCCGGTTTTATACACACTCAAATATATATGCATCAAACCAACCGGCACTCTATCTCTGTTGTATTAAGATAATCGGAAAATAAAATTATGCAAAAATTTTACTGCCTGTACGACCGGATAAAATTACGAAAAAGTGTTGACAATGTCCCTTACAATGCTATATTTGTGCGCTTATAATAATAAAGTCGGGTTTATATCCGGCATAGAGTATTATTATTGAAATAACGGTCATTAGGTATATTTGTATGAAAACAACACATTTAAACAGTGAAACTATTCAGCGAAAATGGTTTATCGTTGACGCAGCAGGGAAAAGTGTCGGTCGCTTAGCAACACGGGTTGCCGCTATTCTTCGCGGTAAGCATAAACCGGCTTTCTCACCGCATTATGACTGTGGTGATAATGTCATTATTACTAATGCTGCACATATCACGTTTACCGGAAAAAAAATGCAGGATAAAATGTATTTTACCCACTCCGGTCATCCCGGCGGCGGAAAAACGATCAATGCTGAAACCTTGTTGGCAAAAAAACCAACTATGATAATTCAACACGCTATTCGCGGAATGATTCCGCATAACCGATTAGGACGACAAATAATGAAAAAGCTTAAAGTTTACAGCGGCACTGAGCATCCGCATACTTCACAAAAACCAGAAGTGCTGGAGGTTTGATTATGGCAGCATCATCAACATCATATAATGGAACAGGTCGCCGAAAAACCGCAGTTGCCCGTATTCGGCTTGTCAGCGGTACCGGTGATATTATCGTTAATGGGAAAAAATACGAAAACTATTTCGGTCGAAAAACCGATCAAATGATTATCAGACAGCCTTTAGAACTGACCTCTACCGATAAAAGTTATAATGTATTGGCAAATGTAAATGGCGGAGGATTATCAGGTCAAGCCGGCGCGATTAAACACGGTATTGCCCGTGCTTTGCTGCAAACAAACAGCAAGTTTCGTAAACCCCTGCGTGATGCCGGATTCCTGACACGTGACAGCAGAATGGTTGAACGAAAAAAATACGGGAAACGCGGCGCACGTCGAAGTTTCCAGTTCTCAAAACGTTAATACTACATCTCCAAATAAACATACTACAATACTTAAAAACCGGCATTACGCCGGTTTTTTTTATTATACATTACAGTAACGCTTATTACTGTTAATCAGTATCAATAACCGATTGAATACGTTTTATACAGCGTTCTTTTCCCAGCAACTCCATAACATCAAATATTCCCGGGCTCACGAGTTTTCCGGTCAGCGCAACTCGAACCGCCTGCATAAGTGCACGCGGCTTTATACCGGTCTTGTCGATATATGTTTTGAACTGTATTTCCAGTGCTTCGGCACAGTATTCTTTCGGTGCTTCCAATAACGGAATCACTTCAGGTAAAAAATCCTGTGCAGAGACTTTGACAATTCCTTTTTCCCATGCTTTTGGCTCGTATTCAATTGTTTCAATAAAAAAATAATCCGCATACCGAATAATGTCATGCGGGTTTTTTAAGCGCTCGCCAATTGCCCGAATAATCCCCTCTATCCATATCATATCTTCTTGTGAAAGTTTTCCGTCGGAAATCAGCCCCTGTTCGCGCAACACCGGCATAATCAGTTCAATACGCTCCTTTGGTGAATACTGCTGAATATAATGAGCATTCAGCCAATTCAATTTTTGTATATCAAATAGTGCGGGGTTTTTACTGACTTTCTCAAGCGAAAACTTTTCGATAAGGTCTCCCATCGAAAACAATTCTGTTTTATCATCAAACCCCCATCCGAGCCGTACAAGAAAGTTAATCATTGCTTCCGGTAAATACCCGTCAGTAATATACTGCTCAACGGATGTCGCTCCATGACGCTTTGAAAGGCGCGCTCCGTCCGGTCCTAAAATCATCGGGACATGCGCGAACTGAGGCGGTGTTAAACCAAGTGCGGTATATAATAAAATCTGCCGTGGAGTATTATTCAAATGATCATCGCCGCGAATGACATGGGTAATACCCATCGCCGCATCATCAACAACACAGGTCAAATTATACACCGGCATTCCACCGGTGCGGGTTATAATAAAATCCTGCACTTGCACTGATTCAGCAGGAAAGACTTTTTCTCCATGTATTATATCAGTAAATGCAACATCCGCTGTTTTTGTTTTCAAGCGAATGCAATAGGGCCGCTTCGCTTCAAGCCGTTTATGCACTTCATCTTCAGTCAAATGACGGCACGTTCCAGGATATTTATAGTACTGTTTTTTCTTCCGTGCAGCTGCTTTATCAGCTTCCAATTGTTCAGGCGTACAAAAACAACAATACGCTTTATTATCGCGTAAAAGAGATCCGACAGCAGCAGCGTAGTGTTCGGTACGCTGTGATTGAATATAGGGGCCGCATTCTCCGCCTCCCTCAGGACCTTCATCAGGATGAAGACCAAGCCAATTCATTGACCGTAGTATTGCTGTCTGCGCTTCATACGTTGAACGTTCTTTATCAGTATCTTCAATACGAAGAATAAATGTTCCGTTATGGCGCCGAGCATAGAGATAATTAAAAAGCGCTGTCCGTGCACCGCCGATATGAAGATAACCGGTCGGAGACGGAGCAAACCTGACTCGAACGGGTGTACTCATGTATATTCCTTATATGATAAAATTATGCGGGGAGTATAGCAAATAATATAAAGTGCGTAAAGATGAGTTTAAAATATTCTATTTTGATTATACTGTATTATGCAGGAAGCATAGATCACGCTTACAATAGATCGGTATACATAAAACAATAAAGATGCCGATATCTGATTATTATGCGTCAGCAATAATCTTCTTTGCCTTTTCCTGTTGAATCGGAAATAAGTTTTCAGGAACATGCTCTGACCCTAAGGCTTTAAAAACCATATAACGAGCACATTTTTCAAATTCGCCCTTACAATACTTACTTTTAAATAATTCCGATTGAAGCGGCATATTTTTCATCTTATTGTTAAAAAATATACAATTTTCGAGACATTCACAATGCGCCATAATTATAATCCTCCGGTAAATATATAAAATACAATCATTCGGCAATATAACGCTGAAAAATTCTTTCGTATTATATCACCAATCCATGTATTGTGTACAGCACAATATACGGTATAAAAGAGACTTCAAATAATTGTGATACTCATACTCTTACCACTCAATAATAAAAGTATCAGAATCACCGCCGCTTGAACGAGTTGATTTGCTTTCATCAAGTGTTACTTTAGCAAGCATGGAATCTGCCGGTTTATATCGTTGTGCCATTGATTCAATAAGACCATGGTCAAATGCGGTCGGGTATGGATTATAGCACTCCATACTTGCTTTACGATCACCAATTTTTGTATATTTATAATATCCGATCTCACCGCCGCGATTATTCATCTGATAAGCGGTATTCAACATACCAAGAGCCGATTCAATACTATCAATGTTCGGCGGAAATTTTGCATTATCAAGAATAGTTTTTCCGATGACTTTTACCGTTACCGGTCCGATTTTTTCGTAAATATATTTAAATGCTTTTAAAAAATCTTTCTGTACATACCACTTATCCGGCTGCAAATCTTTAATGCCGTTTTCCGCAAGTATTCTTATTGCCAAACTCTTCATACTACCCATTCCGGCAACAACCGATAAAATTGCCTGTCCGATAACTTCAACCTTCTCATCAAAAGCTACAAATTGCGCCATGATACATACTCCTTTTATTTACTAGTTTCATCGAATAATAAAACGTATCGATTCCCGAATGATAACAGTATAAAATCACTCAACAATATAAAGCTGAAGAATTCTTTTCGTGTTGCACCACTAATGTCTTTATTGTGCAGCATACGAAATACATACAATAAAGAAACCTTGAATAATTACAGTAATCATACTGCTACCATTCAATAATAAAAGTATCGGAATCACCGCCGCTTGAACGATTTGATTTGCTTTCATCAAGGCTTACTTTACCCCGTATGGAATCTGCCGGTTTATAGCGCTGTACCATTGATTCAATTAAACCATGATCAAATGCGGTCGGGTATGGATTATTACACTCCATACTTGCTTTACAATCGTCAATTTTCGTATATTTATAATACCCGATCTCACCGCCGCGATGATTCAAATGATATGCTTTATCCAATAAACTCAGTGCATCTTCAAGAGTATTAATCTCAGGCGGAAATTTTGCATTCGTAATAATAGCTTTCCCGATAACCTTCAGTGTTACCGGTCCGATTTTATCTGAAATATTTTTAAATGCATTAAGCCAATCTTTTTGCATATACCAGTGTTCCGGCTGCGGATCTTTGATCCCATTTTCTTCTAATATTCTCAGCGCTAATGCTTTCATACTGCCCATTCCGGCAACAACTGATAGAACTGCTTGCCCGATTACCTCAACTTTATTATCAAATGGTACAAATTGTGCCATGATCAACACTCTTTCATAATATAATAATATCTTTAAAGTATACGTAAAATCCGATACGTCAAGCGTTTAATCATTTCGGAGCGATTACAGCGAGAAAAAACGATATACAAATAATTCTTTGTGTAAATTTTTGTATTTTACTGAAAGACGGTGAATAATTGCATATTTATTTATTATTTGATGATACTATTGTTGCATTGCCGTTCCCTCAATGAAACTACATCCTGTATGATATGAAATGCAATAACACATTAAATTGACATTATTCGTATATGTGATATATTTAAGTATATAGAGTGGGGGATAGCTTCTGCTATTGTATTGGTATTAACAGCATATATAACACAAACCTGTTTAGTTTCAATATAGATATAGACTCTTCTAATACTGCAGAAGCAGTATTGATCATTTAAAATAAATCTTGCAAAATAGATAAATATATCAATAATTCACCTATACTAGTACAGAAGTATTTATAATTTATAGTATACGTATTGAATACATCACATAAAAATAAATAATTATTGGAATACTATATGTCGGTTATAAAAAAACTATTATTGCTAGCATGTGCCGGTGGTATTGGAACACTTTCGCGTTTCGGGCTTACTTCCTTTGTCAAACATATCAGCAAATATGAAATCGCCGTTGGAACACTGGTGGTGAATCTATTAGGTGCTTTTCTCGTTGGATTGCTCTGGGCAGTTGCCGAAAAAGGGCTGCAATTCAATGATGAAATTCGATTTTATATTTTTGTCGGATTTTTTGGTGCATTTACAACTTTCTCAACATTTATGCTGGAAAGTGTTTCATTGTTTCAAAACACCCACTCTATATATGCAATCGGCAATCTTCTTGTTCAAAATGCAGCAGGAATCGGTTTGGTAATGGCGGGGCTGTATATCGGAAACATTATTGCCCGCTAAACCCTATATATACTCATGAGATATAGTGTAATACTAAAAGTATCCCCGTTACACAGACGGATCAATCGAGAGTTCCCATAATCCCGAGGCATGAGAAAACCCTTCATCTTTGAAAAACATCCGAGCAATACGATGCCGCGGGTGAACATCAGCGATAAGTGTTGTTACATTATACTGTGCTGCATGGTGTATCAGTTCTATTAAAAGTTGTACGGGAATATTATTATTTTCATGCGAACCGTTAAACGCAAGCTCATTTATTAATCCAATAGGTCCATGATGAAATAACGTATTATACATAACAACACTTATAATACCATTGAGTGTGTTTTCTTCTTCGGCAATCAGTGCACAATAATTATCGGTATCGAGTATAACCCGAATGTTTTCCTCAATACACGACGGATTGCATACCGGTTTATAGGTTGTATAACACTGCGGATGATCAATAAGAAGAGCAAGAATATCCGGCATATCAGAATAGGTCGCCGGGCGAATTTCAAGTGCCATTCTTTACTCCATATATTCCATACATCTTCCCATATAAAAATCAGCGGTTTCCGGAAAATCCTTCCGCAATTTCATAAACCTATAAAATGCTTCATTATACGCTGCAATATGATAATAACTATAGGCAAGCAGCAGTTCCAAATGTTTATCGTCACTTTCACTTAACTCTTTATGCTCACGCAGCCAGGTCATAAAAACAATTGCATCATGATGTTTATTCCGAGCATAGAGTTTCGTAACACAAAATGCATACTGTTCCTGCGTTGTAAAATTATTGGTAAACCACGCGAATGAACCCGGTTTTAAATTGGTATCAACGGCAACAGTTTCATGAATATTGGTTTTTTCTGTTTTCCCGGCATCAGTATTATCAGCAGACCTTTGTTCAGTTGCTGCAGATGTGTTTGTTAAAGCGACAGCAGCATTTGATACTGCGTGTTGTTCTTGCCACTTACGATTTGAAAAATAAGTATTAAGCAATGTTGCATTAGTCGCCCATGCCAACGGGACGCTCTGTATACTATAATTGGTAACGGCAATCGTATTCTGATTTGTTTGTCCATTGGATAATACAATATGTATATTGCTGATTAATATATTCGTTCTGTCAATGAGAACATTCGTTACCGGCTGCGGAATATAATTTGATACAATAGCCATTCCCTCAACACCGATATTTGTTTGTATTATGAGTACCTGCTGTGTAGCAATGCTCCAATTATCAGGTAACGGCGGCCATCTTCCAAAAATCACCTCATCCGTCAATGAAGTTACTCCCAATACAAGTGGTGTTGTCTCACCATTCCAGAGTGTTGTCATAACAGCATAAAAGTAGCGTCCGTCAGGGACTTCCGTATCAATATATTCTTCAACATTATCACCGACTATTCCCAATGCCGGCGGAATAAGATCATTCGGTCCGAAATCAATAATATTCGTTGCACGAAATACCGTATACGTTGTATCCGAAAGAGGAATATCCCGCCATGCAATACGCACGGTTCGGTTTTCAATATCCTGCTGTGCCTGTACTGACTGCGCATCAATGATTGACGTATCATACTCAATTGATACCGGCTCTTCCATATACCCTTCACCTTTTTTCATCTTTAACAGCGGTTTATCGTCTTCACCAACACTCACTGCTGCAAAATAGTATTTGCCGGGCGGACGAATTTTTACAACGGTCTCCTGTTGTCCGGCACTCGTTTCAGCAATTAACTTTTCATCTTTAAGTTTTTTAACCGAATCAATGATTTTTGTATCCATATAAATTTTATACCGTGTTTTCGTATCAGAATCAGAATAAATACGGATAGTATACGTATCCGCTTTCTCCCCTGCGGCAACATTAATATTTTGAACCGGTCGTGTTTTCGCCTGCACTCCAATCGGCACTATAAACATGACTACCATGAATATAATCATGCAAAAATATTGTATTCGTTGTTTCATCGTTTCTTTCCTTTGACTCTAAATATTGGTTATCAGAAAATCAACAAGCTTCTCCATACCTTCCAGTACCATTGTTTCGATAGTCTGTGTATTAAAACTCTTATAGTGCATTTTTATTTCTTTACTGAACGTTAATTCCTGTTGATCAATCGTACCACTGATATCCAGTTTTATTTTAATATATTCATCAATAGTATTCGGATTAATCCATAGTGAAAACAATGCATTTCCCGCCGATTCACCATACTCAATCGGCAATGCATATCGCAATGTCTCAGAATCATGACGGTTTTCAAGTAAATCATGATACCGGATATTTACCTTTTTAAAAAATGCTTCAATAGCATACTTCAAATCAAGAATAACATTTGATGATTTTATTACATCAATCTTTTCTATATGCAATTCATAAAACGTCTTTTGACCGGGTTTCAATACAACCTCTTCAGGAGGCGGCGCCATTTTCATGCGTAATTGTTGTGCTTTGCTCTCAATTAATTCAAGAATATGTTCAAATGCCATAATCTGCCTTTCTCATTATTGATAAATCATTATACATTATATATATACAGCATTATTGTACTTATCGGAAAAATAAACCTATAATATTGAGGTATTGAAAAAAAAATATTGACAAAGTACATTCAAAATGCTATATTTTTGTATAGTTATAGTGTGTGTAGTAATAGGGAAAATCACACTGAAAGGAGTAAATTATGAAACATGCATATTCACAACATTTCGGTTCATTTTATATCAATCGCGATGATGAACGTCTTCCGGGAGGATTATACGAAAACTCAATTTCACAAAGTGAACTTGAGTTGATTTCGACCGTAACAAAAATGTTTGACGGAACGGTAGTAAAGTTTCTCGGGCGTGATGAAACGGCCGTCAGAAAAGCTTCTTAATCAGTTGCATGATCTTTCGATGGTTTAACCGCACGATGTAAAGAAACCCTGTCTTTTTCAAAGATATCCATAAGATACGGCGGGCGGACATAACGATGGTACCGGCGAGCGATCCCCTCCTGCATGTGTAAAAGTTTTGAATAGGCTTTATCATATGCATGCTCACGGTCCTTTTTCCGTTCCGCTTTGCCGTCTTTTATTATTTGCTTCACCAACTGATGATATTCAAGGGCATCTAACTCAGCAGCACAATTCTTCCGTGCGGTCTGCATTAACCCGAGCTCTTCAAGTGCAAAACGATAATCACGTTCCAGTATTTCCTCTTTATCAGTAATGTACTGCACCGACGTTCTGAATTGCAACTCATTAAATAATTGATATAAATTCATTTCCAGTATTCGAAGGAGTGCAACTTTTGAATATTCGTGTCCTGTTTTTTCTCGTATCGTTATTAATAAATTTGAATAATTCATTTTGTATTGACGCCATTGCACTGCACATACTATCGTATATTCAGTATCGGAATTTCCGATAACCGCCGATTCCGCACTTGACGCATGATCATAAGATTTCTGTATCCCCATTTTCCCATCGACCGCACTCAGTGAAGAATATTGTATAATCGGATATGGTTTTACAATATCAGCAGGAAGTACTACATGAATCGGATTTTTTCCGGATATAGCATTTCGTTTTAATTCTTGTTGAATATTTTCAAAAACTGCTGCACACGAAATAATAATTCTTTTATTTTTACCGTGCGGAAAGATAAGATATGCATTAATATCAATACCGTCTGTTGTGCAAATACTATCACAATAATCAATCAGTCGTGTATCAATGACCGCCGGCATTTCAATAACCGGTTTCTCCCAATAACAAATATATGAAGTATTGCCCGATACCATAACCCAGGCATGCATCCGGCATGAATACGTGCTTTTTGTAATAACCGCATCTGCGGGCACCCACCATCGCGCACGGGCATATGAAAACTCCTGTGGGACAATATCAACTAACTCCCCATATACTGCTGTGCAGATATTCCCGCCTTTTAATCGATACCATTTCTGATTGATATAAATCTGATGCCCTGCAGCTGATTTTGGTTTAAGACATTTCCGTAGATCTGATTTTATTGCAATGCCGCTGACATGTACACAGAGCATTCCGCTGTTATGTGCACCGATAATTTTTACCGATAATGTTGTTTTAATCGCTTCGCCACTACTGAGCACAACCGGATGATACTTACTTCGGGGATTACTCTGAATTGTCCATACCGGACCGCGAACGATAACCCCATGCGCATTTTGCAGATTGCATGCAGTTAATACAATATAATTTGATGTGTTATTCCGTATTTGTACCGGAATGTGTACAATTGTTCCGGCTTTCCAATCCTGCGGATATTCTGCCTGTACTGACAATCCATTGCTGTATACCGTACCGGCAGATACACAACACACCAACAGTATATACAATAAAACAACTATACGGTTGAAGCGTTTCATATTAATTTTTTATCACCGTTGGTGTAACCTTAATTGCACGGGAAATAACATCCATTGCCTGCAGAGCATCACGTTTTGAGGTATAGGGACCGAGGCGAACTCGATACCACGTTACTCCTTTTACTGCAACCGGCATGATATACGTATTCGTATATCCTTTTCCCGAAAACAATGAACGAAGATTTGCTGCACGTGCCCGCTCTTTAAATGCCCCAACCTGAATACTCCACCCAACGGCCGGAATAGCACCATCACCGGGTGCAACAACTATTACACTTCCATGAGCCGGAAGCTGAGCGCTGACCGTATTAATCGATGAAGATGTTGTATGTACGACAGTTGCCGACGTATCTGATACAGAAGCAGTTTTCCCCGTCTGATAGTGTTTCATGGAAAAAGCGGACGGTCGGGATTCCGTCAAATCAGGATGACGCGAACGAATCAGCCGTATTTGTGCGCCGGCACGTTCAGCTTCATATGAAAGAGGAAATTGCTGATACACTATTTGATACACATACAATGCATGTTTATAATCTGTTGTTTGAAAATATAATTCAGCAAGGTGAGCCAATGCAATAACGATTACTTCACGGTTTGTAATAATAGAAATTGCCTCATTATAGGCGGCAATTGCTTCAAGATTTTTTCCCTGTAAATGCGGTATCTGCGCCATACCCAGTAAACCCCAATCATGATAATCACCATCATTGGTTATACATCCGGTAAATGCCTCTTCAGCAGCAACAAACTGATTCTGATTTACATAGATAATACCGAGCCAATATGCTGCTTCAATACGGCGTGGTGAAAGGGTATACTGCATACGATACTTTTCAAATTGTAGAGCAGCTTCAGTATAATTACTATGTAGATAATATGTTTGCGCAAGATTCCACCGAATTTTTTCAGCAGCAGTATGATTCGGGTATTTTTGCAGGAATAACGTATAATAACTGATAACTCGATAATAATCTTTTTCAAGTGAACTGAGCAGTATTAATGCACGATCATCAAAATCACTTCCGGGAAAACGCCGGCGAAAACGATTTATTTCTCTGACCGTACGGACGGCATCCCCTGAATTATGTATTTCCAGAACATTCTGCCATGCTTTTTGTTCTTTCGGGCGTACTTTATCGGCATATCCGATACCGGTCATGATTATCATAAATATAATGATACAATACAGTACGCCGGAGCGCGGATTAAAATGGTGCTGTTTCATGTTTTATGTATCGAGCAGTTTGCGCAGGTCCTTCAATTCCTTTTCACGCTGCAAAAGAGTTGATTCCAATGATTTTATTTTTTTTGTTTGCTCTTTGATTATTTGTTCACTATGCCCCCCTGACGTAAAAAACAGAGGAACACAAATTAACACCCCCATTAAAATACAGATAAGGGAATACACAATCCCATTCATCGTTGTTGTTTTTCCAAATATTTTTATTGAGAACTCAGCTTCGGCCGTTAACAACCATGCAATGAGTATTAATGTTACCAGAATAATCACAATCATTATTGGACCTTTAGGTTTCGCTGCCATACCTGCTCCTTCTCTCTTCAATACACTCACCGCGAAATGTTACACGACGAGTTGCCGTAATTTTAACGGGCACTTCCTGACCAACCATGAACGGCGATAGGGATGATGGTTGTGCAATAATAATAAGCTGATTTGTATCTAATCGACCCAGCCATTCATTCTGAGCATTGCGTGATCGCCCTTCTAATACCGCTGTTCCGATAGTCATATTAAACCGTTGCGCTCTATTCTCACCTATTTCAAGTTGAATTGCAACGAGATTTTTCAATCGTTCTGATTTTACCTTTTCATCAATATGATTATTCATACGCTCAGCACGTACCCCGGGACGTCCGGAATATTTATACATGAACGCATCATCAAACCCTATTGATTGAACATGCGTTATTGTTTCTTCATATTCCGCATCGGTTTCACCGGGAAAACCAACCAGTATATCAGTAGTCAATGCACATTCACCATGCGCACGTATCGTCTTAATAATCCGCATATATTCCTCAAACGAATACCCGCGTCCCATACGCTGCAACACCGACGATGAACCCGATTGCAGCGGTAAATGTATATGTTTGCAAATAGTATCATGCGAAAAGATAACATCTACTAATTCATCAGTGAAATATCTCGGATGCGCCGAGACAAATCGAATCCGGCGAATGCCGTTATACCGGGCGGCTGTGTCAAGGAGTTGTGCAAATGATATATCATTATTATCATGCCCATATGCGGTAATCGTTTGACCGAGAAAAATAATTTCCGTTACGCCGGTGTCGATAAGACGTCGTACATCCTTAAGAATGTCCGCCGATGAACGCGATACCTGCGGACCCCGAACATCGGGAACAATACAATATGCACAGCGATTATCACAACCCATAATACAGTTTACATAACTTTTAAAGGAGTGTTTTGTATCCGGCACGGCATGCGCAAATGTAAATAATTCCTGAGAATCGAAAACAGAACGCTGCTCCGCATCAGCACGTAATAATGCAGGTATGTTTTGCACGTGATACGTCCCGACAACGTAATCAATAAACGGAAGTTTCTCTCTAAAATGTACACCTTCCCGTTGTGCAAAACATCCGGTTACCACAATATGTATATGCGGACGTTTGCTTTTCTCGGCATTAAATTTCCCAAGCCTGCCAAGTATGCGATTTTCAGCAGTATGCCGAACACTGCACGTATTCATTATTAATGCCTGCGCCTGTCCCATATCATCCGTTTGACGCCAACCGTCTGATTTCAGTGCATGAATAATAATATTTGAATCACTAATATTCATCTGACACCCATATGTTTCAAGGTAAAATTGTTGTGTATTCATAGCACTCATTCGATTAATTGCTCGTTGTGGTATTAAGTAAAATCGTCAGATTCCGCATTAACCCGGCATTTAATGTACATGAATTATACAATCCGCGGTATAACAGCTCACTACGCCGTGCGGCAATTAAATGAGAATTGTTTTTCTCTTCATCCGTCATTTCTGTTGTACTGCCTTCAGTAATATAATGTATAGTACGCTGTGCAGTCATTGCAATAAATGATTGTTCTTTCTGTGCAGCAGTTAAGGTTCGATCAATTTCATCAAGTGAATGCAGCAAGGGCTGAATTCTATTGCCTGCATTTTCCTGCACGGCACGATACAGCTGCTGCGATTGCAGAACCCCTTTTTGCATCACCCTCGCGATGCTTTCTAAGCTGTCGGCAATGTTAAGTGATTCAGCTGCGATTTTTTTTATATCCGGTTGCACGCTTTTACTCTGTAGTGACCGCACTACCGTTGATATTGAAATATTTTTTTTCTTTTGACATTCCAATTCCATACAATATCGTTTAAATGATTGATAGGGCATTCCTTCAATGCAAGCGCCCTGTTGAGAACAGTTGACTACTGTTGCTTGTATTTCCTTCATTTTCCGTTGAAACCACCATAAAAAAAGCAGCAGTCGCCGATCAGTGTGCACTGTCCCGCCCGAATATGTCGGCATATCAATGATAATATTATGATGAATATACTTTCGCCATAATGTTTCCATGGGTATCATTCGTGCAGTATTCCGCTGGCGATATTGTTCGCTATATGCTCCATGAGCATGCGTTCGGTTCTTCGTATAACCCAAATCGACACCGATGAGTGCAATAGGATTACAGCCGAGTTTTAATGCAGCATCAAATGCCGTCGTCGCAACCGATCCGCCCATATCAAGTTTACCGTGTTCTTCAGTATGCTCTTCCAGCCAACTGATTACCGGAAACAGCGAGGAACTCATCACAACCGGTCCGGCAAACCGGCGAATAATTAATGGTGACGTCGATGGTTCAGCAATAAGAGTTGTCCTTGATGTATCACAATACTTAAAATAATGCGCATTCGTTATTTGTGCATCAACGGCAACGACAATATCCGGGGTAATATTTTCACGGAGAAGAATTTTTAAAGCAGTATCAACAACAATAATGACAAGCTGTTCCTGATATTTTTTCAATATCGGTAATTCAGCATCCAGTGACGGACCTGCTCCAACAAGAACCGCCGGCATTCCGCTGCAAACGTTATGCAGCCGCAGAACCGGTACCGTGGAAAGAAACGCACCTGCATTGCGGATACAATTTTGTGCCCAGATACGTTCAAATCGAGCAAGCGTATGAATGTTAATATCTTTTCGCTGTAAAAAACTTCGTATAGAAAAACTTAGTTTATCATAAAACTCAGGATATCGCTGCGCTGAAGCACGATGTATAATACATGCAACATTTTTTGTTTCATATTCACCAAGCAGGCCATGAATTTCTGAAGCAATATCCGTGCACAGTATCGATAACCGCGGATTAGAAAGCAGGTCTTGTATATCACGTGATTCAAGTGCCGCCTTAATGACTGAAGCGTCATTCTCAACAACAATAACCCGTGTTTCACTGCTTGACGCTTCAAGCGCCGCTTCAGCACAATACCCCAATCCAAACCCGCCAATGATGACAAGATCATTTTCTTTATGTACCGCTTGTGCAATCAAATTGCGTGCTTCATTCAGTGGTGCATACTTTGAATGCAGATACAGTATTCTGTCATCCTGCTGTACACCAAGAGTCGGTAGACCATCTTTTGCCGGTATAATAGTATACGCATTCGTTCGCGCGGCAGTAACACGCTGTGCTGATGCGGGAAAGCGCTCCTGAAAAATAGTATTATTGCGTAAAAACAGTTCGTTACTCACACACGCAGTATACCCGCATGAATGGCAATTGCAATGTTATATTTTTACTGTACACTGTATTATGATAATAATTTCCCTGACAAGCCCGTTTGATTCATCACAGAAACTAAATTGATGATAAGATAAACTGCAAGCGCTAGAAAAACAAGCGCAACCGTTATTTTAATAATTCCAAGATGCCGTTTAAACCACGTTTCAAGCTGTTTTGATGTCGTACCGAAATACACGACCATAAACACCGCAATTAATGGTATAATAAACATTATACAATATATTAAAATATAGACTAATGCTTTCCACCAATAAATTACCGGTATCCCTAAAGCCGTTAATTCTTTAATACTGAATTGCAATACCATTTTTAAAAACGGCAGCAGCACTTGTCCGGTACAAACCAGTTCAATACTTGATACCGTAAATCCAATAAGTATTGCACCAAGAATATAATTACCCATACGTGATTTTTCGCGAATCTGCTTATGAATAGCTGCTTTAAGTTTTTTTGGAAGCTGAAGCGTCATATCGCCGGAGTGCCCCTGATACACAAGCACGACATCTTTCACTGCATAGATAAAAAGACCTGTTGTTAATAGAATAAGAATGATTTGTATAGCGATAGAAACATACGGAATCTGACTGATAAAATGCAATGCATTAAACCCGATAATTGATATCAGTAAATACGCAGCAAACACCGACGAGGTATATGCCCCGCCAATGAGTAATATTTCTTTGCGTGATCGTTTAATCATCGATAAATATGAAATAAGAAAAATAATCGTTGCAAATGCACACGGATTAATGCCATCACTCAATCCAAGCAGTATGACGACACCAAGCGGAATGGTTTTTACCACACTGCCAATATCATCAGTTAATGATTTTCGCGCTTGTGCTATATCAATAACCGGGATTGATTCCCCGCGATGTATGCGGTCCGCCAGCTGCTGAATGACCCCCGCAATACCGGTATCAACTTTATCTCCACCGATAAGCGCGGTATCACCAATAAATGCCATCGGATACTCAAGAAATCGATAATCGCCAAGATGATGATATTCAGCCAACCCTTTAAGAATCTGCATTGATACTTCATCGGTAATATCATAAAACGAAAGTTCAATAGGCACATTATATTCAGATTCCCATAATTCAACCCATATATCCCGTATTTCACGGCAATGACTGCAATCCGGCTCACTAATAAGAATTAATTGTATAGTATTTGTATTTTTATTGTGAATGATAGTATCAACAACTGCACGGTGTTGTGCTGTTACAGCCGCAGTATATTTTTCAATAATCGTCTGAATGGTATCGTCCGGCAATTGTGCATTCGGCACCGGTATAGTTTCATACTCATGCGCAAGAACACTCCCCGCAGCATCAGCGATCAATTTCAGACGTCCAATATCAGCCATACTGCTTCCTACACCAACTATCATCGTTGCGCCAATATGTCTTGGTGATGACAACGTTTTGTTGTCTGCCGCAGCATCAATAATGACATCAATTCCCGGTATCCGGCGGGCAAGACGAATAGTATGCGACATACCTAAATGTGAAATGACAATTACTATTTCATTGGTATTATGCTCAATAAATGCCCGGAGCATTTTTATCGGATGTGATACATCAACATGACTGCTATCCTGAATGTGCATCATACGGGTATAATGCGTATAGCGCTGCGGTGAAATGATATTAACAATTGCAACCCGTATATCACCAACAGTTTTATATATAACTTCATTGCCAATACTGCGACAATCAATATCAGTACAATAATGCATATTTAATGCAGTAAGTGGTATTTTTCGACTATTTTCGACAAGCCATTTCGCACCGTTGATAAAATCGGATTCGCCGATACCGACTGCATCATAGTGCATTTCATGATAACAATTAATAATAGTTGTACCGATTGCACTATCCGTTGCCGCCGGCATAACACTGCCGGTATCAACTAACAATATCGGAGAATATTTTTTCTGTAACTCTTTGATTTTTGCCGCTCGGCGCGCCAGTCCGGCGCCATTGACATTTGAAACGGGGGATGCATCATAGAGACCGTGTGTATTTCCCGTAAAAAGTATCGTCAGGGTATTGGTTGATGCCGCACAAAGAACGGGAGCATATATGATAAGCACAACGCCCCATATAAAACCACGTATACAACGCCGGCTCCATTGTTTCATAATGCCGTTCCCTGAAAGATTATATATGGTAATACAATACTATTGCTGCGTATTCACGTATTATTCAGACGCGTTTACGATTTCAACTTTTTTCAGTGTTATTGTTTTCGACGGCGTCCCTTGCTTATCACCAAGTGCGGCAATAGCATCAACAACATCCATGCCGTTAATAACCTGCCCGAATACCGTATGCTTGCCGTTCAGCCACGGAGTATCAACCTGATTTATAAAAAACTGACTGCCGTTTGAATCCGGTCCGCTGTTTGCCATTGCCAATGCCCCGCGTGTTGCTTTATGTGAAGTAACATTCGTAATATACGTATATCCTTGTATAGTATTAAATTCCAATACGGTAACATCAGCGACTTTTTTATGTGCAAACCCCGGTCCCATTTTACTTAACACAGATGCCGGCCACTGACCGCCGTCTATCAGTTTTTGGACGGTCATATCTCCGGGGATACTCGGATCCTGTTCTTTCAGTGTGATTTTATCTAATCCCAACGATACAGCATTAATTTCATCGTCAAACTTATACCCCGGGTCACCGCTTCCGTTACCGAGAGGGCATCCTCCCTGTATCATGAAACTTGGAATTACACGATGAAATACTAATCCATCATAAAATGGTTTCATTACTTTTTTCCCGGTTTTCGGGTCAGTCCATTCTTTCGTCCCCTGCGCAAGTGCAAGAAAGTTTTCAACCGTTTTCGGTGCATCATTCGCAAAGAGTTCAACAAAAATATCTCCCTCGCTTGTTTTAAAAACAACAACAGGATCAGTTTGATTATCCATAGGACGCTCCAATGTATTCGGCAATTTTGTTTTTCCAAGACATGCCGGTAATGAAATCAACAATAATAATGAAATAACCGCTATTACACTTCGTTTCATAATTCACCTCGTCTGTATTAATTTCTCATAATCACGATATACAATATTATGCAACGGGTCAAGACTTTTCATCCTGATTATTATCCTAATTGCTAAAATAGTTTTCATGTTATATACCAATACTATTGACGTAGAATAAATCATTCTATTACTTTTTGACACTTCATGATATTTTGATATACTCATACCGTCATGATTAATATTCCAAACATGCACATCACTCCTGTACTGACTTCCCTGTGTTTCTGCGCTATTGGTTTGCTTGCCGGCTCCGCGGGTTCATTATTCGGTATCGGGGGGGGGATCATCACTGTCCCTTTATTACTTCTTTTTGGTTTTTCGATAAAACAAGCAATTGCGGCAAGTTGTATGATTATGGTAATGATTGCTGTTTCCGCATCGGTACGATATCTGCGTGATGAACTGATACACATTAAACTTGCATTACTTTTGGAAGTGTTTTTCATGACCGGCAGTATTATCGGCAGTCATCTGGTATTACATACCGGCGGCACACTACTTCGATATGCATTCATTTTTTTTATGCTGATGGCAGCACTCCGTATGATTATCCGAACACTACAGTCTCTACCGGAAATTGAAGTGCCAAAAACACGACAGCCGATAAATGCTTTTGCCGTAAAAATCCCTGAACAGCTCATTCCCCATTTCAATAACCCGAAAGATCTTCCTTCTGATTCTTATCTTTCTCCAAAGGCGCTCCCCACCGGTTGTGCCGCCGGACTCGGTATCGGAACACTATCGGCACTCCTTGGTATCGGAGGCGGTTCATTTACCGTACCGCTGCTCCATATTGTTATGAAAATACCCATACGCATGGCTGTTGCAACTTCGTCATTTATGATAACATTTACTGCGCTTCCGGCTGCTCTCTTATATATGCTGCATATTCCTCTGCCGTATTTAAGTGTTGCCTATGTCGGAGTCGGAGCAATTGCCGGCGGACAAATTGGACCGTGGCTGGCACGTTTTATTTCAGCAAAGTGGCTGCGTATTCTTTTCGGTATAGTGCTCATTGCCGGAGCACTGCAAATGATATTCAATCGAGATACACCATGAACCGCCCGATTTATGTTATTTTTCGTATAGCATTATTTATTGGTACTGCCGCACTGATAACCGTATGTATTTGGGGAATGATGCACATGCCGCATATGCTCCGCACACCGTTCATTATTACTGATAGTATCGTTCACCCGATACCTGCGATACTGCTGAGTATTCATATTGCCCCGTTTATTGCGCTGTGCTTTATCGTTATAACATTAATACGAAAAAATGAACCTTTTTTTATTGTCCTCCTGCCAATCATGATGATTATACTTGTATTAATCTCCATACTGATAGGATAATGGCATCATGTCGAAAGTATACCATATTCATTTTTCAACTATTGCTGATGCTGATCACGCCGTTATTCGTTTATTGTCTGAGAAAAAAATAATTTCCGCCGGAAAGCCATGGCCGGTATTATTTATTGAGCCGACTATTCGTCGTGCCCGTTATCTGAGAGATGCTCTCGCATATACCTATCAGGCGCTTTGGCAGCCGGATATTACAACACTGGGCAATATTGTTACCACTGTTATTACAGCAGTATATCCGCACCGTCGCCGGATTGATCGCCGCGTCAGCGATTTACTGTTATTGAATGTGTTTAATGCACTTACGGAATATACTACTCAGCATTTTAAAATACTGCCGGATTTAAATATCTTCCCCGGCGTTCGTAACAACATTCTTGACGTTTTTCGCGACACCGCTGAATCAGGCTACGCGTCATTTAAAGACTTTGTTACACAAAACCCTACCGCTCTTCCTGATACGACTGCAGCACGAACCTGCATTAATGAACTGCTGGAACTTGAACAAGAACTGATCGAATTGCGCAACCGTTCAAAATTTGAACTTATTGATGATGCAAACCGCTGGACACTTGCTATGGCTGCACTTCGTAATAAAAATGCTATTCAAAAACGATATGCCGCCGTACTGCCCTGTCTGATTCTCGACAACATCTTTTTTATTACTCCCGCTGCACAAACATTTCTTGATGCGTTTACCCGATTGTTTGAACATGTTATTATTGTCCGCGATATTCGTCATAATGATTTGCCGATTTTTGAATCATTCAATACACTAACCAATCGCGTATCCAATGCCACGACCCCCATCACGGTTCTACCTGAAAATCCAACCGGCTGGGAAAACCTCTATCGAATCCCGCATAGCACACAACCACTACAGACCCCTATTCGTATTTATAAAGATTTTAATCCTGCGGCGGAAGTCAAACGAATTGCTCGTACTATTCACCGGATGAAACGCACTGAAAGTAATTTCCGGTATAGTGATATTACTATTATTGTACCGCGATTAAACGACTACTTTCCGTACTTTCAGGAATTATTCCCGATGTACTATATCCCGTATGATATTCAAAAAGGGCACGATCTTTCGTCAACCCCTCTTATTCAAAATATACGTGCGGTACTTGAATTACCCCGATTCGGCACATGGGATCGCGCTGCGCTCTATACAATCGGAACGGTTCCCTTCTTTGATTTTTCATGTTTTTTCGGAACTCCTCAAGAAGCAGTGCACTGGATAACAGAAAATAAAAACACGATTTCACCCCACGTGCATGAACATCTCTCCCCTGAAGCAATAACTCATGCATGGAATTATTATACACACCATGAATCATCAAATCAGTTTTTTATTGAACTGGATACATTTGCCCGACATGCAGGTGTTACCGGCGGCGGCAATGTATCTGAACATTGGCTGATTCCGATACTGCATATGCTGATACATAGTATTGAAGATCCCGGCAGATTTAAATATACCCCTCTGCAGTATAGTCGCGCTGCTGTTGCCTGTTATTTTCTTCATGTTTTCATGACATCGATTTCAGAACGTTTATACATTGGAAAACGTGCTACAATAACCGACCGCTTGAATGCAGTACGTGTTGTTCTTGACGATCTGAATATACAAAACAGATTATCGTTTAATATTGATACTATCACTATGCCGGCACGCAATCGTTCAATCATCGCTCGTCGTGATCTTTCAGCATGGAATGCACTGCAATCAATGTTTACTGATCTTGAAAGCATTCATCGTCTTGTCGGAAAAACAAACCGCTATACCTATGAGCGCTTTCTTTTATTCCTTCGACAGGCAATACATGACATAACCTTCAGTGTACAACAAAATGAAGATCAGGTTACTATTATGGAACCTCCGGAAGCACGCGGGCTGTCATTTAAAAAAACTTTCATTATCAATCTCAGCGCTGATGCATTCCCCGGGCGCTCCCGTTCAAACAGTTTATTTCCATCAGTATCACGATTACCCTTTGTCCCCTCCATTCGAGAACAATTTCACGAAAAATATCTTCTTTATTATATTATACAGAACAGTCAATCCGTTATACTCAGTTATCCCGAATACACCGGTACAACACCGCACACACTCTCACCATATCTGGATGATGTTATTAATTATTGCCGCCCGGCGATGAAAACGCCGCAACTGACATTTGACATTGATCATGATGATACAACACCATACATCCCGGCAGAACTGCATCGTCTGATTGCACTGCATGCACACCGCGAACCCTCCATTCCGCTTGAACTGCGTTCAATCGCACCTGATGAGTTTACCGATGCACTCGCACAGATTCTTATGAATACTGCGCGGTTATCAACAACCCGACTTTCACGATATGACGGATTATTGCTGACCGGTCCGAAACCGCTGCAAAATCAAATAGCCTCGCTATTACAAAAACACAAACCGCATTATTCCTGTTCGCGTCTGGAATGCTATGCGGATCACCCGTTATTATATTGGCTTAAATATTCATTGTATCTTGAAGAAATGCCTGAAGTACAGGAAGAACCGGATTCATTAACTATCGGCACTATTATTCATGCTATTCTTGAACGTTTTTATATACACCGGTATGAACACTGCAATGGTGATTTCTCAGCACTTCCTATTAAAATCAATAACGACGGAAGTATTCGGCAACATGACATCCACGAACTGCTGAATGCCGCTGACGAAGTATTTCGACATGTTCTTAATATCGATGATATGCGGAACAGCAATAATATGCTTCATGAACGATTATATCGATTAATTACCGGCGGACTGCAATCCCCTGACGAACCGCCCGGATATTTGCGTAGATTTCTCGACATTGAAAGCAATCGTACACTCATTTCCGGTATTCCCATTGCCTGTGAACATTCATTTACTGATGTCCCGATAACCAACACCGTCAGTATCAAGGGTCATATTGATCGTATTGATATACGACAGAACAATGACGGCACCTATGACATTATTGTATTTGATTATAAAACAGGAAAACTGCCTGACTTCAATGATATTAAAAATGGTGTAAAATTCCAACTGCCGGTATATACACTAATAATAGAAAAATTATTAAAAAACCCTGATTATGATATTTTTCCGACAAAACCGGATCAAATACCGCTTTTAAAGCGTTTGCCCCCAACTGCCTCATCAGCTTCACTTGGATTAATTATCGGTGCGTATTATCATATCACACCGCAAACAGCCGGATACAAGTATGCGTGGGCATCTGATGATGCACTGAAAACACAATTAATCAGTATAACCACTCGACAAGCACAGAATATTGTCGGCTCAGCAGATGATCTGGATAATAAAAATACCGAAATAAAACAAAGAATTGATTTAATTCATACTCTCATTACACGAGGAGTTTTTCCGCCACTGCTCCGTACGGATAAAAATAATCGCCGTAATACTTTTTTTACTGCCGTATGTCGTGATAATACACGCCGATTGATTCGCCTAAGCGCTTATCTGCAGCAACACTGTCCGAACGATTACTATTTTAAAGGAAGCTCATGAACAACCCCCTCCCCTACATACCGGCAATCCCCCTAAACCCACAGCAGGAAAAAGCGCTTGATACTTCCCGGCATTGTATTGTATCAGCCGGTGCAGGAACCGGAAAGACAGGAGTATTGGCGGAACGATATCTTCGGTTATTACATGAAGCATACCGCCCCGATCGTGAGGCAAAATACGGAGTCAGCAATATTCTTGTTATGACATTCACGCGATTAGCAACGAAAGAAATGAAAGAACGGGTATACCGCTACATTCTGCAGCAGATTGATCGGTATACGCATCATGATACTGCTCTGCGAGAATATTGGCGCAGCGTTAAAGAACACTTTGTCCATAATCGAATATCAACCATTCACTCCTTCTGTGCTCAATTCCTCCGCGAACATGCCGTCATTGCCCGCATTGATCCTGATTTTTCTGAAATAACCGATTTTGAAAATGATGCATTAAAAAAACAAGCGTTGAATGCAGCGTTGCAGCCGATTATTTTCGGTGATGACACCGCTCACCATAGTGTTTTAAAACGCCTGCTTCGTCAATTCAGCCGAACTGCGATTGAATCATATATTTTATCAATCAACGCCGCTCACGAACCGCTGCATGATTTTCTGAATGCTGCACGAGAAGGAGTATCATCCTGCCGTGAATACTATTATAAATATATATATTTTATTGACGACCGTTCACTTCAGGAATGGGCGCATGCATTGCGCCCATTCCTGCCGAAGTTTATTAAACTGATTGAAGGGTTGAGTATACTGCCGCCGGAAACGAGTGTATTTAAAAAAAAGGTTGTTACTGCAATACAGGAAGCCGCCGATATACTCACGGCAACACATACGCTTCGTTCTCAAAAAGATCTCTCTCCATCGGAAGTGATATTCCTGTTTTCTCAATATGTTGCTATTCCATTAACAAAAAACCATGCGGGTTTTAACAATAATTTTTCATTGCGGAAAGGATGGGATAAAAATCCAACTACTGATGCAGAACATTTTAATCAGCAATTAATGACATGGCATAATCTTCTGGAAGATGAAACACTCTTTAACGGCACGATACCGCTTATAACCGCTGCGCAGTTGTTTGCAGACCTCCCGATTAATCCATATGCCGAAGACGAACTGTACGAACACCTGTGTGATATTGTTTCTCTCTATGATATATATCAAGCAACCTATCAGCGTTTAAAGAACGAACGCCAATTGCTCGACTTTAATGATCTCCTGATACTGACCCGTGATGTACTTCGTGCTCATACCGAATTACAGCATTCATTACAAGAACAGTTCCGATATATTCTCATTGATGAGTTTCAGGATACCAATCCGATACAATACGAAATTATCACGATGCTTTTCGGAAAATCACCGCCGAATGGGAAAGTATTTATTGTTGGTGATAAAAAACAGGCAATTTACGGGTTTCGTCAGGGAGATGTTCGTTTGTTTGCGCACGCGCAAACCAGTATCCGTGCTTTTAATCATGCTGAAAATGCACATACTGAAGCAAGCGGATTCATCAGTCTTGAGAATAATTACCGCTCATCACCGGATTTACTCTCATTCTTTAATCGGATCTTTATTCCTTTATTCGGCGATGCTCAATACACCTTTGAAGCAAATGCACAAAAATTACTCCCGCCGCAAAATACCGACACTCCTGACAACTCCATAACCGGACATATCGAATTCATACTCCTGCCTGACGTTGCATATGTAAAAAGCATTCGTGAAAAAAGCAATCCGTCCTGCGAACCCCTGCCGGTATATAATAATTTTGAAATGAGCGCTCGTATACTCGCCGAAACCATTGCTCGTATACGCGACGGTCATCCCGATATGCATCAGTATCGTACTATTACCGAATTAATTGCCGCCGATAAACCTGCTATCGGCATTCTATTACAGACCCGCACGCATTTACATGATTTAGAAACAGCATTGCGGGAAGCAGACATCCCCTATCATACTGAAAAAGGCAGAGGGTTTTACGCACGCCCGGAAATTCTCGATTTATATACTATCCTTGCATTTATTCTTGATAATCGGGACGATATTGCATTAGTCGGCATTATGCGGTCCCCATTTGGCATGCTCCCCGATGATCTTATTCATTACATTATACGCGGCATGCCGAATGACGAACAGACAAGCAGCGTATGGGAACGCTTGCAGCACTTCACGACAACACAACCGCTTGCGAAGGATTCACAAAATAATGCAGAACTGGCACTTAATTGCACAACCGCCTATACATTGACGAAACGACTGTTATCCTGGTGTACACTGGCTCATCGTGTTTCACCTGCTGAACTGATTAGAATTATTGTCAACGACACTCATATCAACTTTACCCTCTATGCTGATGAAAACGGCGAACAAGCTGAAGCAAATATTGAAAAATTACTGGACATCGCACATGGCATTACACAAAGCGGCGGACGGCTGACGGAATTACTGAACCTTTTACACCGTGCTATTGACAATACTGTTCCTGAAAGTGAAGCATCTATCGCTTCTATGAAGCATCCGATAACTATTATGACCATTCATCAATCGAAAGGGCTGCAATTCCCCATGGTCATTTTACCTGAATTACAGCATTCCTTCAGCAGTGATTCAAATAAATCCGGTATTATCGGAAGGATGGCACAAAGCGACAAGCATTTCATCGGTTTAAAATATTTTTCAGCCCATACCTCTTGGGAACAATATTCATCGCTTGCCCGTTCTCTCATTACACGAGAAGAAAATCGACTCCGATATGCAGAACAAAAACGTTTGTTATATGTCGGTTGTACACGAGCACAGACACATCTTCTTCTCGCCGGGCATTTCAATAAAACCGATACCGAAATAATAACTGCCGATACTGATACCATCACTGATAACGCCATACATTCGTTGCAGTGGCTATATACACTGCTCCCCTTCTCATGGGAGGGCAAGGAAACCGGAACGAATCTTGATGATATACTTATTGACGGCGGTTATTTAAAGGGGGGGGTACACGGACACGCCGCAGAAAAAGACAGCATCCGTATGAAAACACTTCCATTACCGGATGACTCTACGCATGAAGAACAAACCTTTACGTATGAGGATTATATTCAACCGACGAAAAAAACAGCAATAGTACCGCCTGTTGAACGTTCCCTCTCACCCTCCCCACCGAAAACATTGCGTTTTTCCCCGCATTCCCTGCAACGCTATCTTACAAATAAAGATTTATTTATTAATGAAATTCTTCTCATGATACCTGACAATACCATAGCTGATTTTGACAGCCACAAAATATCTGCCGACTCCCCCGAACCAAGCACAGCACCATTATACGGCAAACACCCTGCTGCAGCAGATGCGGTAAACGAACCTATGCTTATCGGACGCTTAGTGCATGAAGTATTACAATTTGAATTATCCGCTACTCATGACATTGAACGACTCATTAAAAACAATATTGATGTTCGCAGAAAACAGTATACTCACCAGCAGTTACAATACGTCATCAATACCGTGCAGACACATATCCGCCGCTATTACCGGCATACTAAAAACCGCCCCCCCGCTGATAGTGTCTATCATGAATTGCCATTTATGATTTCTGTACCTGTTCCGGAGAGCAGTACTACTGTATGTATTTTTAATGGAACAATTGACTTGCTGACGTGTACTGATTCCGTATGGCGTATAACTGATTATAAAACCGCAATACCGGATACATCACCGGCACAACATGCTGAACGGGAAGGGTACCGTCTTCAAATGCAATGCTATGCATGGGCGGCTCAAAAAGTTCTTAATCTCCCGACACCGCCTGCGGTAGAAATACACTATACTGCAACCGGCACAATTCTGCCATATTCTTTCTCGTCTGCCGATCTTGCTTGTCTTGAAAAACATATCGGTTCTCTTTTTTGTGATGTTATAAACGCATTTTCTTTACTATAAAGTACAATAATTGCTGTTAAGATTTCCCCTCTTTTATACCGATAGTTAAGATAAGGTCGTAATATATATATACTGCCTATGGAGGAATACATGCAATCCGGTGTTCTTGTTATACACGGACCGAATCTTAATTTACTCGGCATACGCGAACCTGAAAAATACGGGTCGCTTACACTTGATGAAATCAATAATAAACTTTTAGAATATGCCGGCACTCATGATATTGATCTGAAAATCGTTCAGACAAACCATGAGGGATCTATTATTGATGCAATACACAAAAATTCACGCGAACGGGAATGGCTTATCATTAATCCCGGTGCATATACGCATACAAGCATTGCTATTCGTGATGCTATTCTCGGGACAAAAATTAAGACTATTGAGATACATCTTTCAAACATTTATAAACGTGAACCGTTCCGTCGCCATTCATATATTTCCGATGTTGCCGTTGGACAGATTTCCGGACTCGGATGGAACGGCTACATCCTTGCATTAGATTATATTATCCGGATTACGGAGGCTTAATGATGAAGACGCATATCCTTATCAGCTTTGTATTAGTATTAATACTTATACCGGCAGTACTCACCAGTGCGGAATATCTTAATGATTCATATATCAGTGATGATACTGATGAATCAGATTTGTATCTGGTACGATATTTTTATGAATCGCAGCATTATGAAGAATGTATTAATGCGGTCAATGATATCGTTGCACAAGAAAACTATTTTATTAATCGCTATCTTCCTGATTTATTATATTACCGTGCATTGTCATACTTTGAAAGCGGACAATACCAATCGGCAAATAAAAGTCTTAACAATATCACCAGACGTTTTAAACACCATTATGTTTTTCCGCTGACCCTCTATTATTTAGGACGAAGTTACTATCACATCTCAAATACAAGCCCTGCACGTGAACGCTTTATGCAGTATATTTCAGAATACCCTGAAAGCCATTATGTTGATAATTGCTATTACTGGATAGCTGAATCGTATATGCTGGATGGCGATATTGATAATGGTATAAAATATTTCGCCTTTGTTACTAATAACTTTAAAACCGGCAATAAAATTGGCTGGGCAAAATATCGGCTTGCTGAAATAATGGGCATTGGTGCACCGGCAGATTACAGTGATTATGAGGCAGCACTGCTTGCGCTGAAGAAAGCATATCTCGCCGGTATACATGCAAATGAAACAAATTATATGGTACTGAACGAATGGGAAATCCAACTTCAAAATGCCGCTGAGCGTCTTGAAGCCTCCAGCGGTGAAGTATTGGAAGTACCGGAAAATTCCCTGACCGTACCGCCGGGAATTCCCCCTGAAGGTGAAGTATCATTCCCGACGGAAGAAACAGCGACGCCGAGCGAAACAACCGATACGGGGACTACCCCTGAAGAAACAACACTCCCCGCAGAGCCGAATAATACTGAAAACAGCACTGAAGAAACAGCGACGCCGAGCGGAACAACCGATACGGAGAATGCCACTGAAGAAATACCGACACCGGCACCGCCGCAGACTCCGCAACCTGATACTACTGACGGGGCATAAAGATCAAGATAATTATTGCAAATCGAGGTACAATAATAGTATCGTAGAGGAAAGGATTCCGAATGCATCGATATACAACCTATATACTCGTTATCATTATAATACTATGCACGATAACCCCATTATTCGCACTCGTTGAAATTAAAAACGAATATTTGAAGGTCATCGGCGATCCGGCAAGCAGCGGGTATATTATTAAAACAACCGGCGGCGATCCGGACAATAATGATGATAATTATAAAGAACTTCTGTACGAAGAATATGATCCAACCACAACGTTCGCTTCGTTTTATGTTGATAATGAACGAAATCTAATTAAATTCGGCGACGATAAAAACGGTATTGTTGTTTCGAGCATTAATGCCTCCGGCGATATGCTGGTCGCAAAATATCGTTCTCATTCAATTGACGTTGCTCAAATGATAGAGTTCACAAAAGGTCCGTTAACCGGGGTTAACGGTGATTCAGTAAAAATAACGTACATTATTCGTAATCGTGATGATAAACCGCATGATATCGGTGCACGCATTATGATGGATTTAAAAATTGGTGAATCGGATAATGCCCCGATTCGTATTCCCGGTCGTGATATAATCCATACTGAAACCCGTATGCAGGGTGCAGATATCCCTGATTATTGGTATGCCTTTGACCGAGAAGAGAAAAACTCAACCGTTAAAGTACAAGGAACGCTTTGCGGCGATTGGGAAAAACCTGATGCGGTTATATGGTCAAGCTGGGATCGCTTCAGAAAAAATTGGTGGTATTTTGAACTCAAACCGGGACGTGAATTTAAACGTGCCTCGGGCGCACCCGACAGCGCTGTTGCTATATATTGGAACCCTCGCACGATACAGCCGAATGAACAATTAACCGTTTCGACGGTTTTCGGACTTTATGGTGAACCGCAATTATATAAAGATGCTCTTGCAATAACATTATCCGGAGAGACAAATACCTTCGGCACTGATCCGGTAACGGTAACGGTTGATATTGAAAATATATCTCCTGTTCCGGTTCAAAACCTTTCTGCTGAAATCACCTGGGCAAATGATGCCGGATTAACTATGGCCGGCGGTGATCTGAAAATGAAGACACTGCCGAATCTGCCGGCAGCGGAACAAACAAAAACAACTTTTACTATCCAACCAACAGAAGGATTACAGGGACGTGTTGAATACTGTATTACTGTTCGCGGTACTGCCTTGCAATCACCGCAAGTATTACAGGCATGTCGTCCGCTGAATGTTAAAGAAATACAAGTAGTTACTCGACCGGTTGAAGTAAAACCGGAGCCGCCGAAAATGGTTACCTTGAGTGTCTCACATAAATACAATCTTGATTTTAACCCCTTAAAAAAACTATACGAAAAACATTCCGGAAAACGACCAAAGCATAATGCTGAAATTACCGCATTGGAACAAATAGTAAATTCAGGACCTAAAAAAACAAAATGGTCAAAAGACAATGAAATAGAGTTTTACGATTATCTTTCGGAATATCAAACTGATATCTCAACACTTGAATCAGAATTGAAGTCATTAAAAGAACAGGGATACCAATATTTCAATGAAACAACGGTTACCAATGTAATAACCCCATAATCAAAATAAAATGTATTCGTATTATAATAATGAAAGCACGGCGGCATACCGTGCTTTTTTTATTGTATTGTAATCATACTATTTAAATTGAATTATACGGATATTAATGATACTGATGCGGTTTAATCCGCATTGATTTTATCATGGTTCTCGCAATCGTCCCCGTCGCGAGATGACGATTTACAGAGCGACACACTAATCGGTCAATGTCTGCAGTAAAATCATTGCTTTCCGGATGCATGCGATCATACTGTGTTATTGCTGCAAGTGCAGCAGTACGAATAATTTCTTTCTTACGGTTAAGCTCTGCACGTAACGTACGATTGTCGGCATTATAGAGCAATACTAATGAAATATCAACATTCTGATATCGCGACGGAGCAATAATAACCGTTTCGAGATGTTCAATGGTAAACTCTGCTTCTTTTCGTTGTACGGATTCTTTTTTCGCATGATTATACATTGATGAGGCGGCAGGAATCGTATTGCTTGTATACAAATATGCAGTACGGCTTCCTGACGTATAATACGGAACATAGGGATCATGACATTTTCTATACTGATGACGACAGCGCTTCATCGGCACTGCTGAAGTATATTGCCTTTCAGTAAAACGAACTTTCCGATGACACGGACTGTATGACAGCGGCACAGCTATGTATGATGTACTATCATATACCGGGGAATATCTGCAAGAAATACTTTTAATGCGTTGCAAATGATGTACTTGCGCATAAATTCCTATCATTGCCAGTATGGTAATAATAAATAAACACGCGGTAATAATAATTAAAAAGGCTTTATCTTTTTGCGGCATAATACCCTACCCTCTGCCTGCAAAGAGGCGCAGTATATTACGTCCCTTCCATACTGATAACTATAGCAAATTTCATACTATGTGCAATGTTTTTTATCCTAAAAATACTATTGTTTTCTTTATGTATGATATTCCTAAACCGACATATACTCTCTTATTTATCGAGTATAATGAGCGCTATATACATTATCATTAAATTATGTTGCTTCATACTCCGCACGTAAATCAGCATAAAGCGGGAACTTTTCACATAACTCTACAGCAGCTTTTGCAATTTTTTCTAATTCCGCATCTTGATCACGTGCATCAATCGCTCGGGCAATCAGATCAGCAATAATATCCATTTCCGGTTCTTTCATATCCCGTGTTGTTACACTCGGCGTTCCCAGCCGAACACCTGAAGTTACAAATGGGCTGCGGGTTTCATTCGGGATGGTGTTTTTATTACAGACAATCCCGGCTTTACCCAGTGCTTCCTCAGCTTCTTTTCCGGTCACATTTTTATCCGTCAGATCAACAAGCATTAAATGATTATCCGTCCCGCCGCTGGTAAGTCTGAAACCACGATCGGTAAGCCCTTTCGCTAAAGCGTGGGCATTCGCAAGGATTTGCTGTTGATACTTTTTAAACTCCGGGGTCATTGCTTCCTTAAATGCTACTGCTTTTGCTGCAATAACATGCATAAGCGGACCGCCCTGCATTCCGGGAAATACCGCTTTGTTAATACTCTTTGCCGTCTCTTCATCATTGGTCATTACCATACCGCCACGCGGACCACGAAGTGTCTTATGTGTTGTTGTGGTGGTAATATGTGCGGCATGAATACTACTCGGGTGTAATTCCGCGGCAATAAGTCCCGCAATATGCGCAATATCAGCAATTAAAACCGCGCCAACCTCATCAGCCATCAATCGAAAACGATTGAAATCAATTGTGCGTGGATAGGCACTGTACCCGGTAATAATAACTTTCGGTTTCACTTCCCGCACTTGCGCTGCTATCATATCATAATCAAGCATTTCAGTTTCCGGATTAAGATTGTAAGCAACAACATTATACAGTTTACCGGATGAATTTGCACGTGAACCATGCGAAAGATGACCGCCATGAGATAGGTTTAACCCCATAATCGTATCACCGGGTTTTATCGTTGCAAAATATGCCGCCATATTCGCTTGTGCGCCGGAATGCGGCTGTACATCAGCATAGTTCGCACCGAAAAGCCGGCATGCCCGTTCCATGGCAAGACGCTCAGTAACATCAACCCATTCACATCCGCCATAATATCGTTTCCCCGGTCTGCCTTCAGCATATTTATTGGTCATAATACTGCCGGCAGCTTCAAGCACCGTACGGGAAACATAATTCTCACTTGCAATAAGCTGTATTTTTTCATGCTGTTTTTTCAGTTCCCCGAAAATTGATTCAGCTATTTCAGGATCGTTTTTTTTCAGATAGCGAAACATGGGTTATCTCCTTGCCGTTTGTTCACCGATAGTATACATACCGGAAGTAGGTCTCAACAATCAACGTATATCTGCACGATAATACCATTATTGTATAATAAACGTGCGCTATTATAAAGTGCGCCTTCAATAATGTCAACATAGAGCACTAAACAAACATTCTCTATTACATATGATTACACAATACTGACGCAATACGTCATTGACCGGTATTCGTAAAAAAGTTTATTTTTCATAAACGCAGACATACTGCATGAACCTTATTCGGTATTATTGACAATAGTGTACTATTCTTGTAAACTGTTATTGATAATAATAACCTGTATGCGTATGGGAATTCCATGAATGATATTTTAAACATTCCATCTCCTCCTGAAACGACTGACATTGAGGATACTCCGGCATCACAATCAGTATCCCCTGATAATGTTGAACGCCTCATGCTGCAATCAAGTATTTTCAATCTCCTGACACAAGCTGCACAAAATAAAACTCCGATTGATAATGTCGTGCAGGATGTTGTATCCATGGCAATAAAACTTGTCGGTGCACAGAACGGTATCGTTCTTTATCAGGCTGATATATCCCGAGATGACCGTACTGTTGTCCTCTCCGGAACTGCAGCCGAACAGTATAATAATTTAAACATTGTCAGTGGTATAGGAAATTTAGGAGAACTCCTCACTGATGGGAAATCAGCAATTATTAATACTATTGATGCACGACCTGATATCGCTTCAGAGATAGAACTGGAATTACACCGGATCCCCCGAAATATTCTTGCCATTTCGCTGAAAGGAAAAGACACTGCTGTCGGGTTAATGATTTTAACCGACAAACAAAATGAAAGCGATTTTACCGCTGATGATTATGCAATGATAATGCCGATTGCGGGAACACTCGGCATGCTTATCTATAATCAGTGGTTATACGATGAAAGCCGTATTGAAATTAATCGAATTGAAACCCTTCAGGGGGTTTCACAAATTATCAATTCAACAGCAAACACCGAAGAATTACTGCAATACATCATGGATGCCGCAAAAACAGTCCTTCAATGTGAAGCAAGCTCACTCTTGCTTATTGATGAAGATCAACAGGATTTATACTTCAATATCGCAACCGGAAACGAAGAAATTAAACAGATTCGAGTCCCTATGGGAAAAGGAATTGCCGGCACGTGTGCAGTAACCGGCGAACGCTTTATTATTAATGACGCACAAAATGATTCACGCGTTTATAAAAAAGCTGATGAAACAACGAAGTTTATCACGCGTAATTTATTATGCGTTCCTATGCGCGCACGCGATAAAATTATAGGTGTTCTGGAAGTTTTAAATTCGGAAGGCCGTCCACATTTTAATGACTATGATTTACAGCTTTTTACCTCACTTGCCAACAGTGCCGGCGTCGCAATACATAATCGGGAATTACTCAATGATATTGCAGAACGTAACCGCGAACTGCGGAACCGTGTACATGAATTAAATGTCCTCTATTCTACTATTCGCATTTTAAATCAGTCAATTGAAGTGCCAGATATGCTCAAAGAAGTAACGCAGGTTATTGCACAGCGGATGGAAGTTGACCGTGTATCCTTCTTATTCCTGAATGATAAAAAAACACATCTCACGATGCAGGCAGGTTTCGGAATATCGGAGAAAATACAAACGACAATACATATACCATGTGATGAAGGGTTATGCGGCATCGTTATGCAAAACCGTAAACCCCTCTTAATTGACGATATTGGTTTATACCCGCATCTCGGACGATATAAACGTCTGCGCTACAAAACAAAATCATTCGCTCTTATTCCGATATTGTTTCAGGGCAATGCTATCGGTACATTATGTGTCGCGGATAAAAAAAACCGTACAGCATTTGATTCTAATGATTTACATATATTAGTCGCTATATCGCAGCAAATATCATCAAGTTATGAACGTGCGGTCTTATATCATGAGTTTATTGAAAAACAGCGAATTACACGAGATTTGGATATTACCCATGACATTCAAATGAGTCTTTTACCGAAAACCTTCAAACACAATGAGTATTTCGATATTGCCGCTATTGCCTATCCGGCACGTGAAGTCGGCGGAGATTTTTATGATGTCATCCCCGTTGATGAATCACGGTATGCATTTTTTATTGCTGATGTATCCGGTAAAAGTATACCGGCAGCAATGTTCATGGCATTTTCCCGCTCAATTATGCGGGTGCAGGCACGTAATTTTCAAAATCCAAACCCGGTACTTGAGTCAGCAAATATATTTATTGCCGAAGACGCAAAACGGGGAATGTTTGTAACCTTGTTTTATATGTTTGTCGATCCGAAACAATCGCTCCTCACGTATGGATCTGCCGGGCATAATGCACAACTATATTTCTCTGCTGCTGATAAAAAATCTTATTGGATGGAAGCACAGGGACGACCGTTGGGAATCAGTGAAAGTAAACCGTTTGAAGAAAAAACATTGCGTATACACACTAATGATGTTATAGTGTTATGCACTGACGGTGTTTTTGAAGCATTAAATGAAGCTAATGAAGAGTTTGGCGCACAACGATTGGAAACGGTAATTCAAAATCACTATACTGAATCGGCACAATCTATTGTCACGTCTATAACTGATGCGGTCAATGAGTTTGTCGGTAACGCCGAACAACATGATGATTTAACGGTCATGGTTATCAAAATAAAATAACACTATTTGAAAGGTATTCCTATAAGGCATAGTGAGAATGATTGAAACGTATACGTTGCAGATAGAAAGTTCAACCGATAACCTTGCACGAGTGGATTCATTTATTCAGAAAATCGGTAAAGAAAATAACCTCCCTTGCTCAATCATTGACGAAGTGGTTATTAGTGTTGATGAAGCAGTTTCAAATATTATCATTCATGCCTATAACAAAGACCCGAATGGTATTATTGAAATAAAAGTTACTGTTGACCCGTCACGTGTTATTACTATAAAACTCTATGATACCGGCGAACCGTTTGATCCGAGTATTATTAAACCGCCGGTACTTTCATCGTGTCTTGATGATCGTCCTATCGGCGGTCTTGGATTGTATTTGATGAAAAAGTTTATGAATGAAGTATGTTTTTCATTTGATGAATCACATTCCCAAAATAAATGTACTATGACAAAATATCTTCACTGATATAATTATTGAGGAGGAATCCTGTGGCACTAACAACAAGAACGAATAGCATTAACCCGAACGTTGTTATTATTGATCTGGAAGGGCGATTAGATGTTCATCAATCAAATGATATTGAGAAAGCAATAGATAGACTTATAGAAAACAAAGACAATATAAATATACTTATCAATCTTGAAAAAGTTGAATACCTTTCAAGTTCAGGATTACGAATTTTTATCGCAACAAAACGAAAACTGAAAGATAAAGACGGCAAAATGAGATTAATGAATATGAATGATGCCGTACGAAAAATATTTAAAGTTGTTGAATTAATTGATCTGTTTGATGTTTATACCGATGAAGATGAAGCCGTTAAAAGTTTCTGAAGTGCCGCATGTCTTTCATGTCGAATATACTGCTGCATGATAGTTTTATGAATGCGCGGGACTTTGAGTATTTGGGCTCCTGATTCAACCCCATTACTGCGGCTGATTTGAATAAACTGCCGGAGAACTTTTTGGTCAAGTGCATATTGTATTTCCAGTTGATCGCCTCGTTGTAAAGCAGTACGTGAGCATATCCCCATATTGCAGATACTTAAATTTTTAATAAGACATTCATGTTGTATGCTACGCGGTCCGTTGACAAAGCTGAAAAATGCGGTAATATGAGCCGGTGTACGAGCTGCGCAGCGTGTTTCACGTTTTTTATAATAATATGCACTACTGATGTTCATATTTTATTTTCGACAATTAGGGAGCCATTCTTTATTGAGACAGAAAAAAAACAATCGGCACGTGCTTATGCATATCTCTATCGGATTTATTACCGTACTTGCTGTTTTCATCGGCAGTCGGCAATGTACGCGCGGAACAGTTGTTTTTGAAGAGCCCATGACTGCAGAAACACTAACAAATTATGCTCCCCGCGCATTAGCTGACGCATATATTATCAGAGGATACAACCATTACCGTGCTTCTCGGTATGATGACGCATTAGCAGATTTTCAGGAAGCCGCACGTATTGACCCGAATTATGCATTTACATATTACTGGCAGGGGAAAACATTGGAAAAACTACATCATTCAAAGAAAGCGTTGATACAATATCAAAAAGTCATTACCATCGATTCATCGTTTTATGCGATTAATGAAATTAAAAAAAAGATAGGAAAATAATAATGCCCTTTCAGCAGCGCTCTGCACAATTAATTATCAACCTGAGCAGACTGAGAAATAATTTTAATGTCCTAAAAAATAAATTAAAAAACGAACGCATCCTTGCAACCGTTAAAGCTGATGCATATGGACATGGTATTATTCCAATTGCACGAACACTGGCACAGTCCGGCTGTAATTGTTTTGGTGTTGCATCATTCGGTGAAGGCATAACGCTGCGACATGCGGGCATACGAAAACCTATTGTCGTCTTTATCCCGCCGCTGCCGAATGAAATTAAACTATTTCGTTTTTATAACCTTACCCCAACAATTACTGATATTAATACATTAACACTAATTAATAAAAAACTCCGCCGACCAATGAAAATGCATTTAAATATTGATACGGGTATGGGACGGCTCGGATTTCGACCGGAAGATTATTCTGTATTATTTGATACCATTCGCACACAAAAAAAGATTGTTATTGAAGGGTTGTATACTCACTTTTATCATAGCACCAATAAACGTTCAGTACAACAGCAACTAAACCGTTTTAATACTTTTCTTCATGCATGGGAAGTACAGCGCCCTCTCCCCTCATTGATACATGCAGCGAACAGCGTTGCATCATTATATACCCCGGCAAGCCGCTTTACCATGGTGCGCCCGGGTATTATGTTATACGGGTTATCTCCCGATAATAAAATTACAGATCCGTCGATGCAGTGTATCAGTTCTTTGCGTACAAAAATTGTTTCCGTACGAACCATTCCTGCAGGAACATCCCTGTCGTATTTAGCGCGATATACGACAAAGCGAAAATCTATTATCGCAACCGTCGCGGCAGGATATGGTGATGGTATTCCGCGCGCACTGACTAATAAAGGACGTGTTCTGGTAAAAAAGACATTTGCAAAAATGGTCGGCACTATATGCATGGACCAGTTATTAATTGATGCCACAGCTATTGCACGTGTTCAACCGGGTGACGAGGTCGTACTATGGGGACATCAGGGAAACAAAGAACTTTCAGTACACGAACATGCCGCACATGCCGATACAATAACCTACGAAATATTATGTCGCATACCGCGGCAAGTAAAACGTATATATGTATGAAAAACAATATATTCCTACTGATACTAATACTGCTCAGTATTGCTGCCCCACCATTGATTGCCGGCGCCGAAACAGAAGAATCGCTCTACATACAAGGGTTACATTCCTACATCACCCGCGATTTTAAATCAGCTGTTGATGAATGGCGGGCAACACTGGAGCTTAATCCGAACCATGAAAAAGCACGCGACGGCATGGAGAAAGCATATAAAAAATATAATATTATGGAAACGCATTATTATCGCGGGCTTTCCTATTTCAAAAAAACTGAATATACCAATGCTATTCCTGAATTCAAGCATACCTTAATGATTAATCCGCGTCATGAAAAAGCACTTTTCTATCTTAATCTCTGTTATCAAATGCTGGAACAGGATGATATGCTGGATGAAGCAGAACGTACACAATCCATGGCAGAGCAGCTTTTTGCCGATGGTGAATTACGAAAAGCGCAAGCATTGTATCAGGTTCTCCTCATGCTTGAACCTGATAATATGGAAGCAAAACTGCGCCTTGCCGAACTTGATGAACTCATTAACGAAGAAAATCGTAAAAACGAAATTGCTTTGCATGTAAGCCGTGCCCAGCAATATGAAGAAGCGGGAAAATACAAAGAAGCCCTTCAGGCATACTCTGCCGCACAGCAGTTACAGCCGGATAATCAGGAAACACAACGTGTTATTAATAATGGCATACAACGAACACGCTCCAAACTGGAAGAACAAAAAAAAGAAGCAAAAATAGCAGAACTGATTACACAAGGAGATACGGCATTTTCTGTTGATGATTTAAATACTGCAAAGAACCGGTATACCGAAGTACTTGGAATTGATCCGGAAAACAAGCCGGCACAACAACGACTGCATAATGTCAATAAACGCCGACAAGAACTTGAAGAACAAAAATTACTTGCTGCGGATGCACAGCAGCAATTTGAATTCGGTAAAATAAAATATAATGAAGGAGATGAAAAACAAACCGCTGCAGAACTGAAAAACGCATTGAAAAGTTTTCAAACGGCATATGATCGTTTTGAAACAGCAAGCAATCTTAATCCGACCTTAACCAATGCCATAACGTATTTGTCATATACCAGAGACCGTATTGATTTTGTTGCAACTGCATTAGAAAAAAAGAATCGTGAATTAGTCGAACAGTATTTAAAAACCGGTATCGAGTATTATAAAGTTGAGGATTGGCGCAACGCTATATCTCAATTTGAAAAAGTATTGGAAATTGATCCGGAAAACACTATTGCAATTGAATTCCTTAATCTTGCACGGCGAGAACAATTGTACTTTGACAATGAACGCGTTTCCGAAGATTCCCCCTACTATGAAATAGTTGCTGAACTGCTGCGAAACGGAAAACAAGCATTTTCTAAACAACAGTATGAAGTATCAGAATACTTTTTTAATCAAATATTAGCATTATTTCCGCGTCACGGTCTCTCACAAGAATACCTGCTGCGTATATTGTATAAAACAGATAAAAACGAATTTGACGCTACTGTTACCCGTACATTGGAAGATGGGAAAGAATTGTTATCACAAAAAAAATACAAGCCTGCTTTACGAAAGTTTCAGCTTATTAAAAAGTTAGCTCCTGACTATCCCGATATTGATACTTGGATTTCGCGCTGTAATCCTCCCAGCCCCATCGACCCCGCAATGATTGAATCAAAGTATAACGAAGGAGTCGCTTTATATAACACCGGCAATTATCCACAAGCTATATCAGCATGGCAAACGGTTATCGCAATGGATAAAAACCCGTCGCGAAACCGAAGATTTTCAGATGCCGTAATTTATATTCAGCGTGCGCGTGCACGGCTCAGCGGCACGTCATCAAAAACCGTTTCCTACGGATCAGGAAATGCTGAATCCCGTTCCTTATACTATAAAGGAGTCAGTGAGTATAACCGCGGCAATTATAAACAAGCAATAGCATTATGGGAAAAAGTACTCCGTATTGATCCGAATCATGCCGATGCTCGCCGTAATATTAATCGTGCCCGTGCGCGCTTAGAGCAAATCAATAACTAAACGCCCCCTCTTGACAGAAAAGAAGCAATATTGATAATATTCAATACATATGAAATTACTGCCATTAAAAAAGTTATAATTGACCGTGCGTGATACTCCTTTATTAATATGGGTCTTTTTGTCCGGACTGTTGGTGCTCTCAGGTTTTTTTTCATCATCAGAAACGTCTTTTTTCTCCCTAAAACCATATACCCTTGAACTCTATCGCCAATCAAAACGTTTTCGTTCCCGTCTTATTGCACGAATGTTGAGAAAACCAAATCACCTCCTGATTACTATTCTTTTAGGCAATATGTTGGTTAACACATCTTCATCTGCACTTGCGACCGGTGTTGTTGAACATTTTCATTTTTCAACTGCAAACGGAGTACTGATTGTTACCGGCATTATGACTATTCTCATTTTAATTGTTGGTGAGATAATACCGAAACTGATCGCGGTTAATAACCCTAAATCAATCGCACAAATTAATATTCTTCCCATCACAATATTTTATTGGCTGTTATATCCGGTGAAAACTTTCTTATTAGGGATTACGAATACTGTTATACAGTTTATTATGCCGGCACAAAAATATGGATATGATACTAATATAAAAAAACTTAAAACTGCAATTTTACTGGGACATGAAAGCGGTGCGATTGATACTGATGAAAAGGAACTCTTTACGAATGTTATACAATCATTCTCAACCAGCGTCTCAGCTATTGCGGTACCGCGCACAAAAGTTTTTGCCGTTCAAGACTCATTGCCATTGAATACGATAATCACATTGATTGTTAATCATCCCTACCGCACGGTTCCTATCTGTAAAAACAATATTGACGAAATATACGGAGTTATTAATAAAATTGAACTTCTCCCGTATTGGCATAACTTGAAACACGTTAAAACTATTCGACCGCTCATTCGACCGGTTATTAATATACCCGGTTCAAATACCGTAAACGAACTCCTTGCGGTTTTTCAGAAAGAACATCGGAACTTTGCCGTTGTTCTTGATGAATACGGCGGTACGCATGGAATTATTACCCTCTATGATCTAACACATGAAATAATGGGAACCATTACTGAAGAATTAAGAAGTGATTTACCCTATCGGCGTATTAGCCGGCGCCGCTGGCTGATTCGCGGCGAAATGTCGATAGAAAAGTTTAATCGTCTCTTCAACACCTCGTTAAGTGCACGAAACGCTGATACGATCGGCGGTATGATAACCGAACATGCTGAACGATTCCCGAAAGTACATGAACGGTTTTATATCAATAGTATTATGTTTACGATAAACACAATGACACAAAAACAAATACAAAAAATTACGGTGGATTTCTAATGCCGATAGAATTATTATATATTCCGATTATCAGTATACTGCTTTTTGGTGCAGCATATGCATCCGGTATGGAAACAGCATTGCTTTCTGCTGATCGTTTAATTCTACGGGGCATTAAAAGCGAAAAACGCGCACAACGGGCATTAGCACTCATTAAAACAAAAGAAAAAGCCATCACCACTCTTCTTCTAATAACCAACAGCTGCCATATTGCCGTTACTTCATTATTCACCTATTGGATTATTCATAAGCGTTTATTCGGAGATCAATCATTATATTATGCGCCATTAATTATGACATTTATTCTATTGATTTTTGCTGAAATCATTCCAAAAACAATTGCCCGTGCACATGCAACACCACTGCTTATGTTTATGGCACCGGTTATACGTTTCACCATGCTGCTGACCTATCCGATAACCGTATTCCTAACATTCATCACACAAGCCGTTATGAATATTTTACACCTTTCAAAAAGTGGCGAACGTACACATGTTAACCGCAATGAACTTCGCGCACTTTTTAATTTAAGTACACAATCCGGTGTCATTACTAAAGAGCAGGAACAAATTATTCACAGTATTTTCGATTTCGGTGCGACCTATAGCAGGGAAATCATGAAGCCGTTGATTGATATTATCTGTATGGAGGATACCGGAACTATTGAAGATGTCCTAAATTTAATAAAAAAACATACCTTTGAACGTATTCCAATATTTAATGAACGGGTAGATAATATCATCGGCTATATCGTAACCAGTGAATTATTCAATACCCATAAAAACACCCCGCTGAAAAAATATATACATAAACCGATTTTTGTCCCTGAAACAAAAATGATTGATGATCTGCTTAATGAAATGCAGCAAAAACATATTCCGCTTATTTTTGTTGTTGACGAATTCGGCGGCTGTGCAGGAATGATAACCCTTGAAGACATTGCTGAAGAACTCATTGGTGAAATTAATCCGCCCGGTGTCGGTAATGAACCATTACTGCAAAAACGGCGAAATGAATATATTGTTCGTGCGGATATGGATATTGATGATATTAATCAAAAATTAGGGCTATCAATTCCAAAACGCGGTTTTGAAACACTTGCAGGATTTGTCTGCTGGTATCTCGGGAAAATACCAAAAAAGAGCGATCGGTTCGTTTTTAATTCCGTTCAGTATAGAATTGTTGCATCAAACGAACGTGCAGTTGAAACAGTTGCAATTAAAAAGCAGTAATAGTGATTATATCATCAGTATGACTTCACATTACATATTTACAATACAGCGGTTGTCTGTTGCTGCGAGAGTATACATCCGCAATATTTCTGCCGATATAATCCTATTTTTTTACTTAATCGTATCCCCCGCCCCCATCCCGTCATAAACGGAATATCCAGAAACTGTACATTGTATTTATGCATTGCGGCATACCCTGCACTACGAATCATTTCATGATTTTGATATTTTGAATATAACAACGTTGTTGAGAAATAGGTAAAATCATTCTCGCGTGCTGTTGCTGCTGCTTTATCAAGCCGCCATGTATAACAACCGATACAGCGTGTCGGAAATTCCATGCTTGTTCCCGAACCGCGTCGAGCACTATCCCATCCGATTGTATCAATATCCGTATCAGCAATAACCGGTACGCCAAAATAATTCGCTGCTGTTTTCATGCTTTCCAAACGTCGTGCATACTCTGCCGGCGGCTCAATATTCGGATTATTCCAATATCCGGTTACTTCCCATTTACTGTACCGCAGCCGCTCTAACGGTGCACATGAACACGGTCCACAGCAAATATGCAATAATATACGACGCTGAGAAATTGGTAATTCCGGTAAGATTTCTACAAGGTTGGGACTTTCTTTTTTCATCATTTCCTAGTTAGTTATATTTTTTACAATTTCCGATAATTCACTTTGTAATTGATTCAATTGTTGCTGTGCATCAATACGAATACCTTCCAATTCTTCATGGGATGAAACATCACGGTGTATCGAAAAATAAAACTTTATCTTCGGTTCGGTTCCGCTGGGACGAACTGATATTCGCGAATCATCCTCTAACCATAATTGTATAACATTTGCCGACGGCAAACCATACTGTCTATCCGGTTCTTTTCCGGTTAGGTCTTTAATAACTCCATTCTTTAAATCACCAAACCGTACTACTTGTGCATTGCCGATTGTTTTTGGCGGTATCGCTCGTAACGAGCTCATTATTTTTGTAATTGTTTCCATTCCTGATTTGCCGGGCATTTTTATTGTTGTTAATCCATCATAATAGTATCCATATTCAACATACAATTCATTCAGGTAATCCCATATTGTCTTCCCCGTACTTTTACAATACGCCGCAACTTCCGCAATCAGTGCCGCTGCACCAACAGCATCTTTATCCCGAACAAAATCACCACTCAAATATCCATAGCTTTCTTCGCCCCCGATAAGATACTGTTTCCACGATCGCCCCGCTTGCTTTTCAATTTCATAATGGCGTATACGATCACAAACCCATTTAAATCCGGTTAATGTTTCCTCAACGGCACAACCATATTTCTTTGCAATACGTAAGTACAACGGCGAAGTAACTATTGTACTGACAACCAAACCATTATCAGGAAGCGTTCCCTTTTCCTGTAACCGCGCCAATTTATAATGAATAAGAACAGAGCCGGTTTGATTTCCGTTCAGCAATACAAAATCACCTGAACCATTACGAACGGCAATACCAAGTCGATCACTATCCGGATCGGTTGCTAATACAACATCAGCGTTTTCTCTATTTGCCAAATCAATCGCCATTTGTAAAGCGGTTGGTTCTTCGGGGTTTGGAGAATGTACGGTTGGAAAGTTCCCATCCGGTTCTGATTGTTCAGGAACTACTAATACGTGAGAGAAACCAAGTTGCTGCAAGGCCATTCTAACCAATTTATTTCCGGTTGCATGTAAGGGGGTATAAACCAGTTTAATTGAATCCGCAACAGCGGGGATAATTTCCGGTACAATCGCATTTTCAATAATTGCATCAATATATAATCGGTCAATTTCTTCCCCGATAATCGTTAACAATCCGTCACGCTCAGCATCCGATCGCTCCATTCGTTTAACCTGTTTTAATGAGGTTACCGCACGAACCTCATTAATAATATTGTTATCATGCGGCGGTACGATTTGCGCCCCGTCTTCCCAATATACTTTATACCCATTATATTCTTTCGGATTATGACTTGCTGTTATAACAATACCCGCTATTGCTTTAAGATAGCGTACTGCAAATGACAATTCCGGTGTCGGCCGCAAGCTTTCAAATAAATACACCCGAATTCCGTTTGCACACAATACTAAAGCCGCTTCAAGTGCAAACGTTGCAGCATTATTCCGGCAATCATATGCAATACAGACCCCCCGCCGTGCAGCATTCTCTCCGCTCTGAACAATATAATGTGCAAGCCCCTGTGTAACGCGGCGGATAATATAAATATTCATTCGGTTTGTACCGGCTTCCATGATACCGCGAATACCACCGGTACCAAATTCAAGTTCCTGATAAAACCGTTCTGTTAATTCTGTAGTGTTGCCCTGTTCAATAAGCCGGTATAATTCCTGATGCGTTGCATCGTCATATTCTGCACCAAGCCATTCTTCTAATCGCTGCTTGACAACAGTATCAAGATTAAGCTTTTCAATTGCCCTGCTCATACCATAGCCCTCGTTTCATACATGAATTATTTATACCGCTGTTACTATAACAAAATAAATGATAGTGTCAATAATACCTATCCGGTATGATAATATTTTATTATCCCTTCTGCAGTTACTTTCGTACACAATATATGAAGCTGAACGTATAATAATAAAAACGGCACATTCGTACCAAACGAATGTGCCGTGTATACTTTTTATCGTATGTATATACTAATCGTCTTTTTTACCGGTAGGGCAGATCATAACTTTATGTACATCAACCGTACCATCCGGTAAATGCCCGACTATCAAATACACCCCATTGGCAATATTATCATCGGTACTTTCCGGGAATAAAAACTCTTTGCTTTTAAACACTTGTTCCCGTTTCATGACAACACGACCATCAATTGTATAGACTGCAATCTCAATATATTCGCATTTATCTTCAAGCACATTAATGACAAACCGTGCCTGCGGACCGACGGTAATTACCGGATCAATCCCGCATTTTTCAATCTTCAGTTTTACCGATACCGATTGTATTGTTGCATTGTCGCCATTCACCCGAATATAGACTGTATAGCTTTCATTTCCATCATCTGATGGAATAATCGCATATGCACTCGCTTCATCACCGGATAATTTCATCATATCCCAATCATATGAAGTCGGATGATTTGTACCCGTCATAACGGCAAACTCAAACCCATAATTATTTAATGCATTGCCGTTTCCGGTAATATACGCTTTAATCTCTAATAATCCATTTTCAATCTCTTCGCCTGTTTTTGGTGCAGTAATATCAAATGTCGGTACATTGGTATTGGTAGTAGTACTACCGCCTGTACCAACCGTAAATACGGTATTATTTGTTGTCCAAATATTTCGCGTATCCCGTGCACGAATATATAAGGTATGACTACCGTCGCTCAGTGCACTGATGTTAACACCGTTTGCTGAATAATTTGGTTCACTGCCACTTAATGCATTCCACCCAAGATTATCGACTTGATATTGCGCCATACTAATACCGCTTATTACATCATTAATGTTTGCAGTAATATTAATGGTCCCGCTTTGATTGCCGCTTCCATTGTTCGGCGCAATAGCAGTAATAACCGGTCCGTGATTATCAAAGATAATTCCGGATACTGAATTTGTTCCCGCAAGAGAACCGCCGTCAACACCACGTACATATATCGTATGAGTTCCATCAGCGTATGTTGTTGAGTTTATTGTTCCTGACCATGTCCCACTCGCACCCGGCGTACCGCTGAGCGCAACCCATGCGCCGCTGTCAACGCGATAGAACGCCGACTGCACTGATGTATCATCGGTAATAAATGCTGATACATTCACACTACCGGTATGGGTCCCGGCAGTCGGCTGCGATATTGTAACTACCGGCGGATTATTTACCGGATTATTCAGTACACTAATCGTAACTGAATCAGTATCAGTGCCTAAATTATTATCTGTAGCTTCAACGGTAATAGTATGACTCCCGTCAGCAACTGATGTTGAGTTCCATGTTGCAGTCCAGGTCCCGGCAGAGGACGTTCCGCTTGTACGAGTCATTGAACTCCATGAACCAGTGCCAATGCGATATCGTGCTGATTGTACTGTGCCATCCGAATCACTTATATTTGCAGAAACTAATACACTCCCGCTTATTATTGCATTATTCGTCGGTGCTGTCATACTAACCACCGGAGGCTGATTCCCGCCATTTGAAACAATAAACTGAGTGGTTAAATTTGTTACCCATATTCCTTGAGAGTCTTGTCCACGAATATCAAGATGATACCCTCCATTACCCAAGGAACTGATACTTACACTGTTCTTCGAATAATTCGGTTCACTGCCGTCTAAACTCGTCCAACTATTTGTCCAACTGCCGCCTCTAAAACGATATTCTGCGGAAATTACACTGCTTAAAACATCATTAATATTCGCACTAATATTTATTGTGCCGGTTTGACCGCCACTAGTCAGATTTGGCGTAATAGCAGTAATAACCGGTCCGCTGTTGTCAAAAACAACACCGGATACTGAATTTGTATGTGCAAGAGCCGGAACACCGCCGTCAACACCACGAACATATATTGTATGTGTACCATCAGCATATGTTGTTGAGTTTATTGTTCCTGACCATGTCCCACTCGCACTCGGTGTACCACCCAGAGCAGTCCAGCTGCCACTGTCAACACGATAGAACGCCGACTGCACTGATGTATCATCGGTAATTAATGCTGATATTGCAACATTTTTTGAATAGGTCCCGGCGGTTGGTCCGATAATACTCTGAACAACCGGTGCTATATTCACTGCAGTATTCTGCACGGTAACCGTAACCGAATTAGTTGCACTTAATCCGACATTATCACTGCCGCGAACATATATTGTATGAGAACCGTCAACAACACTTGTTGAATTCCAGGTTGCCGTACCGCCGCTTGAGAGATTTGCCCAACTGCCGCTGTCTATACGATACTGGAGTGGCGTTACCAATCCGCTGCCGCTGTCTGAACTGCTGCTCGCATCAATAGTAATATTATTACTGACAATCCCCGCTGAAGGTGAGCTGATAATAATTGTCGGCACAGTATTATCAACCGTAACCGCAACACTATTCGTTGCCCAAACACCTGCATTATTTCGTGCGCGAACATACACTGTTGTTGCGCCATCTGAAGTTGATGTTGTATTCCAAATAGTTGAATACGAACTGCCGCCGGTATTCGGCAAGTTTGCCCATGACCCGCTGCCGATTCGATATTCAGCAGCAGTAATACTACCGGCTGAATATGTAATACCGGCAGTAATTGATTCTGAACCGCTTACATACCCTGCTGACGGTGAGGTAATATTGATAACAATACCACCATTATTGACAACAAGAGTATAATTTGTGGTGTCGTTCAAACTGCCGCCGTCAACAGCGCGTATGATAATTGCATGTGAACCATTACCGATACTCGTTGTATTCCAACTGTATCGCCATGTCCCGCTCGTCGCGCTGCCGCTGCTGAGTGTCATTGTCTGAGCACTGCCACCGTCAATAGTTACCGTTACACCGGTAACACCACTATCATCGGTAACCGTTGCATCAATGTTTGCCGTTCCGCTGACCGTACTGCCCGGTGTCGGAGAAACGGTTGTTATCACCGGCGCTGCATTATTCGCAACCGTGA